>CAURBR010000014.1:0-53706 GCA_963523415.1 uncultured Streptococcus sp. | reverse complement strand
ATATAAACTTATGTTAAGTATTGTAAGTTAATATAAACCGTTATTTTTTAATGGATGGACTCATATGGGTGATGTTGATGGCCCATTAGAGTACAAGAAAGAAGGAAATACTATTAAATTTAGAGGAAGTATTGCAGGAGGAAATACAATAAAGAACACGAATATATTTTCTCTTCCTAACGGATTTAGGCCTCCAAAGAAAGTATATCTGATGGCATTTACAGGTAACTACAGCATATGCAGCATTATCGTTTTCCCAACTGGAGACGTTCAAGTTGGTGAAAGAGTAGGGAATGACTGGTTATGCTTAGACAATATGGAATTTAGTATTTAATTTAAATTTAAGGAGGAACTTCAATGGAACTAGAAACAATTAAAAATAAAATTGAGACACTAAAAACGGAAATTAAGGCTAAACAAGATGATATTGATAGAATCTATCTTGAAAAAGCTACATTAGAACAGAAGGTTCAAAGCGCTCAAGATGAGATTCAACGTTTGGAGCAAGAAAATTCTACTAAGCGTGAAGAAATCAAGAAATATAGAACAGCAGTAGAGATTATGGAGTTGTAGCCGATGGGAATAATCTCTGATGTAGTAATCGTAGCATTGCTAAGTGGTGTATTTAGCATTATTACTGCAAAAATTACATCTCAGTCTAAGAAGAACGCAGATAACATCATTAACAATTTGGATTCTGTAAAAGACGAAATGCTAAATATTAAGAGTGAACTCGTTGAAAATAAGGAAATAGGATTGGCTAATCGTTCTGGCCTTAAATATATCCAACGATATAGATTATATGCGGAAATGACTATTGATATTAAAGCAGGGTACACGACTATTAGTAAGCTATCCGAAATAGGCAAACTATTTGAATCATACAGCAATCTGGACGGAAATGGAGAGATTCATGATCTACATGAAATCTACATTAAATTACCTGTCCGTCAAGACTAAATTTAAAGAAAGAAGGAATTAAATATGATTAATTGGAAAGTAAGAATTGTAAATAAAGCATTTTGGATTACATTAGTACCAGCCCTAGCATTGTTGTTACAAACATTCTTAGCTGTATTTAATGTAAGAATAGAATTAGGGGATACAACAGACAAGTTACTAGTGTTCATCAATGCACTATTCGCTGTATTGATGATTGTCGGAATCGTTAATGACCCAACGACTAGCGGTATTAGTGATAGTTCTCGTGCTATGACTTATGACGAACCAAGTCAGCAATAACAAATAAGGCAGTCACTCAAGTGGCTGCCTTTTATTTTGGAGGAAATATGAAAAAGATAAAAAGGAACGTTAATCTAACCACTAAAATTAGAGATAACATTGAATGCATTCAAGACGAGTTCTATTCCCATGACACTAAGAGTGCAGTTATTGAATTAACAATGGATAGAAGCGACTTAAATAAGGTTGTCGTATTATTTCATTTTCAACGGACAAATCGATTCTTAGAAGTAGTTGGAAATGTGAAAGGGAATATTGTAGAAATTCCATTTGACACTAGCTTAATTACAACGGATGAAACAGTTACTGGATATGTCTATATAGAAAAAGTTATACAATCTGCTGATGTATATAAATTTTCATTTATTGTTAGAGTTTCGGAAATTGACAAACATAAAGACTTACCAGTGATTGAGAAAGACAGTAAGAGAATTGTTGCAATCACAGAAATTGTCACTAAATCCGAACTACAAGAAGCGTTAAGTCATATTCAAGTGAATGCAGCTAATTATGACGATTCTGCAATTTTAAAGAGACTTCAAGCTTTGGAATCTGCTCCTAAATTAGATACGAGCACATTTGCAACAAAAGCCGAACTCCAAAACATTTCAATGAAACAAGGCCCGCAAGGAGTTCAAGGCGAACGTGGTCCTAAAGGGGACAATGGCGAAGCAGGCCCCCAAGGTCCTATTGGGCAACAAGGTATTCAAGGACCTCCTGGAGAAAAAGGACGAGATGGAGCAGTTGGCCCTGTAGGCCCTCAAGGAATCCCTGGAGTAAAAGGAGACAAAGGAGAGCAAGGCCCTAAAGGAGATATTGGGCCTCGTGGAGAACGAGGAGAACAAGGCCCAGTAGGACCTAAAGGAGAAACGGGGCCAAGAGGAGCGGACGGCCTTCAAGGGCCGATTGGTTTAACTGGTTCAAAGGGCGCTGACGGTGTTGGTATTCCACAAAAATTAAGTATCGCAGGTAATGTGGTAACTCTATCAGACGGTGGCGGAAGTATCACACTACCAGCAACACCAGCACCAGCTACAAGTGGAAGCGGTGGTCAAGTCAACGAGTACGAAATTCACGGTAGCGGTATGCCAAATGGCAAAGTAGTAGCCCCAGTCGGGACTACTTATGTGGATACGGCTGTTACAAACGGGGCTTTGAAATGGATAAAAAGAAAGTGGACTAATAACCAAGGCTGGGAGATCTTAACTGGAGATACTGGTTGGAAAAAACTCCCCGCAGTTTCAGTCTTAGGAACTTCTACAGTACATGTTAGACGAGTTAACAATATCGTCACATACAAATTTGAAGGCCTACAATGGGGCTGGTTCGGTGTCGTTAGACGTGGAGGCCCTGGATATGCTATGCAAACCAGCGACAGAGAACGGAATTGCTACATTATTCCAACAAGTAATTCTATTCCTTATGGATTTAGAGCTAATTCATCGCTAATTGGGCAGATTTTTAACGACAAAGGTAATCCGTACGGGACTTGGTATCTCGGTGGGAATTCGGACGGAAACCAATTACGTTTTCAATTTACCGCCCCAGTGCCAACTGACAGAGATATTGGAGATATTAGGGTGTCGTCAATATCATATATCACAGACGACCCTTGGCCAACTACACTATAAAAAAAGGAGAAATTAATATGGTTCAAATAATTAACAACGAAATATTTAACGGAATTGCGGGCAATCGCCCTACAGAAGCACCTACATGGTACGTGCTTCATAATGACGCTGGGAGCATGAGTGCGACATCTTATATTGATTGGTTGCAATCTCGTTATGACAACAATGACTCTGATAAGGGTTTCGCACATTATTACATTGATAGAAATTCGATTGTACGGGTTGAAAATACATTCAGCGGAACGTGGAGCACATCTAACTATGACGGAAACATGAATTCTCTTAGCTATGAAGTTTGCCAACAATTCAGCACTTCGGATAGTGAATTTATTGAAAATGAAAATATGGTACTAATGCAAATGGCAGAAGATATGACTTACTATGGGGCTACACCTAATTATGACAATATTAAATTCCATAATGAATTTTCACCAACAAGCTGTCCAGCTCGTTCACTAGAACTTCATGGCGGGGATAACAATAGTTTACGAAATTACGTAATCGATAAAATCACTTACTATCAATCTCTAGGCAGCACAGTATCAGATATGTTAAATGCTGGCGCTTCAAATGTTGAAGGGTGGCAAAAGAATTCTACTGGTTGGTGGTATCGCAATTCAGACGGAAGTTATCCTAAGGCAGAATGGAAGAAGATAGAAAATGAATGGTTCTATTTTGATGACGGCGGATATTGCTTGATGAATAAATGGTATAAAGACGGCACAGACTGGTATTTCTTAAACGCTAGAGGTGCGATGGTTACAGGCTGGTTCTTAGTAGGGACTCAATGGTTCTATTTCAACGATAGCGGACGAATGGTAACAGGTTGGGTCAAGTATAAGGAACATTGGTACTATCTCAACACTTCAAACGGATTTATGGAAAGCAACCAATTCGTTAAGAGTGGAGACGGCTGGTACTATTTGAAAGATGATGGAACACTTGCTGACAAACCTGAGTTCACAGTTGAGCCCGATGGCTTAATTACAACTAAATAGAATGAATAAGGCTGCCTAATTGGCAGCCTTATTTTTGGTCTAATTAAAACCCCCGGATTGTCCGGGGGTCCAAAAAGCTTTAGCGGAGTGATAATGAAAAAACAAGCCTCCTTAGTTATAATTCGTATGTGGTCTGCAAACTACAACGAAAGAACTAAGGAGGTTTTGTCATGGGATATACCGATGACTTACACAGTTTATCACATACGAAATGGAACTGTAAGTATCATATCGTTTTCGCACCAAAATATAGAAGAAAGGCATTCTATGAGTCGAGGAGGCTTGATGTCGGAAGAATGTTACGACAGCTATGCGAATGGAAACATGTAAATATAATTGAAGCAGAGGTCTGCGTGGACCATGTTCATATGTTAGTGGAAATACCACCAAAAATGAGTGTTTCTGGGTTTGTCGGATATTTAAAAGGGAAAAGTAGCCAAATGATATTTGAAAGATGGGCGAATGCAAGATTTAAGTATCGCAATAGATCGTTTTGGTGTAGAGGGTATTATGTAGATTCGGTTGGAAAGAATTCGAAAGCCATTGGAGAGTATATACGAAATCAACTAAAAGAAGATCATATAGCAGAGCAATTGGAATTAGAATTGGAAGATCCGTTTACAGGAAAACGTAAATAGGTGCTCGTCGCAGGCCACATGAGCGCCTTGAGGCGTCGCTCTGAGATCAGGGCTATGCCCGAAACTGAAAAACCACCGGCTTAGCCGGTGGATATTTATTCGTTCCGTATTTGTTCCGTAAAAACGGAAAGTGTATGATATGACAAGATACAAAAGTATTGTTATTATAATGATATGAAATGTTGTGAAACGGTGTGAAACGTTAATAAAAGCACCTCTTCTCCTTCATTTTTATTGAAGTTCAAAGCCATTGAAGAGATGGAGGCTTAAAGTCCTATGACAAAAGTGAAATTAAATCTCAATCAAACGCACTGTTGTGGTATTTATTCCGATAAAACGGTGTATAGTTTTACAGGTAATAGTTATCGAGACTTATTTTATCTTCTTCAAAAACGAGGATTAATGGAACCCTTTATTGATGGAGACTTTATTATTTATGACGAATTAAGAAAGTACGCGGATATTCCACCTTATCAAAAACTAACTGAGGAAGAACTAGAAGCGATTGATTTTGATACTGTTTTGCAGAAGCTAAGTGGGGATGAAATCAAAGCTATCATCGAGAAGTTCTTCGAATATCGCTTTGAATGTGAGTTTCAGGAAGTACAGTAGTAGAATTGATGTAGTATTTTAAAAGCCAGGACAATATAGTATGTCCTGGCTTTAGTTTAATTAATTTTAAGAGATTCGTTATATTCTTCTGCATCTGGAGTTTTAGTAAACTCAATTGTTAAATCCTTATAATTCATTAATTCTTTCTCCAGCTCATCAATTGAAACTTTAAAGAATTCTTTTCTATTATTAACCTTGTTTACACGGTTTTTACTAAATTTATTATGAAGTTCGGTCTCTAACTGATATGCATTATAGCTAAAAATTAGTGCATGAACATCAAATTTAAAAGGAACAGAAGCACTACTCAATTCGTTAATTCGTTCTAGTGGATCTAAACGTCTAGTAACGCCAATCTTAAATATATCTTTTCCAAATGCACCAATATTAGAAATTATATAGACATAACCAGCTCCTAAATTTGCTAGTCGATAATCAAGTTCTTTCTCTTCATCTGTGTAGTTTTTAATATTTTGATTAGCCGCTTCCAGTTGGATTAAAATATCATTCTTCTCATTTTCATCTTTAGTTTCAGCTAATCTTAGATTTAATTCTTCGACTAATTTTTGTAAATGAGTAATTTCTTTATTTATTTTTTTCTTTTTGTTTTCAACTTCTTTTTGTAGAGCTTTTTCTTCACGTTCTTTTTCTCGCTGTTCTCTTAAAGCTTCTTTTTCCTCAGCTTTCTTTCTTTCGAATTCATAACCTAAATATAGTTCTTGATATTTTAAATTTAGATATTCTTCACGTATAGATACTAAGTTTGGTTTAAATGCTTGATTTAATATTCTAAAAGATGTGGCTATTCTATTTTCTATTGAATCAATATTATTATATTTAATTTTGTTAATAGCAGCCTCACATTCGGCATTAAAGCATCGTAAGATAACTTTTATATTTCCATTAGTCATTTGTCTACCTTTTGATAAACTACCATCGACACGCCATAAATCAGAATATTTTACGGCTGTTTTATTTTTTACCATATTTTTTTGTTGCTGACGAATTTGATCTAATTCTGACTTGTATTGTAAAGAATTTGCGAAGTCATATTTTGGTTTGTAAATGGAAAACTGTTGCAATTCTATCTCATCTTCAACATCCACTAATTCTTTACGTTTATTACTGATTTCTTGAATAATACCATCTAGTTGAGATTTATATTTTATAATATCCAGGTTAATTTCGTTCTTTTCTTTTTCTTTTTTTACAATATAATCATTAATCTCAGCTATAGTCAGTGACTTAGTTTCCTCGAGAACTTTCTCCATATTTTGAACTTTCCCATTTAGTTCTTCGTTTTCTTTTTTTATTTCTGAAACTCTAAAAATATCTAAAAACCCCATAATTAACACCTTTCCTAATTTTGTAATAAAAAACCGGAACGAAATTTCGTTCCGGCAAATGTTGTTAAGTAACAGCTTTTAACGAATTACTTCTTCAGTTTCTTTGTCAAAGAAGTGAGATTTGTTTAAGTCAAATGCTAATTCAACAGTTTCGCCTGGGTTGTGGAAGTCACGCGCATCTACTTTAGATACGAATTCAGTATCATCAATACGAGTGTAAAGCATTGTTTCAGCTCCTAGTAATTCAGATACAACAACTTCAGACTTAACAGTTGATGCTGGGTAAGTATCGATAGCGATTTGAGCACCTTTGATGTCTTCTGGACGAATACCAAAGATGATTTCTTTGCCATTATATCCTTTTTCTTCAAGAAGTTTTCTCTTCGCTTCAGGTAATTGTAATGATAAGCCTTTACCATTTGAAATGACGCCATCTTTCAATGTTACATTGAAGAAGTTCATTGCTGGTGATCCGATAAATCCAGCTACGAATACGTTGTTAGGAGTGTTGTACACTTCTTGTGGTGAACCGATTTGTTGTACGATACCATCTTTCATGATAACGATACGGTCAGCCATTGTCATCGCTTCAGTTTGGTCGTGTGTTACATAAATAGTAGTTGTTTCTAAACGACGGTGTAATTTCGCAATTTCAGCACGCATCGCCACACGTAATTTAGCATCTAAGTTTGATAAAGGTTCGTCCATTAAGAATACTTTCGCATCACGAACGATTGCACGTCCTAACGCTACACGTTGACGTTGACCACCAGATAAAGCAGCTGGTTTACGTTCTAAGTATTGAGCTAAGCCTAAGATTTCAGCAGCGTTTTTAACACGTTTGTCGATTTCAGCTTTGTCGTATTTACGTAATTTCAAACCGAATGCCATGTTGTCATATACACTCATGTGAGGATATAGGGCATAGTTTTGGAATACCATCGCAATATCACGATCTTTTGGAGCTACGTCGTTCATTACAACGTCGCCAATTTTTAATTCCCCTTCAGAAATATCTTCAAGACCTGCGATCATACGAAGAGTTGTTGACTTACCGCATCCAGAAGGCCCTACGAATACGATGAATTCACGGTCTTTGATGTGTAAGTTAAAGTCTGTTACGGAATAGTTTTCCGCGTTGTCATATTTTTTGTAAATATGGTTTAATTGCATTTCTACCATTAGGATTTCCCCCCATAATTGTTTTTACAGTATCAGTTTACGACGTTTGTCTAAAAACTGATACGGAAGGTTGCACAAAAACGAATGGAGAATTTGTGCACTTTGCCCAAATTCATGATGCAAATTCTAAAAATCAGTCGTAACTTATAATAAAGAAGGCTTATATTTTAAAATTTGATTGAGAACGGATGCAACCAGGCACAAACAATGTTATGATAAGGGTTAGAAACTTACATGAAAAAGGTGATGAAATGGAAAGAAAACGCGGATTTGAAATCGTATCTGCTTATGAAGGTAAAGGAATCAATGTTCCAAAACGTTCTACAAAACATTCAGCAGGTTATGATTTCGAAGCAGCTGAAGATATCGTATTACCAAGTGTTTGGAAAATGATTTTCAAGTTTGCTGCCACTCAATTAAAACAATGGATCTATACAACCAATAAAGAAACAGTAGAAGCGGAACTTGCAAAAGAGCAAAAGGTCTTGAAACCAGTGCTTGTGCCAACAGGAATCAAATCTTATATGCAAGAAGATGAGTACTTACAATTAGCAAACCGCTCAAGTAACCCATTGAAACACTTCCTTGTCTTACCAAATGGGGTAGGCGTTGTGGATAGCGACTACTACAACAACCCTGACAACGAAGGGCATATTTACTTCCAATTATTAAACTTTGGATTATTCGATAAAGAAATTAAAAAAGGCGATCGTATCGGCCAAGGAATCTTCCTACCGTTCTTAAAAGCGGATGCGGATGAAGAAAACGATATGAATGAACGTACAGGTGGTTTTGGTTCTTCTGGCGTTCGTTAGAAAGGAGCCAAAATGGCAAAAGCAACGACAAGTTTTGTATGTAGAGAGTGTGGATATAATTCACCAAAATATTTAGGGAAATGCCCAAACTGTGGGAACTGGTCTACAATGGAAGAGTTTAAGGAAACAACTAGTAATACAAAACGTCCTTCCTTAGTGCAACATTCAGAAGAAGTGCATAAGACGAAACCAATGCGATTAGACCAGGTTTCTTATGAACGTGTCAATCGTGTGAAAACATCGATTAGCGAACTTGACCGTGTTCTGGGGGGCGGAGTAGTGCCAGGCTCCTTAGTTTTGATTGGTGGGGACCCAGGGATTGGGAAATCAACGTTATTATTACAAGTGTCTAGTGAATTGCAAAAAACACAAGGAACTGTTCTTTATGTATCCGGAGAAGAAAGTGCCTCTCAGATTAAAATGCGTGCAGAACGTCTCGGGATGCAAGCAGACGGATTTTATATTTATGCTGAAACAAACTTAGAAGATATCGTTGCGCAAGTAGAAGCGTTGAAGCCGGACTATGTCATTATCGATTCGATTCAAACGATGACACATCCACAAGCAAACGGGGTTGCTGGAAGCGTGTCTCATGTTCGTGAGGCAACAGCAACGTTGATGCGACTTGCGAAACTCAACCAGATTGCCATCTTTATCGTTGGTCACGTGACAAAAGAGGGTGCGTTAGCAGGTCCTCGTATGTTGGAACATATGGTGGATACGGTTCTTTATTTCGAAGGGGATAAACATCATAGTTTCCGAGTGCTCCGTTCCGTGAAAAACCGTTTCGGATCGACCAATGAGATTGGCGTTTTCGAAATGCATCAAGAAGGACTGAACGAGGTAACGAATCCTTCCGAAGTCTTCTTAGAAGAACGTTTAGCTGGAGCAACAGGCTCTGCGATTGTGGTGTCTCTTGAAGGAACAAGGCCAATCCTAACTGAGGTTCAGTGTCTATTGTCTCCAACAGCCTTTGGAAATGCGAGACGTACGACAAGTGGTCTGGACTATAATCGTGTTGCGCTCTTAATGGCGGTACTGGAAAAACGTGCAGGACTCCTCTTACAAAATCAAGATGCTTACTTTAAATCAACAGGTGGGTTGAAACTCAATGAACCTGCAGTCGACTTAGCGATTGCGATGAGTATTGTTTCAAGTTATAAGGAAAAAGAAACGAGGATGGGAGACTGCTTTATCGGCGAAATCGGCTTGACTGGTGAAATCCGTAAGGTGAACCGAGTCTATGATCGTGTTCGCGAAGCAGAAAAGCTCGGATTCAAGCGTGTCTTTATTCCCAAAAATAATTTAGATGGATGGGAACTTCCAAAAAATATCGAAGTCGTTGGAGTGTCTTCTGTTAAAGAAGCCATTTACAAAGCCTTCGGAAATTAGAAAGGAGAACAAAGATGGAATTACCTAAAAAGTTCCGAGCATACGGAAGAAAGTTGTTACAATTGATTTTCGTACTGCTCGGGGGGTCTTTAGGAGCAACTTATTTTCCTGGACTTTGGCAAACACTCGATGTGACCAATGAATGGCTAACATCGCAAGTTACGAATATTTTGTTAGGTGCTATTATTTTATTCTTTATTTCATTTTTCGTAACGAATCCTATTTTAGCTGGAGTTCGTAGATTAGAACGAATCGTAAGCCAACTTTCGGTGAGTTATTTACTGTTTGGAATGATGGGTGCTCTGATTGGACTTTTAGTTGCATGGTTGGTGGGACTTCCTTTTACCAATCTTCAAATTCCGGCAATTACGCAGGCATTACCTATTGCACTTAGCATTGTGTTTGGTTATCTTGGATTTTATGTGGGAACGACGCGTCGTGAAGATCTCTTAAAAGTATTTACGGCTACGAGAAAGAAAGTGGAAGATTCACCGATTCTTGAACGTAAAGTCGGAGATAACTTTAGAAAGTATAAGTTACTCGATACAAGCGTGATTATTGATGGACGTATTTACGATATCGCTAAAACAGGCTTTATCGAAGGAGTGCTAGTGATTCCAGTATTCGTACTGAATGAATTACAATATATCGCTGATAGCGCAGACAGCTTAAAACGAGTGAGAGGGCGTCGCGGATTAGATATTTTAAACGCTCTTCAAAAAGAAGAGAATATTAAAGTAGAAATTTACGATGGGGATTATGACGATATTAGTGAGGTTGATCGTAAGTTGATTCGTTTGGCAAAGGCGATTGACGGTATAATTATCACGAACGACTTTAACTTAAATAAAGTCAGTGAGTTCCAAAATGTACCAGTCTTTAATATTAATGCGTTAGCACAAGCCATCAAGCCGGTTGTGATTCCAGGGGAAACGATGAAGACAACGGTTGTTAAATCGGGAACGGAGCGCCAACAAGGGGTTGCGTACTTGGATGATGGGACGATGATTGTTGTGGAAGATGGACAATATTATATGAATGAAGAGATTGAAGTGGTCGTAACGAGCGCCCTTCAAACTGCAGCAGGTCGTATGATTTTTGCTAAACCACTGCATAGCCAAAAGAAAATTAAACAATAAAGTGCAAAAAGATTACTTCGAATCCTTGCGGATTTGTTTATAATCGCTGTAATGGGGCACCGGTTCGAGCCGAAGTCTCTCACCTTTAAAGCCTCAAAGCTGGAGTAAGGAATCAATTCCTAACTCCAGCTTTTTCGCATTTAATGCTATTCCGCATTACTGCGATTATAAAATCCGCACGATTCTTCGTAATCATGGTGCTTAATTTTTTTGGGTTGGAGTAATCAATGACTGCTGACAATTTGAATAAATAGAAAAAAGGATGGACGAATTTCGTCCATCCTTTTAGTTATTCAATATCGATTTCAAATGGTTCGTCAATGGTTTCCGAGACGTATTTACCATCTTTCTTACGTTGTTTCACACATTCTGTTAATAAGTATTCGATTTGTCCATTGACTGATCTAAAATCATCTTCTGCCCATGATGCGATAGCAGCATATAATTTAGATGATAGTCGTAATGGAATTTGTTTTTTCTTTAAATCAGCCATCGTTAGTATAGGTTTCCTGTATTAACGATTGGTTGAGCATCATGATTGCCGCAAAGAACAACTAGTAAGTTAGAGACCATCGCAGCTTTACGTTCTTCATCTAGTTCTACGAGTTCCCCTTCGTTTAAGCGTTCTAACGCCATTTCAACCATTCCAACAGCACCGTCTACAATCATCTTTCTAGCGTCAATAATCGCAGAAGCTTGTTGACGTTGTAGCATTACTGCAGCGATTTCTGGAGCGTAAGCAAGGTAAGTGATACGTGCTTCTATGATTTCAAGACCCGCATTTTCAACACGTGCTTGGATTTCATCACGAATACGTTTTGCAACGACTTCACTTGAACCACGTAGGCTACCTTCATCGGCAACGCCGTCACCTGTTGTGTCGACGTTTGGAGCTACATCATATGGATAGATACGCACGATATTACGAAGTGCGCTATCACATTGAAGAGATAAGTATTCTTTGTAATTATCTACGTTGAAGACTGCTTTAGCCGTATCGACCACTCTCCAAGTCACAGCAATTCCGATTTCAACAGGGTTCCCTAGGCAATCGTTAATCTTTTGACGAGAGTTGTTTAACGTCATAATTTTTAGAGAAATTTGATTTTTTAAGGCATTTAAGTTCGCTTCAACGCCGTTTGTAGTGCTAATTGTGACAGGAGTGCTTTGACGATCGACGTCACCACTTTGGCCTAATTTTGTTTTGGCAGCAGGGTTTACAGCCACGCTAAATGGGTTTACAAAATAGAAGCCAGGTTCTTTAATACTTCCTGTGTATTCACCAAAGAGCGTCAAAACAATCGCTTCTTGAGGTTTCACAACTTTTAGTCCTCCAAAAAGAATAAGGCTTCCGATAAATACTAAAATACTAAGAAGAATACAAACTAATCTAAGGCCACCATTTCTAATCAAAGCAATTGAGGAAAAAAAGCCCACAACTGAAAGGATTAGGAGAAGTAAAATGCTAAACAACGCAGCAAAACCGTTAGACTTTGTTTTTAAAATTTTTTCGTTCATAAAAAAGACTCCTTTGTCTATTTGATATCTAAATGATATCACTGTGAAATCCAGAAAGCAATATAAAAAAGAATTATTGGTAAAATTTCCCAATAATTCTTAGAGATGCTATTTAAACTATAAAACAAATAGTAAAATGAACGTTACAATCGCAAGGCCACCTTGTTTCCAGATGATGCTTCCAAAGCCCGAAACATTGACGGAGTGTACTCAATATGCTATTCTATCCATTGTATAAAAAAGAATCACTACGATTTAGAAAGGAGAAAGGTATGAGTTATATTTCAGTAGAACATCTTTCTTTCTCATATGAACAAGAGACAGTACTTGAAGATATTAGCTTTACGGTGGAACCGGGTCAGTTTGTGATTTTGACAGGGGAAAACGGAGCAGCTAAGTCTACTTTAGTAAAAAATATTTTAGGACTCTTAACACCAAAGAGTGGGAAAGCTACTATTGCAAAGAAAAATAGTACTGGCGAGAAGTTATCGATTGGATACGCTCCGCAACAGATTTCTTCTTTTAATGTAGGGTTCCCATCAAATGTGTATGAACTTGTGGCATCAGGACGTTATCAACAAGGGCGCTGGTTCAAAAGATTAAATGCAGAAGATTATGAACATATCGAACGCTCCCTCAAATCCGTAGGAATGTGGGATGAGCGCCATAAACGTATCGGAGATTTATCGGGAGGGCAAAAACAACGCATCTGTTTAGCACGAATTTTTGCGACGGACCCAGATTTATTCGTCCTCGATGAACCAACTGCTGGTATGGATAAGGCTTCTAGAGAACGATTCTATCATTTATTACACCATGCTTGCGCTCATCACGGGAAAGCCATTTTAATGGTCACTCATGAGGAAGAAGCGCTTGAACAATACGTGGATAAACATATCCATCTGCAACGAAAGGAGGATTCTCCATGGAGATGTTTTTCTATGGTTTCATGCAAAGAGCATTCATCTCAGGAATAGCGATGGCTTTTATCACGCCAATTCTTGGATTGTTCTTAATTCTTAGAAGACAGTCGCTGATGGCCGACACCTTGTCGCACGTGTCCCTTGTTGGAGTAGCGCTAGGATTTCTTTTGGGGATGAATCCAACTCTCACAACGCTGATTGTGGTGATTATCGCAGCGATTTTTATTGAAGCGATTGGAAAATACTTTAGAGGATATTCTGAAATTACCGTTGCCATACTAATGTCGGGAGGAATGGCGATTGCCCTTATCCTGATGAACATGCAAAAAGGTCGCTCGACACTCAGTGTGGACCAGTTTTTATTCGGTTCAATCGTGACGATTACAAATGAACAAATGTGGATTATGATTCTACTAGCAGTTGTCGTAGTGGGGCTATACGTGATTTTCCGTAAACCACTATATGTATTATCGTTTGATGAAGATACAGCGATGACAGCAGGATTACCCGTCCGCTTGATGACGAACCTCTTTACGATTATTACAGGAGTTGTGATTGCAGTGATGATGCCAATCGCAGGGTCACTTTTAGTGTCCGCTGTCATTGTACTGCCAGCGTCAATAGCGCTTCGAGTAAGCAGTAAGTTTAATGGCGTTATTATCGGCGGCATTATCATCAGTCTGATTGGATTCTTTGCAGGACTTTCAGCATCTTATATTTACGAAGCACCACCGGGAGCCGCGATTACATGTGTGTTCCTTGTCATTTTATTCCTCTCATTTATCGTGAGTGCCTTCCGTAAAAAAGCATAATCACTAAGCTTACCATTGATTTGGTAGGCTTTTTTGTGGAACCGGTTTGACGAAAAGGACGAGAAGGCGTATAGTAACTTTCATAAGATTATTTGGAGGACAAGCATGTGATTATACAGGCGTTATCGAGTCTGGTGACGATTCTCGCGGTCATCACGCTCGGCTATCTCTTGCAGGCCAAGGGATGGTTTCAGGAAGGATTCAGTAAGAGCATTGCGGATTTGATTTTGAAGATTGCTTTGCCAGCGTCCATCTTTGTTTCGGTATTAAGATTTATAACAAGAGAACAACTTATTGGTTTCTTTGGAGCGAGTCTTTATCCATTGATTACTGTAATTATTGGATACATCGTGGCATGGGGCGCTGTAGTTTTGTTCAAAGTTCCAGTTGGAAAACGCGGGGTGATGCTCAATACATTCGTGAATGCGAACACCGTCTTTATGGGATTACCGCTCAACCTCTCTCTTTTTGGGGAAGAAGCGATGCCGTACTTTTTGGTTTACTACGTGATTAATACATTGTCGATTTTTACCGTGGGAACTTATGTCGTAGCGATTGACCGCCCTGATGGAAATAAAAATAAAGGAATCGAGTGGAAGAGCCTCTGTTCACCGCCGCTCATTGCGTTTCTAGTGGCTTTAGCAGTTGTGGCACTTGGCATTCCAATTCCAACGTTTGCACAAAATTCCATTAGTATCGTGGGCAGTTTAGTAACGCCATTGTCTCTCATGTATATCGGAATCAACCTCCAGCAAAGTGGTCTCGGAACATTGCGCATCGACCGAGACACGGTACTTGCTTTAGCAGGTCGCTTTATTATTTTCCCAATGTTAATGGTAGTTGTGTTACTTGTTGGAGGAACGGATAATACCTTATTAAAAGAAACCTTTATTATTCAATCGACCATTCCAACGCTCGTCATTATGCCAATTTTAGCAGCGGAAGCTAAAGGGGATGTCGATTTTGCGACGAATGTGGTGACCATAACGACCGTTGCTTATTTAGCTGTATTGCCATTATGGTCCTTATTCTTATTTTTCATTTAGTGAAATTACCATATATGGTAATTTTAAAGTACACAAAAAAGCGAAGAACCTATAGCGGCTCTTCGCTTTATTTCATTTTATCTTATAAAAATTCGTGTGTATCAAAAAAGTTTCCTAATTCTGCTTTGATAGTTTGTGCTTCGGTATCAATCTCTGTGATTTTAATAATTGAAGAGTAGTCTGTCACGTTGTGGTTTGAAACTCCTGATTCACAGAATACAACTGCACCAACTGTTGTTGAATCAAATTCTTGGATAAGGCTACGCATACCGTTGATAGTACCGCCTGCTTTCAAGAAATCGTCGACAATTAACACATTTGATCCACTTGCTAATGTACGTTTTGATAATTCCATTTTCTCAACGCGAGAAGAAGAACCTGAAACGTAGTTAATACTTACAGTAGAACCTTCTGTAATTTTTGAATCACGGCGTACGATGACAAATGGCACGTTTAAGTAGTTTGCAACCGTTT
Source organism: uncultured Streptococcus sp. (assembly GCA_963523415.1). Taxonomy (GTDB): domain Bacteria; phylum Bacillota; class Bacilli; order Lactobacillales; family Aerococcaceae; genus Granulicatella. Next base: position 37,938 of record CAURBR010000014.1, on the reverse strand, counting down.
GTGCAATTGGCACCCCTTTTGTTGCGACTGTCATAACGGCATCGATTTTCTTATCTTCGTAAGCAGATGCAATCATTTTCCCTAAATCATGTAATACATCTGGTTTTGCAAGCAAGTCTGAAAGGTAAATATATCCCCCTGGTAATAAACGACTAGCATCGTTCATTTGTTCTTTTAGTTTTTCTGCAGCAGCTAATGCTTGTTCGCGTTTGATTTTTGGAACAAAAATTACGCCTCCAGCAGCACCCGGCACTGTGCGAATAATCCCTACACCTTGCTTTTCAAAAGTCTTCTTGATAATAGCAATATCCTCACTTATAGAAGATTTTGCGGACTGATACAACGTTGTAAATGTCGTTAAGGAAATTAACGTATGTGGGTTGTCCAATAAACGTTGAGTCATATCAATAAGACGTTCACTTCTTTTTAATTTCATCGTATTCGTCCTCCTTTTTTGCGAGTTACCTATATATTATACATAAATTGACGAAAATTACAATTTAAAAATACCGTAACATTCGGGAACAGAGGAGTAATAGTTTTGATAATCAAACGAACGTTCCTGAATTCATTTGGAAAAGCTAAAAATTAGTCTTCTTTCATGAAATCTACGTTACTATTCCTGAAAATAATAAAGAAAAACGAGCCTAATTAGACTCGTTTTGTTAAATAAGTTTGAGTTCGATGCCAATAACGCCATATTGAGCTTGTTTTTCTTTGGAATAGTAAGTTAGCATATCATCGGGATGTGCATTGACCACGTCTTCTGGAGTATAGCCGCATTTTAATAGCGGTAGGTTCTCGTACAGTTCTGCAAAGTTTTTAAAAACATGCAACTGAACGACTTCACAGAGTGTTGTTTGCGAAGCATCCTCGGTATTGGTAAATCGAATGTAATCACCAATTTGAATCGATTGACGCTTTTCATCATAGAGACGAAGTTCAATCGTTTTTTGACCGGAGGCGATGGAAGCATACGGTTTTGGGAAAAGAGTCATCTCATGACGCATGACTAGTTCTCCTTGTTTAAAACGAATTTTTCAACGGAAACAGCAACGCCATCTTCGTCATTCGTAGTTGTAATAAAATCAGCAATGGATTTAACTTCTTCTACAGCGTTGCCCATTGCAACTCCAAGACCAGCGTATTCAATCATATCGCGGTCGTTTTCCTGGTCACCGATACACATTACTTCATCAGAGGATAATTGGAGTTCTTGTGCCAGCAGTTTTACAGCATTTCCTTTTCCTGCTTTTGGGTGAATGACTTCTAGATAATACGGAGCACTTCTAAAGAGTTGGTATTGGCTCTTAAAAGTTTCGGAGAGATTGTCTATCAGCGATGTAAGAATATCGGGTTCATCGACATACATCATTTTGATAAATTCTTTATCTGATGGAATATCTTTATATAATTGATGGACAATTGGCATTCCAACGAGTTCACTTTCATGGATGGAATATTTTCCTATGGTTGGTGTGGGAACGTAGATGGCTTCTTCATCCGTTGCATGATAATGAACATTGTAGGTTGTAGCATTGGTGTTCACCCGTTCTAGATCTTCATGTGTCATGGCAAATCGAACTAATGCTTTTTTAGTTCCTGTTTGCTGTACGAGCGTGCCGTTATATGTGACTACGTAATCGCGGTCATTGATTAAATTGAGTTCCTTAAGAAGAGGCTCTACTCCAGGGTAGGGGCGACCTGTGCAAATAACGACATAGACGCCTTGTTGGCTAGCTGCATTTAGCGTTGCTTTCACACGAGGAGTGAGTTCTTTTTTTGAATTGATGAGGGTGCCGTCGATATCGATGGCGATTAATTTGATAGCCATACTTCCTCCTTGAAAATTGTTGAATAGCGTTAAGTAGTGATTTTAATCTGGTTAATTGGACGTCTTTAAAATAAGAATCTGAGCAAAAATACAATGCTTATACATAAATTCATTACGGAAAACTTTCGGATTCTATAGGAATCCGAAAGGATTGAAGTAATGGATAGTGTAGGAAACATCATATTTCTGCTCAGTGATTATTTAAAAGGATGGTTCGCATTCTGCGAGCCCTTGTATCCTGTTATTTCATTTGATTAGAAAAGACATCGAGTTGTGCAGCGATGTTTTGGAATTCTGCATAGTCGTCCATGAAGAGTTCGTTTTGCATTTCGCGTGTAACCATTTCACGAGGGAAGTAGAGGCGTTCGTCTCCACGTACTTTTCCAGAAATAGCTTCTACAATCGAACTTACTTGGGATAGTTCAACCATGTTTCCATTGCGTTCAACCAATTCAATTTGCGTTCTTGGTTTAATGGAGTCTGGACGATAGAAGTCATATGGGAGGTCAAAACTATTGTTAATGGCTGTATAGTATTCTGGATCAAAACCAACAGCTTCCACGATTTCTCTCATGCGTTCGACTTTTTTACCATCGTTTGTTCGGTTGAAAGGAACGGATTTAAATGGACGACGATTAATAAAGCGGTCCGATAAGTCACTTAAGATGGCATCTTCTTCTAATAACCAGTGAGAAAAGTAGGTATTTAGTACGCCGTCATCTAAACGTAAGTAGTCTTTAAGAGTCCATGTTCCTTCAAAGAATGGTTTCAAGAACGTTGCAGAATGTTTCAATGGATTCGATTCGGAGTTGTAGCAAGCAGCTGCTCGTTTTAATAAATGATTTAACACTACTTCCATTCCGCGTGAAACAGGGTGGAAGTACACTTGCATGTACATTTGGTAACGACTCACGATATAATCTTCGACTGCGTGCATTCCAGAATAGGTAAAAGCAATACCACCTTCATATGGACGAATGACACGAAGAATACGTGTTAAGTCGAATGTTCCATAATTCACTCCTGTGAAATAAGCGTCGCGGAGTAAGTAATCCATACGGTCTGCATCAATTTGGCTAGAAATCAATTGAACGACTTGAGGATTTGGATGTTTCTTTTGGATAACACTGGCCACTTCTTGTGGGAAGGTTGAAGAGACTTTTCGTAAAATTTGGTTCACTTCAGTTTCTTCAGACAAAATAATATCGATTGTGATTTGCTCGTGGTTGGTGTCAAAAATCTTTTCAAAAGTATGTGAATACGGTCCATGACCAATATCATGGAGTAAGGCCGCACATAAAACAACAAGACGATTATTATCATCCCATAACCCATCACCTTCAACTTCTGTGGCGTAATTACGGGCAAAATTATCGCAAATACGGCGGGCAATCTCATAGACTCCTAAAGAGTGAGAAAAACGAGAATGTTCGGCAGTATGAAATGTATACATAGAAGCTCCTGTTTGTTTAATTCTGCGGAGTCGTTGCATTTCACGACTATTAATTAATTCAAGAATGATTGGATGTTGTACGTGAATATAATCATGCACAGGGTCACGAAATACTTTTTCTCTTTTGAATGCTTCTGTCATTCGAGGGTCTCCTTCTTTCTTAACGTTGCTAAAAACTGAATAGAATGCACTTTCAGTGTATGCTATTTTTAGGTGGAATGCAAGAAAATTTCTTGTTAAAAACCCATAATAACGGGCTTTTTAATGGGTTATTGCCTTTTTAAAAATCGGTCAAGGGCTTTTTCATATGCTGGTGTATGTTTAAAATCAATCGTATTTTCTTCCAACGTACATTGTAATTTCGTTAAAGCCTGTAAAACACGAACTTGAACATCTTCAATCGTCAGAGAAATCGAAAGCGCATCGCTGATATTCCACATGCTATTAGGATTAACAACAGGGTAATGCCACTTGGTTTCTTCTCCTTGAATGGCGTTGTCGTAGAAATCACGAACGACTTGGCCACGTTCATTTTGGTCACCATAGATGCTTAGATAGATTGAAACGCAGGCAACATCCTTTAGGCGACGTTGAGCAATCCCAGCAATTTTTCTCCCTTTAATACTGAGATCATATTCACCAGGGCAATACGAATCTGCTACTTCAAAGGCTTGAATTCCTCCAAAGGCTTCTGCTTCGGGGAAGGCTTCTTGAATGAGTTGTTGCATCCATTCGTAAGCTTCGTTAATGGTAGGCATTTGTGTATTTTTGAAGAGAAGACTGATGTTCAAAATCCCTTCATTACTAACTACTGCTAGTCCGCCTGCTTGACGCACAACAGGAGTAAATCCATGTCTAGAGAGACTTTCTAATCCTTTGTTAAAATAAGGAACTTTGGTATCCGTCATTCCAAGAATGAGAATATCTTCCAGAGTCCAAAAGTGTAAAAATGGGCTATCGTCAACGGTAGTCAAGTGACGAATGATGGTTTCATCTAACGCAAAGGGGGTTAAAAGCTGTTCCATTTGGTCTGTTTTATCAATTTGTGTCGCAACCAGTTGAATGGTTTGCTGCTCGATAGGTGATTGAGTCATACGATTCTCCTTTAGAGTTCTTCGTATTTTATTATAACAAAAGTTCGCGTAATGGTCGTGTTAAAGGTTGTTTTAAAGCTATTTCTTAGGAATTTATTAAGTAAACATCAAGAATCGTAAAAATTACTAGCAAAAAAGTTATATTTTTAATACGATAAGGTAGAAAAAGAATGAAAAGGGGAATACTTATGAAAATTTTAGTTGTAGATGATGATCGCGAAATCGTTGAGTTGTTGACGATTTATTTAAAAAATGAAAATTATGAAATTGTAAAAGCCTATGATGGGAAACAAGCTCTTGAAAAATTAAAAATGTATCCAGATATTGATATGATTATTTTGGATATTATGATGCCTCGCTTAGACGGAATCTCAGTGGTGCATGAAGTGCGGAAAGATAATGCACAACTACCAATTTTACTTCTAAGTGCGAAATCAACAGATATCGATAAAATTCAAGGGTTGACCAATGGTGCGGATGATTATGTGACAAAACCGTTTAACCCACTGGAAGTCATCGCACGTGTTAAATCATTGTTACGTCGTTCTACCATTACACAAGAAGGACCTGCCAATGAAGAGATTACGATTGGGCCGCTAACCATTAAGAAAGAATCCCATCAAGTGACGACTTCTTACGGTAAAGAAATTCAATTAACCGTATTGGAATTTGGAATTCTTTATTTATTAGCGAGTCATCCAAATCGTGTGTTTAGTGCAGATGAAATTTTTGAAACAGTTTGGCAACAAGAAAGTATTGTATCTACAAAAACAGTAATGGTTCATGTGAGTCACCTTCGCGATAAAATTGCTGAAGCGACTGGCGGAGAAAAGGTCATTGAAACAGTATGGGGAGTAGGATACAAGATTGAAGACAGATAACGGAAAGATTCTTCAAATTCGAAAGAATAGACCAGAACAAACACTTTTAACACTGACTCGAAAAGAAGTAAGTGAGCTAGTGTTAGAAGGAATCGTGACGCTCTGTATCGTATTTCTTCTCTATCTAGGAATTCTAGTGATGCTTAGTCAACTGGTAAACGAGCCTGGTTTTATTTCGATTGAATTCTCGGCACGTGAAGTCTGGCATATTGAGCGTGAACAAGTACTCTTCTATAAGAATATCTTTACCATCACCTCAGTACTTTTTGCTGTAGCATTCACTTACTGGAGATTGATGAGAAGATATCAGCAAATGCAATTGAATCATATTTTAGATGAGTTGCACTTAATTGCGGAAGGGCAATATGACCGAAGAATTCCATTCCGGTTAACTGGAGATATGGGTCAAGTGGTAAACTCGATTAACCGCTTAGTAGACTCGACAGTAAACGCACTGGAGGATGAACGTGCGATTGAGAAGTCGAAGGACGAACTGATTACAAATGTATCGCATGATATACGGACACCATTGACATCGATTATTGGTTATCTTGGACTAATAGTAAATCAGCAAAATGTTGAAGCAGCTGACGCAAAGCACTATGCAGAAATTGCGTATTCGAAGGCGGAACAAATGAAATTACTCGTGGACGACTTATTCGAATATACGACAACGCGTCCAAACGGAGCACCACTTCGACTCAATGATATTCCAATCGTGAATTTCTTAGAGCAAGTAGCAGCGGACTTTGAACTTGAAGCACAAAAACGTAAGATGGCGATTGAAGTATTACCAAACAATCGTGATGTGGTGCTAGAACTTGATGCCGAGAAGATGGTGCGTGTCATTAATAATCTCTTATCGAATGCCATTAAATATGGACATGCGGATTCTGTGATTACAATGGAGGTTCTAAAAAAAGAAGGCGTCATCACGATTGCTGTTCGAAATGCTGGAGACCCTATCTCTAAAGAAGTGTTGGAACATCTCTTTACTCGTTTCTATCGCGCAGAAGGATCGCGTTCCAAAGAAACAGGTGGAACAGGGCTTGGACTTGCGATTGCCGAAAACATTGTACAGTCGCATGGTGGGATGATGTATGCCGAATCTGAGAATGGACAAACAAGTTTCTATGTATGCTTGCCAGAAGAAAATCAAGGTTCGCTCAAACAATTAAAAGATAAACTTAAATAACCAGAAGGAAGGCTGAAATGCTTTCCTCTGGTTATTTTTATTCGCAAAAAGGCCCTAGAGTTGATACTATGAAAGAGACGTAATGGAGGGAAAAATATGAAATTAGCAACATGGAATGTGAACGGAATTCGTTCTGTATTAAATAAAGGTGCTCTACAAGAGTATGTATTAGAAAGTAATCCAGATATTTTATGCCTACAAGAAACAAAGGCGCAACAAGAACAAGTGGAACTCGGAATGGAGTTTAGTGAGTATGATGTGTATTTCAACTCGGCTGTGAAAAAAGGATATTCTGGCACAGCCATCTTCACCAAAGTAAAACCATTATCGGTAACCTATGGCATCGGCATTGAAGAACATGACCAAGAGGGACGTGTGATTACAGCCGAATTCGAGAAATTCTACTTAGTAACCGTCTATACACCAAATGCCAAACGCGACTTATCCCGTCTAGCCTACCGCCAAGGTTGGGAAGATGATTTCCTTGCGTACATCAAGAAGTTAGAGGAAACAAAACCAGTCATTTTCTGCGGCGACTTGAACGTAGCCCATAAGGAGATTGATTTGGCCAATCCAAAAACGAATGTCAATAATGCTGGATTCACCAAAGAAGAACGTGCTAAATTCGACCAAGTTGTTGCAAGTGACTTAGTGGATGCGTTCCGCTACTTACATCCTGACACAGTTGGGGCGTATAGCTGGTGGAGCTACATGGGTGGTGCTCGTGCACGAAATATCGGATGGAGAATTGACTATTTTGTCGTATCCGAAGTTCTCGCGCCGTTGCTCAAAGAAGTCGATATTCGTAGCGATGTCACAGGTAGCGATCACTGTCCGGTAGAAATCGAAGTGAAGCTATAAGAACGTTTGTTCGCACGTAGAAAGTTTGATACAATAGAGATATCGATTAAAAAAGAGGTATAGAAATGGCAAAAGACCATATTGTCGTGCATGGGGCACGATCTCATAATTTGAAAAATATTGATGTGAGCATCCCTCGGGACCAGTTTGTCGTGATTACAGGACTATCAGGGTCAGGGAAGAGCTCGCTGGCGTTTGATACATTATACGCAGAGGGGCAACGTCGTTATGTAGAGAGCCTATCTGCATATGCACGTCAATTTTTAGGGCAAATGGACAAACCAGACGTGGATAGTATCGACGGGTTGAGCCCAGCGATTGCCATTGACCAAAAAACAACGTCTCGTAATCCGCGTTCAACGGTTGGAACGGTGACGGAGATTAATGACTATTTACGTTTATTATATGCACGTGTGGGAAAACCAATCTGCCCAAATGATGGAACGCCGATTGAAAGTCAATCCTTGGAACAAATGGTGAACCGCGTCATGGCGATGCCAGAGAAAACAAAGATTCAAGTGTTGGCTCCAATTGTAGTTCAAAAGAAGGGGGAACATAAAAAGACCCTTGAAAAAATTCAAAAAGACGGCTATGTGCGTGTGCGTATCGATGGAGAGATGCATGAGGCTACTGAAGAATTCAATCTCGAAAAGAACAAGAAACATAATATTGAAATCGTCGTAGACCGTATCGTAGTGAGCGATAAGAGTCGTTCACGTCTATTCGATTCGATTGAAGCAGCCCTTCGTTTAGCGGAAGGATATGCGATTGTCGATGTGATTGGTGGGGAAGAACATCTCTTCAGCGAACACCATTCATGTCCCGTTTGTGGATTCACGGTGGGTGAATTAGAGCCACGTCTCTTCTCGTTTAATGCGCCGTTTGGAGCGTGCCCAGAGTGTGACGGTTTAGGGTCAAAATTAGAAGTCGACATAGATTTAATCGTTCCGGATAAGAACTTAACATTGGAAGAAGGAGCGCTTGTTCCTTGGAACCCAATTAGTTCGAACTATTATCCAACAATGCTGGAACAATTTTGTAAACAGTTCAAGATTCCGATGAATATTCCATTTGAGAAATTGACGCAGTCACAAAAGAATATGGTGTTGTACGGTTCAGGAGATGCGACCTTCAAGTTCCATTATGAAAATGAATTTGGTGGCGTGCGTGACGTGGACATTCCTTTTGAAGGGGTTGCCGTGAACGTAGAGCGCCGTTACCGTGAAACCAATAGCGACTTTACGCGTGAACAAATGCGCCAATATATGACCGAATCCGAATGTAAGAGATGCCATGGCTTCCGTTTAAACGAACAGGCATTGTCTGTCAAAGTCGGAGGCAAACACATCAGTGAAGTGTTGACACTCTCTGTAGATGATGAGATTGATTTCTTTAATGATTTAAACTTATCTGAAACGGACGAGCAAATCGCAGCTCCAATATTAAAAGAAGTAAGTTCTCGTTTGAAATTCTTACGTAATGTTGGCTTGCAATATTTAACATTGAGCCGTGCTGCTGGAACGTTATCAGGGGGAGAAGCGCAACGAATTCGTTTAGCAACGCAAATCGGTTCAAACCTTTCTGGCGTTCTCTATATTCTAGATGAGCCATCGATTGGACTTCACCAACGCGATAATGACCGCTTAATCGAGTCATTGAAGAGTATGAGGGACCTTGGAAACACCTTGATTGTCGTAGAGCATGATGAAGACACGATGCGTGCTGCAGACTACTTGATTGATATCGGTCCAGGTGCGGGTGAATTCGGTGGTGAGATTATCGCTGCAGGTACTCCAAAAGAAGTGGAGAAGAATGCGAAATCGCTGACAGGACAATATTTAGCTGGGAAAAAATACATTCCAGTACCAAGCGAACGTCGCAGGGAAGATAAGGGCTGGATTCACTTGAAAGGCGCTGCGGAAAACAACTTACGTGACATCGATGTGGATGTGCCTCTTGGACGCTTTGTTGTCGTAACGGGGGTATCCGGTTCTGGAAAGAGCTCGATGGTCAACAGCGTATTGAAGAAAGCTTTAGCGCGTGAGATTACACGTACGAAGGAGAAACCAGGGAAGTTCAAGAGCATTTCTGGATTTGAGAGTCTCGATAAGATTATTGATATCGACCAAAGCCCTATCGGAAGAACCCCACGAAGCAATCCAGCGACGTATACGGGTGTATTTGACGATATTCGTGATTTATTTGCGACCACAAACGAAGCAAAAATCCGTGGATACAAGAAAGGTCGCTTCAGTTTCAACGTGAAGGGTGGACGATGCGAGTCTTGTAAAGGGGACGGTATTCTGAAAATCGAGATGCACTTCCTGCCAGATGTGTATGTGCCGTGTGAAGTCTGCCACGGAACGCGTTATAACTCTGAAACGCTCGAAGTGAAATACAAAGGAAAGAGTATCGCGGACGTCTTACAATTAACCGTGGATGAAGCCGTAGAATTTTTCCAAGCCGTACCAAAAATCAAACGTAAATTACAAACGATTAAGGATGTTGGACTCGGCTACGTAACCCTTGGGCAATCTGCCACAACGCTCTCTGGAGGAGAAGCGCAACGGATGAAGTTAGCCAGTGAACTCCAACGTGTCTCAACCGGCAATACCTTCTATGTGCTCGATGAACCAACAACTGGCTTGCATACAGACGATATTGCACGCCTACTTGAAGTGTTGAATCGTTTAGTTGAAGCGGGGAATACCGTGCTTGTCATCGAACATAACTTAGATGTGATTAAGACCGCTGACTATATCATTGATATGGGTCCAGAAGGCGGTAGCGGTGGTGGACTTGTGATTGCGACAGGGACTCCTGAAGAAGTGGCGAAGGATAAAAATAGCCACACAGGTCGTTATTTAAAACGTGCCTTAGAAGCAGCCGCATCGCATAAAAAGAAGTAGAAATTTACCAGAAGAGATAGTTTGAAGAAGTTAGTTATGCTATACTCAACATAGATCATTTCTCAGGGGGAAACTTGAATGAACATGAAAGAATTAGTCGGAAAGAAAGCCGCAGAATATGTAGAAAGTGGCATGACGGTTGGTCTAGGAACGGGTTCGACAGCCTACTATTTTGTAGAAGAAATCGGTCGTCGCGTGAAAGAAGAAGGACTCGAAATCGTGGGAGTAACGACTTCTTTAGCAACGAAGAAACAAGCAGAAGCGCTTGGGATTCCGTTGAAGAGCGTGGATGAAGTGGATTATATCGACGTAACGATTGACGGCGCAGACGAAATTGCTCCAGATTTTTCAGGAATCAAAGGGGGCGGCGGTGCGTTATTATTCGAAAAAATCGTTGCCGAACAATCAAAAAGTGTTATCTGGATTGTAGACGAATCAAAAATGGTCGACTACTTAGGTCGTTTCCCATTACCAGTGGAAGTGGTGCCTTATGGGTCAGAACAATTATTCAAACGTTTTGAAGCCCTAGGATACAAACCAACATTCCGCGAACGTGACGGAGAACGTTACTTAACCGATAGTAAAAACTACATTATCGACTTGGATGTCTATCCAATTAAAGACCCAATCGCATTTGGAGAAAAAATCAAAGGTATGACAGGTGTGGTAGAGCAAGGTCTCTTCACAAACATGACGGATATCGTGCTTGTAGGAACTCCTGATGGGGTTGTCGTAAAACAATTCTAAAAAATACCGCTTAGAGTCAGCATGGATGCGTGAATCTAAGCGGTTTTTGTTATAGTGTATTTTTAATTTTTTGAATCTCTTCTTCAGATAATCCAGTGTGTTTCATGATTTCTGTGATAGGAAGATTCATTTTAAGAAATGCCAAAACTTGACCTTCTTTAAGTCCAGCTTCTCTAGCGGTCTCTTTGGCATATTCGATTGTTTTCCAATAGACTTCTTCGTATTTTTCCATTTGTTCCGCCATCTTCATTTCCTCCGAATCTAAATTATAGAAATCAACAACAGCATAAGCGTCTTGAATTTCTTTGGATGCTTTTGCCGTGATTGTACCATTTTTAAGGAAATTTCTCCACTCATTGAAGGCTTCGTCCTGGTTGGATAATGTGGTTGCTAAATTGACGAGATAAACACGCTCGAAAGGTTGACCTTTTTCATTTAAAACTTCTCGATTTTTCTCTAAATTTACAAGACCGATTTCTACTCTTGGTTCAGGATCTTCTTTAAAAACAGAAAAATCGGTTACGACAATCGAAACAACAGGTTTATAGGTTTGATGGCCTGCAGAATAACTCTCCATATAAGTTGATGCCATATAATAGCGAATGCGTTCAAAGAAGCCTCGATGCTTGTATAGTTGCATTTCAATGATAATATCAATCCCTTCTTCTGTTGTTGCGGCAATATCCACGATGGTTTGGTACATTTCTAAATTTACTCCAGCGAGATTCTCACGATATTTTTGAATTTGATATGGATTAGTGGGTTTTACGTTAGATAATTTCATCCCAGTCACAACTTGAATAAAATTTTGTAAGATATATTCTTTGCCTTCACTTGTCATCATTTTTTTAAACATTAAATCATTTGTTGGTAAAATCTTTCTCATTTTTCATCCCTCCTATTCTGAGATACGAAAAAAAGAGGGAGAGCATTTCAATTTGTGTACGAAAATCAAGGCGAAGTGTGCTATACTAGTAAAGATTTAGTATTGAAAGGATCTGATGAAATGTCATCATTCATGGAAAAAAGAAAAGGATTGCTGTGTACATTTGCTATAGCAGTTGTCTCAGTGATGCTCGATAGGCTATTCCCAGTCATTGGGAGTGCGGTATTTGCCATTATTTTAGGGATGGCCTTAAACCAATTTTGGAAAATTCCAAGTGATTTTAGACCGGGTATCAATTATTCAGCGAAAAAATTATTACATTACTCCATTATCGCACTAGGATTTACAATGTCGTTTGCGCAAGTGAGCCAAACAGGAGCGTCATCGTTCCCAGTGACGATTGTGACTATTTCGGTTGCGTTTTTAACAGCTTTACTCGTAGGAAAGCTTTTCAACCTTTCGCGTCCATTAAAGATTTTAGTAGGCTTTGGAACGGCTATCTGCGGAGGCTCTGCGATTGCGGCAGCTTCACCAATTATTAAAGCAGAAGATGATGAAGTCGCTTTATCAATTTCAACCATTTTCTTATTCAACGTGATTGCGGTATTCCTTTTCCCATTCTTAGGACATATGATGGGGATGGATGCGTCGCAATTTGGACTCTGGGCAGGAACAGCGATTAATGATACATCAAGCGTAGTCGCAGCTGGCGCAAGTTATAGTCCAGAAGCATTAGAAATCGCAACAATCGTGAAACTTACTCGTGCGTTGATGATTATTCCAGCCTGTATTATTCTCTCTTTAGTAGAAGCAAATCGTATGAAACAAGAAGGGCAAAGCGTTCAATGGAAGAAAATCGTACCGATGTTTATCATCTGGTTTATGGTCGCTTCCATCATTACAAGCTTCGGATTATTCCCAAGCTTCCTTGTACCGTATGCAAGATTAGTGTCTAAATGGTTGATGGCGATGGCGTTAGCAGGTATCGGAATGCAAGTATCTTTCAAACAGTTTAAAGAAGCAGGGGCAAAACCAATCTTAACTGGTTTAGCAACATGGTTTATGGTGGCCGTTTCTAGCTTAATCATGCAGTACTTTATTTTATAAAAGGATAAACGAAAAAGAGCTTAGGCATTGCCTAAGCTCTTTTTGCTTTTAACGTTGTGCAAGATGTTTCCAATCAATTCCGCGGGCATCACACCAGTTTTGGAGGCTTGGTGCGACCACGATAGGAGCTTGTTGGAGACTAGAAATACTATCAGCACCGACAAGCGTTAAAATCGTTGTCAGTTGCTCTTTCCATGTTTGAACCGTATGGATGGCGTCTGGAAGGGTGTCGTCTTTACGTACGAGATGCAACATTTCACCAGACAATCCGACAAGGCTAGCTCCAAGCGCGAAGCATTTGGCCATGTCGAGTGGCGTCTTCACACCGCCAGATGCGATGAGTGGGGTGCGGCTTCCTTGGGCTTCCATAAGAGACGTCAAGGTCGTTTGCCCCCAGTCTTCTAGGAAATTGAGTTTATCTTCCTTACGACGGCCGTTTTCGATTTTGGCGAAATTCGTACCGCCAGTACCGCTAATGTCGATGGCAGCAACTCCGATACTCTCTAGTTGCGCGATGGCTTCGCGGCTAAACCCGAATCCGACTTCTTTTACGATAACGGGAACGGCACTCGCTTTGACGATTTCTTCGATGTTTTTAAGCCAGTTGCTAAAGACGCGGTCACCTTCTGGCATCACGAGTTCTTGTGCACGGTTGACGTGAATTTGAATCGCGTTTGCTTCGATGAGTTCGACAGCGCGTTTAGCAGCCTCAGCATCGTAATGTGCCCCAAGGTTCGCGAAGAGGATTCCATTTGGATTTTCCTGGCGAATGACCTTGAAGCTTTGTGCACTTTCAGGAAATTTCATCGCGATACTCATCGAACCTGTCGCCATTGCCATGCCTGTTTCACGAGCCAGGATGGCTAAGCGCTGGTTTAACGCAGTCGTGAGGGGGGTTCCACCCGTGATAGCGTTGATGAAAAAGGGAACATCGAAGGTGAGTCCAGCAAGTTTCGTTTGTAATGTTACATCAGCCACATCAACAGTCGTGAAGGGATGATGCACGAAGCGCGTTTCCACGAATTCGGGAGCGCTCGTTGCACGGTATTGCTGGTTGGCGAGACCGACATGCTCGTCCTTTCGATTCATTTGTTGTTGAAATAAATCCATCATTAATCTCCTTTACCAGGCTTCTGCGATAGAAAGCGGAAGCACTTGAATTTGAGCCTTGGCCCATTGAGTTTCAATTTGTTGTCTTTGAGTTTCGTTTTGTGTAAAGCAAATACCACAGTCGCCACCACCAGCACCGGATGTTTTTGCACAGGCACCATTTTGTTCTGCGAGGTTGCAGAGTGTTTGGAGTGCAGGGGTTTCAATTTCCAGCTGTATCTCTTTTGCAAATTCATTTAAGAGTGCACGGTTAGCACGGATACCTTCTTGTAAGGCCGGGATGTCTTGTTTGTTCCAAGCACTTTGTAGGCCTTGGACGATGGCGTGACTCTTTGCGAGAAATTCCTTGTAAAAGGCGCTATCGGTTTCGACTTTTCGTTTCTTCTCAGTGGCTTGAATGAGCGAATCGGTGATAGCGACTTGTCCTGTCCATCCTACTAAGAAGCTGAAGTTTGGGATTTCTGGAAGACGTTCAATCAAGAGGTCTTTCCAGTCGGTATCACAAATGGCTTTAATCGATTGGCTTTGTATTTGTTCGAGTAAACTGCTTCGGTCTGGACTTGTGTAATAGACTATTCCTCCAAAAGAAGAGGCGGCGATATCTCCAAAGGATCCACGTTGGGATAAACGGAGATTCGTTAATACACTCAACTTATAGACGAGTAGAGGTGTGCGCGGAATTTTGTAAAAATCAAGAATCGATTGAATCGTTGCGACTACAACGGCACCACTGGAACCAAGTCCGTATTTAATACCACGCTTAGCGTCATCGAGTTCACTTGTAATCGAAAGCAAGTAGAGGGCGTTCGTTGGTGTTCCGCATTCACGAACATACTGTTCCGCGACCAGAATCGCTTCTTCGACTAATTTGTAGGGATGGTCTGCCTTTGCACGGAACAGTTCACCTTTACGAGTCCATTCCACAACGACATCTGGATTTTGCGTAGAGGTTAAGGTTCCTACACTAGTAGTTTCGTCGATTGTGACGGTTAAGTAGCGCGACACAGCTGCAACAATGGCACCATGTCCGGGTTCGACAACCGCATATTCTCCGGCGATAAAGAGTTTACCAGGAGCTTTTGAAGTAATCGTCACGCGCTCACTTCCCTTCAAAAGCCGCACGAGAAGCGTTCCATTCGTCTTCTGTCAATGTACGAATGCCTTCTCCTGGAAGTGTAGGGATAAGTTTTTCACTCGGGAATACTTTGCCAAGCTCTTCCATAATCGCTGGAATATCACTCGCCTTGCAGATGACTTTGACGTTTGGTCCAGCATCCATCGTGAAGTAGGCTGGAATACCTCGTTCTTCTCGAATTGTGCGAATCGTTTGTTGGGCGATAATACTCTCCGGTTCGAAATAACAGAATGGAGGATTACTTGCCAGCATTGTAGCGTGCATTTTCATGCCGTTAAATTCCGCAATAGAGCCGATACGATGGATGTCGCGGTCCTTGATGGCCTGTTTGATGTCGGCTAAATCGGTCGCCGCTGAAGTGACCCAACCTTCGTAAAACGGAGAAGTAGAAACGGTCAGTTCCATGCCGGCACGGCTCGAAATTTTCTTCTCGGCTGCACTGACAACGATAATAATCATCCCGATGTCAAAGTTCGCATCGTCAACAGGAATTGCCATACTGTTCTCGTTGGAGTCACCCTTATTCCATTCAACAAATCCGCCAAAGAGACTACGAGTAGCACTACCACTTCCACGACGCGCGTAAGTCGATAATTGTTGGGCAGGCATACGAAGACCAGTTGCCTCGTTCATCGCACCAGCTAGTGCTGCAAAGGCGGAAGCAGAGCTCGCAAGTCCTGCAGCTGTTGGTACGAAGTTTAAGCTCTCCACACGAGCACGACGAGAATCCCCCGTTTCAGCGCGGAACAAGTCTAAGAAGCGCGTAATTTTAGCCGTTGCCGCTTCGTCTTGTTTTACACCATTCAGATAAAACTCGTCTTCAGTTAATGCGTCTGTGAGTTCGACTTTTGTATCTGTATAGAAGGCTTCGAGGGTCAAAGAAAGGCTACTATTCATCGGAATAAAGAGTTCCTTATTTTCCTTGCCCCAATATTTAATCAGTGCGATATTCGTATGCGCACGCGTGATTCCAATGTTCGATGTCATTTGGTATTCTCCTTTTTCGCCAGCGACTGAATCCAGACCGCCTGCGCTCCTTGTTTCATGAATTGTTCTTGTAAATGAAGAGCGTCTTCCTCGGTTTCAACGAGGGCAATCATGCATCCGCCAAGGCCACCACCTGTGACTTTTGCCCCAAGCGCGTTGTTTTGATGGGCCGTATCGACGAGTGTATCGATGACGTCATGAGACACGCCGAGCTGTTGGAGGCGCTCATGATTTTCACTCATCAGTTGCCCAAGTTTTTGAGGGTTTTGTGCCTCGATGGCCTCTTTCGTTTCATTCACGATAGCGCCAATCGATTGAACTGCATCCGCACCTGTTTCCTGTGTAGTAGGGTCGATGATGCGTTCTTGTAAGGTACTTACATGATGTACCGCTTGCTTTGTATTTCCAGTAACACCCGAATCGGCGATTACGAGATACGCTGGCATATCGAGGTGGAGTATTTGTAGTTCTTGTTCTTTTTGGAAAAATACAGGACGCGTCCCGCTCGTTGTCGCCGTATCGACGCCACTCGGATTTCCATGCGAAATGGTTTCTGCGCCTTGAACGATGTCCCATAAGGTTTCTTCGGAAAGTGTCGTATCGCAGAAATCGAAAATGGCACGTACCACTGCAACGCTGACGGCAGCACTCGACCCCATTCCACGTTCTGCAGGAATCGTTGACTCAATCGAGAGCGTAAAAGTAGGATCCGTCACTTCTTTTGCAGAGGCTAGTTCGAACGCTTCGCGAATCGCAAATTGTAGCCCTGCCATCGAAGTTGGCATCTCGTTTACGTCACCTGTATAAAGTTCACATTGAATCATTTGACCCTCTTTTGCAGAAACGATATCCGCCTTCACGTAAACTGCGTCAATTGGCAGTGCAATCGCAGGTTCGTGATAGACAACGGCATGTTCCCCAGCAAGAATAATCTTCCCGTTTGCTAGTCCAGTTCCTTTTTGTGGTTTCATACGGCAAATCCTTTCCTCATATTCATCTTTCATTCTACTAAATCCACGTCCTTACGTAAACAAACACGCCGATTTTATGGGAAAAACTTAAGATAACGAAATATAGAAACCGCGTTCTACTTATGGTACAATTCAAACATAGTAAACCAGTAACTGAAGGAGACGAATCCGTTGAAAGAAAACGAGACGTATTACCGCATCGACCGTAATGAATGGAGCCAATATGAAGGCGTACATCCATTTACGATGACGAGCGAGGAGCTTGCACACTTAACGTCTTTAAATGACCGCATTTCCCTGCAAGACGTGCAAGAAGTGTATGTGCCAATGCTTGATTATTTTGATGTTTATTTTCAAAAACATATTGAGCTACATCTAGCTGAACAACAATTTTTACATCAAAAGAGAAAGAACGTACCGTTTATTATCGGTGTTTCTGGAAGTGTGGCGGTTGGCAAGAGTACGACTGCTCGATTGATGCAAACGATGCTCCAACAACGCTATCCAAGTAAGCGAGTAGAGTTGATGACAACGGACGGCTTCCTGTTATCAACAAAAGAGTTGATAAATCGTGGCATTCTGGATCGAAAGGGATTTCCGGAAAGTTACGATATGGAGTCGCTTGTTCATTTCTTGCTTGAAGTGAAGACGGGAAATCCAAGCGTAGATGCGCCTGTGTATTCGCATGAGATTTACGATATTGTGCCAGGAAAGGTTCAGACGATTGAGTCTCCCGACATCCTAATTGTTGAGGGGATTAATGTGTTGCAACTACCACCAAATCGAGAAATCTACGTGAGTGATTTCTTCGATTGGTCGATTTTCGTGGATGCCGATGCAACACTGATTGAGCAATGGTACTTGGAACGGTTTGAATTATTACTGGACCGTGCAAAGTCGAAGCCGGATAATTTTTATTATCAGTATGCAATCGGGAATCGTGCGGACGCGATTGCACTAGCAAAAGAAGTGTGGCAGAAGACTAACCTGAAGAACCTTAAAGAATACATCTTACCAACGAAAACCCGCGCCGACTTCATCTTACATAAAACAGTGGGACATCATATAGACTACGTTCAGATAAAGAAATACTAAAATGTTTAAATCGATTACTACGAATCCTTGCGGATTTGTTTATAGTCGCTGTAATGGGGCACCGGATTGAGCCTTCGTCTCAATCTCTACCAAGCTTCAAACTGACTCTACGGGTTTCGCCCTAGAGTCAGTAATTCACATTGGTTGCTATCCCCCATTACCGCTACTATAAAATCCGCAGATTCTACGTAATCGATTTTCTTTTATTGAAAGAGGCTATGTGTGCTCTGTTTTTGTAGGTGAAGCGGTACGGGGTTCTTGGTAAGAGTACGGGGAACCGTAAGAAGGAATACATCTATGTTCATTGCAAAAAATTAAAAACAAAATGTAAAAGACTCTTGACATTTTTAGACAGGAGAGTATAATTTGAAATGTAAAGAGCTCTTGACATTATTACAAAAATTTGGAGGAACAAAGCCATGAAAAAGATGGATGAAATGGACAGAGATATTCAGTTGCGTTCTGAGGAGTGGGGCTATAAAACAGCGCTTTTGGGTTTATGTGCATGGACAGGATTTAATATCTATCAAGCACTTGTTGGTGGTGGCAAACTTGAAATGCTTCCTTGCTTAATTTTGATCTTATCTGTAAGTGTGCAAGGATTTGCTCAAACCGCAATGAAACGTAATATGATTGCTGGTGATGAAGAGTATAAAGAACCAAATAAACTTGTTCAAGGAGTCATTCTAGCAGTTGTAACTGTTATCGTAGTATTGGCTGTTGGTGTTTATTTTTTTCAGAAAGCGTGATGGCATATGAAAAATAATATTAAACAGCTAAGAAAAGCAGCAGGATTGCGACAAGAGGATATGGCAAAAACGTTGGGTGTAAGCAGACAGACCATTATTGCCATTGAGAATGATAAATATAATCCTACCCTTGAACTTGCTATGAGGATTGCAAGGTTACTCCAGCTCAATGTTGAAGAGATTTTTGTGTTAGAGGACTAAAAAGACATAACTGAATACTCAATAAATGAAGAGAGATTCCTATTTGTGGGGGAATCTCTTTTTTGTAAAATCCATAAAAAAAGCTGTTTAAAACACGGGATAGTAGTGGTAAAATGTAGGTGAAAAATTGTAGCTTGTAGTATGGTTTCTTTAACAATGAGGTGAGAACATGTACTTAAAAAGTGATCAAGATAAACATCAAAAACTACCAACTTATGGAGCAGCGCCTTACCTATACATAAGTATGCTTGTGCTGAATTTAACGGGGTTGCTGCTGAGTCAGTCAGTACTCCAGAGTGGACTGTTAACGGGTGGATTCAGAGATTTATTTTATCTAGTTGGATTCCTCTTAATGATTATTGTAGCGAGAATTCAGTGGCTCTGCGGAGTGAAGTCGTTTATTAGCATAAGTATCCAAACTATGGAATTCAAGACAACAGGAATTTATGCGCGCACACGCAATCCAATTTACTTTTCGTGGTGGATTTGCGGAATTGGAAGTATCCTATTACTGCATAATGTGTGGCTACTTCTTCTGATTCCGATCCAGTGGGTAATAATAACCGTCGTGATTCGTAATACCGATGAAAAATGGCTCTACGAACTGCACGGAGAAGCCTATAAGGACTATTGCGCGAGAGTGAATCGATGGATTCCGCTGAAGAAAAGAGGAACTTGTCGGAAACCAAGGAGGAAAAAAGTATTGAAAAATGTTCAGAATGCAATTGATCATTTATTGCTAATTATTAACAACTATCAAATTGAAGATACTAGGCCTCAGGTGGAAACTTTAAAGCAGTTAAGAGAGAGATTGGATAATGACGAATTACAAGATGTAAGAGAAAAGTGGAATATCTATAAATCATTGTTTCCTCCACGTGGGGGATTGTCGGAGCTTCACTACTGGCATGATGACTTTCAGAAAAGAAAAAAAGTAAATGAGGGTATTTCTAATTTAACGAAAATCATTGCTGATTATTTATTGGAAGGATTAAAATAATTAATTTAAATTTAAGAGTACAGAATGATGACAATCATATACGTGAAATCATCCAAAACTAGCCAGTAGCATGTCTATTAGCTAGTTTTTTTGTAAAAAAGCAAAAAGTAGCATATTTGCTACTGTAGCATATATGCTACTTTTCAAAAAATTAAAACACAATTTTTGAGCGTGATGTCAACAGCTAAAAACGTTGATTTTACAATGTTTGTAGAGTGTACACCAGGTGAGTGTACACTCTATATACTAATTTATATATTCGAATGAAAGCTTGGTATGACGCGAAAAACGGGGGTTAAAAATCCGAACAAAAAATTCAGTTTTTTTAAGTAATTTTCGTGCTTTTCTGTTACAATGAAAAAGAACTAAAACTAAGGAGGCCTCTTATGACAGCTCAAACCACTTCGTTAGAAAAGATTATCGTGCTCGACTTCGGTAGTCAGTACAATCAGTTGATTACGCGCCGTATTCGTGAATTTGGTGTGTTCAGCGAGTTGCTACACAACGATATTACCGCCGAAGAAATTAAGGCACATGGCAACGTAAAAGGGATTATTTTCTCAGGGGGACCACATAGTGTTTATGCAGAGGATGCTTTTACCGTAGATCCTGCGATTTTTGAATTGGGAATTCCAGTACTCGGGATTTGCTACGGGATGCAACTGACAACGCATCTGTTCGGTGGGAAGGTAGAATCGTCTACAACGCGTGAATATGGTTCTGCGAAAGTCGATGTCTTTAACACGACTTCAGGCATTTTCAAAGGGTTAGCTGAAGAGGAAGAGGTACTCATGAGCCACGGCGACCGTATTACTGCGATTCCGGAAGGGTTTAGCGTGACGGCTTCGAACGCACACACGCCATTTGCGGCTTTTGAAAATCAAGAACGTCGCATTTACGGCGTACAGTTCCACCCAGAAGTGCGTCACAGTATTCACGGGAACGATATGCTTCGTAACTTCGTGTTCGATATTTGTGGAGCAACAGGCGACTGGTCGATGGACAGCTTTATTGAAATGGAAATTGCGAAAATTCGTGAAAAAGTGGGCCATAAGAAGGTCTTACTTGGACTATCTGGCGGGGTAGACTCTAGTGTGGTTGGGGTTCTCTTGCAAAAAGCAATCGGCGACCAACTCATCTGTATTTTCGTAGACCACGGCTTGCTCCGTAAAGGGGAAGGCGACCAAGTAATGGAGAGCCTTTCTGGTAAATTTGGCCTCAATATTATTCGCGTGAACGCTCAGGAACGTTTCCTATCGAAACTAAAAGGTGTAAGCGACCCTGAACAAAAACGAAAAATTATCGGAAATGAGTTCGTGTACGTATTCGACGACGAAGCGGCAAAACTTACAGACGTGGATTTTCTTGCGCAAGGAACGCTTTACACAGACATTATCGAATCCGGAACGAAAACAGCGCAAACCATCAAGTCTCACCATAACGTAGGGGGACTTCCAGAGGATATGCAATTCGAGTTGATTGAACCTTTGAACACGCTCTTCAAAGATGAAGTGCGCGCACTTGGAACAGCGCTTGGTATGCCAGACTCTATCGTATGGCGCCAACCATTCCCAGGACCAGGACTTGGAATTCGTGTGCTTGGGGAAGTGACGGAAGAAAAACTTGAAATCGTCCGCGAATCAGACGCCATCTTACGCGAAGAAATCGCTAAAAACGGCCTTGAACGCGACGTATGGCAATACTTCACTGTCTTACCAGGCATCCGCAGTGTTGGGGTCATGGGTGACGGCAGAACGTATGACTACACGATTGGAATCCGTGCCGTAACGAGTATCGACGGCATGACCAGTGACTTCGCTCGCATCCCGTGGGAAGTGCTGCAAACCATCAGCGCCCGTATCGTGAACGAAGTAGCCCACGTCAACCGCGTCGTCTATGACATCACGAGCAAACCGCCCGCAACGATTGAGTGGGAGTAATAATTTAAGTACATATGAGTCCCGAAAAACTTGAAAGTACAGTTTTTTCGGGACTTTTACTTTTTTGTGGCCAACCGCCATTGCTATGTTGTTGCTACAGTTAGGGCATCAGCTCATCCAGCGGGTTGGCTACTTCAATAACCTCACGGTCGATTAGTTATAGTGCCAAGTCATTACTTGTAAACTTTTGGAAAAGAAGCAATAAAGATGTTATATTTATGCTATATTTCTGGTGTGGAGGTGCTGGGAATGAGTTTTAACAATGATATAAAGATGATCCGTCATAAATGCTTGATGAGCCAAATTGAGTTTGCAGAAGTATTAGGTGTATCATTTGCTACTGTTAATAGATGGGAATCCGGACGAAGCAAACCTAACTTCAAAACTATGAAGTTGATCAACAAATTTTGTGAAGATCGTGGAATCAACTTCGATGTAAGCAAACAGTTAATGGAGGAAGAAAAAAATGATATATAATGTGATAGATTTGTTTGCAGGGGCCGGAGGTTTGAGTCTGGGATTTCAGCAAACAGGACAAGTAAACATAGTAGCTGCCGCAGAAAATAATCTAAATGCCAGAAAAACCTATAAAAGAAATTTCAAGTTGACACAGCTTTATTCTGATGTAAGAACAATAGATTATGCAGAACTGCAAGATAATGTAGGATCTATTGACATTGTAATTGGCGGTCCGCCATGCCAAGGGTTTTCAAATGCAAATCGTCAGCATTCAACAGTAATTAGTATGAACAATAGACTTGTGAAAGAATATGTTCGTGCTATTTGCGAATTGAATCCGAAGATTTTTGTCATGGAAAATGTTGCTATGCTTCGCTCTCAGGTGCATAGATTTTTCCTTGAAGAGCAAGACCTTGATAACGAAAGAATTATGGCACTTCCTTTATCGGAAGATAAAATAGAGATTTTGCCGGAATATGTTAATTTTGAAAACTCAATCTCTTTTCTTGAAACTGCAAGGACAGAAATGGGATTTGCGTGGGCAGAAAGTTTTTATAAGATTATTAATATCCTTTTTCGCTATCGAATTAACCCTGCTAAGTTCGATACTACCCTTGAAAAATATCAAAAAAAGCTGATTACACAGCTTAGTGAGATACTACATCTAACAGCTGAAGCTGAAGAACTTAATGTTTTACAGCAAAACGATGAAAAAATGGCAAAAGCAATATTGCAGTATATTGATAAGAAAGATAATTTTGATGATGCGATATTGGCGATTAGTGATTCTATCATGATACAACGAGCGATTATGAAAATTAATGAACTGACCGATAACAATATTCATGTTTTTGAATATAAGGAAGAAAACGGCAAACTGATTGCAATAGTAAAGTCTTACCCTGTTTTGGACTATATTAGAGCTATTTTAGAGAGTGATCCTTATAACTATATTTTAAGTGAAAATACACTCAACGCAATTCATTATGGAGCGCCGCAGAGGCGAGAACGCTTTATTATTGTAGGGCTCAAAAAAGAGATGAATGCTAAGTATATAGCTCCTGAAATTCGTTTCACGGAAGACAACTATAGAACTGTACATGATGCTATTGCAGATATACAAGAGGTAACTCCTGTTAGCGAAGTAACGGGAGATTATATTGAGCTTGAAGCGCATCCCGATGCGACTGGATTGGAAAAAGAACTACGAGGAATGGAGTTGTACAATCATATTATTACGGCAACCAGAGCAACGGCGATGGCGAGATTCAAAGCTCTTAAAGCTGGCGAAAATTTCCACGACCTTGATCCGGAATTGAAAACGACATACAGCAATGCTAATCGCACACAAAATACAATCTATATGCGTTTAAAGTATGATGAACCATCCGGAACTGTCGTTAATGTACGAAAGTCCATGTGGATTCATCCGGAACTGGATCGTGCAATTTCTATTCGTGAAGCTGCCAGATTACAGACTTTCCCAGATGACTTTATATTTGAAGGGACGAAAGATTCACAATATCAGCAGGTCGGCAATGCGGTACCGCCGTATTTAGCAAGAGCAATTGCTGAAAGTGTAATTAGCGTCCTAAATACTACAAAAGAATAACAAATGGGTCACTCCTTTATTCATCGGAGTGACCCATTTATTTTATGCGGTTGTTTGTTCAGGAACTTTGCAAATTTCATTTGCTTTTGCAAGAATTTTATCATGAATACGTTGCTCAGGCAGACAATCCAGAATATAAATGCCGCCAAGTAGATTGAGATATTTAGCCAACTCACCGACAATATTCGTGTCGATTGGAAGTTGTTGTGCCTTGGCTTCTATGATTGCACTGAGGAAAGGACGAATAATAGAAGGATTGTTTGAAGTATTGCGTTCCAAAATGTGCATAATGTAGTCGGAGCTTTCGCACACAAATTTTGTTAGTTCCCATGGATCAGAGCGCTTATCATCGTATGTAAGGCGTCCAATCCACCATAGTCTAGATAGAGCATTTCTTGTTAAAGAACGTCTGGCTCCAAATCCAAAGAAAAAATGTTGTTGTACGTTGCTTACTGTACATTTTTCATTGATGTTCCATCTGTATTTCACGTAATCACAGAATAATCCAAGACACAAACCTGCCCATAAACGCTCATCTGATGCTTGAGAATCAGATAAGAAACGGAGATTGCCATATATGCGTTTAACATTTTCAGCTTCCGTAAGAAAAGGCTTATCCTCCGTCATATCTAAACTAAAATCAGGAATCTCAGCGAATTTCGTGTCAGAGAATAGGGCATTACCAAATTCTTCTTGTAACCAATCGGAAGAATCTTGTTTAAAATTATCAACCCAGTTTTCGAGGTTGGATTTGATAATGTCAATGTTATCATAACTTACAAATTGTAGCTTCATTATTCATCACCTCCCACGGCGCCAAAGCTACTAGTCAAAAAGTTGAATGCATCTGTAACAGGATTGTTTATCAGCTTTTGAGCAAGCTCTAAGAAGTTTTGATTGTTAAATGCCTCGCTTTCAATATCACAGTCAAATTGTGTTAAAAGAGCTTTTGACAAAACTTTATACCATAACGTGTCAAAGTTCTCGCTTCGCTCCTGAATAGGCAGAGCTCTAAGTTCCTCCAAGACATATACGAGGGCAGGTACAACTGTAAGAGAGTTAAGAATCGGTTGTGCAAGAGGAGTGGCATTTAAAGCTTTGCAACTATAAAAATCATTGAGAGGGAGCTTAATGATGATTTTTCTTTGAGACATATCAACCAGCATCTGCTTACAGTTTTCGTCAGTGTTCTTACTTATGTTGAAGATAGAAGGAATATTGGCAAGCTCGTCAATGTCTTTAGAAATATCTACAGTGACCATTTTACCTACAGCCATTACACAGCCAGCTTCAATATCAAAAGCTACACCTTTATAATCTTCATGAAAATCATGACTGGTGTAAGATTTTAAATCATTGACTGCAACAATGAACGGACAGATTTGTAATGTGCCGTTTACTTCTTTGCTCAATAATGTATATGCTTCACTGACTTTTTCAGTTTGAATAACTTTACGGAAACCAGTCTGTGCACACTCTAAATGGTAGACATATTTTGCAACACCCTGCTTGATACAATCCTGAAGGCTTTGGCAAGTGAGAGTTGCGAGAAAATCTATACGCAAATCGTAACCATCACTTACAACAGTAATGTTTACATTAAAATTACCAGTTCCATAATCGTTTGAATAATATGACAGAACGGGATAAGGATATAATTTAGACTTGATTTCCATACGCCTTCACCTCCAAAGAACAATAATCGTGATAATCAAGCTGAATATCAAGCTTGATTGCCTTTTTTTCTGTAAATGTCAGATTTGTAATTCTGTTTTTGTTGAATTTCAAGTCGGGACATTCAGAGCAAGATACCGTGATAATGGAAGCCTCATAGTTCTGCGATTCAGCAGACATAAATATTTCTAAAATACTATCTGTTGCAGAGGAGTCCGGGGTGAATACAATCGTGTATTCGCCTGTTGATTTGTTACGAACCATGTTGCGAATACTGGCTGCAGATATAGCACATAGTTTCTTACGATGCTCGACAGGGACATTACCACCGCCATTGCCGGGATTGCTACCACCGCCATTTCCACCATGACCGCCTTGCCCGTGACTGCCACTACCACCTTCACCAGGAATGTCGGTAACAACAATGTCACCCTCATCATCGTCAACAAGGGTTTTACCTGGTTCTCCAGTTTGTATACCAGAAGGCTTAGGTGCAATTTCAGTAACACGGACTTTAAAATCTTTGATACTATCTTGCAGGGCTTCGCTACGCTCCTGGTTAGGAGATTTGTCAAAGTCGCTTGCGGAGAGATATTCGCCAACAGTAGGGTCGAGTGCTTCTTCACTTTCATCATTTTTCATTTCATCCAAAGAGGATTTGATAAAACGAGTCAATGTAGTAAGCAAATGTTTGGCTTTGCTTTTATTCTCAGCACGTTCTACTTCCCATTCAAGATGTTGTGGATTTTCAAGGTTACGGAGGTAGGAGTTTATGGCATCGCCCTCAATAAATAAGGTGCCAGCGAACGGAATCAAGCCATTAATGTTTCCTTTGTCTTTAATTTTCATACCTGTTTGACGGATCATTGCAACACGTCTACTAAAAGACGGCATAATCATCAATTTCAAAGTTAGCTTACCGGTGATTTCGGGGTCGTCTGTAAGCTCTTTGGTAAATACTCTTGCTAATTTTTCATCTGTGAGTGCCTGATAATATTCATCAGCGTGCTCGTTGAAGTATTCCTTGTGAGAAATCACTAAGTCTGCCAACGTGTCCTTGCTGATAATTATTCCATCGACATCTACTACCAGGGTACCGTTGTAAATAGCGTAAAGGAAACCATCCAGAACAGAAGCTACCATCTGGTTTTGCCATCTGCTATCACCGGTAAAAGAAGTAATATAAATATCAGTACCGTGGTTTGTAGCACTACGGGAGTATGTAGGGTCTAAAGAATACTGCTTATACATAGGACTATTTTTATCGTTACCATAGAATCCTGTTCCCTGAGTAATTTCCTTTTTTTTATTTTTGAATGAGGTCAATCTGGAACACCCCTGAGATGCACAAACACCATCTTTGTCACTTGTGCTGTAGAAAACAGTTCTAAGAGCAGAGCAGGCATATGGTGCAAATTTTCCTATACCAAAAGATCCTCCACGATTGCCGGATTTATCGGACGCACCTGAAGATTTTGTCAAGTTACACCAAGGAGAGTTGTATTCTTCACGAGATCCAACAAGACCGGAAGTGTTAAAATCACTAATTCTTAAGCAAGTGATAGTGGGTTTATGTATTGAATCCAGTGCCTGCTTAAAGAATGTCTTAGCTTTTGTAGATTCTTGCTGAGACCAAAAATCAAGACCGCGTTTAAGTGCATCCTCTAACTCGTTGTAATCAGGAATATTATGAGGGTCAATTTCAAATGTCTTAAATTCAATGCGTGTTGGCTCACCATTTTCTAGACTTGCATCCAAAGAGTTTTGGCAGATTTCTCTTGCCAAAGATTTAATAGGGGTACCTTTGAAAGTTTCTACACCAGAATCGGCAATTCCAAAAATCTGTCCAAAGTTATTTGATGGGAAATTCCATTTTTGTGTTAGATTGAACATATTTATCACCTCTTACTTTTGCTTAAGGTGAATCTGGAAGTTTTCGCAGTTTCCACCTTTGTAAATTTCTTTTTTGCTTCTCTAAGTTCCTGTTCAATTGCTTGGAAAATTTCCTCTACTTCATCCTGTGTATATTCGTATACTGATGTATTTGAACAATTACCGAGGAGTTGTAATGTATCAATTATTTTATTGGTTCTTGCTTCAGCAAGCCTGATAAATTTATCATGTTTACTTTCTTTAGCTTTTTTTTTCATAAGGAATCCTCCTTCCTGTTTGATAATATCTTACCACCAAACCCCAACTTGGTCAATAACATTTCTAAAATGTTAGATAATATTCCTAAAATATATTTAACATATATTAGATTTATTGTTATTTTACCTTAAATAAACCAAAAATATAATTTATATATTTTTTATATTTTGAAATGTAATATTAAAGGCGGCAATTCTGACTCTCTATAAAAACTATAATGTAAGTAATGTTATTTCCGTATTAATGATTTCTTCTACTCTGTTGCGGACGCTATTCATAGTTCTAACTCATGCCATTTGACCCTGCATTTTTAGCTGATTCGTAACACCTTCTTTATCTGCCATTTGTATCATGAGAATATAGTATCGGGCGTTGCTCCTTGATAAAATCAAGATGACTTTTGCACCAGATGTAGAGTGGATGTTCTTTGTTATCTAGAAGAACAAGGTAAGAGATTTAGTAATTTCTATGCAGTTCGTACCAAAATTCATTGTTGTTGTCATAGGCGTATTTTTCCATACGCTAAACTCCGTGTATTATTGTTTGAAAAAGTTGTAAGTGGCTTTGAGGTGAAGTATCCAGTATTATAACCGTGGCTACAATATGGCATCAAAATTCATAAAACTCTATGATAAAATATATGGATTGTGTTAATGGAAAGCATATTGAGAGTGCATTTTATTACAGAGAAATAAGGTATGGTAGTTGAGCGGGAATAATATAGAAAAATAAATGAAAAAGCCTCTGGAATTTTAGTTCTGGAGCCTTTATGATTGGGATTAAGAGACAGTTTAGGAAGGGAATAGAGGCTATGGATGAAAAGATTGAAATGAGAAAGCAAGATTTTTATGGGATGATGTATTTAATGGAGAAAATTCTTTATATTGCAGAGCGCTCAGGAGCCAGAGAGGATAGTGACAACAACGCGTATTCTTTAGCCATTACCTTTGGAAAAGAGAATGTTGTGCAGGAGCTGCTATCACTTCGAAGAAAAATGAATGACTATTTAGATGAGCAGGTCGAGGCGGAGTTAGAAAAGGTCCTCGAACCAATTGATGACATCACCATTCCTTATGGCCTAACGCTGGACGCCTTACGAAAAGAGCTCAATCCGTATTTGCCGAAGAGGGTTGAGGGATAGAAAATCGATAATAGAAAAACCGTAATTTGATACGACCTTGCTAATTGGCGTGGAGTATCATATTACGGTCTTTTTGTGTTTCAAAAGACTGCATAAATTATTTATAAACAGAATAGTAAATCGTTTTCAAAAAATGCTTAAAATTAAGTGGTGAAAATGATATAATGAACTCAATTGCTTCACAATCAGTTCGAGTGTTTGTGAGATTAAGACAAAAGAATTTTCGGAAATGTTAATCTACATCATATGGATATAAAGTATAAATAAACATACTTTTTAAGAAGGAGGAAATTGCAGAAAGACTTATATATTACGAGAGAAAATAAATAATGTTTAATAGGGAGGAGTGGACTTGTACAAAGTAAAAATAGATAGTTTTTGAAAAAAAGTTTTAAAGAACGTTATTTTAAAACTAGTAAGAAATTTAAACGGAAATTATTTAATTGATTAGGAATTTTAAGTGAGAATCGGTAAATTCTTCAAAAGGGCATATGGAGGGAAATATGAGTATACAGTCTGAATTAAGGAATTTTAATGACAAAATTAGAGTGGATTTTGAAACTAAGAAAGAGTTAAGAGAAAAGAGAGATATATTACTTAGTAAGTTGAGAGAAAGTGATGAATTACCGTCATTTGAGGAATTTAATCAAGGTAGTTATGCAATGTACACGGGTATCGAACCAGAACTTGATGGGGAGTACGATATTGATGTAGCTTTAAGGTTTATTGCTAATAAGGATGATTATGATCCGTTAACTCTAAAAAATAAAATTTATGAAATTCTAGAAAAACACACAGATTATGGAGCAGAGATTAAAAATTCGTGCGTTACAGTTACTTATAAAAAAGATGGTGCTGCTAAGTTTCATGTTGATTTGGTTACGTATCTTTACGCTGATAAGGATCGTAAAGATAGTCAATTATATATTGCCAAAGGTAAAAATAAAGATTCTCAGGAGTGGGAAGAGGCCGATCCTATAGGTTTACTAGAATATATTAACGGTAATATAGTAGAGGGTGAACCAAGAAATCAATTTAGAAGAGTTGTCAGGTATTTAAAGAAATGGAAGAATAGGAAGTTTTCAAATACTGGTCATGCTAATCCACCAAGTATAGGGATTACCTTACTTGCCATTGATAATTTTAACTATTATGAAGAAGATGACTTAGATGCTTTAATCAAAGTGGTTAGCGCTTTAATTAATAAATTTGTTTATTTTGGTGAAAGTCAATCAGGAAGAGAATTATATAAGATAACTTTATCTTTACCGAGTATCTTAGATTTTAAATTTGGTATTGATATTTTTGAGAAGATGAGTACTGCACAGATGACAGATTTTAAAGAGAAGTTAGAGAAATTAGAAGACGATTTGATAGAAGCAAGGGAAGAAATTGATGAGTTAGAACAATATAAAAAGTTAAACAAAATTTTTGGAGACGATTTTGAAATACCTGAAGTTAAAAGAACGGCTAAAAAGCAATTTGATTACATTCCATCTTCAAGTACGTCTGGAATGGAGTAAACAATGGTAACGCACTCAGAAGTTAGAACTGTGATTTTGGATAATAGATATGTTTCTGAAGCAGAAATTTGGCAGAATGAGAATTTTGAAGGAGAAAAGTATAGTTGGCTAATTAAATGTAAACTTGATGTGCTAAATGAGTGGTTACCAATTATGATAGGTATTCCTAAAAGTTGGGAAATAAATTTATTTGATTTCTATCTTTTGGGGGAATTACCATTTATACCCCATATAAATAAAAAAGGTAAATTATGTCTATTTGACCTTGAAGGGACAATGATTTATCCAGATTTTAAAGGGTTACTCCATCAATGTATTTTAAGAGCAAAAGATTTAATTAGAGATGGAATCCTAGGAAATAATAAAGAAGACTTTCTAAGAGAATTTGATTCATATTTTGCATTATTAGACAACAATTCCACTGCTAGGGTTGCCTTCCCCGACAATAAAAATCATTTTAATATAAAATTTTGTGAAAAAGTAAATGGAACAACAAAAACAAGAAACAAACAAATTGTTAATAGCAGAAAGGGTGCTCAAAAGACATCATATTTTGCAAGTTTTAACCAGGAGGATTTCTCAACTTGGGGAGTACACTCCACGCAAAAAAATGGAATTTATCTATGGATTAATCCGCTTGAATATATTTATCCCCCTAATATTTTTGATTATTCATTGGAAAAATATCTAAATGATTTATTAGCCTTTGTAGATGTGAGAGTTTTTAACAAGTTGAGAAATAAATGTAATGGTGATTTAGTCTTGTTTTTTGAAATACAACAGGACATAGAGACGGTAAGTAATTGTGGATTTAGGATAAAAAAACCTAAGTTCATGGAAAACAATAAAGTTGAACTTGTTGGTTATGATTGTATAATTCCTATCTCGATTGAAAGAGTGGATGTTAATTATTTGTCTAGTCGAACCATGTTTTCATCCAATAAAATTGCAGATAAATCTGTACTGTTAATTGGATGCGGTTCTATAGGTGGATATGTATTTCATAATCTAATTAAATCTGGTTGCAAAAATATTACTCTTGTAGATGATGATGTAATAAAACCTGCAAATGTTTTTAGGCATTTTTTAGGAGCAGAATCTGCATATTGTAATAAAGCGAAAGCTTTAGTTAATTATGCAAAGAAGACATTGCCAATGGTATATATAAAGGCAATCTCAAAAAGAATAGAAGAAGCAATCTTTGATGGAGATATAGATTTTACAGACTTTGATTATATAGTTTCTGCTACAGGTAGCCATACTATCAATAGATGGATAAATGAATATATGTTGAAAAATAGAATTTTAAAAACAGTGTTTTATATATGGAATGAACCATTGGATATAGGTTGTCATGTTGCCAGAATTAATATCAGCAATGAAGGCGATTATAAAGATCTTTTTGCTATAAATGATACAGGGGTCATAGATTTATCTTCATACGCAAGTAGTGGGCAACACTTTACCAAAATGTATTCCGGATGTACGGGTACTTTTATCCCGTATAGTTCGACTTTATCATCGGAAAGTTCCACATTATTCATAGAGATGTTGAAAAGTGATTTAGAAGGGAGAATACAGAAAAATATTATAGTTTCAAAAAAAGGTGATGATTATTTCTTTAAAAAAGCAGGCTTTTTTGTTTCAAGTCGATATTCAAACCAAAAAGAGAGATATTTAGAGATGCCGATATGTGAGATTGGGAAGGATGATATATAGAGGTGTTTAATGATATTACAATTATTGCAAGTGAAAAGACAAAGATAAAAATTTGCCAAAGTTTAATTTGCATTTTTCTTAAATATATTCAAAAGGATTCCTTCTCAAAAGAAGCAGGGGGGATTTTAATAGGTAAAGAAAATAAATCTAATGAAAATATAATAATCAATCATATCTCTATACCAATGCCTGAAGATGAAAGACAAAACGACAGATTCATCAGAAAAGATAAAAATCATATAGAATTATTTAAAATGCTGTATGAAAAAAGTGAGGGGACGCTTAGATATATAGGAGAATGGCATACACATCCGGAAGCTATACCCCATTTTTCACACGTAGATTTAAATAACTGGAAGAGTATCAGTGGAAATTCTAATAAATATAATAACTATTATCACATAATTGTTGGGAGAAAGGCTGTTAGAATGTGGGAAATAAATAATACAACGCTTTGCACTAGATTAATTGGTACATTTTTTTGGAAAGATATAGGATGGTGTGAAAATGATAAAGCAAATTAAAAATTTTATCTTAGATTCGGGTAGGGAATTAATGCAAATCTTAATACTATTTATTTGTTTAATAGGTCCTACGATGTTTAATCTAGCTGGAATTATTAAGATGCTTTTAGGAGAGGCTAGTCCTACGCTAGAAAATGCAAAGTACTATTATTTAATGCTTTCTGGGAATGGGACAATTGGTATTTTATTTGCAGTATATATTTTAATTTGGATAAGAAAATCAAATAAACACAAACTCTTTAATAGCGGTAATATTTATCACAATAAGCCGTATTGGTGGTACTGGTTATGTTCAAAAATATTAGGATATCAAAAATGTAATTTAATTTTGGTGCCTATATCTACTCAATATAAGTTAATTCTTAGAGAAACATTTGAAGAGTATCCATTTGGTGACAGTGATTTTCCACAGAGGAATTGTCAAATTGATGTAAAAAAAAGTTCTGAAAAATCCGAATTTATTAATGGAGATGTTAGCTTAATAATAGAAGATACTTATCCTATTCTTCCTAATCAAATTCCATCTAGATTTATATCAACTAATTTTATTTGGGTGAGAAGAGAATCTTTGAGATTGGGGGAAAGAGTATATTCGGAAGAATTAGTGAATGTTATTATCGAAGAAATAAGAGGTTTAGGTGATGACATAACACTTAATATATTTTCGACAACTAATCCTAAAAATACATTTGAAATTGTAAAAAAGGTAATCTTTCTTGCTGACAGAGGGAATATAAACCATGTTTACGTTTTTCAACAGGAAGGACGAGGGAAAAGATGCTTCGAGGATAAAGCAGAAAAGGTTTTTTAGCTATCCTACAATCTTATTAGAATTAGAGAGAAAGTTATAGGAAAAGTAGTTTTTCATAAGGGAATATAAATATTCACATTAAAGTTTGTAAAGGTGCTAATTCATTCTAGCGCCTTTATTATTTTTCGATTAATTATTTCAATATTATAATCATTTATTCGATTCAGACTCCCGAGAAATTTAATGTTAGTTTCTACACTTTTTAATATTAAAGCCTAGAAGAAGTTTTGCGATTTTACAGCGTTTTTCCAGTCATGCCGTTTGCTATCCACCCGCCCCTAATCGTATACTAACGATGTACAACCATTAAGGAGGCTTTTTATGTTTTTATCGGAAGAGTTATTACAAGAAATTCATGAGCGTGCACCGCGTTATGACAAAGAGAATGCGTGGCCTGCGGAAGACTATGCAGCGTTAAAAGAGGCGGGATACTTGAAGGCGTTCGTGCCAAAAGAGTACGGCGGGTTCGGTCTCACGCTGAAAGAGATTGCGCAAGAACAAACTCGTCTTGCGATGGCGGCTCCAGGGACTGCGCTTGGGGTGAACATGCACCAAATTATTGTCGGCCTTGGCAAGCACATGGTTCGTTTTGGCAACAAGAAGGGAGAACAAATCCTTCGCGATGCTGCAGAAGGCAAGTTGTTGGCGTTTGGGATTTCTGAACCATCGAACGACCGCGTGTTATTCGGTTCGATTTCTGAGGCTCGTCCAGAGGAAAACGGCGCGTATCGTTTCTACGGCAAGAAAGTCTTTTTATCAATGGGCAAATATTGCGACAAGTTAGTTTCATTTGGACAAGATAATACAGGCGAATCACCACTATCAGTGTTCGCGTATTTAACACCGGACCAAGAAACGTTTATCGTAAAAGAAGACTGGGATACAATGGGCATGCGTGCGACGCAATCAAACAGCGTTGAGTTGAAAGGTATCTTCGCGGCAAAAGAGCAAATCTTAACGAAAGTGGCTCCTGGACCAAGCTTCGATCCAGTGGTGTTCGGTATTTTCGCGTACTTCGAAATCTTACTAGCGGCAACGTACTTCGGTATCGGGAAACGTGCGCTAGAAATCGGAGTAGAAACGGTGAAAACTCGTCACTCTGTATCGAATGATGCGCCTTATGCTAACGACAAAAACATTCGCTGGAGAATTGCGGAAGCGGCGATTATGCTCGACGGCATTCAACCGCAAATTAACGAGTTGAGCGACACACTTGAATCAAGCACGGAATACAGCTTCATCTGGTTGCCTCGTTTATCTTCTATTAAGAACCGTTCAGTAGAAGTATCGAAGAAAGCCGTGGAAGAAATCGTCCGTGCATGTGGTGGTAGTTCATACTTCAACCGTACAGAATTATCTCGCTTATACCGCGATGTGTTGGCTGGCTTGTTCCAACCAAGTGACCAAGAGTCATTACATGATGCGTGGGCAAATATTCTCTTAGGACCGATCCAATAATTTCATTTATATAGTAGAAAAGCTCGCTTGCGTAGTGCAGGCGAGCTTATTTGTCGAAAGAAATAGCGAAAGGATTAACGAATTAATTGCATATAATACTCAACAACCACTTCTGGAGGAAGAGACATTCCGTTACTCGACCACCATTTGACAGTTTCCGCAAAACTCGTCACATAATGATTAGTGACGAACGCCTTAGGGATGGATTTATTTGCGCTGTTAGAAAAATCAGCAAAAAGAATGGTTAAGTGTTGCTTAAAGTATCTTAAAAAGAGTTCACTGTTTTCATCAATCAGAAATGCGCTAATCTTATTTTTTTGCTCTCGTAGATGCCATAATAGATGAGAGAGTTTACTGGATAATGCGCTGTTTCGATCCTTTAAAGTGCATGAATCGTCAGTGTGAAGACTTTCGAAGATATGGTCAAAAATATCTTCGCAAATAGCGTTTAATAATTCGTCTTTTGTCTCGAAGTGTGCGTAAAAAGTGCTCCGTCCAACATTAGCGGTATCGATAATGTCTTGCACAGTAATTTTACTGTAACGCTTCTTTTCTAAAAGAAGACTAAAAGCTTCAAAAATAGCTTTTCGTGATTTTTGTTGTCGTCGATCCATAGGAAGAATCCTCCGTACAATTTATTAAAAATGTTCGTTATCTTACAGAAATACTAAAATGACTGTTGTTTTGAAAAATTATAATTCTATATAATTACGATACAAAGTGTTCGATAGTGTACAAAATATACAGTATTTATTATTAGATTTCAAGGGGTGAGTATATGAAACAAGAGATGCGGAAGGGGATAATCATGGCGATACTTGCTGCAGTACTATATGCGGTGAGTTCTCCTTTTTCAAAAGTATTATTAAATGAAATGCCGCCCACATTAATGGCAGGATTTTTATATTTAGGTGCAGGTATTGGAATGAGCTTGATTGCAGTTTTAAGAAGAGTGAGACAAGCTGAAATCACTGAGATTCATCTCAGTAAAGCGGAATTGCCGTATACGGTTGCTATGGTCTTGTTAGATATAGCAGCGCCAATCTGTATGTTGATAGGGCTAAGCGCAACAACTGCTGCGAATGCCTCTTTGTTAAATAATTTTGAGATTGTTGCGACTGCGCTGATTGCGTTAGTAGTTTTTAAAGAACGTATCAGTAAACGGTTATGGATGGGAATTCTTTTCGTAACCTTTTCTAGTGTTATCTTGTCTTTTGAAGATTTTTCGAGTCTAGAGTTTTCCTATGGTTCTTTATTTGTATTATTGGCTGCTGTTTTCTGGGGATTGGAAAATAATTGCACCAGAAAACTTTCTTCCTGTGATCCGTTAGAGATTGTCTTGTTAAAGGGAATATTTTCTGGAATTGGCTCTATCGTAATTGGTTTAGTGCTTGGTGAGAGATTGATGAATCTTTGGAGCGTCATTGCGGTTATGGCTTTAGGCATTGTGTCTTATGGACTAAGTATTTATTTTTATGTTCATGCTCAACGGCTTCTTGGGGCGGCAAGAACTAGCGCTTATTACGCTGTTTCTCCATTCATAGCAGCTTTCCTGTCTATTCTAATCTTTGGTCAGATGCCAGAAGTTACTTATTTTATTGCACTAATGTTGATGGCAGTAGGAGCATGGTATTCTTCTCATGATGGTATTGAAGAGTAAAATATAGTAGAAAAGCTCGCTTGCGTAGTGCAGGCGAGCTTATTTTTATAGTTGAACAAAAAAATGTAACATATAAGTTACGTAACTTTTATGTTACATTTTGCTTTTTTAGAAATACGTCTTTACAAGTTGGAGTTCTGCTTCGTTCAACTCTCGATATTCTCCGGGAGCCAAAGCCTCGTCTAACACAAATTCTCCAAAGCGAATCCGTTTAAGATAGGTCACTTTCACACCCACGCATAGAAACATCTTCTTCACTTGATGGAATTTTCCTTCAGAGATGGTGACAGTCGCACGGCTCAAGCTATCGCTACTTTCGATGATCGTAAGCGTACTTGGTTTGCATTGGTATCCACCGTGGAAGACCACGCCCCGTTTGAAGGTTTCTACGGCATCCTCGTCTAGCGGACCGTTAACTTCTACATAATATTCCTTCTCGATATGTTGGTCGGGGTTGAGCATGCGGTACCCCAGCGGACCATTATTCGTCACGAGCAGCAGTCCTTCAGTATCCCCGTCGAGTCGTCCGAGCGGGTAGAGGCCTTCGACGTTTTCGTTTGCGAAGAGGTCGATAACCGTCGTATGTTCCTTGTCGGTCGTAGCAGAGATGACGCCTTGAGGTTTATTCAACATATAGTACTTCTGGCTATCGTCATAGATCCGCGTTCCGTTCACCGTGATGACTTGCAGGGCCGCGTCGACATTATTGCTGACGTGAGTAGCCGGAACTCCATCGATTAAGACGGCTTCATTCTTGATGAGCTTCTTCATTTCGCGGCGGCTCAGCACCAGATGTTTCATTAATAGATGTTCGAGTCTCATAGGCCCTCCTTCAAGTCGTTTTCTCGATTATACAATTTTTTTGAAAAATGGAGTAGTTATTCGTTGACGTCTCTTTCATCCTGTGTTAAATTATTAAACGTTGTCGCGCAAGATGACAAAAACATCGAATCATATTTCTTGCAATGAAAATATGAGCGTGGTAATATATTTAACGTTGTTGAAAAACAACGATTGACCTTTGAAAACTGAACAAAGAAGACGAACCAAA
>CAURBR010000013.1:0-54315 GCA_963523415.1 uncultured Streptococcus sp. | reverse complement strand
AATATAACGGATGTTGGCCTTTTTGTATACACTAAAATAGGGTTGGTGGAAAATTTCCATCAACCCTAAAAATTATAGAACCAAAATAAATAGCAGAGACTAAATTTCTATACAGAGATTACGAAGAAATATACGGATTCTATAGTAGTAGTGACGGGAAGTTGCATTAAAACGAATTAGGGGACGTAGGAATCTAATTCCGTACGTCCCCTTTGAGGATTTAAAGGCGAGAGACCTTAGGCTCGAGCTGGTGCCTCGTCACTATTACTATGAAGATATCCGTAAGGATTTTTCGTAATCGTCTAAATTAAAAAGATTCTTTACTATTTATTTTTTGTACGATTTTGTCTGCGCTGTTTTTGACGGATTTCTTGTCCAAGTTTTTTCTTGTAGCCAGGTTTTACTTTTTTCTTCGCCTTCTTAATCATCCCTTTGAGGCGAGGGTCTAAATCTTTGGATTGCGTATTTTTACGCTTCTCACGACGAGAGCGGTCATAACTTTCTACAAGTTCGCCATTTTTCAATTCCACCGTTTCAAAAGAAATGCCTTTTCCTTCTAATGTTTGGATGGCTTGCTCTTGATCTGGTGTGTAGAAGGTGATAGCTGTTCCTTCAAGACCATTACGTCCAGTACGGCCAACACGGTGAATGAAGAATTCTAATTCGCCAGGAATTTCTAAGTTGATGACATGAGAAACGCCTTCGATATCAATCCCACGTGCAGCAAGGTCAGTTGCGACAACGAATTGATAATCCATTTGTTGAATTTGTTTCATTACACGGCGACGTTCTCTTGAAGGAATATCTCCGTGAATCGTTGCCACTTTGAAGTTATGATTGCGAAGGTCTTTTGTCACTTCGTCCGCTTTTTGCTTTGTATTCACGAAAATAAGGACTAGGTAAGGGTGTCCCATCACTAAAAGTTGACGAAGAACGTCCATTGGATTTTGTGCCTTTGTGACTAGTAATTGGTTTTTAATTGTTGGTGAAACGAGTTGTGTATTCTCGATTTGAATCACCTTTGGATTGCCCAAGTATTTCTTCAAGAATGGTTTGATTTTATCTGGAATCGTTGCAGAGAAAACAGACATTTGTAAATTTTCTGGCATACGAGAGGCAATCTCATCGACAGTTTCTAAGAACCCTAAGTCAAACGTCATATCAGCTTCGTCAACGACCATCATTTGAACGGTTTGAACGAAGAGGGCATTCTCTTGCATTAAGTCGAAAATACGACCAGGTGTCCCAATCACGATATGTGGTTGTGTTTGCGTTAGTTTTGCAACTTGACGTTTTTTATCGGTACCACCGATACATTTTTCTAATAAGATTTCTGTGTCACTAAATGAAAGGAGTTGTGAAGCAACTGCAGTTAATTGTTCAGCGAGTTCTCGGCTTGGAACAGTAATCACTAATTGCAATACTTGACGGTTAGGGTCAATTTTGTTGATGAGTGGTAATAGGAAACTATGGCTCTTTCCGCTCCCAGTTTGCGATTGGCCAATCACAGATTCTCCTTTTAATAAAAGGGGGATGATGCGTTCTTGAATGGGTGTTGGCTTTGTAAATTTTAAGTCAGCTAAAGCATTTTGCAAAAAAGGCTGCAATGCGTAATCTGTAAATTTCATTTCTTCATCTCTTTTCTTTCTCTAGTTAGCGGAACTATTATACCATAAATTAAAATAGTTCGTGAAAAATGCGGTTGGGCAAAATTTTTGCGTATCGTGTTTGGTGGGTGGTATGATGAGTGAAGAAAGAAACAGTTTTCATAACTGTATTTAAAAATTAGGAGGAACCTTATAATGACTTATGAATTACCAAAATTAGAATACGCGTTTGACGCATTAGAACCACATTTTGATGCACGTACAATGGAAATCCATCATGACAAACATCACAATGCATATGTTACAAATTTAAACGCAGCGGTAGAAAAACACCCTGAATTATTCGAAAAAACAGTTGAAGAATTAATTAGCGATTTAAACGCTGTACCTGAAGATATCCGTGTAGCTGTTCGCAACAATGGTGGCGGACATGCGAACCACAGCTTATTCTGGACTCAATTATCTCTTGATGGTGCAAAAGCTCCAGAAGGTGCTTTATTAGCAGCCATCAACGAAGCATTCGGAAGCTTCGACGAATTCAAAGCAGCATTCGCGCAAGCAGCAGCAACTCGCTTTGGTTCAGGTTGGGCTTGGTTAGTTCTTTCTAACGGAAAATTAGAAGTTGTTTCTACACCAAACCAAGACAGCCCTCTATCAGAAGGTAAAACTCCATTATTAGGATTAGATGTATGGGAACATGCATACTACCTAAACCACCAAAATCGTCGTCCAGACTACATTTCAGCATTCTGGAATGTTGTAAACTGGGATGAAGTAGCTCGTCGTTTTGAAGCTGCAAAATAGACTTAAAAAAACGAAGGCCGATGTCTCTTAAGAGGCATCGGTCTTTTTGCGTCTATATAAAATAAAGAAAAGCAGTAGCAAAGAGAGGAGACTAATCATGATTCCTTCCAACAAATAGGGTGTTGTATAAAGATACTCGATTTTGTGGGTTCCTTCTGGAAGGTTAAATCCAAGAAGGCTATCAAGAATCTTATAAGTTTCTACTTTTTGGCCATCAACAATAATTGACCAACCAGTAGAATAAGGAACCGTAGTCAATACACTCACTGTTGATGGTACAGACATTACCCCAGTAAAATGAGTTGGAGAAAAGGAGTCTAATTTTAATTCGTGTTGTTTCTCCATTTGAAGTCTCTGATTGAAGCTGACTTCATCTAATTGATAAAGCTGTAAATTAGAAAATTCAAAATTTGCTTTTTTGATGAGAATTCTTAAAGTCTGAGGAATTCCCTTTTTATTTTTGGCAATACTTAGAAGAACGGGTTTAGAGCGAACAGGATAGAATGAGTAAGGCTCATCGTTTAAAGTAATCTCAAGAGCATCTTCATCCATCGTACCTGCCATTTCTAAGTAGATTGGATCATTTGTTTCTGGAGTAAATGATAAGGTTAAAATACCTGGTTGGGTTTCGTCTTGAACTTCAATACGTTGATGTAAAGTGGGAGTTCCTTGTATATTTCCGTATACTGTCTTGTAAGCAAGCGTTGTAAACACATCAGAAGGTTTATTGGTATCAACGAAGGCATTAACTAATTGATTCTGCAGTGTCACAGGAGCATTAGTGGGGACTTTCATTACTTTTACAATCTCTTTCAAAGGATATGCAATCGATAAAGTATTCGGATTATCCACAACCACTCCTTTTTCAAATTGAGATACTTTTTCTAAGTCTTCAAGGTCTCTCCGTTCCCAGTGCTCATTGTAAGAATCTCCTGTTGT
The DNA here is from genome assembly GCA_963523415.1 of uncultured Streptococcus sp. GTDB lineage: Bacteria > Bacillota > Bacilli > Lactobacillales > Aerococcaceae > Granulicatella. The sequence continues at coordinate 50,965 of CAURBR010000013.1, read as the reverse complement.
AGTGATAAAAGTTCGCCTGATTCCGAGCAGTGCATCAGTGAGAAGAGTACCGTTACTGTAATTCACAAATGCATTTCCTTGTCTTACACCTATCGCTTCAAAGAAGTGTTCGGTTTCTTTTTCAAAGGTAGATGAAAAATGAGATACACCGTAAGTTGGGACTTGGAGGGAGTCGTTTTTCGACCGTAAGATGTTTTTTTCACTTCTAAAAAAGGTGGTATCAATTGGACGCATTGCAGTGGACCAGTTTGATAACGCAGATTGATAGGCCGTAAAGTCAGAATTTATGACATATCCTAGACGAGATAAAGTGATAATGCTACTTGCCATTAGTTCACTGATAACGAGAATGTTAAGTAGTTTTTGGTTGAACCCTTTTCCTTTTGAAACCAGAATGAAGACATAGAGAATCCCCATTGAGAGCGCAAAGGTAAGTACAATTTGCCAAAGAGCTATATCGTTTTGTGGAAAAATGATACATCCAATGCTGACAAGTAAAATAAAGAAAAAGTAGGAAAACGTTTCTACACTAGTTATTTTTTTGTGATAAGTTACTTGTTGATATCCAATCAAAATCATCCAAAAACAAAATAAAAATGAAAAACGATAGGGATACCAGTTTGGCAGTTGCCCAGCATGCCAAAGTTTGTCGAAAAACTCGATATTAAAACTAATCAAGAAGAATAAAGTGATTACGAACGCATATAGCCTTTGAAATTTAGAAATTCCACTATTTTTGAAGTAACGAATGAAGCTAAAAAGAGCTAATGTTCCAACGAAAATATTCGGATAGCCATTTGTCATCTGTTCGAAATTAAAGCTACCGATGATTAATTTAGAAAATAGGAGAAAAGGATTATATTCTGATTTCAAGCTCCAAGCAATCGAAGTAGTTGTTCCTTTACTTCCAGCAAGAGCAACTGCACTCGGGAGCAATAGGACCATTGTCAATCCTATAGCTATGAAACTATAGGATACAAAACGGAGCCATTGCTTCCAAAAATGTTTCCAAGTTAAAGGCTTTAAAACCTGAAGAGAAGCGTATGGGAAGTATAGCAAGAGAAAGAGACAAATCATGTATCCAATATAGTAGTTACTAATTACTGTGATGGATAATGCAAAGACGTACAGGATAGGAGTTTTTCCCTGTAGAAGAAAATCAATTCCCAAAATGATGATTGGAAGGCCAATTAAAGCATCTAACCACATCACATTTAATTGATTGGCAGAAAGGTAGCTCATAAATCCATATGAAAGAGAAAAGAGAATCGCGGTGAAGTCTCTTCGATTAAACTTTTTCTCTAGAAGGATTGAAAAACTGAGCGTGCAACAGAGTAATTTTAGAAAAATAAGCAAAGAGACCCCTAATGGAATCATTGAATTAGGAAATAACAGAAATAGCAGATTGAAGGGACTCATTAGATAGTAGGCCCACAAGCTAACCATTTCTCCACCAATCGATTTTGAAAAACTATAAAAGAACCGTTCTGGATGTTGTAGAAGCGTATCTTTATAATAAGCAAAGAAGTCGACGTACTGTTGACCCAAGTCAATGGTTAACCATGTACGATTTCCAAAGGGAGTGATGGAGAATAACAAAAAAATGATTAAAAGCATTACTGCTGAGATTGTTATTGTTAGAAAATAATACTGCTTTTTACTCATAGATTGCGTCATAAAATCTTACCTTTCAAGTCGTTACTGATAGCATAGCACGGAATAGATAGGCCTGCACGAAAATAGAATATGAGCGCAAAAAAATCTTAAACACTCATTAACCTTTTTTATGCAAATAGTTGGTACGTTTATGGTATACTGATAAGGATTACTAGAAGTGATATGGAGTGTATTATGCTTACGAAACGAAAATTAAAAAAGAAACTTAAAAAATCACATATTCCATTTCGATTGAATCTACTATTTTTAATCGTATTCTTTTCATTTATCGCGTTAATTGCTCGTCTTGCATATATTCAGTTAGTAAAAGGCGAAGAATTTGTTGCCCTCGTTCAACGAACTGAAACGACGACTGCTAGAAAATCGGTACCACGGGGTTCTATCTATGATAGTAAAGGACGGATTCTTGTGGGAAATAAGCCTAAATTAGCCATTAACTACACAAGACCTGCCGATGTGAAAGCAACGACAATGTTAGAAATTGCAAAAAAATTAACGGGTATGATTACGGTAGATACTTCTGATTTAAAGGAACGGGACCTAAAAGATTACTGGGTAGCCCTTCATCCAGATAAAGTGGATAGCTTACTAACTGCGGATGAGAAAAAGAAAATTTCTAAAGAAAACCTGTCTGCAAGTCAAACGTACGAAATGCAATTAGAGCATATTCCTACAGAAGAACTCAATTATAGTGATGCAGATAAACAAGTCATTGCGATTTTTACAAAAATGAATAGCGCTTATGCGTTGTCGACGGTCACGATTAAAAATGAAAATGTGACAGAACAAGAAGTCGCTAAGATTAGTGAACGACTTGGGGAACTTCGAGGAATTGATATCGATTCGGACTGGGATCGTGAATACCCAATGGGAGATATGTTAAAGACGATTCTTGGGACGGTTTCTTCAGAGAAAACAGGATTACCATCGAATAGAGTGAAGTCTCTTCTTGCTGAGGGCTATTCATTGAATGATCGTGTAGGAACAAGTTATCTTGAAGAACAATATGAAACAGTATTGAGCGGTACTAAAACAGTCATTCAATCCCAATCGAACACTAAAGGGGAAGTTGTAAAGACGAATGAAACGTATCCAGGAAAGGCTGGTTCTAACTTAGTCTTGACGATTGATACAGATTTTCAGAAGAAATTAGAAGAAATTGCTACAACAACCGTAAGAGAAATCACGAATGAAACGGCGGATAGAGTGTATATCGTTGTCATGAATCCTAAAAATGGAGATATCTTAGGGATTACAGGGAAAAAGATAAAATACGATGATAACTATCAAGCAGTTGGGATTGAAGATGATGCGCTAGGAGCCATCAATAATTCTTTTGGTATGGGATCTGTTGTAAAACCAGCAACGGTACTTTCAGGGTATATGGACGGGGCCATTACACTAGACAATAATACTATTCTCGATGAACCAATCGAGTTTGAAGCTTCGAAGCCAAAAAGTTCATGGTTTAACAGAAATGGGCAAGTTGAATTAACCGATATTCAAGCACTAGAACGTTCTTCAAACGTATATATGATTAAGTTAGCCATGAGAATGGGTGGACAACCAGAATATGTCAAAGGTGGTAAATTAAACATCAATCTTAGCCTATTTGATAAATTAAGAGAGTATTACGCTCAGTTTGGATTAGGTGTACGTACAGGGATTGATTTACCGAATGAAGGAAAAGGAATCAATGGTGGAACGGCCGATGCCTTCTCAGCCCTCGACTTTGCTTATGGACAATTTGACTTATATACTCCATTACAGTTGGCTCAATATATATCAACGATTGCTAATAATGGTATCCGCGTTGCACCAAGATTAGTGAAAGAAATTCACAGCACAAGTAAATCGGGTGGACTAGGGGACTTAGAAACAACACTTCCTATCAAAGTGATGAACTCCTTACAAGTTACTCAAGATGTGTTAAATCACGTTAAGGAAGGGTTATACTTAGTTACGCATGGAGACAACGGGACTTCTATTGGACCATTTAAGAATTACTCTCCAGTTGTAGTTGGTAAGTCAGGAACAGACGAAGCCTTCTATGGAGGGCCAGTTCCGAAATACCAACAACAAGCAGTGGATAATGCAACGTTCATTTCATATGCACCTCAAGATAATCCACAAATTGCGGTTGCTGTTGTGGCTCCTTATTATAAAGGAGGAAGCCCAATAGATTTCGGTGCGAAAATTGCAAAGAAAGTATATGAAGCTTATTTTGAAAAAGCAACTCCTAACCAGTCTTCGACACAAACTACACAAAATGCAGGACGATAGAATAGACTTGTTTTTGATTAATAAACACTCTGAGTGGGTAGATGAACCAGAAATTTCGATTTCTTCGGTTCACTCCCACTCTTTTTTGATAAAAAGCTTGTCGTTAATTATCAATAAAAGGTATAATAACTTATGAATTGGAGGCCTTAATATGGATTTTACAGAAAAAACACTTCGAAGAGACATTAAATATTCAGGAAGAATCTTTACAGTTACTCAGGATATTGTTGAATTACCAAATGGAAAAACTTCTACAAGAGATTTAGTATTTCATACGGGTGCTGTTGCTATTCTTGTAGTGCAAGATGGGAAGGTTCTATTGGTACGTCAATATCGTAAACCAATTGAACGGCATTTTTTAGAAATCCCAGCTGGAAAGTTGGACTCCAAGGATGAAGAACCTTTAGAAGCTGCAAAAAGAGAATTAGAAGAAGAAACAAATTTGGTTGCTAAAGAATGGACTGAAATGATGAAGATTGTCTCTACCCCAGGATTTTGTGATGAAACAATCACGTTATTTCAAGCAAAAGAGGTAAGTATTAAAGAAAATGCAAAGCCTGCTGATGAAGATGAATTTGTCGAAATCTTATGGATGCCACTCGAAGAAGTGATGGAAAAAATCCAGGTAGGCGAGATTGCGGATGCAAAGACGATTATTGCAGCTCAGTACGCTTGGATGCATAGAGGAGAATAATCAATGCCAAATGAACCTTTATTAACGAGAAAATCGTATAAAGAACAACTTGAAAAACAAAGAAAAGAGTTACGTGAAGGTGGATCAGAATCACTTCATAGGGGATATCAAGAGTAGGGAGAACAAGACGAGCTTAGATTGAGCATATATAATGATACGATTACAACTTCAAAGTATCAGAGCTTGAAAATGTAAAGTATGATGGTCTCATCTTTACTACTAAAGGATAAATTTTGGGTTTAATATGATGAATTACGGAATAACCTCATAGAACTAAAGGTTAATATTTAGTTCTATGAGATTATGATTTCTTAAGGCTTCCGATTTAGATTACAGGAGTTCACATTTTATGGATTAAATGTTGTTTGAGATTTTGATTGTATTTTGAGTTAAGCCTTATTAATGTTGCAAATTTAAAGGAGAATTGTAAGTGGATATATATGTATTAATTATTATAGCTTTGTTACTTCAGTCGATTCCGTTTAAGAATAAAGATTTCTTGGGAAAAGAAAATACTGACTCTCTTAGAGGTTTGTTAGTATTCGGAATAATCTTCACACATATTTCTGCTATAGCAAGCTCAGGATATAATTTCCAAAATTTTCGTTATATTGGAACTTATTTGGTTGCTGTATACTTTTTTCTTTCTGGATACGCTCTTTATTTTCAGTATGAAAATAAAGAAGGGTACTTAAATGGATTTCTAAAAAAAAGATTTTTGAAAATATTAATTCCATATTTTTGGGTCAATATTTTATATCTTAGCATATACTATTTATTATGGAGAAATGAAATAGGACTCCAGTACTTTAAAAATTTAATCATAAAGGGAGGTACGTTGGTTAGTCATAGTTGGTTTATTATTGTAATTTTAATTTTTTATCTTATTTTTTATTTTTCGTTTTTAAACTTCGGAAAAAATAAAGCTCTAATGTGTATAATTTTAAGTTGTAGTATGTTGTTGATGATATTTTATTTAATTGGTTATCAAAATTATTGGGGAAATAATCTATTTGCTTTTCCGTTTGGAATTTGGTTTTGTATGCATAGAAATAAGATAAAAGGATTTTTATTTGAAAAATATAATCAATTAATATTCTTTACAGCAGTAATTTTATTTATAATTCATCATTATCCGATATATTTTGGAAATTATTATAAGTTAAATAACCTGTTAGATTTTGTTGCTGGAAATATAGACGGATTAATCTTTACTGTATTTTTTCTTTTAGTTATGATTAAAATAGATTTAAGAAATAAATGGTTAAATCGATTTAATGTAATTTCTCTATATATGTATATGACGCATGGATTGGTAATTTCAGTTTTAAATAAATATGTAAGAATTAGTCAAAAATCTGATTTATTATTCTCTATTTTGACAATATTTGGTACAATTTTTGTTTCATATATGTTAAAAATAATAATTGATGATAAATGTTTATTTAGGAAAGTCAAATGAAGTCGGTAAATTCAATTAGTAGAGTAGTTTTCTTAGGGGATAATAAGATTTGATAATATATATTTAGATATAATTAATGAAAATAATAATAACTGATGACAAAAAATTATTTTTATCAATGAAAGGATATCTAAAAATAATAAACTAGAAGGCTGAGATATGGATACCACTGGCAGAAGGAATGTAAAAATTGAAAAGAATGAAATTTCTGACGAAAATACGATTATAGATGTACATTATGCTCGAATGTAAAAAGGAGAATACTTTATGCCCAATGAACCTTTATTAACGAGAAAATCCTATAAGGAACAATTAGAAAGGCAAAAAGAGAGACAAAAAGAAATAGAAAAACTTGAAATTCGAAAAGAGAGAAGAGAAAGTCAGCTACCTTTTGAAGAAAGAGAAGAAGGGTGCAAAACTTCACATGAGGAAGAAAACCTGAAAGCCCATAGAACTCTAAGTTTTGGCCTAAGAAAATACAACCACTTCTTAAATGTTTGGTTGGTATCAATTATCTTTGTACTTATTGTTGTGATATGCATACAGTTATTTTTATAATAAATGAATCTAGAAATTAATCATGGTATCATTGAACTTGAAATAAAAGTAGGTATCAATACAGTTAAATCAAAGACTAGGAGAAAAAATGAATAGAAATAATCCAGTTTTATATATAGTAATTCCTTGTTATAACGAGGAAAAGGTATTGCCATTTACGAATCCAATGTTTGTGGAAAAAATTGAAACCTTAATTGAAAAGGGAGAAGTTCATCCACAAAGTAAAGTAATGTATGTCAATGATGGTAGTAAGGATGCTACGTGGGAACTGATTCAACAATATTCAATGGAAAATAGTCACGTAGTAGGAATTGCTCAAAGTAGAAATAGGGGACACCAAAGTAGTGTTCTTGCTGGGATGCATGAGGCGGCTAAATTTGCAGATATTGTCATTACTATAGATGCAGATGGTCAAGACGATATCAATTGTATGGACCAAATGGTGGCAGAATACAAAGATGGATCAGAAATTGTATATGGTGTACGTGATAACCGAGATACCGATTCGGCCTTTAAGCGAATTACTGCAGAAGGTTTTTACAAAGTGATGCACCTATTTGGAGCGGATGTTGTTTTTAATCATGCTGATTATCGCTTAGTTTCCAAACGATTCATTCACGAACTTTCTAAATTTAAAGAAGTGAACTTATTCCTTCGTGGGATTATGCCTCTTATAGGATTTAAGTATTCATACGTGACTTATAAACGCCATGAACGGATTGCAGGAGAAAGTCATTATCCGCTTGCGAAAATGTTAGGTCTTGCCATCGATGGAATTACAAGTTTATCTATCAAACCGATTCGCATCATTACAGTTGTTGGTGTTCTTACTTCATTCTTTAGTTTCGCTCTTATCATTTGGGTACTTTGGGCCAAGTTATCGAATAATTCTGTTGCTGGTTGGGCAAGTACGTATGCCATTGTGAGTTTATTAGGTGGAGTCCAATTAATTAGTTTGGGTGTTATCGGTGAATATATCGGAAAGATTTATTTAGAAGCAAAAGAACGCCCTAGATTCATTATTGGAGAACGTACCTATGAAAGTAAAGAGGAAGAGTAGACCTGGAAGTACTATTAGGGAGAAAATAGGTTCATAGAACAACTATCACAGATAAAAATATCTATAAAGATTTAGGAAAGAGATTATGTCCGCTAGCATAATGATCATAAAATTTATGTCGTAATATCATCCCGTGTGATAGAAGATAATGGATAAAAAGGTGAATCTTATAAATTTTGTATAAAGAAGTGTCTATTATTCAGAATATAATTATAATTGGTGAAAGCAATGAAAATAAATACTAATTTTAAAAAAATAACAAATATATTTTATGGTGTAGTCTTCTATTTAACATCCGCTATTCTTTCGTTACTCATTTTATCGTCTTTATTTTTTACAGTATATATACAATTGTCTATCAAAGAAAAAATTGAATTTTATAATTCAACGTGGTATTTTCCAATAGTTATTTTTCTTTTTATATTTGTGCTTTTTAAAAGTAAAAAATTAGTAGAGAAGTTTTCATCTAATAAGTTATTTTTAATATTTTCTGTTGCTTATCTTATCGTAGGAATCTTTCTTATTTATCGATTAGTTGGTGGATTAAGAGCGGATGCTTACTATGTTTATCAAGCTGCAAAAGAATTCAATAGTGGTGTTTTTGATAGTTTAACTAATAAAGGTGGTTATCTCTCTATATATCCTCATCAATTAGGATTAACCTCATTAGAAAGAATATATGTTTCCTTATATGATAACGAAAAAGTGTTTTATTTTATTAATTTACTCTTTATACTAGGGACAAATTTCTATCTTTCTAAAATTAGTTTAAAACTTTTTAAAAGCCGGTTAGTTACGAATTACTGTATCATTTTATCATTCTTATTTTTCCCACATTTTTTCTTTTTGACATTTGTGTACGGAACAATACCAGGTTTATTTTTAATGGTATTTGGATACTATCACCTTTTAAAATATAATGAAACTTCTCGTTATTATAATGTGTTATTGAGCATACTTTGTTTTGCTTTAGCGTGTCTGATTAGAAATAATTTTTACATTTTCGTCATTGCTATTATTTTGATACAAATTTTTAGTTTTCTTGAAAATATAAAATGGAGAAAAGTAATTATCACAAGTTTAATAGTAATAAGTATTCCTACGTCTTCATATCTTTTGAAAAATTATTATCAAAATGTCACTCATCATCCTATACCACAAGGAGTACCCATGATTTCTTTTGTTACTATGGGGACGCAAGATAATCCCAATGTACCTACTTTAGGAGGTTGGTGGGATGGTTACAATACATCAGTATTAGTTGAAAATGATTTTGATCAAAGTAAGGCTGTCCAACAAGCTAAAACTGATTTAAAAGAAAATCTTCGAACTTTCTATAAACAACCTAAGTATGCATTAAAATTTTTCTATAAAAAAATTCTATCTACATGGTTGGAACCGACTTTCCAATCAATATGGACAGGCCCTCTTACTGAAAAAGGAAATATACAAAATTCAAGAATTTTGAAGAGTATTTATGAAGAAAAAAGTGGATACTATTTCTTAAATTCTTTCGGTAAAGTTTTTACGGTTTCTATTTATTTACTAACACTGATTGCTGTAATCTATTATATTATTAGTAAAAATTTTTCTGTATTTGAACTGTTTACAATTATTTTCTTTCTTGGAGGATTCTTTTTCCATCTTCTATGGGAAACAAAGAGTCAATATGTGTTCATATATGTATTACTTTTGATTCCTACTGCTGCAAATGGATTAGATAAAATAACATCCATATTATATAAAAAAGGGGTAATAAGCAATAGTAACTAAAACATCCTTTTTTAACTTATATATAGAATGATTCATAGTGAAATAGTTTAATTTTAGGAAAAGTTAACCAAATCTATATAAAACGTATTGCTTTTTGATATTTACTAACTACTTTGTTACTGTTGATTTTTTAATTTTTATTCATTATTGAAAAATTTACCTATGAAAGTAAAGAGGAAGAATAGAATTAGAAGAAATATTAGGGAGGAAATAAGTTCATGGAACAACTGTCACAACTAAAGCTAATGTTACACAAAAAATGGATTCAATCCATACTTTTAAGTGGCTTTTTTACACTTATGGTTTGGGCGGTCATGGCGACAAGCGTTCGAAAAGGATTACCCTTTTTAGATGCGGGACTATTTGAATATTTTGGATTTGCGATGTCCAAAGGAGATGTCCCCTATCTAAATATTTTTGACCATAAAGGCCCCGTGATTTTCTTAGTGAATTACATTGGATACGCACTTGCAGGTCCATTTGGAATTAAGTGTTTATATTTACTGTGCATTTTTATCTTTTTCAATATCTGTTACGCGATTGGAAGATTATTTGCGAGTGTGACTTCTATCTTTTTTGTAGATACAATTATCTATTTTGTACTCATTGTTTACTTTGATGGCGGTTGGGGACTAGAAGGTTATATGCTTCCGTTTATTGCCTTTTCTCTCTATGTATTTATTAAATATTTATTACATGAACAATTAGAAAATAGAGATATCGTACTTGTTGGCTTTTCATTTGCAGTGGTCTTACTTACAAAAGCCAATATGATTGGACTCTGGATTGTTTTTTCACTCTACTTATTAATGGAGTTCATATACAAGAAAGCTTACAAGCGATTGTTAGAGGCTGTTTTCTATTTTGTTGGAGGAGCTTTGGTATTTGCACTTCCTGTCTTTATCTATTTAGGAGTGACGGGTTCTTTTTCGCAGATGCTCTTTCAATCAATTTCTCTAAATATTATTTACTCAAAAGAAGCAAGTGACATTACAGTAGGAAAAATGCTGGAATGGTACTTTACTTTAAGTAATAGTTTCTACTTGAATTTGATGATGATTCTTGCAACAGCCATTTTTGCAAAGAAGAAAAAAACAGTATTGTGGGTTTTAAATATCACTTTCCTTTGGTGTTTATATTTAACATTGATTTCTAGAAGACAATACTTGCATTACTTTATTGTGTTATTGCCATTTTATGTTCCATATATTGCTGTTGTTCTAGGTGAAGCAGAAAAGTATTTTACAACAAAGAAAGTTCTCTTATTTTCTTCTTTGATTGTGGTGTTATATTTCAACAGTTTTAAGACAGTAAAAGAGAAATGGAACCACCGCTATGATGATCAAGCCATTGCAGAACAATACGTTGGGCAGTATCTTCAAGAAAAAACACAACCAGAAGAGAGAATCTATGCGCATAATTCTGGAGGAATTGTTTATCTTGATGCTGAACGTTTATCGAGTACACGATTCTTTTTCGTACCAGCGTTAACAGATGTCAAACCGATTTACCAGTTATTTGTTGATAGTTTTGAAAAGAGTCTTCCTAAGTACATTATTTATCGGAAGAATAGCGAAATCAAAAATGACATCGATCAGTATGTCAAAAATATGATTGACCAAAAATATCAGTTGGAGAATACAATTGGTGTCTTTGAGCTCTATCGATTGAAATGATGATTTTCTCTTTTCATTTCTGATGGGTTATGATAGGATAGAATATATATGAAACACATTGATGGAAAAGGGTTTTTAACAAAGCTTTTCAGGGAGGAAGATCCTGACTGCAAGTCTTCCAAGTAACGTTTCAAACTTTTCACTTCCGGAGTGACCATTGGGATTCACTGATGAATAATGGTTCGGGTCGCCCCCGTTAACAGCGTCCAAGTGTCTTGAGCAGGTCTCAAGGAACAAGGGTGGTACCGCGAAATTTCGTCCCTTATAGTCTAATGACTATAAGGGATTTTTATTTTTATAAGGAGGAATACAATGAATTTAGAAGAAATGAAAGTACAGTTTGATGCGATTCGTAAAGATGTGCTTGCTTCTTTAGAAGAAGTAACAAACTTAAAAGAGCTCGATCAAATTCGTGTACAACAATTAGGGAAAAAAGGACCAATCACAGAAGTTCTTAAAAACATTAAAAACTTAACTAACGAAGAGAAACCAAAAGTGGGGGCTCTTGCCAATGAATTACGTTCTGTATTAGAAGAAAAAATCGCTTCTGTGAAAGAAGTGCTTGAAGCAAAAGCATTAGAAGAAGCGTTACAATCTGAAACGATCGACGTTACAATGCCAGGGCGTCCAATGGAACGTGGAACTGCGCATGTATTAGCGCATGTTCAAGACCAAGTAGAAAATTTCTTCATCGGTCTTGGATACCAAGTGGTAGAAGGACCAGAAGTGGAATCAGACCACTATAACTTCGAGATGATGAACTTGCCAAAAGATCACCCAGCGCGTGATATGCAAGATACATTTTACATCACTCCTGAGTACTTACTTCGTACACAAACTTCTCCAGTACAAGCGCGTACAATGGAAAAACATGACTTTACAAAAGGCCCATTGAAGATGTTAAGTCCGGGTCGTGTATTCCGTCGTGATAACGATGATGCGACGCACTCACATCAGTTCTATCAAATTGAAGGTCTAGTGATCGATAAACACATTACGATGTCAGACTTAAAAGGAACGCTTGCGGCATTTGCCAAAGAAATGTTCGGAGAAGAGCGTGAAGTGCGTCTTCGTCCAAGTTACTTTCCATTCACTGAACCATCTCTAGAAGTGGATATTAGCTGCTTCAAATGTGGTGGCGAAGGCTGCTCTGTATGTAAAGGAACAGGTTGGATTGAAGTGTTAGGTAGCGGTATGGTGCATCCAAACGTCCTTGAAGCTGCCGGTGTGGATTCAACTGTCTACGGTGGATTTGCCTTCGGGTTAGGTCAAGACCGTATTGCCATGTTGAAATATGGAATTGAAGATATTCGTTCATTATATACAAACGATGTGCGTTTCTTAAGCCAATTTACGAAAGAATCATAAGAGGAGGAAGAACATGAAATTATCATACGAATGGTTAAATGAATATATTGATTTATCACAAATCACTCCTCAAGAATTAGGAGAAAAAATGTCTCGTACAGGAATCGAAGTTGATAGCGTAACGGTTCCAGGCGAAGGCTTAAAAGGACTAGTGGTTGGTTTAGCAACAGAAGTCGTTGACCATCCAGATTCAGACCACTTACACGTTGTCACGGTTGAAGTAGGCCAAGACGAGCCACTTCAAATCGTGTGTGGCGCTCCAAATATCGCAGCAGGCCAAAAGATTATCGTGGCGACTCACGGTGCACGCATTGCTGGTGGTCATAAAATTAAACGTGGGAAATTACGAGGTGTAGAATCACAAGGAATGATTTGTTCCTTACAAGAAATCGGTGTGCTAAGTAACTTAGTACCAAAAGAATACGAAGATGGGATTTACGTTTTCACAGATGACAGCATTGAAGTGGGAAGCGACGCCGTCCATGCCTTAGCGCTTGATTCAGCGATTGTGGAACTCGATATCACTGCGAATCGTTCTGATGCTTTAAGCATGCGCGGTTCTGTTCACGAAATCGGTGCGATTTACAACTTGAAGAACAATTTAGAACCTGATGCTTTTGAAAAAGGAACGTCTTCTGAAATTCCAGGTGTTGTCAAAGTTTCTGTAGAAAACGAAGCAGACACTCCTGCATACCACGTATTCTTAATCGAAGGCGTTAAAGTAGCTCCGAGTCCACAATGGATGCAAAATCGTTTAATCGCAGCAGGCGTTCGCCCAATCAATAATCTTGTGGATGTAACAAACTACATTTTAATGGAATACGGGCAACCGCTTCATGCATTTGACTATAATAAATTACCTGAAAAAGAAATCCATGTTCGTCGCGCAACAGAAGGCGAAACATTAGTGACTTTAGACGGTGAAGAACGTACATTAGAAAACGAAATCGTGATTACTTCAGGCGGCCAACCAGTCGCATTAGCTGGAGTAATGGGTGGATTAGACACTGAAATCTCAGACGAGACAACTACAGTCTTATTAGAAGCAGCTCTGTTCGATCCTAAAGCGGTTCGTCTAGCGTCACAAAAACATAACTTACGTAGCGAATCGAGTGCACGTTTTGAAAAAGGCATTAACAAAGCTACGATCGTTCAAGCTGGGAAACGCGCTGCAGCATTGATTGCTGAGCTTGGTGGCGGAACAGTGAAAGAAGAATTCGCTTCAGCACAAAGTTATGATTTAGAATTACCAGTTGTAAGCATTACTCTAGAACGCTTAAACCACGTTTTAGGAACAAGTTTAACACTAGATGAAGTGAAACAAGTATTTGCACAATTGGAATATCCAACAACTGTAGAAGGAACACGTTTCGATGTGACAATCCCGGCATGGAGATTTGATATTTCTATCGAAGCAGACTTAGTAGAAGAAGTGGGACGTATTTACGGATACGATAAGATTCCTGCAACATTACCAACAACTGAAAGTACAGTGGGTGGCTTAACGGATAAACAACGCTTCATCCGTTACACTCGTCAATTCATGCAAGGGGTTGGTTTATCTCAAGCTTACACTTATGCATTGACAACTCCAGAGAAATCAAAATGGTTTACGAAAAAAGAGGCTGAAAGCATTCAACTGAGCTGGCCAATGAGTGAAGACCGTAGTGCTCTTCGTCAGTCATTACTGCCAAGCTTATTAGAAGCCGTTCAATACAATGTGGCTCGTTCACAAAACAACGTGAAATTATTCGAAGCAGGCCGTGTGTTCAAGTTAGGTACTGCTGGCAATGAAGATTTCATCGAAAACGAAGTCATTGCGGGTATTTTAACAGGAGACGTGACAAGTGCGAACTGGAACCATAAAGTAGAGAAAGTGGATTTCTTTGTGGTAAAAGGAATTTTAGAAGAGTATTTCGCACAACTTGACTGCTTGAGTCGTGTACGCTTCGAGCCTCTAACAGACATCGAAGAATTACACCCAGGACAAACAGCGCGCATTCTTTTAGACGGAAAAGTGATTGGTTTAATCGGTAAAGTTCATCCAACTGTTCAAAAAGCATTAGACTTACAAGACACATTCGTCTTCGAGTTAGATGTGGAACCATTGCTTGCAGCTAACTTACAAGAAGCTGTGATTCAATCGGTTGCGAAATATCCAAGCATGACGCGCGATATCGCCATCTTAGCACCAACTTCATTAACACATGCTGAGTTAGTAGATGTAATCCGTGCAAATGCTGGTGAGTTCTTATCGAAAGTAACGTTATTCGATGTTTATAAAGGGGAACACGTGCCAGAAGGATTCCAATCATTAGCGTATTCATTATTGTTTGTAAACCGTAATGCAACGTTGGAGGAGGATGTTATTAAGTCCGCCATGACTCGCGTAGAAGAAGCATTAGTTGCTTTAGAAAACGTATCTATTCGATAATATTAGTCAAGGATTACTTTAAAGAATCAGTTTTATATTGAAAGAGTAATAGTGGGGCACCGGCTCGAGCCGATGTCTCTCGCCTTTGAAGCCTCAAAGCCGGAGTAGGGAATAAATTCCTTACTCCGGCTTATTCGTTTCAATGTAATTCCCACTATTCTTTCAATAAACTGATTCTTTTTTGTAATCCTCGAACACTTTGATAAGCTACTTATTAAAAGCACTAATGTTGTTCTCCGCTCGCTAAATGGAAAGCATCGAGCCTCAAACGGGGAGTAAGACCAAAGACAAAAGCGGACTCACAGTGTGAGTCCGTTTTCTTTTAGTGGTTTCAAATCCTTCGCACTGTGAAGGATTTCCGCAAGGCTGATTAGGATTAAGCGAATCACGAGTGATGAAGCTTAATCCAATCAGCTACTGCGTCTAACTCTATAGAGTTTTTTCGGCAGGAATGTGTCCCTAACTCCTGCTAATTCGCATCGGTTACTAGTTGCTATTGTTGTTATTATAGAAACCGAGGTAATCTTTGTTTTTATACATAAGATAGATAATCTTCGTACTTTTTATTTTGCAAGTTTATAAAGTGATAATCCTTCTTCTGCGCTCGTTGAAGGAAGGGAAGAGGATGCAATTACCATATTTGGTAATTGCGGATTAAAAAGGTATTTAAACACGAATTAAATAGGGAGTATATAAAATTTTGTTTGGAATTTTTGAAAATCTTATTGAAAATAAATAAAATTAGGCGTATAATATAAGTCTAAAAACGAACAAGGAGATGTGTTATGAAAAAGAACGTTCGATATACGTTGCTCTTTCCTGGGGTTGTGCTATTATGCTTTTTCTTAGTCCTTCCATTACTAAGTAGTTTACTTCCAACTATTTTCCCAGAAAGTAGTTTTTCATTTCAACTATATATTAATTTTTTCAAAGATTCCTATTTTATGGCGGTGTTAGGACGTACGCTTAGTATTTCCTTGATCGTTACAATTTTTTGTGCTGTTTTGGGTTTGCCAGCGGCATACGTCATTTCTGGAGTATCAAAGAAATGGCGAGGGATTCTGATTGCATTAACGCTATTCCCGTTATTAACGAATTCAGTTATTCGAAGCTTTGCGTGGATTACGATTCTTGGTAAAAATGGAGTCATCAATAATCTACTCATGATGTTTGGCGTGATTAACGAGCCAATGTCACTCTTATATACGGACTTCTCGATTATTATTGGTTCAGTTTATTTATTCTTGCCAACGATGATTATGACACTAGTAGGGGTTTTAGAGAATATAGAAGATGATTTATTAGAAGCCGCGGCAACGCTTGGGCTTAGTCCATTAAAAGGATTCTTCAAGATTATCTTGCCATTATCACTACCAGGGATGATTGTCGGAAGTATTCTCGTATTTACAGGAACACTAACGGCATATACAACACCACAGTTACTAGGTGGAAATAAAAAAATGATGCTTGCAACTTTATTGTATCAACGAGCAACTGCTCTTGGTGATTGGACAAGTGCGAGTGTAATTGCACTTGTTATGATTGTGATTACATTTGCTGTGATGAAGGCATTGAATCTATTTGCAAAATCCATGGATAAGAGAGGTGGAGACATTGCGTAAAAATAAATTACTCACAATGATTGCGACGGTTGTCTTCTTATTCTTATTCTTACCGTTGGTGATTATTGTCATTACGTCGTTTGGAACAGAAGCGATTATTACTTTCCCGATTAAAGGATTTACAATTGACTGGTATATTATGGCGCTCACATCAAAAGCCTTCATGTCGAGCTTACAGCTAAGCTTATTAGTGGGTGTTGTAGCCACACTTCTAGCTTTAGTGATTGGAGTGCCAGCAGCATACGTATTATCCAGAGACCAATTTAGAGGAAAGAAGTTAATGAAGGATTTCTTCTTGTCGCCAACAATGATTCCTGGGATTGTCGTAGGGTATTCCCTTTATCAAATGATTGTTGTGAGTTTTAAATTCCCAATTCTTCCAGGATTACTTATTGGGCATTTCTTAATTAGTATCCCATATGTGATTCGTGTCGTTGGTTCGAGTATGGAACAAGTTGATGTCTCGATGGAAGAAGCTGCTTGGACGCTTGGCTGTACGAAGAAGAAAGCCTTCGCATCCGTACTTTTACCGAATATTACATCTGGAATTTTCGCGGCGTTTATGCTAGCATTCGTGAACTCGTTCAATAACGTTCCAGTGTCGATGTTCTTATCGGGTCCAGGGGTGACCATGCTTCCAACGACTTTATTAAGTTATATGGAATTCAACTACGATCCATCTGTTTCAGCATTATCGGTAATTTTAATGTTTGTAACAATGGGGATTATGATTGCGATTGAAAAAACGTTGGGCTTAGCTTCCATTTCATAAGGAGAAAGATATGTCATTTGTAAAATTAACAGATGTAAATATGATTTACGATAATAAACATCATATTTTAAAAGATTTAAATTTATCGATTGAAAAAGGGGAATTGGTTTCCTTGCTTGGTCCGAGTGGTTGTGGGAAAACGACGACGCTTCGTATTGTAGCTGGACTCCTCAGTCAAAATAGCGGAACCTTCGAATTAGACGGTGAGGATATGACAAAAGTGCCTGTCCACCATCGACAATTCGGGATGGTATTCCAAAGTTACGCATTGTTCCCACATTTAACCGTGGCTGAAAATGTCGCGTTCGGATTGAAAGTGAGAAAAGAAAGTAAAGCAGTAATTGATGAGAAAGTTGCTAAAATGCTTGAAGTGTGCGGTTTAGCAGAACTTGGCGATCGCTATCCAAAACAACTTTCAGGGGGGCAAAGACAACGTGTAGCCCTTGCTAGAGCTCTCGTCATTGAGCCAAAACTTTTACTACTCGACGAACCATTAAGTAACTTGGATGCCAAACTTAGACTTCAAATGCGTTTAGAAATCAAACGCATCCAGCAACAATTTAAAATTACAACCTTATTCGTCACCCACGACCAAGAGGAATGTTTCTCTATTTCAGATAAAGTTGCCGTCATGAATAATGGGATTATCGAACAATACGGTACTCCAGAAGAGATTTATCAACATCCAACGACTGAGTTTGTCGCTCGCTTTATTGGATTTGAAAACTTCGTCAAAGGAGCGGTTCAAGAAAATCACACCGTTCAATTGTCGAATGGTCTCATTCTAGAAACGTTAGACCATAGCAAGGAAGGGGACGTAACGGTAACAATTCGTCCAGACCATATTGAACTCTTAAATGAGGATGATGGGGTTCTTCCAGGTGAAATTTTAGTAAGAACCTTCATCGGAAAAGCGTATCAGTATGAAGTGAAGACGGAAGTGGGCGTGCTTCTTGTGAACAACCCAGCCGTTTTAGAAATAGGAACGAAAGGCTCTCTAGCGTTTCCTAAAGAACATGTCATTGTGTTATAAAATAATAAAATTAAGGAGTGTACACACATGAAAAAATCAATTGCAGGTATTGCAGTAGCGTCGCTATTAGTCTTAGCAGGTTGCGGAAATAGCCAAGCAAATTTACCAAAGAATGATGCGACAAAAACAGGTGGAGATGCTTCAAAAGGAGCTTCTACTGAGTTAGTAGTATCTACATTCGGATTAAGCCAAGATATTGTTGAGCGTGACATTATTAATCCATTTGCCGAAGCGAATGGCGTTAAAGTGACGTTAGAAGTTGGGAATGCTTCAGAACGTTTAACAAAAGTTCAAAGTGGTGGAAGTAATATTGATGTGATTGAATTATCACAATCAGGTTCTACGAAAGGTAATACGGAAGGTTTATTTGAAACAGTGACCGAAAAAGAAATTCCAAACCTTGCTTTATTAACAGACGGCGCTAAAGAAGTGTTCCAAAATGGTGGCGGAATTCCATTCTCAATTAACAGTATCGCCATTGTTTACGATAAAGAAAAATTAGGTCGTGAAATTAAAGATTGGAGCGATTTATGGTCAGAAGATTTGAAAGGAAAAGTGGCCATTCCTGATATCACAACAACAGGTGGTCCATTATTCTTATCAGTGGCTGCGGATAAAGGTGGAAAAGCACTTAAAGACGATAAAGGGGAAGCTGCCTTCAAAGCACTTGAAGAATTAAAACCAAATATCGTTAAAACTTATTCAAAATCTAGTGACTTATCAAATATGTTCCAAGCGGGTGAAGTACAAGTTGCGGTCGTGGTAGACTTTGCTATTCCAACCGTACAAAAAGCAAATAGCAATGTTGTTTCTGTCGTTCCTGAATCTGGAACTTATGCAAACTACAATACAGTGAACATCGTTAAAGATGCGAAAAACAAAGAAAATGCGTATAAATATGTCAACTTCCGTATCGGCGTCGAAAACCAAACTGTAAAAGCGAAATCATTGAGTGAAGCTCCTGTTAACAAAGATGTAAAATTAGCAGACAACGAAGTGAAAACAATGACTTATGGCGACGTTGCTAAACGTGCAAAAACAGTTGATTTCAAACTTGTAAACGAAAACCTTAAAGCTTGGATTGATCAATGGAATAAAATTCTAAATCAATAAAATATTGAATTCTATTTAAGGACACATCAGAATAGAAATTAGACGAAGCCGCTAGATAGTTGTTAGACTGGCGGCTTTGTTCTTCTAAATGCAAGTTTTGATTGTTCTTAGAATGGAATTCAATTAGAATAAGGAAGATAGGAAAGGGAGTGGCAGTAATGAGAATCGGTTATAAGAATGCATGGATTTTAACGATGGATGATGTCTTTACAGAATACCGTAGTGGATATTTAGTGATGGAGGAGCGCTCTATTGTTGAAGTAGGTGAGATGGTTCATTTTGAAGAGAAGAAGGCAGAGGAGTGGATTGATGCGAAGGGTGGAATCCTGCTTCCAGGTTTCGTAAACGCTCATACGCATTGCGGGATGATTCCATTCCGTTCATTAGGAGACGATTGCCCAGACCGCCTCAGACGCTTCTTATTTCCTTTAGAACAAGAAGTGGTCGATGAACCATTAATTTCAAGGAGCACGGCCTATGCGATTGCAGAGATGCAACTAGCAGGGGTGACTGCAATGTGTGATATGTATTATTTTGAAGATGCCGTTGCCAAAGTCGCAAAGGACATGAAGATGCGTTCTCTTGTAGGTGAAACGATTATCGATATGGAAACTCCCGATAGCAAGAATACAGATGAAGCCTTAGCATACACCCAAGCGTTTGTTGATAAATGGAAAGCAGACGACCTCGTGCATCCATTAATTGCTCCTCATGCTCCGAATACAAATACCGAAGAAGTGATGAGAGTGATTCTGGAGTTTGCTAAAGAAAATCAGGTTCCTATTACGCTCCATGTCTCTGAGATGACGTATGAGATGGATTATTTCCGTAAAACGTATAACCAAACACCCATCGAATTTTTAGAGTCACTTGGATTTTTCGAAGTACCAGTCATTCTAGCACATGGAATCCTGATGACGGAATCCGATGTTGAAATTCTGGCTAAGTATCCAAAAGTCAGCGTTGTTCACTGCATCGGTGCCAATACCAAGTCTGCAAAAGGAGTCGCACCGATTCGTATTTTGCTAGATCATGGCGTGACCGTTGGATTAGGTACAGACGGCCCAAGTAGTGGCAATACGCTAGATTTATTTACACAAATGCGAATGGTGGCTAATTTCCATAAAACGCACCTGAAGGATCGTAGTGCGTTTCCTGCAAAAGAAATCGTAGCTATGGCGACAAGAGGAGGAGCCAAAGCGCTTGGCCTCGACAAAGAAGTTGGTACTCTTGAAGTAGGTAAAAAAGCGGATATCGTGCTTGTTGAAACTTCTTCTGTGAATATGTTTCCAGTGCATGATGCGTATGCGGCCTTGGTGTATTCTGCCAACGCCTCTAATGTCCAAGATGTGTGGATTAATGGGGAAAGAGTTGTTGATCATAAAAATCTAGTGAATGTATCGTTAGAAGAACTGCAAAGAGAGTTGAAGGAAGAAATGGTACCATTTGAAAAGCGTGCGGTCGAACTCTCAGAACAATTATCATTTGGCTAAAGAACTCAAGGATTACTTTAAAGAATCAGTTTTATATTGAAAGAGTAATAGTGGGGCACCGGCTCGAGCCGGTGTCTCTCGCCTTTGAAGCCTCAAAGAGGGAGTAAGACCAAAGACAAAAAAAGGATTCACTGTGTGAATCCTTTTTCTTTTAGTGGTTTCAAATCCTTCGCACTGTGAAGGATTTCCGCAAGGCTGATTAGGATTAAGCGAATCACGAGTGATGAAGCTTAATTCAATCAGTTACTGCGTCTAACTCTATAAAGTATTTTAGGTAAGGAATAAATTCCTTACTCCCTCTTATTCGTTTCAATGCTACTCCCACTATTCTTTCAATAAACTGATTCTTTTTTGTAATCCTTGAACTTTGGATAGCTAGATTATTAAAAGTACTAATGTTGTTCTACTCTCGCTAAAGAGAAAGCGAAGAGCCTTATGTCTCAGTTCCTATCGAGCTATAGTTGTCATTATAGAAACTGAGGTAATCTTTGTTTTTATACATTATACAGATAATCGCCATAGTTACTTTATTTGAGAGGAAAAAAGTAAAGATACTTCTTCTCCTTTCACTAAAAGAGTAGAGAAGAGGATGAAATTATCATATTTGGTAATTTTGTATCATTTATGATACGTATCATAAATGATACAAAAGAAGATGTAACAAAAATGTGACGTCACATTTTTGTTACATCTCAAATTTAAAACAAGAAAACAGCACCAAGGACAGTCAAGGAGCGTCGTTGGTGCTGTTTGTTTAGTTGGTTTTATTGTTTAACGTAACCATTTTTTAGTAAGCTTTTAACAGCGTCACTATATTTTAGAGGTTTTGGATTTTCAGTAGGAAATGATTGTGGAGCACGTTTATGCAATTCTTTAAAATCGAGAGTATTATAATCAAATGTCACTTTTTGAACATACTTGCCGTCAATTTTTTCTGTTGTATAAGTAATCCCTTTTACATCTTTGAAAAGGGCTTCTCTTTTCTTCATATGGGCTGCAACTTCTTCATCTGATTTGCCTAATCCCTTAGGATCATATGTGTACACAGCATCTTGTTTATAAACGATGTCATCTTTAAAATAGTATTTAATGCTTACTGGAGCACCTTTATCGTCGAGCTTGTAAGTTGCTTCTCCATCTTTTGGAAGATTAGTTTGGCTACCTGAAGAAACTTGAGTTGTCGCTTGAGTAGTGGCCTCGGTAGTTGCGACAGTAGTAGCGACTGTTGTTTCTTCTTGCTTGTTTTGTCCACATGCAGCAAGTAAGAATCCCGCAGTTGCTAAAAGTGCTAGTTGTTTGATTTTTGTATTCATAGGGATACATCCTTTCTGTTTGTATAATTTTATTGAACTTGTTTAAATAATTTTTGTCTTTCGAATTCGGATTTCATTTCACTAAAACTAGATGTTTTAAAAAAATTTTTCATATTATTTTCAATCCATTCAAAAATAGTTTTTTTTATAATTCATTAGGTGACGTTATTATAATGTTAATGGACTTCTTTGAATCCCATTTGAACGAGGTTTTCTTTTACTTTTGCTAGATTTGTTGGATCGTCAAAAGAAACCACTGGTGGGTATGCTGATTTCAATTTCTCACGATTGACAATAGTGTAATCTGTTTCATAAGTTTGGATGTACTTTTCACCTTCTTTTTTAGAATCAAACTTAAATCCTTTAATCTCAGTAATTTTATTTTTTAAGTCTCCATAGGTTTGTTCTAAAACAGATTTTTGAATTTCGTAACTTTGTCTAACGGCTTCTCTTGAAGCTTCTGGAACATTATCAACACTAAAATCTGTGATAACTTCTGTGAGCGTTCTTTCAATAATATTGCCTTTTGAGTAGAGCGTTAATTTTGTTGTGACGTTTGTATTCACTAGCTCGTATACAGTTTTAACTTCGGTCGTATCTGATTGCGCTCCTTTTGTTGATTGTGTTGGAGCAGTGGAAGTAGTCGTTGCTTTTGCCGTTTGAGCTTAAGTCGTAGCTACAGTTGTTGTTTCTTCTTGTTTGCTTTACCCACATGCAGCTAAAAAAAGAATGGTACTAAAGAAAAGTAGCATTACTGTTGTCGTCTTCTTCATAAGATTCTCCTTATTCCAAAAAGGGGAGAAGTGGATAAACTTCTCCCTATTTAACTTATAATCTACAGATTATTTTTCTTTATATCCACCCTTAACTAAATTCTCCTTAAATTGAGAGTAGCTAATAGTGTTGTCATCTCGTAGTTGCAAGTTTGGATGAATTTCTTTAAGTTTCTTCAAATCGATTTTTGTGTAATCAATTGTATTGTTTATCGTGAAAATTCCATCTTTATAGTCTGTTTTAAACTCAAATCCTTTACCCATAAGGTCTTTGTATTTTTCTTCGGCTCTCGCAGAAGACTTTTGAAGAGCTTCAAGAGGTTTTTCGCCTTCCATTTTCGAAACAATATAGGTAGTTACAGTTTCTTGTTTGAGTAAAACGTCATCTTTGTAATATAACGTCATTGTTCCTTTGGCAGCTTCATCACCAGCTTCTAGAACTGTTTTTTTAGCATCGGCTAATGCATCTACAGTGGTTGGCGTTGCAGTGGTTGGTGTAACTGTTGTAGCAGTTGCTTCACTTGAATTTTCTTTAGAGTTTGAGTTTTCTTTTTGTCCGCATGCTGCTAATACAAGAGAAGCTGAAAAGAGTAATGCTATTGATTTGAACGATTTTTTCATAATAGTCTCCTTTAAAATGGAATTGCTAAAACGGAGTGACAATAGACTCACCCTCTTTTAGAGAGTGAATGTTATTTTTGAGTGTAACCTTGCTTTAAAAGCTCTTCTTTTGTTGAATTAAAGCTTACTCTTGTTGCTGAGGCATCGAATTGTGGAATAACTTCGTGTAATTTTGCAAAGTCTACTTTTGTATAATCAATTACGAGTATTTCGCTGACTTTATCACCTTGAACTTCGATAGAAGTTTTAACACCTTCTAGATTAGCAAAACGACTATTTCCTTTTTCAAAATTCGCTTTGACTTCATCAATACTCTTGCCTGCTACTTTAGTATCGACAGTAAATGTAGTGGTTTCAACATGAACGTCGTCTCCGCTGTATTTGTAATTAAGAGTTTGAGTAACCCCTTTTTCAGAGTGTTCAAAAGTAGCTGACGATTCGTTTGCTTGAGCTTGAGTTGTAGGGGCTTGTGTAGTAGGAGCTTGTGTAGTAGGAGCTTGTGTTGTCGTTGAAGCACCGTTATCCTTTTGGCCACATCCTACAAGGATAAATCCCGCTGAAAGCAGTAATGCCATTGTTTTTGTAGTTTTTTTCATGTTAAAATCCTCGCTTTTAGATAAAAAATTTTTTTAATAGTGAACTAGTTCTTTTCTTTATATCCTTCTTTTAGAAGAGACTCTTTTGAAGCTTTGAAGCTAATCTTATCGCCAGAACCTGTAAATTCTTGAGGGAAGGCTTGACGTAATTTGCTAACATCTGCTTTCGTATAATCTACTGATAAAGTTTGAGTTAGGATACCGTCTTTTATTTCTAAAGAAGCAGTTACACCATCAATAGCAGTGTATTTATCGTTAATTGCTTGGACTTCTTTTTTAGCGTCAGCTTCAGAAACACCTATTTTTTTTAAGTCGTATGTGTTTGTTGCTGTTTGCTTTGTTACTAAGTCATTTTTGTAGTAATACGTTAAAACAGAAGTCAATCCATTTTGCGAAAATTCAAATGTAGCTGTTTCTTCTTTACTACATCCAAGTAATACAAATAGTGCTGCAAAAAAGACAGCTAATAATTTAAATGATTTTTTCATGTATAAAATCATCCTTTCATTTTCATAATATAGCTATATTATAAAGTGTATTATATTTTTTTGCAAGTATTTATCAAAAAAAGGATTCAAATGATGGGTGCATTTACAAAATTAGAAAGGGAATACGTAGTCATTATCCCCTTATATAGGAGAAAAACGGTATGCTTTTGAATAGAGTATGTTATACTAATCGTACAGTGGAATGGAGGAAATAGTATGAATCAGACCGTAAACTTTTTGAAAGAACTTGTGGCAATTCCGTCGCCAACTGGCTATACCAGAGATGCACAAGACTATTTAGTCGATGTCTTAACAGATATGGGATATGAGCCAACACGTACCGCAAAAGGATTAGTGGTTGTAACAGTACCTGGAGCAATGGATGAAAAACAGCGCGTGGTAACAGCGCATATCGATACACTTGGGGCGATTGTTCGTGCAGTGAAACCCGATGGTCGTTTGAAACTCGACCGTATTGGTGGATTTGCCTGGAATATGATAGAAGGAGAAAACTGTACGGTTCACATTGCTAGCAATGGAACAACCGTTTCAGGAACGATTCTGTTACATCAAACAAGCGTACACGTATACCGCGAAGCAGGAACGGTTGAGCGTAGCCAAGATAATATGGAAGTGCGTTTAGATGCAAAAGTCACAAACGAAGCCGAAACGCGTGCGTTAGGAATTGAGGTAGGGGACATTGTATCTTTTGATCCACGTTTTATCATCACACCAACAGGATTCATCAAGAGCCGTTTCTTAGATGATAAAGTGAGTGCCGCAATTTTATTAACCTTATTAAAGAAATACAAATCAGAAGGAATCACATTACCAGTAACAACTCACTTCATGTTTAGTTGTATTGAAGAAACTGGAACGGGAGCCAACAGTAGCATTCCGGAAAAAGCGGTAGAATTCTTAGCCGTGGATATGGGAGCAATGGGAGATGACCAACAAACAGACGAATATACTGTTTCTATTTGCGTGAAAGACGGTTCAGGTCCCTATAATTTTGATTTCCGTCAACATCTTGTGTCTCTATGTAAGGAAAAGAATATTCCATTTAAATTAGATATTTATCCTTATTATGGTAGTGACGCCTCAGCAGCGATGTGTGCTGGTGCTGAAGTGAAACACGCCTTACTCGGTGCTGGAATTGAATCAAGCCACTCTTATGAAAGAACGCATCTTGATTCGGTTGAAGCAACAAAGCAGTTAGTCGATGCCTACCTATTAAGTTCATTAGTAGAAGCTTAATAGGGTGCCTTTCCAACGGTGCTTGGGAAGGCTTTTTTGTTGTCTAAAATTTCTTGAATAATTTTATTGACAGTGTCTCTTTCTAAGAGTATACTCTAAAACGTAAACTTTACGATTTAGAAAGTAGGTAAGCTATGAATAAGAAAGAAAAGGTTATTTTAGGAGGAGCAGTAGCGCTTGGATTGCTTTTTGCGTCAGGTGCTGTATTATCCAAGCAACAAGCCCAAACAACGGATACAACAACGCAGGAGACAACGATTGACGCTGAGCGTATGGCAAAATATGAACAGGCTGCTAAAGAAATTAAAGATAATAAACCAAAGACAATTGTTGGAGAAGTCTTTGAGAATGGGTATTTGAAAAAACACGGAGACCATTATCACTTTGTATTCGGTGCGCCTCCAGCAGATGCGATTTATGAACAGAAAAAACAAGGTGTGACAACAACTACAGTAGAAGACAATTACGTCTTCAATCCAAATGATATCGTGAGTGAAAATGAATTAGGGTTTGTTGTTCGACACGGAGACCACTATCATTTTATTTACCGTTCTCAATTAGCAAACGCACAAACAGTGACAAGAGAAGATGAAAATGGTCGCAAGAGAACGTGTAAGTTATTACGTATTCCACACGGAGACCATTTCCACGATGTATTGGATTGTGGAGACGGTAGTGCTTCTTTCACCTTTGACGATGAACCAATTTCAAGCCCATCGACAGGCGGTAACCAAACAGGAGTGGCGAGTACAATTGGGACTGTGACACCAACAAGACCAAGTACAGCAAGCGCGCAGCCTGTAACGCCTTCTTCAACAGATATTGCGACACCGCAAGCTGAGGAGTGGACATTGCAATCCCCAGAAATTCAAAAGTATTTAGATTACATCGTGTATGCTTACGGCGTGGAACGAGATACGATTAAGTTCGAGTCTGTGACAAACGATCAAGGGGAGTATGTCGGTAAAGTATTTGCCTTCCAAAATATGGAACAAGGACAAGACAAGAGTCATATCCATCCTTGGGTGATTCCATTGAAACGATTCGAAGTGCCAAATTCTGACCCTTCGATTCCTGCAGAAGTACGACTTTCTCAGGAAATTGATTTAATCGCAAGACGTATGGGAATTTCCCGTACAGCGATTCGTATTGTGAATGGACGCTTCGATATTCCGCATGGGGACCATAGTCACTCCATGAATATCGTCAATAAAGACGGCATCGAAGCCTATGAGAAAAATAAACTTCCAGTCATCGTTCCGCCATTTGTGGCAGGAGATGTGAATGTGGATGACGTTTTTGCAAAAATCGATGAAGTCAAAGCGCGTGCCAGTGAAAAATATAAAGAGGATCCAGTGACATTGAACCGTATTTTAGTAGCCTTGAACGAATATAAAGAACAAGTGCAATTAAAAGGGAACTCAACGGAAGGATTCGTCAAAGGATTGGAACACTTCGAGGCGCAAGCGATTAATCACGAGGCAATCGCTGAAGAAGAAGTAAGTCCTGAAGAACAAAAGATGAATGCAACACACGAAGAAACGGTTCGCATGATTGGTGAGTTGAATTTACAAGACTACGGCGTGACAGCTGACGAATTGAAAGACTTAGCTTCAAAAGCGCGTGAGTCAAACCAAGTAGAACAAGTGAATGCAATTCGTGCATTTGTACAAGCCTTACGTGATGCCAACGACCGTATTAGTATTGAAGGAATGCGTTACTTATACTTCTTAACACAACACGTGCTAGACCAAGAATTACCTGCTGCGCTTCGTGAAGAAGTGGCTAGCTTAATTAAACGTTATATGGGTTCACGATTGAACTTTGCGACGACACCTGTTGAATCCCTCATTATCGAATCTTATCGCACAAAATTAGCGATTAAAGAATCTCATGAAAAATTCGATGGAAAAGTCGATGCGACAATCGGAAAGAATCTGAAAGAAATTTTAACGCCTGCTTCTGAAGAAGAACAAAGTATTTTCCAAGAGGCAAAAGATTTCGCTGAAATGGCGCTGGATGAATCGGATAAAGATAATAGTACTCCGAAGAGCTCTATCCTAGAGGTGAAACCTTCAGAGAAAAAACCATCCGAAGAAACAACCACGACACAAAGCGAAACAACTGAAACGACAGAAAGTACGACTGCTTCTGTAGAGACAACAGGAGAAACAACGGCCACAACAGAAACCGCTACTACTGTTGAGGCGACAACTGTTGAACAATAGAAAATTCAGACACGTAAATCTTCTTAGATAAGGTTTACGTGTTTTTTATTCTGTAAAGAAGAATTTGACAAAGGGTTATGCTATACTATTACAGCATTCTAATAGAAGGAGGAATATCATGAGTGTAATGCATTTTGGAGAAAATAATACTTGGATTAATATTAATTCAGATTTAATTAGTGAATATTCATCGATTTACGATACGTATGAAATCGATGATGAAATGATTGAATATGCTTTAGATAAAAACGAACGGGCGCATATGGAATACGATCGCAGAACGAAAACATTGGTAGTTATTTATAATGTCCTTAATTTATCGAACGAGAACCATCATTACGATACGATTCCTCTTACATTTATCGTACGACAAAATCAAATTGTTACGATTTCTAATGGACAAAATGAGTATATTATCGATGGAATCAGAGAAGAACTTGAAGAGAATATGCATTGGAGCGTATTTAATTTTTTATTACATAGTTTATTTGAAATATCAGAAAACTATTTTCCTATTATTGAGAAGCTCAATAAGGAACAACAAAAGATTAGTCAAATGCTTCGCAAAAAAACGACAAAGGAAAACTTATTCCGATTATCTGATCTAGAGATTGGTGGAATGTATTTGGTCTCTGCAACAAAGCAAAATGCTGTGGTGTTAGAACAATTGAAAACACAACAAGCGTTTAAGGAGTTTGATGATTCTGAAAGAGAGCAGCTAGAGGACAATATCATCGAGGCGAATCAATTAGTGGCGATGACGGACTTGCATCTTCAAATCCTACGTCAACTTTCAGGAACTTATAATAATGTATTGAACAATAATTTGAACGATACTATGAAATTCTTAACGGTCATCTCGATTTTAATGACCATTCCAGATATTGTGACAGGATTCTTTGGAATGAATGTGCAAATTCCATTTACGGAGTTTAGACATGGATGGGCGATTATTCTTTTGATTATCGTATTCGGTTGGATGGGCGTTCTCAGAGTCATTAAGAGAATCATGAAAGATTAATGAAAACCACCTTCTTACTTGATAAGAAGGTGGTTGTTTGTGTGTAAAAATGTTTCTGATGCGCTCTTTAATACAAATAAATGATTACTTCGAATCCTTGCAGATTTGTTTATTGTAGCCGTAACGTTGCACCGGCGCAAGCCTTGGTCTCAAGCTTTTAAAGCCTCAAAACGGGCGTACGGAATAAATTCCTACGCCCGTTAATTCGTTTTAATGCTTTTTCACGTTACTGCTACAATAAAATCCACAAGATTCTCCGTAATCATTTGTAGACTCATCACAGAAGAAAACTACTTCCTATCGAGTAGGAGTGTTTTTGGAAATCTAAGAGGAGCCTATTCAACCTCATTTGGAGATGGGAGGTTAGATCAGTTTTTTAGCTTTTTCGGTGTTGGCAAAGTGGAGTTTGGCCACTTTACCAAGGAGTTCCATGCCGCCATGTTTTAAAATAGTCGCTGCTGTTTTATCGACGTTCGCGCCGGCACCGCTTGGGAGTTCATATCCATATTCGGTTCTAAGTGAATCCAGGCCATCGAGGAAGGCACATCTAGCAATCATAGAAGCAGCTGCAACTGCGATATGGTGACTTTCGCCTTTCGTAATAAAGTATGTTTTGTCTTTATCCACAAGGTCTTGGTCTTTGAGATAACGGTAATACAAGTCTGGTTTACAGAATTGGTCGATTAAATACGCTTCTGGAACTTCAGGAGCGAGTTTTTCAGTTAATAGACGGAGAGCTTGGTTATGCAGCAACGCCTTCATCTCGTTTAGATTTTTAACTTGTTGGACTTCGTTATATTTCTCTGGCCAAAGCGTTAATAACTTATAAGGCACAGCTTCTTTGATTTTTGGAACGAGCGCCTTAATTTGGTCGTCTGTCAACTCTTTAGAATCACGAACGCCCATCGCTTTTAATGTTGCGATGTTTTCTTTTGAAACATAAGCTGCCGCAACGGTTAATGGACCAAAATAAGCCCCATTTCCGACTTCATCGCTTCCGATGACACTCCAACTGGAAAAGCCTTCAGGAAGAGTAGAATCTTCGATAGCTTTCTTTGCAGTGGCGTCAACGGACTGCTCCAATTGGTTCTGTTGAATAAACGCTTCGATGCCTTTCCCTTGGAAGAGAACCTTACCAGATTTATAGGCAGTAATCGATAAACCGTCTATCTTTAGACGCAATGTTGCATGTGGTGGAGGAGATTGTATGTAGTCAGCATATGTTGTTCCTAGTGATGCAATTTGCATAGGTGATAAATTTAAAGTTAATGAATTCATAGATTCCCTCCTTTTTCTTTTAGCATACCACGACAAATTTCATCAGTCCACTCCCTAAAAAAATGGATTTTTAGTGTATTTTTAATTGAAAAATGGTAAAATAAAGTGATATTACGAGAAAGTGAGAGGATTTTTGTGAAGCAACCAAAAACAAGAGTAAAAGCTACCATTTCTGGTAAATCTTATACAATTATTGGACGTAAAACACAGCAAGAAATGCAAAGTATTGTACGAGTGTTGCAAGAGCAATTAGATCAAATCACTCAAGTATCCGATAAATTATCTGCAGAAGAAGTCGCGTTACTAGCGGCTATTAATGCCATTTCAAATCAATTTGAAAAACAAGAAGAAGTAGTTGCATTAAAGAAGAGAGTGGAGCAGTTAGAAAAGGAACTACTTCAACAACATCATAAGCGTCCGTCTATTGATGCAGCTAAGAAACAAGAATTAGAAAAACAATTTGAATCGCAACAAGATTTGTTGAGAAGGTAGGTTTTCGATGATTACATTATTTATTTTATTTTATCTCGTTGTCGGTCTTTATACGGGAGCGAGAAGAGGACTCACGTTGCAACTGGTTTATATTGCAGGATATTTTATTACGTTTATCATTGCACTCATGAATTATGAAGGATTAGCAAAATTCATTTCAGTATACATTCCATATCCTTCCTATGTTCCAGGAAACCAATTAGTCATTTTTAGCCAAGCACAGGCAATGGAATTAGACCAACCGTTTTATAAACTGGTGGCATTTCTTATGATTATGATTTTAGGTTGGCTAGTGGTTCGATTCCTTGGGTACATTTCAAGTGAGCTAACGTTCCTTCCGTTATTTAAACAATTTAATACGATAAGCGGAGCCGTACTAGGGTTTCTAATGAATTACCTCTTTATTTATTTTATTCTTTATGCAATAGCGATGATTCCATCGTCACCAATGCAAAAAATCGTTGAAGGTGGATTACCAAATCTTATTATCACGAAGACACCAATATTGACGCAATTGGTTTCAAATTGGTTATTATCTAAATAATACTTTGATAGCGTGGAACAAACTTGTTCCACGTTTTTTAAGAAAGAAGGACTGTTATGAATTCGAAAATCGAAACGGTTTTAGAATTTTCAAAAATTAGAACACAACTGGCCGAATATGCGACTTCTGAAAAAGGGAAGCAAATGATTAAGGAACTTCCCATCGAAGTCGAAGCAAAGGCCATTCAACATAAAATTGAAGAAACAACAGATGGAGTGGAGCTCTTACGATTGAAACAAGGCATTCCAATTCCAAGGCTGAAAGATATTAGTTTTGCCCTAAAACGTCTGGAACTAGAAGCAGGGCTTAATGGACGTGAATTAAGTGATATTTTACGAGTGCTCGCGACAACACATGAAGTAGAGCGTTTCTTTGAAAAAGTCGAAGAAGAGGAAATTGCATTAAAGCGCATACCGCGTCTTGTCGAAAAACTCGAAAGTGTCCCAGAAGTGACGCACGAACTAGAAGCTTCTATTCGCGAAGACGGGTATGTTTTAGATAGTGCCTCCCCAACCTTACATGGGGTTCGTGTGGGGATTCAAAAGGCGGAGCAAGATATCCGACGTCAAATGGATCAATACCTTACAGGGAAAAATGCACAGTATTTAAGCGACACCATTATCACGATTCGGAACGACCGTTATGTACTTCCTGTAAAGGCAGAGTATAAATCGGTCTTTGGCGGAACGGTCCATGACCAAAGTGCAACGGGTCAAACGCTCTTTATGGAGCCACAAGCAGTCGTGAACTTAAACAACAAGCTTCGTGAGTATCAAATCCAAGAGAAGCGTGAAGTAGAACGTATTCTTTGGGAATTGTCTCAAAAACTCATGCCATACACGAATTCATTACATCAAAATCATTATGTATTGGCACGTCTGGATGTGGTGAATGCAAAAGCCTTATACGCTCATGAATTGAAGGCGACAGAACCGATTATCGATGCCAATAATTACGTAGCCCTCTGGCAAGCGTGGCACCCATTATTAGACCGTGAGAAGGCTGTGGCTAACGATATTATTCTTGGAGAAGAGTATCAAGCGATTGTCATTACAGGTCCGAATACGGGTGGGAAAACCATCCTCTTGAAGACGGTCGGTGTCATTCAACTGATGGCACAGATGGGGCTATATATTCCTGCGGGTGAAAATAGCCGTGTGGGAATCTTTACAGAGATTTTTGCTGATATTGGAGATGAACAATCGATTGAGCAAAACCTATCGACGTTCTCATCTCATATGTCGAATATCGTGTCTATTTTGAAACAAATCAACGATAAGAGCTTGCTTTTAATCGACGAAATTGGTTCGGGGACAGACCCACAAGAAGGCTCGTCTCTTGCGATTGCGATTCTTGATTATATTGCAAGTAAGCAAAGTTATGTGATTGCCTCAACGCACTATCCTGAGTTGAAAGCATACGGCTATGACCGCCCTAAAACGATTAATGCAAGTATGGAATTTGATGGGGATACCCTTCAACCAACCTATCAACTTTTACTAGGAGTACCAGGGCGTAGTAATGCTTTTGATATTTCAAAACGTCTTGGTTTACCGTCTATCATTATCGACCAAGCGCGCGGACTTCTTTCAGAAGAAGACCAAGACTTGAATGCGATGATTAGTGACTTGGAGCAAAAACGTCGCCGTGCGCAGCGGGATGCCGATAAGATGCGTCATCAGTTAGAGTTGAGTACGCAATTACTTGCGGACCTACAACGCGAAACGGAACAATTCCAAGCGAATAAAGCGCGTCTCTTAGAAGAAGCGAAAGAACGTGCAAATACCTTAATTGAACAGAGTCAAGATGATGCGGATAAGATTTTATCTGAAATTCGTGAACTTCAATTAAGAAGTAAGCAAAGTACCGTTAAAGAGCATGAGATGATTGAGAAGAAAACAGCGCTAAAAGACTTAAAGCATGAGCAAGCCTTGAAGAAAAATAAGGTACTTCGCAAGGAAAAAGCGAAGAAGGCACTGCAAGTTGGACAGAGTGTCGAAGTTCTGTCATTTGGCCAACGTGGTACGCTTGTTGAAAAGGTGAACGATAAAGAATGGGTGGTTCAAATGGGAATCATCAAGATGAAGATTGCCGTTGAAGACCTTTCTCCAATTGCGGAGGCACAAGAGGCGAAGCAACAAGTCATCGTGAAGAGTGCGCGTGCCAGTCACGTTTCTTCTGAACTAGACCTTCGCGGAAAACGGTACGAAGAAGCGATGAAGGATCTAGAGTTATATCTGGATGCTGCGATTCTTGCGAGCTATCCACGGGTGACGATTATTCATGGACGTGGAACAGGGGCCATCCAACAAGGAGTTCATAAGTTGCTACGTAGCCACCGTTCTGTTTCAAGTTTTGAATTTGCACCGATGAATACGGGTGGAAATGGAGCGACCATCGTAACCTTTAAGTAAACCGTGAGCAGAATAGTTGGTCGCAAGTAGGGGGCTTGCTATACTAAGTTTGTAGAAAAAGGAAAGGATGATTCGAATGGTAAAATCATTAACAGATAAAAACTTTGTAGAAGAAACTAAAAATGGAGTAGTCTTAGTAGACTTCTGGGCAACTTGGTGTGGTCCATGTCGTATGCAAGGTCCAGTTATCGACCAATTAGACGAAGAAATGGGAGATAAAGTAACTTTTACAAAAGTAGACGTTGACGAAAACCCAGAAACAGCTCGTGCATTTGGCATTATGAGTATCCCAACATTACTTATCAAAAAAGATGGCGAAGTAGTAGATAAGGTTGTTGGCTACCATGCTAAAGAACAATTAGAAGAAATTTTAGAAAAATATTTATAAAATCTAAAGTCTCCGAACGCTTGATATATCAAGGTTTTTCCTTGGTATGTCAGGCGTTTTTTATTTTGTTTAAATATTTTTTCAAAAAGGTGTTGACAAATTTTTATTTTAGTCTTATAGTTAGTTACACAAGTAACTAACCGATTAACACAAAGTGATCATGAACAAGGAGGTACGTTATGAAATTTGATTTTCAAAGTGATATCCCGTTATTTCAACAAGTAGCCAATCAACTGGAAGAAGAAATCTTCCATGAAGTCTACAAAGAAGGAGATCAAGTACCGTCGACAACTGAGATTTCCACAGGATATCAAATCAATCCAGCAACGGTATTGAAAGGAATGAACTTACTCGTGAGCGAACAAATACTTGAAAAACGAAGAGGTCTCGGAACATTTGTAGCAGAAGGGGCCAGAAAAATTATCTTGAGCAAGAAGCAAAATGAATTTGCCAATCAAATGGTGCCAAACTTCTTAAAAGAAGCACAAGCACTCGGTATTACGAAAGACGAATTAGTAAAAATCATCGAAGGAGGCTTCCAATAATGAGTATTGAAGTCAAAGATTTAAAGAAGAAGTTTTTCAAAAAAGAAGCGGTAAAAGGAGCAACATTCACGATTGAATCTGAAAGTATCATCGGGTTGCTCG
The DNA here is from genome assembly GCA_963523415.1 of uncultured Streptococcus sp. Classification (GTDB taxonomy): domain Bacteria; phylum Bacillota; class Bacilli; order Lactobacillales; family Aerococcaceae; genus Granulicatella. The sequence continues at coordinate 15,887 of CAURBR010000013.1, read as the reverse complement.
GACGAAATGGTGCCGGAAAGAGTACAGTGCTAAATATGATTGCTCGACGTATAGAAAAGACAAGCGGGGATATCACTCTTGATGGAGTGGACCTTCATAAGAATCCAAACGCGATGCATGAAGTGTACTTATCCAGTTCTGATAACTGGTTCCCGCAAGGATATAAATTTAAAGATCTCCTTGCTATCTATCAAGGGACTTACCCAGAATTTGATACGGAATTCGCAGAAGACCTTATCAAAGTATTCGATGTGAACGTGAAAGAAAAATACTCAAAAGCTTCAACAGGGTATAAAAGTATCATGAAAATTATCTTGGCACTTGCCAACCCTAGCGAATACATCTTCTTAGACGAACCAGTGCTTGGGCTTGATGCGAACCACCGCCAACTCTTCAATAAGAAGTTGCTTGAAGCGTATGCGCGTCGTCCACGTACATTTGTGATTGCAACGCATTTAATCGAAGAAGTAGCCTCAATTTTAGAAAAAGTCATCGTGATTAAAGACGGAGTAGTGACAGAAGAAGTGTTAGTCGAAGATGTTCTTCGTAAAGGATACGTCGTTAGTGGAGCGTCTCCATTAGTACAAGAATATGTTGCCGGTAAAAAAGTTCTTGAAAAAGATCAAATCGGAAACCATACAAGATGCGTAGTAATTGGGCCTAAGGGAGAAGAACAACCTGGATTAGAGTTTTCTCCATTAACCTTACAAGATTACTTTATCTCAATCACTCGAAAGGAGAATGAATAAGATGAACCGTTTATTATCAGTTGTCAGCATGGGACTAGCTAGAAGATGGAAAACAATTTTAATGTTCTTAGGAATTTGGTGGATTATTACAAGTTTCTTAATGAAGATTTTTGCAAATGGGGACTTCAGCACAATCGGTACTTATTTCCCAATTTACTTCGATAATGAAATTGCATTGATTCTCTTAATCATTGGGATTGGTTATATCGTTGAACAATTCCGCCTAGAAAGTCAATTAGGATTAACAAGAAAAGAACAAATCGAAAGCTTATTCATCCAAACTCTGGTCGATTCTGGAATCATCACTTTGATTTACGCCTTATTACTTCCATTAAGAAGTGGAGTTTCATTGGGCTCAGTAACCATTCAATCGCGCTTAGGAGACCTATCTGATCCAGAAAATATTGTGATTAGCATCGCAGTCTTTTTCGTGAAAGTCGTTCTAATTCACCTAATCGCCAATGTTCTTGGAATTGTGCTTAATAAATTTAATCAAAAAACAGGCATCTATGGACTAGGCCTAGTGTTCTTGATTACTGCATTAATCGGAGGAAGTATTAGTAATCGAATTGGTGAAGGTCAAATGCCAGGTTTTGTAACAGCTTTTCTAGAATTTATTAATCTCATTACAACACATAAAGTGGAATCCATTTCTATCGCATTAGTGATCCTAGTGGTACTTCAAATCCTCGTTACCAGAAAACACCAAAGCATCGCTCCAGAATAAAATCTATCCCAGAACTCCTGCACTCAGGAGTTCTTTTTGTTTAGGGCGGAGGTTTCTCCCCTTTCTTTTTTAGTCTCTTAGTTCTGCGTGCTCATATAAAAAACAATGCACCACTGTTTGAATGAAAAGGCTAGAGGAGTCAAACGGAGTGCCTATCGGATTCTATAGTGTGAGTAATAGCGAGAGTAACTGATGCGAATTAGCGGTAGTTAGGAATTTATTCCTTACTACTGCTTTGAGGCTGAGTAGGTGAGAGACCACGGCTCGAACCGATACAGCTATTACAAACACTATGAAGATATCCGATAAAGGCACGCAGTGCAGACTCTCTAAAGCCTTTTTATTCAAACACCGAAGGTGTCGTTCTGTTGCTTAACTTTTTCATAAACCAAACCACATTTGAATCAGCGCCACACGAACTATGGTATACTATAGAAGACTAAAGAAAGAAAGGTTGAGAAACCATGAAAAGACCAATCGGGTTTATCGATTCGGGCGTTGGCGGTCTTACTGTCCTCAAAGAAGCCCTCAAACAATTACCAAACGAGTCCATGATCTTCCTTGGCGATTCAGCACGTTGCCCATACGGCACAAGACCCGTTGAAGAAATCCGCCAATATACATTAGAAATGGTGCAATTTTTACTAGAGAAAAATATTAAAATGCTTGTGATTGCATGTAATACCGCGACTGCAGTGGTTCTGGAAGAATTACAAAATACATTAACCATTCCAGTCGTTGGAGTGATTCAACCAGGAAGCCTTGCAGCTATCAAGCAAACGAAGAATGACCGCATCGGTGTTCTTGGAACAAACGCGACGATTGCAAGTAAAGTCTATCCAAAGACCATGCATGACAAGAATAAAGGAATCGAAGTGTTCGATATCGCTTGTCCGAAATTTGTACCGATTGTTGAAAGTAATCAATCAGATACCAAAGAAGCTGAAGAGGTCATTCGTGAAACCTTACGTCCATTAGAAGGGACAGAGGTCGATACAGTGATTCTTGGCTGTACGCATTATCCATTGCTTCGACAAACGATTCAAAGAGTGGTAGGAGCAAACGTGACATTAATTGACTCAGGGGCAGAAACAGTTTCAAGCGTGAGTGCGTTATTAGATTATTGCAAATTAAGTGAAACGCCTGAATCGAATCCCAAACCAACTCTTGAAATTTATACAACTGGTGAAGCAAGCCTCTTTGAAGAAATTGCTGAAAACTGGTTAAATCGAACAGGTCTGAAAGTGAAAAAAGTGACACTTAAAGAAGAAGTGAAACCCGTCGAATTGAAAAAAGAAATCGTGATTGCGACGAATAACGTTGGTAAAGCCAAAGAGTTTGCAGAGATTTTTGAACCAAAAGGATACGAGGTAAAGACCTTAAGAGATTTTCCAGAGTTAGAAGAAGTAGAAGAAACTGGAGTGACCTTCGAAGAAAATGCACGCTTAAAAGCTGAAACGATTGCGAATGTTTTGAAGACGATTGTATTGGCAGATGATTCAGGCTTATGTGTGGATGCCTTGGAAGGAAGACCTGGTGTTTATTCTGCGCGCTTTGCAGGAGAAGAAAAAAATGACGCAGCGAATAATGCTAAGTTGTTATCTGAGCTTGGAGGCCTCGTTGGAGAAGAACGCTCAGCTCATTTCACTTGTTGTTTAGTACTAGCTGCACCCAATAGTGAATCACTTGTCGTTCAAGCAGACTGTCCAGGACAAATCGCTACACTTCCTGCTGGAGAAAGTGGGTTTGGGTATGACCCATTATTCCTTGTGCCAGAGTATGGAAAGACATTTGCGGAACTTGGAATGGATATTAAAAACAAAATTAGTCACCGTGCAAAAGCTATCGAATTGCTTATTAGCCAGTGGGAAAAATGGACTCATGAGTTAAATCAAACGGAGGAGTAATTATGAAAATCGTCGTTGTCAGTGATAATCATGGACAAGAGTTAGCGTTAAAGAAAATCTTTGATTACTATGCAGGAAGTGATGTGACATTTGTGCATACGGGAGACTCAGAATTTCCTTATAAAGATGAACGCCTATCGCATTGTATTCGCGTAACAGGAAATTGTGATTATGATTCAGAGTATCCACGTTCAGAAGTATTTACACTCGAAGGAATTAATTTCTTTGTAGCACATGGTCATTTTGAATATGTCAATACAGGACGTGAGTATTTAGCGAATGCAGCCAAAGAAATGGGTGCACGTGTTGCGTTCTATGGTCATACGCATAAACTAAATGTAGAAAATGTGAATGGAGTACTTTGCATTAACTCAGGATCAACAAACTATCCACGGGGAACGTATGATGGAACGCCATCGTATGCAGTTGTTGACATTTTTTCAAAGGAAAAATTAAGACTGACTTACTATACAACAGAGCATGAAGTGCTAGATGACCTTGTGTTTGACTATACTTGGTCCAATGAGGGAGGATATACGCTTGATTCATAAGAAAATCCAAGAGTTACTCCTGGAAGACAGAGATAAACTTTTTATCGGTGCGGAAAAAGTCGCTATCCTTCAAGAGGATCATACATTGGAACATGCGATGCTCGTGTTGACGAATGTACGGTATTCACTTATTCCAGTACTAAATAAGGAAAATAAAATCGTAGGGCTTGTTTCACTTGCGATGATTTTACATAAAATCACTGGGGTAGAACAAATTCATATGAATCAGTTGGGGAAATACAAAGTTCGTGATGTGATGCGTACAGAGTTTCCAGTGGTTCAGGAAAATACGCAGATTGAAGATGTGTTGAATGAATTAGTGGATGAAAGTTTTCTTTGTATCAGTAATGATGAAGGAGTCTTTTTAGGGATTGTGACCAGAAAGGAAGTTTTAAAGCGTATTAACTATATGGTCCATCAATTAACTCATGAATATGAATTTGTCGAAAAATAGTATAAATAAAGAAAAGAAGGTCATACGCCTTCTTTTCTTTATTTTGTTATATAGGGAATGGTGGGTGTCAAGAGGTCAATTCCTTTCTTTAAAAGAGCCTCTTGATAAAGCGTAAGATAACGTTGATAAGTTGCATGTTGTAATCCGTTTTTGGTCATCATAGAAATTGTGAATACAAATTGACCATTCGCTTTCGTTTGTGGTCCAACAATATTTGGTGGAGAAACGAGAGCCTCATCATTTTTTGAGTAGCGATTATTTACAGCTTCAATGGTTTCATATACCGCTTTTAAGTCCACTGTACTTTTTAACGGGAGCTCAATCAAAGCACGCATATTTCCGCGGGACTGATTACTAACAATCGTAATGTTTCGATTTGGAATGTAATGTAGTGTCCCGTCATATCCGCGTACTTGTGTGGTTCGAACACCGACGCTAGCAATCGTTCCAGACACATTATTAATGAGTACAGCATCACCAACTTCAAATTGACGTTCGAGCAAGATAAAGAGACCGTTAATGACATCTGAAAGAAATCCTTGAGCTCCTAATCCAAGAGCAACTCCAGCGATTCCTGCTCCAGCAAGTAGACTTGAAATAGGAACGCCAATAATTGAAAGAATCCAATAAATGAGAATGAAGTATAGAAAATAATCAAGTATATTTTCTAACAATTTAATAATGGTTTTCTTTCTGCTCTCAGTTTGTCCGGTTACTCGAATGGAAGAGAGTATTGTTTTTTTAAACAAGTAATGTAAGAATTTCTTCCCAAAGTAGAAGAGAACAAATAAAAGAACTAACGATAGTAATTTTGTAAATATACTAGAAAGAATGGCTTCCCACTCGAATGAATTCCAATAGTTTACGAAGAAATTCGAGATGGAATCAGCCCATAACAATATTTTCATGAGTTTCACCTATTTCATTTTGTTAGTTCCAGTGTAGCATATGTAAAAACTGATTGGAAGTGAGGATGGTTTCAGAAAAAGTGATAGCATTTTCCCAAAGAAAGTGTTATCATGAATTTATACTAAGAGATTGGAGGAATGGCTTAATGACTGGTGTTGAAATTGCTGCATTGATTGCTGCATGTGCTTTTTTAGCTTTAGTAATCTTTGTGATTGTCAAAGTATCGCCGATTTTATCACGATTGAACAAAACGGTTGATCACGTCAATGATTCATTAGAAATCATTACTAAAGATGTAGATAGTCTATCTATTGAAGTAGAAGGATTACTCAATAAAGCAAATGTATTAGTCGACGATGTAAATGGCAAGTTGAAAAAGACAGATCCTTTATTCCAAGCTGCAGGGGAGTTAGGCGTAACGATTTCTGACGTGAATACTTCTTCACGAAGCCTAGCGACAAAAGCAGTGAAATTATCCAAAAAGAGTCGCGCAGTAAAAGCGTTTAGTTTTGGAAAATCACTTTTCTCAAAGAAAATTAAAGTAAAATAATGAAATGGAGTGTTAAACATGAGTAAATCAGGCGGATTTTTATTAGGAGCAATTATTGGAGGAACGGCAGCAGCAGTTACTGCGTTGTTATTCGCGCCAAAATCAGGGAAAGAATTGCGTGAAGATTTGGCTAAAGAAGCAGATCGTTATAAAGAACATTTTTCAGAATATACTGAAATTGCTTTAGCAAAAGGAGCAGAATTAACAGAAGTTGCAAAAACTTCTACACAAGATATTCGCGTTAATCTTAAAGAACAAGCATCAAACTTAAAAGAACAAGTTTCTAAACAAGCTGGAAACTTAAAAGAACAATTTACAGCGCAATCAGAAAACTTAAAAGAACAAGTAACTTCTACTGTTGGTAAAGTAAAAGATAACTTCTTTAAGGCAAAAGAAGATTCAGCTGAAGTTGTTGCTGATTTAGCAGAAGATGTGAAAGAATCTGCAGAAGAAGCTAAAGCGTAAATCGATAAAATAAAGCAAAACCGGTCTCATATTATGAGACCGGTTTTTTTAAGTTTAGTTAATGAAAAGAAGTATTAAAATTCATAGCGGCAATGCGTGAAGACTTTGGCACCCTCTTTAGTAACGGCAAGACAATCTTCGATACGAACTCCGTAGTCTCCAGAAATGTAGACTCCAGGTTCGACAGAGAAACACATTCCTTCGACTAGTTCCATATCATTTCCTTCCATAATAGAGGGAAATTCATGAACGCTTTGACCAATTCCATGACCTAGACGATGAATGAAGTATTCACCAAAGCCAGCTTCTGTAATGATATCACGTGCAATCTTATCGATATCACTAGCTTTCATTCCAGGCTTAACGGATTTAATGGCTTCGTCATGTGCTTTTTGAACAATGTCATAGATTTCCTTATGACGAGGGTTCATTTGTTCTGATGTGCCGAAGAAAACAGTTCTCGTCATATCACTTGCATAACCATCGACCATAGTTCCAAGGTCAAATAGAACCCATTCATTTTCTTTCAATGTACGGTTACCAGGTTCACCGTGAGGGTCAGCTGCATGATCTCCGAACAACACCATGGTATCAAAGCTCATTTGAGAGACACCTAGTTTTTTCATTTCAAACTCAATGGTCGCCACTACTTCCAGTTCGCTAACGCCTACTTTTAAGGCTTTCTTACCAATCTCAATAGCCTTATCGGCAAAAGTACCAGAGTGGACTAACTTCTCAATAGCGTTAGAATCTTTAACTAATCGTAATTGTTGAATGATAGGAGTTAAATCTGTATTAAAAGTAACCTCTGGGAAATGGTATTTTAATTGTTCTGCTGCAAATAGGGAGAAACTGGTTTTCTCAACAGCAAAGTCATTTTTAATTGGGAAGAATTCTTTAATGGCATCTGCTAAGAGTTTCCAACCATCTTCGTGGTCTTGGTAACTTCTGATTGTAAACTCTGGTTCAGCTTTTGCAGCCACTTGATGTTCTAGAGCGGGCACAAATAAAAGTGGAATAGAGCCAGGAGTATATACTAGTGCTACAATTCTCTCATGTGGATCTGTAGAGAAGTTTGTAAGCAATCGAATCGTTTCTGGATTTTGTATGAAAACAAGAGGACTGTTACATTGTTTCATCTCTTGTTCAAGTTGTGTAAAAGTATTATTTAACATGTTGTTTTCATCTCCTTAAATCTATTGTAGCATATTATTCTGTCAATAATGTAAATAGTTTCAATATTATATGGAAAAATTTCGTTAAACGCTTGCAAAAAACTTATGAAAGTGCTATCTTAGAACTAGATGAAAAGATGCACAAAGGAGAATGGCAGATGGAAAAGCAGACGATTACTATTTATGACGTTGCACGTGAAGCTAATGTATCCATGGCTACAGTATCACGTGTAGTAAATGGAAATCCGAACGTAAAACCAGCAACTCGGAAAAGAGTTCTAGACGTAATCGATGAATTAGATTATCGTCCAAATGCTGTTGCGCGCGGATTGGCTAGCAAGAAAACGACTACAGTGGGTGTGATTATTCCCGATGTTACGAATCTTTATTTTGCTAGTTTAGCACGAGGAATTGATGATATTGCTACAATGTATAAGTACAACATTATTTTAGCAAATTCAGATCAAAATAATCATAAAGAAATTCAAGTTTTAAATACTTTGTTATCAAAGCAAGTAGACGGAATTTTATACATGGGCAACCACTTAACTAGTGAGCTTCGTTCTGAAATTATTCGTTCAAAAACTCCAATTGTGTTAGCTGGAACTGTGGATGCATCACACGAAATTTCTTCTGTTAATATAGACTATAAAGAAGCAACGCAAGAAGCAGTAGAAACCTTTATTGAAAGTGGTCATAAGAAGATTGCCTTTGTAACAGCGGCGTTAAAGAATGTAGCTTCAATTGATTTAAGATTAGAAGGCTATAAGACAGCTTTAGAAAAAGCTGGAATTGCTTTTGATGAAAAACTAGTCTATGAAATCCCACTAACGTATCATGCTGGAGAAACAGTTGCTGAGCGTCTTTATAAGGCTGGAATTACAGCTGCTATTGTCACTGATGATGAAACTTCAGTAGGTGTCTTAAATGGATTGATGGATTTAGGGGTAAAAGTACCTGAACAATTTGAATTACTTTCAAGTAACAATTCGAAGTTAACGAAGATGACTCGACCAGTACTTTCAACCATCGCACCACCGTTGTATGATATTGGTGCAGTGGCTATGCGTCTGCTTACTAAAATTATGAATAAAGAAGAAGTGGTTGAATCTGAAATCACATTGCCATACAAGATTGAACTTAGAGGAACCACTAAATAATAAAAATAGTGACAGCGTGATGAATTTTTATCACGCTGTTTTTTTGTACAAAAATAGGCTGAATGAAATATTCAGCCTATTTTCTATTTGTATTTAATTAGGGAGCCTGTGTAGTTGCAGGGGCCTGTGTTGTCGGAGCTTGAGTCGTTTGAGCTTGAGTTGTTTGTGATTGCGTATTATCAGGTTTTTTCTCTTCCGGCTTCTTCGTAGCTGATTTATTCCAGAAACCATTTAATTCTTCTGGGGTAGCTCCGATTGCAAAGTTAAAGATTGGGTTTATTGGTGGGAAATCTTTCTTGAACCAATCGGTCTTCATACTTCCACCCGCAGTATATGTTGTTCCATTTTCTGCTTTAAAGGTACCTGCCTTTGTTCCAGTTGTTGCAACAACTGAATCTTGATATACCGAATTTGGAACAGTGAAGTGAGTTTCTTGCCCAATTAATTCAGGATTTGCTTCATAGGCAGCTCTCATTAAGTTTGTCCATTGACGTTTACTTCTTCCTGTTGGAGCACCATAACCATCAGAGATAGTAATCGCATATTGTGCGTTGTAGAAGTTATCATATCCAATCCATGAGCCAAGTGTAACCGTAGGAGTGTAAGCGATGAACCAGTTATCTTGTTCGTATTCAGATGTTCCTGTTTTACCAGCTAAATCAGAACTGAACCCCATGTTACCTTTCACATCATAAAGTGATTTTGAAGAAGCAATATCCATTAACATATTCGTTACCAAATAAGACGTTGCTTCAGAGAAGATTCGTTCAGACTTATCTTCGTGTTGATAGATGACATTTCCACGTGAATCTTCGATTTTCTCGATTAGGTAAGAATCATGATGTTCACCGTGGTTTGCTAGTGTCGTAAACGCACTTGTTTGTTCACGAACAGTAGGACCAGTTCTTGTACCTCCTATTGAGAGTGCGATATTTTGATATTCATCTTCGCTAATACCCTTAATTCCCATTTTTTTGAGATACTCTCCAGGGTTTAATCCCTTATTTAGCATTGCTTGATAAAGTTTAACAACTGGATTATTTAGTGACAGTAATAAGGCGTATCGAACAGTCACAAAGGTATTCGATACTGTGTTTCCGTAGTTTGTTGGTTGCCAGTAAGTTCCGTTTCCTTGAGCAATACTAATTTTTGTATCAGGAAGAATACTTGCTGGATAGATTAAGTTATGTTCAATAGCTGGAGCATAAACTAAAATTGGTTTAATAGTCGAACCTGGAGAACGGTGGGTTGAAAAAGCGTGGTCAACTTGATTTTTTTCAAAGTCCCATCCAGCCACGAATCCAAGGATTCTACCAGTTTTGTTTTCAATCATGACCGCTCCATTTTGAGGGGGTTCTTCTTGAACTTTTGATTCTCCCGTATCTGGGTCAACATAGTTTGTATAATGTGTTGGACCGATTTCAGGAGCGTATTTCGTCATCGCATTTTGCATTGCATCATAGATTTTTTTATCAATCGTTGAAGTGATTTTATATCCACCAGTACTTAATTCTTTAGCTGCATTATCATAATAACGATTATAAAGTTCAGAGTCGTTTTGAACTTCATCGTATGTTAACTTGTTTTTTTCGGCAGCTTTTGTCATTAATACCTTAATAGCTTCCCGATTGACAGCTTGATATAGATAGGACTGTCTGTCTGCTGTGATTTCTTTTGGCTTTAGGAAATCTTTTGTAATGTCATACGATAATGCCTCTTCGTATTGTTCTTTTGTAATTTTATTTTCACGATACATACTAAAGAGGACTGTTTTCATTCGCTCAATCCCTGCAGATACGTCTTCTTTTAAGGTAGCTTTATTCGTATAAGGAGTATAAACAATTGGATTTTGCGGCATTCCGACTAAATAAGCTGCTTGAGGTAGGCTTAAGTCTTTTGCGGAAACACCGAAGACTCCTTGTGCTGCTTCCTCAATCCCTGCAATATTTAGGCCGTTATGATTACGACCAAAAGGAGAAACGTTCAAGTAAGCTTCTAATATTTGATCTTTTGTAAAGTGCTTTTCTAAACGGAGAGCGTATAGAATTTCGTTTGCCTTCCGTTTGAAAGTAACCTCACTCGTTAAGATTTGTTGTTTAATTAATTGTTGGGTTAAGGTTGATCCACCAGAAGTACCTGATTCAGAAGAAACAGCTTCTTGTAAGAGTGCACGTACTAAAGCTTTGGGAACAATCCCGTTATGCTCATAGAAAGAACTATCTTCTGTAGCGATGATACCATCTTTAACGTACTGAGAGATTTCAGAAAGAGGTTTAACAATACGTAGTTCATCCGCGTTCACGTCTGAGATTTTTGTACCATCATTGTAATAAAAACTTGAGATTAAGTTAAGGTTTCCTATGGCATCACTCATTTGTTCTTGAGTGAGTGGCTCCTCGTTAGCAGTCAAACTTGCATAATATCCTAGTCCAATCCCGGAAGCAAATACTCCTAGTAACATTAGAAGTAACATTGCCACAACGAATACATTTTTTAATACGGAATAGCAGATATTAAAGATAAATCGTAAGTTTTTCAGAACTGGTTTGTTCAAAAACGAGAGAAGAGCCTCGCGCCAATCTGGAGTTTGGTTCTTTTCTGACATAATTTCAACTCTTTTCATTTTTACATATTTTTAACCATTATATCAAAAAAGGTTAAAAAATACTAATTTTTATCTATATGACAAGGGTTAAGCGCTTTAAAATTGGTAAATAATTTAGGTGTAAAGAGAAAATACTTTACAAGTGATTTTCTTTCTGTTAGACTATGTAACTGTGAGATTAAAACATGGAGGTGTAAATAATGGCAGTTAAAATTCGTTTAAAACGTATGGGTTCTAAGAAAAGTCCTTTCTACCGTATTGTTGTAGCTGATTCACGTTCACCACGTGATGGTCGTTTCATCGAAACAGTTGGAACATACAACCCACTATTGAACCCAGCTGAAGTTTCAATTAATGAAGAATTAGCATTACAATGGTTAGCTAATGGTGCACAACCTTCTGATACAGTTCGTAACTTGTTATCACAACAAGGTATCATGAAGAAATTCCACGAATCAAAGTTTTCTAAGTAATTTCTATAACATCGAAAGTTCGATAGAGAGGTGAAAAGAATGCCTGAGATTAGTGAATTAGTACTATCAATGGTAAAACCATTGGTGGATTTTCCAGATGATGTTCGTATTGACATCTCGGAATCTGAAGAATTTTTAGAATATACATTACGTTTGAATCCTCAAGATATTGGTCGTGTGATTGGTAAACAGGGCCGTGTAGCACGTGCGATTCGAACGATTACGTATAGCGTACGTACACGTGGACCAAAGCGTGTAAGACTAAATATTGAAGCACTTGAAGCTTAAAAGTCGAGGAGTTTCCTCGACTTTTTTCTTTGCATTGAAATGCTTTTGATTGTTTTCTTTTAGTTTGGTATGATAGTGAGAGATTATGACGCAGAGAGGAGTACATGTGTGAAGAAGAAGCCAGCATTGAGAAGACAACTTCAAAGACAATATTCCTATTTATTTGGATTATCCTTATTTTTGGTGGTATTGGCTTTTGGAATGGAGTCTCCACAAGTTTTGGCAAAAGGGATGAGCTCAATACTGACGTCCCCTAGTCAGTTGTTTACAGACTATATGCAAATTGCTACTGTTGGTAGTACCTTATTAAATGTCGCTTTGATGCTATTCATCAGTCTTGTAAGTTTCAAACGAATGGAACTTCCAATGAATGGTGCGATTATTGGCAGTTTGGGCATGTTAGCAGGATTTTCTTTTTTTGGTAAGAATTTATTTAATAGTATTCCATTTATGATAGGAGTTTGGCTCTATGCAAAGGTAACAGGTCAACGCTATCGAAACTTTGCAATTATTGGGGTGTTTGGTTCTGCTTTAGGACCTGTCGTTTCCTTTTTATCTTTTGGAGATGTTTTTCCAAATGACTGGGGAATTCTAGTTGGATATCTGCTGGGAATCTTTATTGGATTCATCTTGCCGCAATTATCAACACAGTTTCTTGGGTTTCATCAAGGATTTAGCTTATATAATGTTGGATTTACAGCGGGTATTCTAGGAATGCTTGTGCTTGGATTTATGAGTACCTTTGAGGTGGAAGTTGAAACACGTACTCTTTTATATACTGATAGCCCAATGATTCTTTACGCACTTCTGGTCGGATTTTGCATGCTATTATTGATAACTAGTTTGTTTCTTCATTTCAAAAAAGGAGAACGGTATCAGTTTAAATTATTAATGAAGCTTTCTGGACGGTTACCAAGTGATTTTGTAGAAATGACGAACCTGGCTACCGTCACTTGTAATATGAGTATCATGGGTTTCATTTTATTAGGCTATCTGCTTATTAATGGAGGAGAGTTAAATGGACCTATTCTAGGTAGTATCATTGGAGCTATGTGTTTTGGAGCTTTCGGGAATCAACCTAAAAATACGATTCCTATTCTTGCAGGTATAATGATAGGCTTTTATTTGACGGGAGTCGATACTTCAAGTACTAGTGCGTTGATTGCAGCTGTTTTCGGAACGACGCTGGCTCCAGTAAGTGGTTATTATGGACCTGCCGCTGGGATGATTGCTGGATTTGTTCATATTACACTGGTCAGCCATGTTGTAGCGATGCATGGCGGATTAAATCTTTATAACAATGGATTTGCAGGTGGGTTCGTTGCAGCGATTCTCGTCCCTATTTTTGAAATATTTGAAGGCATTCGCCAAGATAGAAAAGAAAGAAAGGCTGAAGGATAATGGCAACGGAAAAAGATTTTGTAAAACGAATTGTAAAAGAAATGGTCGACTATTATTTGTATCATGAATTGTATGATGTAACAGCACATGTTTCTTATCAACCACATCAAAAGGCTACAATTGCTTGTACGGCTCCTTATCAAAAATTACCAGAAGACTTAGATTTATTAGAAGCAGGCCTTTCTGTTGAAAAACATTTAGAACTAGATTCAATGTATAGTTCACTCATGGGAACACATAACCGAGATAAAAATTATTGCATGTTAGGTCAGTGTATTGATGACTATGAGATTGAAGTGAGTGATTCCCATTTAAAGATTACAGTTGAACGACTCTTTTAAGGAGGAAGAAGAATGACAACTTTCTATAAGGTAGGAAAAATCGTAAATACACAAGGGCTTCGTGGGGAAGTACGAGTGATTTCAACGACAGATTTTGCGGAAGAACGTTATAAAAAAGGGACAGAATTAGCCATTTTCAAAGATGGAGAGTTCTTAACTCTTGTGACGGTTGCTAGTCATCGTCGTCATAAGAATTTTGATTTGTTAACGTTCGAAGGAATGAACCGTATCGAAGATGTTGAAAAATACAAAGAATGTCTCCTAAAGGTAGCCGAAGAACAGTTGACTGAACTCGAAGATGACGAGTTTTACTACCATGAAATTATCGGACTTGAAATCGTAACGGATGAAGGTGAAGTGCTTGGGAAAGTTACTGAAATTCTTTCTCCAGGGTCAAATGATGTCTGGGTTGTAAAACAAAAAGGAAAGAAAGAACTCTTAATTCCATTTATTGAACCAGTCGTTTATAAAGTCGATAAAGAAGAAAAGAAAGCTTATATCCATCTATTGGAAGGGTTGATCGATTAAGATGAAGATTGATGTATTAACATTATTCCCTGAAATGGTACAAGGACCGATGACGCAATCGATTATCGGAAAGGCCATCGAAGCTGGGAAAATCGAGCTTGAAACAACAGACTTCCGTCAGTTTTCAAACAATAAGCATAATCATGTAGACGATTATCCTTTTGGTGGTGGCGCTGGGATGCTTTTAAAAGTGGAGCCGATTGACTTGGCTCTTGCATCGATTCGTGAGCGTTCTCCGGAAACGACACCGCGTGTCATTTTAATGGACCCAGCTGGAAAGACTTTTACGCAAAAGGACGCGGAAGAATTGTCAAAGGAAGAGCATCTAGTGTTTATTTGTGGACACTATGAAGGCTATGATGAACGCATTCGTACACTTGTGACGGATGAATACTCGATTGGGGATTTTGTCCTAACAGGCGGGGAATTAGCAGCAACGGTAATGATTGATGCAACGGTGCGACTCTTGCCAGATGTATTAGGGAATGATGCGTCAGCTGTTGGGGATTCGCATTCGACAGGTTTACTGGAACATCCACAATATACACGTCCTAGAGAGTACAAAGGAATGGAAGTTCCAGAAGTATTATTTAGTGGAAATCATGCCAAAATTGCACAGTGGCAAATGAAAGAATCGCTTCGTAAGACGTATTTAAGAAGACCAGATTTACTAGAAAAATATGAACTTTCAAAAGAAGAAGCACAGTTGCTAAATGAAATCCAAGAGGAAGAGGGATGTTAAATGGGAGAACATCTAAATGCAAACGAAATTAAAAAATTCCAAGCAGTACTAAGTCAAGATAATGGTAGAACAGAAATGGTACAACTATTTAAGTTGTTAGGGGATACTACACGGTTAAATATCATTACGTTATTGACAAAAAGAGAACCACTCTGTGTAGAAGATTTAATGAACTGTACGGGCATGGAACAGTCCGCCATTTCTCATCAGCTAAAGAAATTAAGAGCTCACCATATTGTGAAGGCAGAAAAGGAAGGAAAACATGTGTGGTATTCATTAGAAGATCATCATGTGTTAGAGTTGTACACTTTAGCAAGTGAGCATTGTTGCGAAGAACACGATTAATTTTTTACGTAATAGAGTCTAAATAACCTAGGATTCTGCTTGCAATAGAGAGACAAATATGATAGTATATTTCGAGTGAGTGAGACTTCACTCAGAGATAACGATATTCCGCTGATTGGACATACAGCCAAGTCATGAATGTTTGTTGGAAGGAGAAAAAACATGAGCAAATTAATCGAAGAATTAACTCAAGAACAATTACGTTCTGATATTCCTGAATTCCGCCCTGGGGACACTGTACGTGTTCACGCAAAAGTTGTGGAAGGAACTCGCGAACGTATCCAAATCTTCGAAGGCGTTGTTATCAAACGTCGTGGTGCTGGCATTAGCGAAACTTATACAGTACGTAAAGTTTCTAACGGTGTTGGTGTAGAACGTACTTACCCACTACACACTCCACGTGTCGCACAAATCGAAGTAGTTCGTTACGGTAAAGTTCGTCGTGCTAAATTATACTACTTACGTAACTTACGTGGTAAAGCAGCACGTATCCAAGAACGTCGTCGTTAATAAACAC
>CAURBR010000012.1:0-55457 GCA_963523415.1 uncultured Streptococcus sp. | reverse complement strand
TGTCAAGATACAAAAACAAGGTGTTCCAATCTATTTTAGATAGGGATTATAGAGATTTTTCTAAAGAAAAATCAGGGAAATTTATTTCCGTATTAACCGAAAATATGAAGAAAATTGAGCAAGATTATCTATACCAGTATTTTAATATTTCAAAAAACCTTTCCTTAATGATTTTTTCACTTCTAGCTATGTTTATAGGTAATTGGTTTTTGACCTTATTAGTTATCATTGCTAGCATTATTCCAATGATGATTTCAGGATTTATTGGACAAAAATCAGCCTCTCTACAAAATAGTGCTATGATTGCAAATCAGAAGTATTTAGCTAAGGTTAAAGATATTTTAGCAGGATTTCTTGTTATCAAAAGTTTTAATGTGAAAGAGGCTATCTGTGAGGATTATAGTCATGAAAGTGAAAATTTTGATGAAATAAATTTTATAAAAGGGAAATTTGATGTTTTAGCTAATGTTATTTCGCAGCTTTCAGGGATGATTGTTTTTTTGGTAGCCTTTGGTGGAGGAATGTATCTTGTTTTTAATGGCTATACCACAATTGGAAGTGTAACAGCTATTGTTCAACTGGTCAATTTTGTAGTAATGCCACTAAATGAAGTTGGTATGGGAATGAGTAAATTCCGTGAAGGTCAGGCAACACTAGATGCATTTGAGGTAAAAGATGTAACCGAACTTCAGACTGGTGAAACGAAAGAATATTTCGATGATGTTATTTCTTTTTCAAATATAGACTTTTCTTACCCTAATACTGAAGAAAAAATTTTTAATCATTTATCTTTGAAGATTAAAAAAGGAGAAAAAATTGCAATTGTAGGAATGTCAGGGAGTGGGAAATCAACTTTGCTCAATCTATTACTGCGTTTTTACGATGTAACAAGTGGACATATTTCAATTGATAATCAAGATATACAAGCTATTTCAGCAGAGAGTCTTTATAACTTAATGACTATTGTTCAGCAAGACGTTTATATTTTTGATGATACTTTAAGAGCGAATATTACTCTTAATCAATCCTTCACTGATGAGGAAATAAAGCAAGCTGTACATCAGTCAGGTTTAGAAAGTTATGTTTTAGAAAATGAATCTGGCTTACAAACTTTATGTGGCGAGAATGGATCAAATCTATCTGGTGGAGAAAGACAGAGACTTAGTATTGCGCGTGCCTTGATTCGAAAAACACCAATCTTATTATTGGATGAGGCTACTTCATCTTTGGATAATCAAGTAACTACTGAAATTGAAAGTTCAATCTTGGATATTCAAAATTTGACTGCACTTGTAGTAACCCACAAGTTGAATGAGAACATTTTGAAAAAATACGATAGAATTCTCTTTATGAAAGATGGCGTTATTGTTGAAGATGGTTCTTTCAGTGACTTGATGGATAGGAGAGGTGAGTTTTATAAGTTGTTTGAGTTGAGTGTGTAATTCTTTTTATTTTATAGTACAGTTTTATAAAACACTCTATCACTTTCGTATAATATAGAAGTTTGCTATCTCGACACGCTGAAAGTGTAGCTTTGCTGGTAAAAGCATAAAAATCTTGTAACAAAATGGATAATGAAAAGCCTTGCTTGTAAGGCTTTTTCGCATTTTTGTGATAGAACATGGTTAGTTATAAAGCGAGAGTAACTAAGAAGCAATAAAAACATTAGATATAAATTAATCAAGATAAAGAAAAATATCACCACACACCCATGGTCCCTTGGTTTCCTGGCATTAATCTCAGGTAAAGTAGTCCCTGTTTAAAGCAGATAAAAATTGAGGCGATTCCCAAGCTCTGTTTTTTAAAGCGAGAAGGACTATTTTGAACCGTTGACTAATGAAATATGAATGGGGGATAGCATTGAATGTGAATTACCAGGAGTTACGGTAAAGCCGTTACTCCTGGTTTGAAGCTTCAAAGGTGAGAGACTTCGGCTCGAACCGGTGCCCCATTCAATTGTCATTAGTGACCAACGGTTCAAAAAAGAGTCCTTCGGCCTATTTTTAGATAAACAAAAAGAGCTTAGGGATATCGCCTAAGCTCTTTTTAATAGTGCTCTGTATTAAACACGTTCTACTTTACCTGATTTTAATGCACGAGTTGAAACCCATACTTTTTTAGGCTTGCCATCGATTAAAACGCGAACTTTTTGTAAGTTTGGTTTCCAAGTACGACGGTTAGCGTTCATAGCGTGAGAACGAGTGTTACCTGTTTCAGCACGACGTCCAGTGAAATAACATACTTTAGCCATTTTCATTCTCCTCCTTTATTTAATTCATTATCAGCTGATATAATTTTGAACTAAATCATATACCTAAATAATTTAGCATAGTTGACCATAGATTGCAAGCGAGCTGGTCAATGAGTTTTCCAGAGGGTTAAAAATTGGTAAAAGGCTAGGTAAACCGCTGGGAATATGATATTATAGTATAGAAATAATGTGTCAATCTGTCTAAAAAATAGGCAGACACCTTTATACATTTAAGGGAGGTATTTGTATGACAGTAAAAATTCAAACAGAAAATGGACAAATTGAACTTAGCAATGAAGTGATTGCAACGGTTGTTGGTGGTGCCGCTACAGATAACTATGGTGTTGTTGGTATGGCAAGCCGCAATCAAATTCGCGACAACTTTAATGAAATCTTGAAGAAAGAAAACTTCACTCGTGGTGTTGTGATTCGTCAAGAAGACGATGGTGTTGCAGTGGATGTCTACATTATTGTAGGTTATGGTACAAAAATTTCTGCGATTTGTAGAAACGTACAAGAACAAGTGAAATATAACTTAGAAACAATGTTAGGATTTGCTGCAAAAACAGTGAATGTCTATGTTCAAGGAGTTAAAATCATCGAAGCGTAATGCTTGTTGATTCTAGTCAGGAGGAAGTAAGAATAATATGGCAACTATGAAAACAATTACGGCTCAAGATTTCCGCGCAATGGTGGAAATCGGTGAAATGCGTTTATCTGAAAACGCAGAATTCGTAAACTCATTAAACGTATTCCCAGTACCAGACGGAGACACAGGGACAAACATGATGCTCTCATTCAAATCTGGTGCGGAACGTGTTGCAAACTCTACAGCAACAACTGTAGGTGATTTAGCACAAGATTTAGCAAAAGGATTATTAATGGGTGCTCGTGGGAACTCAGGGGTTATCTTATCTCAATTATTCCGTGGTTTCTCTAAAGCCGTTGTCGGTAAAGATGAAATCACTGGTGAAGAATTAGCGCAAGCATTTACGAACGGTGTGGAAACTGCTTATAAAGCGGTTATGAAACCTGTAGAAGGTACAATCCTTACTGTTGCTCGTGAATCAGCTAAACGTGGTGTACGTAAGTTAGAAACTTCAAACGACATCATCGAAGTAATGGGATCTGTTTTACGTGGTGCTGAAAAAGCATTAGCGAAAACTCCAGATTTATTACCAGTATTAAAAGAAGTTGGCGTAGTGGACTCAGGTGGTCAAGGTCTTGTATTCATTTACAACGGATTCTTCGAAGCATTAACAGGGGAAGCAGTTCCTGTTCAATCATTACAAAGCAATAAAATCGATTTAACTTCAGTGGCTCACCACGAAGCAGGCGTTGACTACGAACACGTATCAACAGGCGACATCAAATTCGGTTACTGTACTGAAATCATGGTGAAAATCGGTGAAGGCGAAACAGTCGTAGATACATTCGACTACGATACTTTCCGTAACTATTTAAACGAACTTGGAGATTCTTTACTTGTAGTAGCTGACGATGAAATCATCAAAGTACACGTGCATACAGAACGTCCAGGGGAAGTCATGAACTATGGCCAACGTTTCGGTTCATTGATGAAAGTGAAAGTAGATAACATGCGCTTGCAACACGAAGAAGTGCTTAAGAACGATTATTCTGCTAAGGTTCAAGCAGCAGCTCAAAAACAAAAAGAAGAGTACGGAATCGTAGCGGTTGCTGCAGGTGAAGGTGTTCAAGAATTATTCAAGAGCATGGGTGTAACGACAATCATCAACGGTGGTCAAACAATGAATCCAAGTACAGAAGACATTCTTCAAGCCGTAAAAGAAGCACATGCTGAAAAAGTAATCGTATTACCAAATAACAAAAATATTCAAATGGCTGCCAATCAAGCGGCTGAAGTATCAGAAGATGCAGCAGTTGCTGTTGTTGCAACTCGTACGATTTCAGAAGGGTTAGCTTCATTATTAGCCTTCAATCCAGAAGCAAGCTTAGAAGATAACAAAGCTGCAATGAGCGAACAAATGGCACTTGTATCAAGTGGTCAAATCACTAACGCTGTTCGCGATACAAACATTGATGGTGTTGAAATTAAGAAAGACGACTTCATGGGGATTGTAAATGGCAAGATTTTAGTAAGTATTGCGAACCGTAAGGAAGCAACTCTTGCGACAATCGATAAGATGATTGATGACGATTCAGAGATTCTAACAATCATCTATGGTGAAGACGCAGAAGCAAGCGAAGTGGAAGAAATCACTGAAGCTGTAGAAGCGAAATACCCTGATGTAGAGGTTGAAGTCCATGAAGGAAACCAACCAGTATACACTTACTTATTATCTGTAGAATAATAAAAAGAAAATTAAAAAGAGTACTAATATCCTTCCGGATATTCTCTATAGTCATCATTAAAGCTGTAACGGGACAAGCCTTGGTCTTGTCCCTTTCGAGCCTCAAACAGATGCTAAGAAATAAATTTCTAAGCATCTGTAATTCGCATCGAATACTAGTCGCTATGATGATGACTATAGAATCCGGTAAGGATATTTTTGTACTCTTTTTTTTACATAAGTAAATGTATATGGTGGCCGGGACTGCGAAGGGTGTGTGCTTTTCATGCGCGGTCCCCATTTCGATAGAATCCGTAAGTTTTTCCGTCTTTCGGTTTTTCTCCTATTAATAAGTAAGTGTATATGGTGGGCGGGGACACCACACCAGGAGAATTGCGCTTAGTTTGAACTCGAATCTGCAGTATTCTCCGTAATCCTCAAGGAGCTCTATTCAACAATAAGTAAGTGTAACTGGTTGGTTTTCGTGCTCACATTAGGGATTTCGCTTCGGCAGTTAGTATTTCTTGTTTTCGCGTGCTTTTGAGTCTTCACTCGCCTCCAAATGGGAAAAAGGGAACGGAGTGAGTGCTCCTCAGTATTTCTAGTGCTATAAGGTTCAATGAGGGGAAGAGCTGCACTTAGTGGAATGCATATCCAAACTCCCTGCACTGTAAGGTTCAAGGAGAGAGGAAGGAAAATGAGGGAGGGAAGTGCTTTGAAATATTCCTAGGAAGCCTTTCGGATTCTATATTCGCATGAATAGCGAGCGTACTCGATGCGAATTACTGATACTTGGAAAGAATTTCCTAGTATCAGTTTGAGGCTCGAGAGGAAAGGAGACAGTAGGCTCCTTCCGGTACAGCTATTCACGCGAATATGAAGATATCCGAAAGGATGAAAGGAATATTTAGCACAAATTTCTTAACTCCTCCCTCATTTTCCTTCCTCTTGACGATTAAAGAGAACATGAATTACACTTATTAAAGTAGAAAGGATGTGATTGGATGAATGAAGTCTTTCAAAGTGTGCAAGTCTTGCCAGGCGTTGGACCAAAACGATTAGAACCATTAGCCGAACTGGGCATCGAGACAGTCTATGATTTGCTAACGCATTTCCCATTTCGATATGAAGATATTCAAATTCGTGATGTAAATACCATCATGGATCAAGAGAAAGTCACGCTAAAAGGGCTTGTGTCGACGCAACCGGTTGTGAGCTATTACGGCTTCAAGAAGAACCGTTTGGCGTTTCGCATGGCGATTGATACTCAAGTCATCCAAGTTGCATTCTTTAATCAGCCGTATTTAAAAGATAAAGTGGTTCAGGGCGAAGAGATTGCTATCTACGGAAAATGGGATGCAAAGCGTTCTACCTTGATGGGGATGAAAATCTTATCGAACCGAAACGTGGAGGACGAAGAAGGCGACCAAGTTGAGGCGGTTTATCGTACGAATAAATCGTTGAAGCAGGCGACGATATTGAAACTCGTTCATACGGCGATGGATCGTTTTGAAGATAAAATTCCAGAAGTGTTGCCAGAAGAGTTGACGGCGTCGCACCACTTGATGGGGCATAGGGACGCTATACGGGCGATGCATTTTCCAAAAGATGAACTGGAAAGACAGAGTGCGCAATATCAGCTCGTATACCAGGAGCTCTTCTTATATCAACTGCGCTTGCAATGGATGCGTCAGAAACGTCATCAGCAAGCAAAAGGGCAAGCGGTGCTGTATGATAATGCTCAGTTGAAGGCCTTTATTCAGACGTTGCCATTTGAACTGACAGATGGGCAAAAGAAAGTCGTGAATGAGATTTGTTTTGACTTGCGTGCGCCTTATGAGATGAATCGTCTCTTGCAAGGAGATGTAGGGAGCGGGAAGACGATTGTGGCGACGATTGCCATGGTCGCAACGGCTCTAACAGGGAAGCAAGTAGCGCTCATGGTTCCTACAGAAATCTTGGCGGAACAACATATGCTGACGATTGAAAAATTGATTCAAGAGACATCTTTAAAGGCAGTGTTGTTAACGGGAAGTATGAATCGTTCGCAGAAGAAGCGAAAAGAGTTACTCGCACAAATTGAGAGTGGTGAGGCAAACCTTATAATCGGAACCCATGCCTTGTTCCAACAAGATGTGAACTTTAAAGACTTGGCCTTTGTCGTCATCGACGAGCAACATCGCTTCGGGGTGCAACAACGTCAGGCACTCGCTGGAAAAGGAGCGGGTGTGAACGTGCTTCAAATGACCGCAACACCAATTCCTCGTACACTTGCTATTACGGCTTTTGGGGAAATGGACACGTCTATTTTGAGTGAAATTCCTCGTGGTCGTCAGCCTATTAAAACGTCTTGGGTTCGCGAGCAGGAAATGGAGCAGATTTTTAATTTTGTGGAACGTCAAATTCAAGAAGGGCGACAAACATATATGATTTCGCCACTGATTGAAGAGTCGGAACATCTCGATGTGCAAAACGCTGAAGAGATTTACCGCATGATTTCAGCGCACTTCTCAGACCGCGTGAAAGTGGGACTTCTGCACGGGAAGATGCCGGCTGAAGAAAAAGAAGTGGTGATGGCGGACTTTAAAGCCAACAAGCTACAAGTCCTCGTCTCCACAACCGTTATCGAAGTTGGGGTGGACGTGCCGAATGCCACAGTGATGGTGATTTTAGATGCGGACCGCTTCGGGTTAGCGCAACTGCACCAATTACGTGGACGTGTCGGCCGTGGACAATATGCCTCAAGCTGTATTTTAGTGGCGAGTCCAAAGACCGAAAACGGGAAGGAACGCATGCGCATTATGTGCGAGTCGACGGACGGATTTTATCTTAGTCAAAAAGACTTGGAGCTCCGTGGTTCTGGGGATGTATTTGGGATCAAACAGTCCGGTATTCCAGACTTTAAGATTGCCGATTTAATACGAGATTATGATATACTAGAACAAGCACGTAAAGATGCAATCCTTTATGCCTTAGAAGATCCAGCAGGTGAAAAAGAAGAGACAAAACGCATGAAGGCATTTATCGAACAAACAACGAAAGAAATCAATGGATAACTTCACGGCCACGTGGCTAGAAGAGGAGGAACAACAATGGTAAGAATTGCAATTGACGCGATGGGTGGAGATAATGCTCCAAAAGAAATCGTCCAAGGGGTCGTCCTTGCAGCAAAAGAAATGCCAACTGTCGAGTTTCAATTATATGGAGACGAAGCAAAAGTGAACGCATGCTTGGAGGAATCCCTTCCAAATATTCGCGTGATTCACTGTTCAGAAAAAATCAACTCTGATGATGAACCAGTTAAAGCGATTCGTTCGAAGAAAGATGCTTCAATGGTGGTTGCCGCTAGAGCTGTTAAAGAAGGAGAAGCAGACGCGCTCTTCTCTTGCGGAAATACAGGCGGGCTCTTAACGGCGGGGTTATTAATCGTAGGCCGTATTAAAGGAATTGACCGTCCAGGGTTAATGCCGATTCTTCCAGTGCTGGGCGCAGACAACCGTCAATTTATTATGATGGACGTAGGTGCGAACGCGGAATGTAAACCGAAAAACATTCACCAATTCGGTATTCTTGGTAGCTACTATGCTAAATACGTTCTTGGATACGAAAACCCATCTGTTGGTTTGTTAAATAATGGAACCGAAGAAGGAAAAGGAAACGAACTCGCCAAAGAAGTTTACGGACTCTTAAAAGAAGATGATAGCCTAAACTTCATCGGGAACGTGGAAGCTCGTGAAATCTTAACAGGTGCAGCGGATGTTGTTGTAACAGATGGATTTACAGGAAATGCGGTCCTCAAGACCATCGAAGGAACAGCGCTTGCGATGATGGGACTTCTAAAAGAAGGCATCAAGGGGCAAGGAATCCAAGGGAAACTTGGAGCGTTCTTATTGAAAAACACCTTCTACGGCTTAAAGAACACATTGGATTACTCACAATTCGGGGGTGCGGTGCTCTTTGGTCTTAAAGGAGCAGTCGTGAAATCACACGGTTCTTCAAAAGCAGGCAGCGTGTACCATGCGATGAAACAAATCGATACGATTGTATCAAGCGGAGTTATCAATGACTTAGTAACTCACTTTGAACAAACAGCTGAATAAAGAAATAGTACTCTCTTCTATTACTGAAGAGAGTTTTTGATAATATTTATAAATTTCATAAAGTCGCAATAAATTCTTAGGAATTCTAGCGAAAAAAGGGTACAATGGAAAGGTACAGAAATTGCAGATGCAGTTAGAGGAGGAAAGCAGATGTTCAAAGAAGTGAACGAACAAATTCTAAAATTAATCGAAAAAAATAGTCGTTTAACCCCAGAAGAAATCGCCTCTTTATTAGAAATAGACGTGGAAGAAGTCAAACGTCGTATTAAAGAGATGGAGGAAGCCAAAATCATTTGTGGCTACCATACGCTGATTAACTGGGAAAAAACGGATAACGTGAATGTTTCAGCGATTATCGAGTTGAAAGTAAATCCTCAAAAAGGAAAAGGGTTCGACCGTATTGCGGAAAAAATCTATCATTTCCCAGAAGTGGAAGCAGTCTACTTAATGTCAGGCGGATATGATTTTATGGTGCAATTGAAAAAAGCGCCAATGCGTGAAATCGCAAACTTTGTATCTTCACGTCTTTCAGTGATTGAAGAAGTACAATCCACTAAAACACATGTTGTCTTAAAACAATACAAAGATCACGGCACAATGTTTGTCGGTAAAGCAGATGATAAACGTCAGGTGGTTACTCCATGAATTTAGAAAATATGTTAAATAATAAAATTAAGGACTTGAAGCCTTCAGGGATTCGTCGTTTCTTTGATATGGCGAGTGAATATAAAGATATCGTTTCCCTAGGGGTTGGAGAGCCTGATTTTGATACGCCTTGGCATATTCGCCAAGAAGCGATTAAAGCGTTGCAAGAAGGCCGTACTTTCTACACTGCTAATCCAGGGTTGAAAGAACTTCGTGAAGAAGTATGTGTCTTTACAGAAGGACGTCATGGGATAAAATATGATCCGATGCATGAATGTGTCATTACCGTTGGAGGAAGTGAAGCCGTTGATATTTCAATGCGCGTGCTTTTGAATCCAGGAGATGAAGTGATTATCTGTGACCCAGGTTACGTTTCGTACGTTCCGGCTGTAACGATGGCAGATGGAGTTCCAGTGATTCTTCCGCTAAAAGAAGAAAACCAATTCCGAATTACTCCTGAGGACTTGGAAGCTGTTATTACCCCAAAAACAAAAGCCATTCTAATGAACTTCCCTAATAATCCAACCGGTGCGGTTATGGGACGTGAAGACTTAGAAGTGGTTTGTGAAGTGTTGAAACGCCATGATATCATCGTTGTTTCTGATGAATTATACGGAGAATTGACTTATACAGGAAAACCTCACGTATCTGTTATTGAAATTGACGGAATGCGTGATCGTACGATTTTAATTGGAGGATTTTCCAAGGCGTTTGCGATGACGGGGTGGAGACTTGGTTATGCCTTGGCCCCAGCAACCATCATGGAACAAATGTACAAGATTCACCAATTCGCGATTATGTCAGCCCCAACACTCAGCCAATATGCAGGGATTGATGCACTTCGTAACTCTGAAGAAGATATCGTTGAAATGCGCGAAAGCTACAACCAACGTCGTCGCTACTTGGTGAAACGTTTTAAAGATTTAGGTATTCCTTGCTTTGAACCATTTGGTGCGTTCTACATCTTCCCAAATATCTCTCAATTTGGATTAAGCTCTGAAGAATTCGCAATGCGTCTAGTAGAGGAAGAACGATTAGCCGTTGTTCCTGGGACGGCCTTTGGGGACTCTGGTGAAGGATTCCTACGTATTTCTTACGCTTACTCAATCGAAGACTTGAAGACAGCGTTAGATCGTATCGAACACTTCATTACGAAGTTGAGAAATGAAAAATAACAACATGAAAGAATGAAGCTACCGCAATGTGCTTCATTCTTTTTTATTGAAAAAAAGGATGTATGAGAAACAATCGGTTGCAATATTAGAAATAAGTACATGAAGATAAAGAGGACTTACTTTGATGGAATAAAGAAATTGCTAAGAGGTAGGGAGCTATGCTACACTATGCCTACTTAAGAAAGATTGTTGTGAAAAAGAAAACTCAAAATGAGCGAAGAAGGTGTAGGAGGTAAGAATGCGACTAATTTATTTTATCATTGCTTGGATTTCATTAGTGTTAGGATTGCTTGGGATTGTACTTCCAATATTGCCGACAACGCCATTTTTGTTATTAACCGTAGTGTGCTTTTCAAAAAGTTCTACTCGGTTTGAAAAGTGGTTTCAGCAAACAAAGTTATATCGACTCTATGTCGCAGATTACCGTGAAACGAAGTCAATTGCGAAAAGTCGTAAGAAGAAAATTATTATTTATATCTATGTGTTAATGGCCATTTCCATTTACTTTGCTCCGATTTTGGCGGTGAAAATTGGACTGGGCGCGCTGACGATTTTTATTACTTACTATCTATTTTGGGTAATTCCGGATAAAGAATAAGGAGTGTTTCAGATGGTTGAGAAGTTTAAGGTGTTAATAGAAGAGTATAAAGTGACACGAAATGAAAATGAAGACTTTGTCTGGTGGTATGTGCAACGGGTAGCACCGTTTAACTTGCGATACGTGATTGCAGTGGTGTTAGTACTGTGCATTGCAGCAATTTATCTAAATATTAAATACGCCCTTCTGACGGTGCTTATTTTATGGGTTATTGCGGCTACGATTACCATCGCAGAAAGAGTTTATCGAAAACGGAAACAATAATGAGAGGTCCAAAAGAATCTAGTTTATGCTAGGTTCTTTTTTTGTGGAGTATAGACGACTACACTAACATTTTAAGCTAAAAAATGTTATAGTAAATAAGATAAATTTACTCGAAACGAGAGGTACCCCCCATGAAATTATTAACCATTGCAGTTCCTTGCTATAACTCTCAAGAATATATGCATTACTGCCTCCAAACGCTCCTTGCTGGTGGAGAAGAGGTCGAAATTTTAATTATTAATGATGGTTCTAAAGACAACACTGCTCGCATTGCTGATCAATATGCAGCAGCTTATCCAACGATTATCCGTGCCATCCATCAAGAAAATAAAGGGCATGGTGGAGCCGTGAATACGGGGATGGCCAACGCAACAGGCAAGTACTTCAAAGTCGTCGATAGTGATGACTGGGTGGATGTGCGTGCATATTTAAAAATCTTAGAACAATTACAACGCTTCGAAGAAACTGGGGAAGAAGTAGATGTGTTCATTACGAACTTCGTCTATGAAAAAGAAGGCGCAAAAACGAAAAAAATCATGCGTTACACTTCAGCATTCCCTGAAAATCAAGTGTTTACTTGGGATGATGCGAAGCCCCTTCGTCGTGGAAAATACATGATGATGCACTCACTCATTTACAATATGAACTTGCTTCGTAAATCAGGCCTGCAGTTGCCAGAGCATACGTTTTACGTGGATAATTTATTTGTCTTCGTACCGCTTCAATATAGCAAAAAATTGTATTACATGAACCTGGACTTCTACCGTTACTTTATCGGACGTGAAGATCAATCTGTGAACGAGAAAGTCATGATTAGCCGTATCGACCAACAAATTCGTGTGAATGAATTATTGATGGCGAATTACCATAGCGATTGGCAATTTCCAACCGTCTTGAAGAACTACTTATTAAACCACTTAGAGATTACAACGGTGATTTCTTGTGCGTTACTCAATAAGGGCGGACTACCAGAACATCAAGAGAAGAAAAAAGCATTACTTGCGGATTTAAAAGAAGCCAATCCAGAAGTGTTCCAACTTATAAGCCAAAATGCGTTAAGCAGAATTACGATGGCGAGCAATAAACCTGTACAAGTACTGTCGAATGGCATTTACACAGTGACACAACGGTTCTTTGGGTTTAACTAAATAGAGTTTCGAACTGCCAGGCACTCGTCTGGTAGTTTTTTTATAAAATTACCAAATATGGTAATTTCGTGAAGTGTACCTAATCGCTTTGGTTCGACTGAAGGGTCCATGGTATAATGAACAAGATAACATAAGAAATGGAGAAACCACATGCAACCATTTGATTACATCGTTGTGGGTGCTGGATTATTCGGTGCGACCTTTGCGCATGAAGCAGCGACACGCGGTTATAAGGTAAAAGTGATTGAGAAAAGAAACCATATTGCGGGGAATATTTATACAAAAGAAGTGGAAGGCATTCAAGTGCACGAATATGGTGCGCATATTTTCCACACGAGCGACAAGAAGATTTGGGATTACGTGCATCAGTTTGCGACATTTAATCGCTATACGAATACTCCCGTTGCTAACTTCAACGGAGAAATCTACAACTTGCCCTTTAACATGAATACTTTTAATAAATTATGGGGTGTGGTGACGCCACAAGAAGCCGAAGCGAAAATCGCTGAGCAGCGTGCGGTTCTGGGGGGCAAAGAGCCTGAAAACTTAGAAGAGCAGGCGATTTCTCTTGTTGGGGAAGATATTTACTATAAGCTCATCAAGGGCTACACGGAGAAACAATGGGGACGTTCGGCTACAGAATTACCAGCGTTTATCATTCGCCGCTTGCCGGTTCGCTATACTTACGATAACAACTATTTTAACGATACGTATCAAGGGATTCCGATTGGCGGCTATACAAAGATGATTGAAGCCATGCTGGACCACGAGAATATCAAAGTCGAGTTGAATGTCGATTTCTTCGCGAAAAAAGACGAGTACTTGAATAGTGGTGCCAAAATCGTCTTCACGGGAATGATTGATGAGTTCTTCGATTATGAATTAGGTACATTAGAATACCGTTCGCTCCGTTTTGAAACAGAAGTCGTGGACGTGGAGAACTACCAAGGAAATGCGGTGGTAAACTATACAGACCGAAAAACGCCATTCACTCGGATTATCGAGCATAAGCATTTCGAGTTTGGTACGCAGCCAAAAACGGTGATTACGCGTGAGTATCCTGCTGATTGGAAAGTGGGCGACGAGCCATATTATCCAGTGAATAATAAAGTTAATAATGACTTGTACGCACAGTATAAGAAATTAGCACAGTCGGTTCCGCAAGTGATCTTCGGAGGACGCCTTGGACAGTATCGTTATTACGATATGCATCAAGTTATCGCCGCTGCACTAGAAACCGTTAAACATGAATTTGAGTAAACGAAGAAATACCCTATTTGGTTAGATTCAAATAGGGTGTTATTTATGATGGATTCCTTCGAATCCTAGCGGATTTTATCATAACTACAATAATGGGGTACCGGTTCGAGCCTGTAGTCTCTCACCTCTGGGAGTAAGACAGAAGATAGAAAAGGACTCACAGTGTGAGTCCTTTTTGCTTCGTAGTCTTACCCCCGCAAGGCTGATTAGCTTTAAGCAAATCACAAGTGATGAAGCTGAAAGCAATCAGCTACTGCGTTGAAGTCTATATCTATAATTATTAAAGAAGGAGATAAAACTCCTACTAATTCATCTTTAGTGCGATTCCCCATTATTGTGGCTATGAAATCCGCAAGCTTCTTCGGAATCCATACACAATCAAACCAAAAATGTTTTTGTTTGTTCATCAAATTAAGCTTTCACTGTATCTAGTTCTTCGCCGATTGCTTGAAGACGAGCCACTACTTCTTCAAGAGATAAGTTGTGTTCTTGAACATAACGGTTGCGTGGGTGAACACGACATTCATGGCAGCAACCACGTAAGTATTTGTCTTCGTTCTCTTCTGAAGCTAAGATACGACGGTTACATTCTGGGTTACCACAGTTTACGTAACGTTCGCAAGGTGTACCATCGAACCAGTCTTTCCCAATCACCACTGGGTCTACGTGGTTGATGTCGACAGCGATACGTTCATCGAATACGTACATTTTTCCATCCCATAATTCGCCTTGAACTTCTGGGTCTTTGCCGTAAGTTGCGATACCGCCGTGTAATTGACCGACATCTTTGTAGCCTTCACGAACCATCCAGCCAGAGAATTTCTCGCAGCGAACGCCACCTGTACAGTAAACAACGACACGTTTGTCCATGAATTTCTCTTTGTTATCGCGAACCCATTGTGGTAATTCACGGAAGTTGCGAATGTCAGGACGGATGGCGCCGCGGAAGTGACCTAAGTCGTACTCGTAGTCGTTACGAGTGTCTAGTACAACAGTGTTTTCGTCAAGTAGGGCTTCTTTAAACTCTTGTGGAGAAAGGTAAGCCCCTGTTGTTTCAAGTGGGTTAATATCGTTATCGAAGTCGTTATCTTCTAAACCAAGGTGTACGATTTCTTTTTTGTAACGAACGAACATCTTCTTGAAGGCTTGCTCGTTTTCTTCGTCGATTTTAAACCATAAGTCTTCCATCCCCGGAAGAGAGTGAACATAGTCCATATATTTTTGAGTGGTTTCGTAATCACCAGATACAGTTCCGTTGATTCCTTCGTCAGCGACAAGGATACGTCCTTTTAATCCGATTGATTTGCAGAATGCTAAATGATCTGCCGCAAATTGTTCCGCATTCTCGATTGGAACATATTTATAGTAAAGTAAAACACGAATGTCTTTTGCCATATTGTAAATCTTTCATCCTTTTCTAATTTGTAATGATTTTATTGTAACTTTATTGAGAATGATTATCAATGAATTCGATTGTGAAAAACTTCGAAAGGTATTGACATGACGGTGTTTTGGAGTATAATTGCAGTATAACGTTAAATTTATCAGATTGGAGGGGAAATCAATGAACAACTTAAACGTAAAACAAGTACATGATTTGAGAAACCTTCCAATTTTGGTGAATGAAGTATAGCGCATTTTTATAGATAAATTTAAGTGAGCCGTTACTTTTTCCATGCGTGGGGAAGGTGACGGCTTTTTTGATGGAGGAAAAAGATGAACGATTTATTAAAAGTCATTATTAATTTTATAAAAAAACATCCGATGCGCTACCTTGTTAGTTTCATTTTGATGATCGGAAGTAGTATTGCGGCGGTGTACCCAGCACGAATTATCGGACAGGTAGTCGATAAAATCGTGGCGAGTGAACTGAATGCCGAGTGGCTTGGAACACAACTCGTGATTTTAGTCGGGATTATTCTTGTGGCCTATATTACGGAGAGTATTTGGACGTACTATATCTTTCTTGGGCATTATGAAATTCAAAAAGAACTGCGTGTGAAGTTACTGCGGAATAACTTAAGAAAGAAAATTCCGTTTTATGCGCATTTTAGAACGGGAGATATTATTACGCGTAGCAGTGAAGATGTGATGACGATTGGCGTCATGATGGGGTTTGGGATGTTTGCCTTGATGAACTCTTCATTGATGGTGAGTGTGTCGATTTATATGATGGTCACAACGATTTCGTTGCCACTGACAATTGCAGCGATTTTACCATTGCCAATCCTTTCGTATCTCGTCTATAAATGGGGATTTGAAGTCGAAGAGGAATATAACAAGGCACAGAAGGCTGTCTCTCAACTGAATAATGAAGTGCTGGAGGTGATTGACGGTACTTACGTCATTCGAGCTTACGGGCAAGAAGATGCGATGATGGATGAGTTTCGTGAGAAAACGAAAAAGGCTATGAAGCAAAATATCATCGTGGCAGAAATTGAATCTCGTTTTATTCCACTCGCACAATTATTTATGATGATTAGCTTTGCCATTGCACTTCTATATGGTGGATATTTGGTATCGACTGGGGCCATGCTAGTGGGGGATGTCATTGCTTTCCAAGTCTATATGGGGGCGATTATGGGGCCGATGTTTATGATTGGCGATATTATCACGAACTATAAACGCGGAAAAGTAGCAACCGAGCGTATTAATGAAGTATTGAAACATGATGATGAAATTGAACGCGGTGGAACAAAAGCGCTTGAGACGATTGAATCAATTCAGTTTATGAACTTCAAATTTATGTATCCAGGGGAAGAGGCGCCATTATTAAAAGAGATTAATCTTACTTTAAATAAAGGCGAGACGCTTGGAATTGTTGGAAAAACAGGTTCTGGGAAGACGACGCTCTTGATGCAATTATTACATCAATTTCCTTACCGAGGCGAGAAGCTGCTCATTAACGGAGAACCTTTGATTGATTATAATCCTCAAATGGTAGCAGGGCATCTAGCCTATGTGCCACAAGAACACACACTCTTTTCACGCACAATTCGCGAAAATATGTTGTTCGGGAAAGAAGATGCGACCGATGAGGAAATTTGGCAAGCATTGACGTTGGCCTCCTTTGATGGAGACGTGAAACGCATGCCAGAGCAGCTTAATACGATGGTCGGAGAAAAAGGGATATCACTTAGTGGTGGACAAAAACAACGTCTATCGATTGCGCGTGCTTTCTTACGTAACCGTGAATGCCTAATTTTAGATGATGCGTTATCTGCAGTTGATGCGAAAACAGAACGCGAAATTATCGCGCACTTGCAAGAAGAGCGTGGCGGTTGTATGAATATTATTTCAGCACACCGACTCTCGGCAATTCGCCATGCAGATGAGATTGTCGTGATGAATGAAGGACGTATTAGTGAGCGAGGCACTCATGAGGAGTTACTCGCACAACGTGGTTGGTACTATGAACAGTACTTGATTCAAGAGATAGAGGAGGAAGTCGAATGAAAACGATGAAGCGATTATTAAGCTACCTCCGCTATGAGAAAAAAGGAGTTCTGATTGGACTCGCCTGCCTGTTGATTTCAACGGTTGCGACCTTGACAGGGCCTCTTGTGGCAAAATATATGATTGATAATGTGATTACACCGATGGGAAAATCGCATGTCTTTAATGCCGGGGCTGTGCTCCTATGGGTAGGCATTTACATGGCAGTGAACTTAATTGGAGCGGCTGGTGGATATTTAAACCGTTTATATATGAAGACTCTCTCGAACCGCGTTGCCAAACGCATTCGTGACGAAGTGTTCGAGCATGTACAAACCTTGCCAGTATCGTATTTTGATCATCTGCCTGCTGGAAAAGTTGTATCCAGAATCACGAGTGATACGGAATCTGTACGTGCGAACTTCTACGTGAGTGGGATTTCGACACTGCTTAGTACTGTCGTGATGCTTGTTGGTGTGTACACAACGATTTTCTTATTAAATGCGACGCTGGGACTCGTGTTATTATTCCTTGTTCCAGTAATGATGCTATGGCAGAGAACCGTTGCCGTGATGCAGAAAAAATACTATTCTGAGAATCGTGAACTGTACAGTCAATTGAGTGGACAGTTAAACGAAAGTATTCAAGGAGCTGGTATTGTTCAAGCCTTTCAACAAGAAGAAAAGATTGTTGAAGAATATGATGCGACGGCTACGTCTTGGGTAGAGATTGGTCGTAAGGAATTAGTTCTGGATTCGTACTTCTCGTGGAGTCTTGTTGGCCTTTTGAGAAATATAACTCTATTTTGTATCATTTATTTCTTTAGCATGCAATTTATAGGAGGGTCATTAGGAATTTCTGCTGGGCTTCTTTATGCGTTTATTGATTACGTCAACAGGATATACGAACCTATTCAGACATTTATGAATATCGTTTCAGGATTGCAACAATCAATGGCTGCTGGTGACCGTGTGTTTGAATTGATGGATACGCCAAGCGAGGATTCCGGAGAAGAGCTGTTCACATTCGATGAAGGACGGATCGAATTTAAGGATGTGAGCTTCGAGTATACGCCGGGTGTTCCTGTGTTGAAGCACTTGAATTTCACGGTAGAACCTGGGCAGACAGTGGCCTTTGTCGGTCATACTGGTTCAGGGAAATCCTCCATTATGAACTTGCTCTTTCGATTCTATGACCCAACGAGTGGGGCTATTCTAATTGACGGGAAAAACACGCGTGACTTTAACAGACGGAGTGTTCGAAGTGAAATGGGTATCGTGCTTCAAGATCCGTATTTATTTACAGGAACGATTGCTTCAAATGTCGGGCTCAATAATGAATCGATTCAGTCGGAGACGATTAAAGAAGCGCTCATTAAAGTGGGTGGCGGACATCTACTCACGAAAAGTGATAAGGGACTCGACTACGAAGTGAAAGAAAAAGGGATGGATTTTTCTTCAGGGGAACGCCAATTGATTTCATTTGCTCGGGCCATTGTCTTTGATCCGAAAATCTTAATTTTAGATGAAGCAACTTCGCATATTGATACCGAAACGGAAGAGATTATTCAAAACGCGATTAATGTTGTAAAAGAAGGACGTACGACCTTTATGATTGCACACCGCCTGTCTACGATTGCTCATGCCGACCAAATCTTTGTGTTAGATAAAGGCGAAATTGTGGAACACGGAACGCATGATGAATTACTTCAAATGCAAGGTCAATATGCGGAAATGGTCGAGTTACAAAAAGGATAATTCATTTTTGAAACACTGAAAGACTCTGTTTATTTGAAACAGAGTCTTTTTTGTACAAAGGATGATGATTTTTATGATTTTTCAAGAGAATTCATGGGCAATACGGCGCCTAGTTTGTTACAATAATAAAGAAATTGAAGAGGGAGTGATAGGATGATTACAAGAGACATCATCGAAAAAACAACGGCTCATCGCCGTCATTTACATATGTATCCAGAAGTATCTGGAACAGAAGTGGAAACAACTCGCTATATCCGCAAAGCCCTAGAATCAATGGGGCTTACATGCTGGGATTTACAATCTAAAACAGGAGTCGTCGCAGAAATCGGAAACGGTGAGGGGCCAACGTTAGCCTTACGTGCCGACATCGATGCCTTGCCGATTGTGGAACACACAGGGTTAGACTACGCTTCGAAAAATGAAGGAGCGATGCATGCGTGTGGACATGATTTCCATACAGCGAGCCTACTTGGAGCTGTTCAAATTTTAAAAGCACAAGAAGACATTCTAAAAGGGAAAGTCCGTTTTATTTTCCAACCGGCTGAAGAAAGTAACCAAGGGGCACGTGCATTGATTTCTGAAGGCGTACTTGAGGGAGTCGATGCCATTATTGGCTTCCATAACAAACCAGAACTTCCAGTTGGAACGATTGGTGTGAAGGAAGGACCACTCATGGCAGCAGTAGGTCAGTTCAAAGCCGAAATTACAGGAGTAGGAACACACGCAGCAGCACCACACAATGGGAATGATCCGATTGTTACGGCTTGCCAAGTGATTGCGAATGCTCAAGCCATCGTTGCTCGTCATACGTCTCCACTAGAACCAGTGGTGTTAAGTGTATCGCATATCGAAGCAGGGAATACATGGAATGTGATTCCAGAGAAAGTATTTTTTGAAGGAACGATTCGTACGTTTAATAAAGAAGTCGAACGTAAAATGACCGAGCAGTTCGAGAAGATGATTGTCCAAACCGCAGATATATATGGACAAAAAGGAAGTATTGAATGGATTTTAACGCCACCAGTTGTGCATAATGATGCTTCTGTTACAAAAGTCGTTAAAAGTGTGACGGAGAAATTTGCGACAGTGGTGACACCAGAAGTCACTTTAGGAGCGGAAGATTTCGCCAATTATATGGAACACGTTCCAGGATGCTTTGTCTTTATTGGAACAGGTTGCCCACACGAATGGCATCATCCTGCTTTCTTAGTGGATGATGCAGCATTGACGTTTGCAATTCAATATTTTGTTGATAATACGCATGCTCTTCTAGAAGAACTTTCACAGAAAGGAAACGCGTAATATGAAAACAATGGTGGTGATTAGCCATCCAACGGTTCATTCGTCGTCAGCTCAACAGTTCTTTCTGGCAACATTAAAAGGGGAAGAAGCGGTAACAGTTCGTCACTTAGATGAAGTGTGGAGTGAGAAAAAGCCTCATTTTATAAGAGCCGCAGAAGAAAAAGCTTTGGTAGAATCTGAGGCCGAACGCCTTATTCTTCAATTCCCGATGTATTGGTACCAAGCGCCTTCCGTTATGAAGGAATGGATCGATACGGTGATGAGTAAGAATGCACCTTTTGCAAAGCAAATTAAGGAATTTGGAATTGTTGTAACACTTGGGGTGAAGGAAGAAGCCTTCCGTGCAGGAGGAAAAGAACAATTTACGATTTCGGAACTCTTGCGGCCGTTTCAAGCGTTAGCAAATGCAATGGGATGGACCTATTTACCCATTTTTGAAGTGCATCAATTTGATTATAAGACTGATGAAGAAAAGCAGATGTTGTTAGTCGAGTATTTACAATATGTGTCAAAGAAAGCTTTTGGAACTCTGAAGGAAACAGAAGAGTGGTTTGTGAATCGTGCAAATGTGCAAGGAAATGAACAATGGCAACAAATTGCTGAATGGATTCAAGAAAATCAAGATGAACGATTAGAATTAGAGATGCATTTAAGTCATTGGGAGGAAGATTCATATGGAAATTAGTGAGAAAATTCAGATGATTGAAGAATGGATTTCTAATGAAAAAGAGTATAAAAACCGTGTGATGCTTGTCGCAGTTAAAAATCTTCTGGTAGAACAATCAAAACGAATTGAACAAGCGCATGGCGAGTTAGATGGACGTATGTGGAGCCCATCAGGATGGAATCAGTAAGGAGATAAGAATTGAAGACAGATCATTTAGGAATCAGAATCGGACTGCTGATTTTTTCGTGTTTTTTAATCGGATTAGGGGTTAGCTTAGCAATCTCAACCACGTTAGGAGCGGATGTAGTTGCGCTAGTATGGGAAGGACTAAATCATACATTTGGTGTTTCGATGTCAATGTCTAATATTATTGTGTCACTTGTATTTTTAGCAATCACTCTAAGTATCAACTGGCGCTATATTGGGCTTGGAACGGTTGTTGGGATGTTTTTACAAAGTTTCTTTATTCATAATTTCGATTTTTCATGGGTCGCGGAATCGAGTTTTGTGATTAAAATCATAGCGATGGTTTTAGGAATTTCGATTTTGTCCATTGGCTGTGCAGTATATGCGTTGGCGGAATTAGGTGTAGGACCTTATATTGCGGCAGTCCTTGCAAGTAGCGAAAAATTTAAAGTCTCCGTTACAAAAAGTAAATTTATCATTGATGCTAGCTGTGTTATTTTAGCTGCAATCCTTGGGAAATTACCTTCAATAGGGCCGGTAGTGGCACTTTTTATTAGCGGTCTGGTGATGGATTATTCTATGATTCTATTAAAAAAATGCCTCCCTTTTTTGAAATAAAATCTTCTTGAAAAAGTAAAACTGTTTCAATTGAAACAGTTTTTTTTTGAATAAGTTTTTCAGCCATGATGTTAAAAATAGAAGATAAAAATATTTTATATAAAAAAGGATAAAATCCTACTTACTTAGGCAAATGTGCAAATATTTTTTCCTAAGAGAGCAAAATAGTATAAGTCAAAAGCAAAAAAGTTATTGTGAAAGCGGTTTTTTAATAGTACACTAAAGGTGTCTTAAAAAAGTAATAGGAACGAGGGGGAGACACCATGAAAAAGAAAGTATTACTATCAAGTGCAGCATTATTAGCATCTCTAACTTTAGCAGCCTGCAATAATGCGAACAAGACAGAGAAAGGATCAGAAGCTTCTAAAGAAAAAACAACGATTAAGTTAGCAGCTTTAGAATCAGGATACGGCGGAGAAATGTGGCCAGCCATCATCAAAGCTTACGAAGAAGCAAATCCAAATGTAAAAGTGGAATTGACTCAAAGTAAAGAAATTGAAGATGTGATTACTCCACAAATGAAAGCCGGAGATTATCCAGACATCGTAATGCTAGCGTTAGGACGTAAAGCAGGGCTTCCAGAAACATTAATCAAAGAAAAAGGTCTTGCTGACTTGTCAGACGTATTTGATATGAAAGTATACGGCGAAGACAAGAAAGTATCAGAAAAACTCTTGAATAATGTTTTAGGATCTACAGTAACAGACCCATATGGAGATGGTAAACATTACTTAGCACCTATGTTCTACGCACCAACTGGTTTATTCTATAACGAAGGATTATTCAAACAAAAAGGTTGGGAAGTTCCAAAAGATGTTGCAAGCTTGAAAGAACTAGCAGCAAAAGCTAAAGCAGATGGAATTTCACTCTTTACTTATCCAACAACAGGATATCTAGACAGCTTCTTCCCAGCATTATTAGCGAATGCAGGTGGTGTTGAATTATTCAACAACGCTATGAAGTATGAAACTGGAGCATTTACTTCTGAAGCAGCAACAAAAGCATTTGAAACAATGGGAACTTACTTAGCAAACGTTGAACCATCAACTGTAGCAAATGCAAACAAACAAAGCTTCACTAAGAACCAACAATTAATCTTAGACAACAAAGCTTTATTCATGCCAAACGGTACTTGGGTTGTCGGAGAAATGGCAAAAGCTCCTAGAGCAGATGGCTTCAAATGGGGAATGACAGCTGCTCCAGCAATCGAAAAAGGTGGCAAACGTTATGTTTACTCATTCTTCGAACATATCTGGGTTCCAAAAGAATCTAAGAACCAAGAAGCAGCTAAAGAATTCTTAACATTCTTATATTCTGATAAAGCAGCAGAAATCTTCGCTAAATACAATGCAGCTCAACCAATTCAAGGTGTAACTGCTAAATTACCTGAAGAATTAAAAGCTTTATACAAAGTTGTAGATGAAGTTGATGGTGTTATCAACGGTAACTTCGTAGCTACTAAACCTATCGAAGGTGTAAGCATGAAAGATACTCTATATGGTCAAATCGACTCTGTAGCATCTGGTCAAAAAACAGTTGCTGAATGGCAAAAATCTGTTGAAGAAGTTAGCCAAAAACTTAAAGCAGCAGTTCAATAATTCGGTTAAGAAATGAAAAAGAGTGGGATGCGAAGCGATTTTCAAAGTTGAAAAATGCTTTGACCCACTCTCATTTTATCTAAAAATGGTTGAAAGAGGGCACAACGATGAAAAATCGTAGAAAAAGAGAAAAGAATATTTTTATTCTCGCATGTCTATTACCTGCACTAATTTTATTCTTTACATTTATGATCTATCCAACCATCGAAGTATTCCGTATGTCTATGTTCAAATGGGGCGGATTCTCAAATAATAAAGTATTCGTTGGTTTAGATAACTTTAAGATTTTATGGGAGGACGATAATTTCTATAGAACGATGCAAAATACAATTTTACTAATCGTAGTCGTAACGATTGTAACAGTTGTATTAGCCGTTATATTTGCAGCGATTCTCTCTACTGAAAAGATTCGTGGAAATAATCTCTTCAGAATTATTTTCTATATCCCAAACATTCTCTCAATCGTAGTTATTGCAGGGATTTTATCAGCAGTTTATGATCCAAAAGCAGGTCTATTAAATGCAATGTTGCCAGAGGCTTGGCATAAACTTTGGCTGGGAGATCAAAGTATCGTTATTTATTCATTAGCCTTTGCATTAATTTGGCAAGCAATTGGGTACTATATGGTAATGTATATGGCCGGTATGGCGAATATTCCAGATAGCTTATACGAAGCAGCTGACCTCGATGGTGCTGGAAAAATTGGTAAGTTCTTTAATGTGACACTACCACTTATTTGGAATAGTATTCGTACAACATTAACATTCTTTATCATTAGTACAATTAATTTAAGTTTCTTACTTGTACAAATCTTGACAGACGGTGGACCAGACGGATCTACTGAAGTGTTCTTAAGCTACATGTTCAAACAAGCTTATACCAACTCTTCATACGGATACGGTATGGCAATCGGTGTAGTTGTCTTTATATTCTCATTCGGATTATCAGGTATCGTAAGTCATATTACGAAGCGCGATATTCTTGAATACTAGGAGGGGAGATCATGAAAGCAAATACTCGTTCATTCGAAAAGCTATATAAGGCTTTTATATACGTCGCATTAATCACATTGGCGATTAGTATTATTGTGCCAGTAGGCTGGGTCTTCTTAGCTTCTATTAAAGAAAATAAAGAATTTTATGGATCTCCATGGACACTACCAGAAGGATTCTATTTCCAAAACTTTATTGATGCATGGAATAAGGCAAAAATGGGAGATTACATGTTGAATTCTGTGATTGTTACGGCATTAGCTTTAACAATCTTAGTAGTCGTCGCTATTCCAGCTTCGTATGTTTTAGCTCGTTACAAATTCCCAGGTAGTCGTTTTATTAACTCACTACTTAAAGGTGGATTATTCATTAACGTAAACTACATTGTAGTTCCAATTTTCTTAATGTTACTCGATTGGGATAAAGCGGTGAAAAGTTTAGGAATTAATGGGTTCTTCTTAAATAACATTTTTGTCTTAGCTGTTGTTTATGCCGCAACATCATTACCATTTACGATATATCTATTATCGAACTTCTTTAGAACATTACCGACAACATTTGAAGAGGCAGCTTCTATTGATGGTGCAGGATACTTTACTACGATGCTTCGTGTCATGACACCAATGGCTAGACCAAGTATTGTAACAGTTATTTTATTCAACTTCCTTTCATTCTGGAATGAATATATCATCGCGTTGACCTTAATGCCTGGTAAAAATCAAACGTTACCAGTTGGGTTGAAGAACCTCTTACAAGCGCAACGTGGAGCTGCTGAATATGGTCAAATGTATGCTGGGATGGTACTCGTTATGCTACCAACATTAATTCTTTACATTTTAGTTCAAAATAAATTAACTCAAGGAATGACATTAGGTGGTTCGAAAGAGTAATGAACTTCTGAGGAGGAAAATGAAATGGGTAAAACAAAAGGGCGTTTAACCCTACCAAGTGAGTCTAATTTTTTAGAGCAAACAAAAGAATTGCTAGAGAAGTGGGGAGCAGACGCAATTCGTGATAGTGATGGTACAAAACTAGATGAAGCGACAAAACAATTAGATGCTAAAATATATACTACGTACTTTGTAGCACGTAACCATAATGACTTCATCAAAGATTATATGGAAGAATGTCAACAAATCTTTGTCATGTCAAAATTCTGGTTAGCTACTGAAGAGTCATTGACAATTCCATTTATGGAAGGATACTTCGAAGATCAAGTTCAACCAGATTATGTCCATGATCCAAAGAAATATTGGGAAGTGATTGACCGTACAACAGGTGAAGTTGTTCCAGTTGACCGTTGGAATATCCATAAAGATACTCACACCATTACGATTGAAAGGACTCGTCCTTTCCACGAATATACAGTCTCTTTCTTAGTCTATGCGATTTGGGATCCAACACAAATGTATAATCATATTACGAATAACTGGGGAAATGTTCCTCATGATATTCCTTTTGATGTTCGTGGTCCACATTCCAACAAATATATGCACGATTATTTAAAGAATTGGCTTAAGGAAAATCCGGATACAGATGTGGTTCGTTTCACAACGTTCTTCTATCACTTCACATTAATTTTCAACAACTTAGGAAAAGAAAAATTTGTGGACTGGTTCGGATATGGTGCCAGCGTATCTGTTGCAGCACTCGAAGCTTTTGCCAAGGAAAAAGGCTATCGCTTAAGAGCGGAAGACATCGTGGATGAAGGGTACTATAACTCAACCTTCCGCACACCAAGTAAAGCATACTTAGACTATATCGACTTCATTCAAGCATTCGTTGCAAGAGAAGCGAAGAAACTAGTTGATGAAGTACACGCTGCTGGTAAAGAAGCAATGATGTTCTTAGGAGATAACTGGATTGGAACAGAACCATATGGACCATACTTCGGTCAAATTGGATTGGATGCAGTCGTTGGTTCTGTCGGTGGAGGAGCAACTCTACGAATGATTTCAGATATTCCGCACGTGAAATATACAGAAGGAAGATTCTTACCATACTTCTTCCCAGATGTATTCCGTGAAGGGAATGATCCAACGATTGAAGCCAATAAAAACTGGTTATCAGCAAGACGTGCCATCATGCGTAACCCTGTAGACCGAATCGGTTATGGTGGTTATTTGAGTCTTGCTTACCAATTTCCTAAATTTGTCGACTACATCGAACATGTAACTGATGAATTTAGAGAAATCTACGATATCGTAAAACATACAAAACCATATACTGGTTTGAAAGTTGCCATCTTAAACGCATGGGGTCGCCTAAGAACTTGGCAAGCACACATGGTTGCCCACGAACTTCCATACAAACAAATCTATTCTTACCTTGGAATTATGGAAGCATTAAGTGGTGCTAGTGTGGACGTAAGCTTTATCAGCTTTGACGATATTATTAAAGATGGTATTCCAGAAGGTGTGGACGTAATCATCAACGCGGGAGATGCCGGGACTTCATTTAGTGGTGGAGAAATTTGGAAGAATGAAACATTAATTACGCGTATTCGTGAATTTGTTTATAATGGCGGCGGATTTGTCGGAGTTGGTGAGCCAACAGCCGTTCATCATCAAGGAAGATTCTTCCAACTTGGAGACATCTTGGGTGTCGATAGAGAAATGTGCTTCAGTCTTTCAACTGATAAATATTTTACAAAAGAAGTGAAGGACCACTTTATCACAGCGGATGTGGAAGATGTTCATAAGATTGACTTTGGGGAAAATATTAAGAACGTGTATGGCTTAACGAGCGCAACAGAAGTTCTTGAATTCAGTAATCCAAAAGTTAGTGCAGGCGGAGTTGAAGAAGGAATTGTTCTACCAGCAAATGCAGAAGGAAAAGAATTCGGAGAAATTCACCTTGCAGCAAATCCTTATGGAAAAGGTCGTGGGGTATATATCTCAGGACTCCCATACACACCAGAAAACACTCGATTATTAATGCGTGCTTTATTCTACGCAGCCAATAAAGAAAGTGAATTAACAAAATGGTATGCAAGCAATCCATTAGTGGAAGTACATGCTTATCCTGAAAAAGGAGTATATGCAATCGTAAATAATACAAACGAAGTGCAAACAACTCTTGTATATGATGGAGAGGGTGTATCAAGAACGGTGGAACTTGAACCAAGTGAAATTAGATGGGAGAAGATATCATGAGTTCTAAAGTAAAAATTTGGATACGCGTCGTTTTGATGGTCGTATGCTTATACATTATTGTTTTGGGACATCAGATGGTTGGAAAAGAGGGCGTAGCTACCATGATTGGTGGGCTTGCTGGGCTTCTTCTCTTATTGTGGGATTACAATCGTCCGTACTCAAAATCGATGAAGCGTTAATAAAACTTAACTAGGAACAGGGGCTTGTTGATAAACAAGCCCCTGTTCCTGTGTGCAGAGATACAATATTTAAAAAACAACATAAAATAAAAAATCATTAACCTTGCGGTTTGTGATTACTGCGAAGACTTGCGGATTCTTTAATAGTAGCTGTAATGAGGGACCGGTTCGAGCCTGTAGTCTCTCACCTTCAAAGTTCAAAATAGGAGTAAGGGATAAATCCCTAACTCCTATTAATTCATTTTTGATCCTAATTCCCATTACTGCTACTATATGAATCTAGCAAGTCTTCTTCGTAATCACAATATTATTTTTAATATTGTGTTCTGCCAAGAAAGGGAGGAGATGGAGGAGGATAAAAGGGACCGGTTCGAGCCTGTAGTCTCTCACCTTCAAAGTTCAAAATAGGAGTAAGGGATAAATCCCTAACTCCTATTAATTCATTTTTGATCCTAATTCCCATTACTGCTACTATATGAATCTAGCAAGTCTTCTTCGTAATCACGGTGTTTAATCTTGTGTCGGCCTAGAAAAAGAAAGAGAAGAAATTGGTGAAATTTCTTATAGGGATTTGGTTTATTAAAATAGAAAAGTGTCGTATAATAGAAAAGAAATTGAAAGGAATGGGGAATGATATGAAAGGCTTATTTATTACGATGGAAGGCCCGGATGGTGCGGGAAAAACGACCGTCATCAATCAACTACTCCCTTTATTACAAGAACATGCTTTAGTGGATATTATTTCTACCAGAGAACCTGGGGGCAGTCGTATTGCTGAGAAAATTCGAGAAATTATATTAGATGTCAATCATACAGAGATGGATGTACGAACGGAAGCTATTTTGTATGCTGCGGGACGTCGTCAGCATTTAAAAGACCGTATCTTACCGAATCTAGAAAAAGGGAATATCGTTTTTTGTGATCGCTTTGTTGACAGTTCCTTAGTATATCAAGGGGTTGCTCGTGGCATTGGAGTTGAAGAAGTAGAACAGTTAAACCGTTTTGCAACGGATGGATTATCTCCAGGGACCACTTTATATTTAGACGTACCTGCAGAGGTCGGGTTAGAACGAATTCATAAAGCTAGAGGGAATCGACAATTCGATCGTCTGGATCAAGAAGGATTAAAATTCCATACAAAGGTTCGTGATGGATATTTAATGTTAGCAAAGAAATATCCCGAAAGGATTGTTTCTATTGATGCCACACAATCGATTGAAACAGTAGTGAAGGAATGTCTTACAACACTAGTAGAGCGTTATC
Organism: uncultured Streptococcus sp.; assembly: GCA_963523415.1. GTDB lineage: Bacteria > Bacillota > Bacilli > Lactobacillales > Aerococcaceae > Granulicatella. The sequence continues at coordinate 26,552 of CAURBR010000012.1, read as the reverse complement.
CAAAATATTTTAAGAAATAGGAGAATGAAAGATGAAATTATTAATTGCAATTGTACAAGATAAAGATGCCCATTTATTAGGAGATGAATTTTCTCAAGCAAATATTCGTGCTACTCGTTTATCGACAACGGGTGGATTTTTACGTGCAGGGAATACAACTTTTCTAATTGGGATTGAAGATGAACGCGTTAATGAAGCTCTAGAAATTATTAAAGTGAATTGCCAATCACGTGAACAAATGTCAATACCGCCTGTTCATATTGATAGTATGCTTGATAGTGCGATTACAACCCCAGTACCCGTTCGTGTAGGCGGAGCTACAGTGTTTGTATTACCAGTAGAATCTTTCTTACGTTTCTAATATGAATAAATTAGAAGAATTATTTATTAGGGCAATTGACCGCAATCAGCTCAGTCATGCGTACTTGTTTGAAGGGGCTAAGGGCGTTGGAAAATCAGCAATGGCAATTGAGATTGCGAAGTTGTTGAATTGTACGAACCGAGAAAATGGAGAGCCCGCTTGCTTGCAATGTGAACACTGTTTGCGAATTGAACATGGAAATTTTCCAGATGTTATCGTTGTAGAACCTGAAGGAGCAACGATAAAAGTCGATCAAATCCGCACGCTAAGAACAACGCTGTCGAAAACAGCAATGGAATCTAGTTCGATTGTCTGTGTGATTCATGCTGTTGATACGTTAACGCAAGGCGCCGCAAATAGTTTGTTGAAGTTTTTAGAAGAACCGACCGGGAATATTCATTTTATTTTACTAACAGAACAGCTGAGTAAAGTTTTGGCGACGATTCAATCGCGTTGCCAAATTATTCGTTTTTCAGCCTCTTCTAGTGAAGCGGTTGTGAGTTCTTTGCTTGAGAAGGGTGTTTCTCAATCTACAGCACAGCTACTGTCTCAATTGACAAGTAGTCCAGATCAGGCGACTATGTTGTTAGAAAGTGAGACTTTTGGAGCCGTACGTCAGGAAAGCTGGAATTGGTTTGCTAGAGTATTTACGAATCGTTCCATGGCCTTTGTTACGATTCAGTCGCAAGTAATGCCTCTGTTGGCGAGTAAAGCGGATAGTGAGCAGTTCTTATCTTTGCTTCAAATCTATATTCGTGATGCGTTACTCTGTGCTCAAGGACTTGAAGAAGCTGTGATTCAAAAAGATAAGTTAGCGACATTGAAGAATATTGTAAAGCATTTAAGTGTGACACAATGGATCAAAGAACATGAAAAAATGACAGAAGCGATTACAAAAGTAAATGCAAATGTAGGTGTTCAAGCTGTGTTAGAACAATGGGTATTACAAATACCAAAATAAGCAATGAGGAGGTGCGTGAATGCCAAATAGACAACTATATGATCGAATTGAACAATTAACCAAGCAAACATTGTTGCAATTACATGAATTGGAACAAATTTCAGAAGAGTTGCAAAAGGTTATTGAAGAAAATCATAATTTAACGATGGAGAATCGCCATTTGAAAGATCGCTTAGATGCGTTGGAATCAAACACGCACACTAAGAATAAAGCAACGACAAAAAAACAACGAAGTCAATCGTTGATTAACTTGGAAAATATCTATGACCAAGGATTCCATATTTGTAATCTCTATTATGGAAAAAGAAGAGAAAATGATGAAAGCTGTATGTTTTGTACAGAAATTCTTTTTAACGAAAAATAGAGCAAGATAGTTATAGAAAAAGCCAATAAAGTACTAGAAAGAGTCTGTCACTAGACAGGCTCTTTTGTTATAATAAATAGTGAAATCGTTTTAAGTTTTTGGGGGCCAAAGTTTATGAATAAGAAACAAAAGAAACCAAATGTCATTCTCATTGTGGTCGATCAAATGAGAGCAGACGCACTGTCATTGAACCGAAAAGATGATTTAGTAGTCACACCGACACTGGATATGATGGCAAGTATGGGATATAACTTTGAAAATGCCTACTCACCAGTACCAAGTTGCGTGCCAGCAAGAGCCGCTCTTTTAACAGGGATGGACCAAGAGGCATCTGGAAGAGTGGGATACGAAGATGAAGTGCCTTGGAACTACACGAATACATTACCTCAAACGTTCAAGGATTTAGGATATCAAACAGAATGTATCGGAAAAATGCATGTGTATCCAAGTCGTAAACGCATGGGTTTTGACCATGTTCTCTTGCATGATGGCTACTTACATGTCGACCGTAAATACAATAAAGCGTACGGTGAAACCTTTGAACATTCGAGTGATTACTTAGATTGGATTAAGCAAGAACTCGGCAGCGATGCAGACATTATCGATGACGGAGCTAACTGTAATTCTTGGGATGTACGTCCGTTTGAATGGCCTGAAAAATATCATCCAACGAACTGGATTGTCAGTGAAAGTATTCGATTTTTAAAGAGACGTGACCCAAGCGTTCCGTTCTTCTTGAAGATGTCGTTTGAAAAACCACATGCACCGCTCAATCCACCAAAGTATTTCTATGATTTATACATGAATAAATTAGGGGACGAATCGGACTTGCATATTGGAAACTGGGAAGAGCTTGAACAGAAGGTTCCAAGTCTTTATGCCAAACGCGGCAAGATTCCAGCAGATGCACAAAAGAGAATGTTAGCTGCGTACTACGGCTTAATTACTCATATCGATAATCAATTAAGTCGCTTTTTAACAGCGGTTGAAGAATTTGATTTACTAGAAAATACCATTTTCTGGTTCGTGAGTGACCACGGCGATCAACTCGGAGAACATTATTTATTCCGCAAAGGCTATCCTTACCAAGGAAGTATTAAGATTCCAGCGTTTATCTTCGACCCAGGCAATTTGATTGCGGGTACGAAGAAGAGCGTCACACAACTGGTGAAGATTCAAGACGTTTTCCCTTCACTTGTAGAATTAGCCACAGGTGAAACAGTTGAAACAGACGGTAAGAGCGTTCGCCAATTATTATTCGGAGAGTTTTCAGGTTGGCGTAATGAATTCCACGGTGAACATAGTCTAGGAGTAGATTCTAGCCAATATATTTTAACAGATGAATGGAAATTTATATGGTTCCCTGTCAAAGACGAGTATCAACTCTTCCATATGACAGAAGATCCAGAGGAGAAATGCAATCTAATTGCGGAAATAAAGTATACTTCTCTTGTGAACGAGTTCAAAGCAAAACTCGCACGTATTTTACAGGATAGAGAAGAAGGCTTTGTGGTAGACGGACAGCTTTGCCAAGTTCCGTTAGAACGCATCGTTTCCACTCTAAAGAGAGGTCGATAGTATGAATTTTGTACCTTTAAAATCAGGGATCTTTCAAATGGGAGATCCTCTAGGAAAAGGATTCGTAGAAGACCATGAGACTCCTCCAGTTATGAAAAAGGTGCTTTCGTTTGAAATCGCGGATACGACCGTGACGAATCGTGAGTTTAAAGCATTTGTAGATGCGACAGGTTATACCACAACGGCAGAAACCATAGGAGATTCTTATGTATTTCACCTATTGGTTGAACCAGAAAAAAGAGCAGAGTATGCACATGTATCGGGATCGCCATGGTGGCTTCTAGTGCCAGGTGCTTGCTGGAGATGTCCGATTGGGCCAGAATCGTCTATTGAGGATTTGATGGAGTATCCAGTTGTTCATGTTTCTCTTCAAGATGCTTTGGCTTATTGTGACTGGGCAGGAGTTGATCTACCAACGGAAACACAATGGGAATACGCTGCTCGTGGGGGAACGACGACTCAATTTCCATGGGGAGATGAGCTCGAACAAGACGGAGCGTATCATGCCAATACTTGGCAGGGTCATTTTCCTGACGAGAATAGTGGGGCAGATGGATTCTTAGGGACTGCTCCTGTAAAAAGTTTTGAACCGAATGGCTTTGGACTCTACCAAATGATTGGAAATGTCTGGGAATGGTGTTGTAATCATAGAGGAATTCCATTCGAAGAAATCGAAGAAGATGCTGCTCGTCCTGTAAATTTTGAGTTCGAATATGCGATTCGTGGTGGCTCCTTCTTATGTCATTGCTCTTATTGCAATCGATACCGAGTTGCGGCTCGAAATGGAGCTTTATGGGATTCTACATCTAGTCATCTAGGATTTCGCTGTGTTCGGAATCAAGGGAGGACACATCATGCAAATCTTCATTTATAGTGTTATTGTCCTTTGTGCAACGATGATAGGAGCAATTACAGGATTAGGAGGCGGGATCATTATCAAACCTGCTTTTGATTTTGTAGGCATGGACACGACGAGTATGATTAGTGTTTATTCTACCGTAGCTGTCTTTACCATGTGTCTTGTTTCCATTTATAAGAGGAGTCGGTTAGGATTTCATGTTCACAAAAATATAGCATTAGGACTTGCTTTTGGTTCTATTGTGGGTGGGAAAATCGGAGATGCTGTTTTTCTTTGGGCGGTTGAAAAGGTAGATAGTTCTTTAGTTAGCGCATCACAATCGATTATTCTATTTCTATTACTAGGTGGAATTATTTTATTTACACTCAATAAAGGAAAAATAAATACTCTAGAAGTGTCCAATCTTTTTGCGATTGTGACGATTGGGTTGCTAGTTGGTATCATCTCCGTCTATCTTGGAATTGGAGGAGGTCCATTGAATATTGCACTTTTGGTTTACTTCTTCTCGATGAAAGCCAAAGACGCAGCAGCCTATTCAATATTGATGATTTTCTTTGCCCAGATTATTAAGATGGGAACTGTCATTCGTGACTTTGAAAAATACAACAATGTCAGTCTCGTGATTTTAGCGATTGCGATTTTTGCGGTACTCGGCGGTTGGATTGGAACGAAAATCCAGTCGAAGTTATCTCATGAAGCTGTCGAAAAAATGTACTTAGGATTGATGGTTGTCTTACTGTTGATGAATGCCATTAATATTGTCAAATTTATTGGAGCATAAGAAACACCCGAGCAGATGGTGCACTTCAAGATAGGCTTGGCTGTTTTTCGTAGTATTTTGTAGAAGAGGAAAAATCATGCTTAGTATCATTGATGGTTGATTATTCCAAATCTTACGGATTTTATGATAGCGGTAATGGGGGATGATACCAAAACGAATTAACGGGAGTAAGGAATGTATTCCTTACTCCCGTTTTTTAGGCTTTGGAGGTGAGAGACTTCGACTCGAACCGGTATCCCTTTAACGCTATCATAAAGACATCCGTAAGGATTTGAAATAATCAACATAAAACTACGGATGTTTTTTACGCATGGATTTCCTTGTAGACTTCTTGCTTTTTGAGGCCGAGATGTTTTGCGACTGCCTTAATCGCATCTTTTTGCGTAAGGTTTTGATGTTCCATAAACCAGTCGACTTGTTCTGCAATCGAAAGCGAAGTATCAGGTGTATTTTCTTCTAATGCGCCAGAAAGAGCAGTTGTCACTTCGTCTGTTTTTTTAGATCCAATCAAGATGCAGCATTCGCCTTTTAATTCTTCTTCGTTTACAAGGGCAACGAGTTCTGCGGCTGTTCCGCGAATGAACTCTTCGTAGGTTTTCGTCAATTCACGGCATAACACGACAGATTGTTGTTCTCCGTAGACGGTTTGAATCGCTGAAAACGTATCTTTCAATCGGAATGGTGATTCGTATAAAATTACAGTCTCGCTATGCGTGCGTAATTGTTCGAGAGCTTCGATTTTTTCTTTTTTCTTTCGTGGTAAGAACCCATAGAAATAGAATGGTTGAGGAACGAGGCCGCTTGCGATAAGAGCTGTAGTTCCCGCATTTGCCCCTGGGAGAGGAATCACTGCGATACCAACTTCGACGCAGGCTTGTACGAGTTCAAAACCTGGGTCACTGATTGAAGGTGTACCAGCGTCACTCACTTGTGCGATGGTTTTTCCTTCTTGCAACCACTCGATAACTTGTGGGATTCTCTCCTGTGTATTATGTTCATGGAAACTCTTTTGAGGAGTCTCGATTTCAAAATGGTTGAGTAACTTTTGCGTATGGCGCGTATCTTCGGCAAGAATTAAATCTACGTCACGAAGCGTATTGACCGCACGGAAAGTCATGTCTTCTAAGTTGCCAATTGGAGTAGGGACAAGGAATAGTTTTCCTGTGCCTTCAGTCCGATAACTCTGTTGTCTCATGAGGCTATTCTCCTTCTAAATAAATAATGACAGGACGGTCGACCGTTGCGCCAATCGTCTGTAGAAATGTTTCTTTTTTTGGGCGAGAGAATTTCTTAAACGCCGCTTCTGCTTTCATCGCTTCTTGCTTTGTAGCAAATTCTTTAGCGTAGAGCAGAGTAACAGGTGTCCTCACCCTTGTATATTTAGCCCCTTTTCCGGCATTATGGGTTGCGATTCGTTTTTCCAAATCGACCGTATAACCGGTATAAAAGGTCTGATCCTTGCAGAGCAGGACGTACATAAAGAACTGACTCATGCGTTGTCCCCCCAGAGGATGCTTCTAATTTTTTCAGTATATTCCTGATGCTCATCGAAAACTGTAATCGGTGGTAACACCTTAAGCCCTCCAGGAAGGCCGTCTTTCATTAATTCGATAAGGACGATATTGCTTTCTTTGTCTTTTTTTGGATGGACGAATTGCACGCGTTTTGCTTCGAGTCGGTGATGTCTTGCCTCGGTTAGAATATCCGTGAGACGATCGGGTCTATGCACGAGATAGGCTTTTCCTTTCATCTTTAAGAGACCTGAGATTGTTTCCAGTAGATCTTCAAGTGGTAGGTGCACTTCGTGACGGGCAATCGTGTAAGCTTCTTTCAAATTAGTTTGATTGGTTTCCTTCACCTTGAAGTAAGGCGGATTGCACGTGATAAAATCGACTGAATCTTTCGGGATAATGCCTTTTAACTGACGAATATCCTGATTGATAAATGTGATGCGGTCTTCTAAGCCATTGAGTTGGTTCGTACGCATCGCCATGTCCCAGAGCTGTTCTTGGATTTCAACAGCGGTAATGGGATTTTGCGTTTTATGGCTGAGGAGAAATGCCACCGCACCGTTACCAGAGCAGAGGTCCACGATTGTAGCTTTTCTACTTCTTGCGATATTTGCAAAGTCGGCTAAAAGGACGGCATCCAGCGAAAATGAGAAGACCTCACGACTTTGAATGATATCGATGTTTTCTTTTTCGAGTCGATCGAGTCGCTCATGCGATTTCAATGGAACTTTCTTTTTTGTCATTTGCTTCCAACTCCTACTATTGCTGTACTCAAAGTGTAACAACAAATTGGTAATGGCGCAAGAAGGGACATTATATAAGAAAGCTTCCTTGGAATTCCTACATTCTTTATTTCGCATTTCATACGATTCCCTATTATTGCAAGTATAAAATCCGTTGAATTCTACGGAATCTTAAAGCGTCATTATCAATTAGTAGAGGAAGGAAAGAAAAAATATTCGATATACAACTTTAGGTTTAGAGAAGTTTGGGATAAAAATCAATCCTAGGACCTATGTTTTCGTTTTGGAAGTTTTGTACACTAAGAATGTAATCAAGAACGAACCGATTTAAGGGGGAAACGAAAATGAATCAAAAAGATAGAATTTTAGAATTAGTGAATAAAGGAATTATTTCAGCAGAAGAAGCAGTTGCTTTACTGGAAAAGATGGGGGAAAAGGCGAGTGAAACAAAGCAGCCTAACCCTAGTCAATTAGATTCAATTATGGAGGGAGTTGCGAGTGCCTTTACAAAAATCTCTGCTAAGAGTGATCAAAGAGATGAGGCGATTCAACTCATATTAAAACGGACGAAAGAAATTGATCGTAGAATAGATGAAATTCGTACTGCTGAACAATTAGAACCGTTGTCAGTTGATGAAGAGATGGAATTGGTGAGACTGCAAGAAGAAGCTGAACAATTAAATCATCAATACAAGAGCTTATTGCAAGAAAAGAAACAAGCAAGAACACAAGAAACTATCAAGAAGAAAGAGGAATGGGAAGAATCCATTAAGAAGGCCAAGAAGAAAGCAAAGAAGAAAGTTCAAGAGGCTGATTGGGAAGAAAAGACAAGAAGAACTGCCGGAAACATCACTTCATGGGCTGCCAAGTTTACTGATTCAGTACTTTCAACAGTACAGTCAGCGATTCAGTCAACAGAAGCTAATTTACCATACTTACAAGCTAAAAACGGGGAAAAAGTACCTTATGTTTTCCAAAAAGAAATAGCCGATGCAAGTATTTTAGATTTAAAAGTAGCCAATGGAGTTGTCCGTGTGAAGTCAGTTCCAGGAAATATCATGAGCATTGAAGGTGTTTGTAGAGTTGCGCCATCCGACATCGAACAGTATGATCCAGAGGCTTTTGTTTTAGACCGCGTGAATGTAGAAGTGATTGAAGATACGATTTATATGAAGAGTCTTAGTAAGCAAGTCTATTGTGATTGGACCGTGTCACTTCCACAAAAAGACTACGATTATATTTCAATGAAAGGAATTAATACGACACTTCACTTGAAAGAACTATCTGGGAAAGATTATTATCTTGAAAGTGATAATGGAAATATTTTCTTAAAAGAAGTTCAAGGAGTCTTGTTAGAAACAGAAGTTGTTAATGGGAATCTAAAATACGAGGATATCCACTTCAAGGATGTCGTGTCAGAAACAGTGAACGGGAATATTCAGTTAAATGGACAGTTCTGTGGAACAAAACTAGAAGTCGTTAGTGGAAATATTTTGGTGGATGTTACTAATCCGAATACAAAAAAAGTTGAACTCGAATCGGTGAATGGAAATATAAAAGTGAATATTGCTAAAGAAGTGGGCCTCGATGCAGAAATGGAAACGTCATTAGGAAACATACTTTTTGATGAAAATGTTTTTGAAGTCATTAAACTAACTAAAGACTTAACGGATAGAGAAGCGGTTATTCGTAAGTATAATGATTCAATGGTTCAATTAAAAGCTGAAACTACAACTGGAAATATTCAAGTAAATCAGCTACAATCGAATACAAGTAGCAAGAAAGAAGGCTAACGATAATGAAAAAATTAAGACGTTCAAGACAAAATAGAATGGTTTGCGGGGTCATGGGAGGTATCGCCGAATACTTTAATGTTGACCCAACTATTGTACGTGTGTTGTTTCTCATTTGCAGTTTTACGGGATTTCCTATCGTTCTCTACCTTTTCCTTGCTATCATAATTCCGGAAGCAGAGTCAGGGTATTACCGCAATAGTGGACATGGCCATACGTCCTTCTACTATCATTCCGGAAGCTCTCGCCCGCGTAAAACAGCGCGCCGCGTAGAGGAAGATGATGACGACGATTGGAGTGATTTTTAGTGTCAATTACTAAAAAGATTGCCATTAACACAATAGGGTTCTTGGTGATTGCGTGGTTTATTCCACAATTTTACGTTACAAACTGGGTAGCAGCGCTTGTTGCAAGTATCGTTCTTGCGGTATTAAACCTATTTGTTAAACCGATTTTATTCCTTTTAACATTACCAGTAACGATTGTAACGTTTGGATGTTTTAGCTTTGTGATTAATGCGATGATGTTAAGTTTAACATCATGGTTTGTAGGACCTGGATTCTCATTTTCTAGCCCACTGATTACCTTTGTGGTAAGCATTTTGTTAATGATTTTCCAACGGTTTGTAGAAAATCTAGTAGAATAAACTAAAAAAGAGCGCCAGATGGCGCTCTTTTTTATGTTATCTATTATTAGTATTTCACAACCATTAATTGGCCGTTATTGTATTCTGCAAGGAATACATCTGAAACATCTTGAATATCTTGGGCAGCTAGTTGTTCAGTAACCCAATCTTCTGTTTTGTCGATGACTTCTAAAATGTTTTGTTGAATGACACCATCTGTAATGATTGGATATTTTGGATTTTCTTCACCAAATTTTGTCAAGATGAGTTGTCCGTTTTGTTCTAAGATGGCACTTTTTACATCGCGAATAGAGAAGACTCCTTGTGAACGTAATTTAAAAGCAACTTCTTGAGCCGTTAGACCAGCTAAACGCACATTTTCAACATCAATTTTCCCATGTTTAATTAATTGTAAAGGTTCACCGTCAAGCATCTTCTTCACTGTACGATTATTTGTTTTTACCCAGCGAAGGGTTAGTACTAACGCAAACCAAATTAATAAGATGATGCAGTATTGTAAGATGGTAATGGATGGATTATAAATCACACCCCCGAGAATTCCCCCGAGTACATAGTTTTGTATTTGGTCACTTGCAGATGTAGGGGCGAGGTTTCCTTTCCCAGTGTAGTTGATTACAACAATTAATGATAATAGTCCAAGCGCAAGTTTGATTGCGACATCGATATATGAAAGGTTCAACTTATTCAGCCTCCTTAATCGTAACTTTTGGATTTTGCAATTCCATTTTTTCGAGTAGGTAATGTTCCGGGCTATCTCCTGTTAATACTCGATAGAATTGATCGCCAACTTTGACGATGGCTCCATCCTTTGCGGCTTCAGTATTAATATAGACATCTTCTTTATTAACATGTAAATCTTGAGCGATCGTTTCAACGAAGCGAAGGGCTCCAGAATATTGATTTTCTGAATTTTTAGAAGACTGTAAGTCAGCAATCTTAGAACCAGCAAGAATTAAGATACCGATGACGGCGATTAATGCAAGTTCACGGAATTTAGTATCTTGCCTATTTTTAAAATGACGATATAGAGCAACTGCTAGAATCGCGATGACAAATAAGATGAGAAATAATTGGATATAGTCAATTTGTTGAACTTTACTTTTTAAAAAATTATAAGAATAAAAGACCATTGTTTACCTCCTTGATTAGAAACTTATACCATTATATAAAATAAAGGCGAGAATGCAAGTGGATTGGAAAGTGAAAACGAGGAAAAGAGATTTCTAAATAATGGTAAAAGCATACAAGAAAGCACTCGAATATGGTATAGTAAAAGGGAATAAAGAAAAGAGGGATGATATGAGTAGTGTTACTGTCCAAGAATTAATCAAGAATATTCATTTAAAACCTATTTACGGAAAAGAGTTTCTTGATCGACCAATTACTACCAGTGAAATTTCAAGACCAGGACTTGAGTTAGCAGGGTATTTTGATTTTTATCCAGCAGAACGTATTCAACTGTTAGGACGTACAGAAATTTCATTTGCTGCTAAGATGAGTGAGGAAGCTCGATTCAAATTGATGGATAAGCTCTGTACAGATGAAACTCCTTGCTTCATTATCTCACGGAGATTAGACCCACCAAGAGCGTTAGTTGAAGCTGCAGCAAAAAAGAATATTCCAATTTTGCAAGCTTCCTCAAAAACTACACAAGTGTCCAGTAGTGTAACGAACTTTCTAGAAAGACAACTAGCTGAACGAACATCTATGCATGGTGTATTACTAGATGTCTTTGGGATTGGTTTATTGATTACTGGAGAGAGTGGCGTTGGTAAATCAGAAACAGCGCTTGAATTGGTTCAAAAAGGACACCGATTGGTTGCAGATGACCGTGTCGAATTATATCAATATGATGAATTGACTTTAATTGGGGAAGCTCCCAAAATTTTGAAGAACTTGATTGAAATTAGAGGAGTCGGCATTGTGGATGTCATGACCTTATTTGGTTCAGGTGCCATTATGAACTCTAAAAAAGTAGACTTAGTAGTTCACCTTGAAAATTGGACTCCGGATAAGAAATACGATCGCCTTGGTGGAAACCAAGAAAATGTTTCATTACTTGGAGTGGATGTTCCGAAGATTCGGATTCCAGTCAAAACGGGTCGTAATGTGTCTATTATTCTAGAAGTTGCATGTATGAACTTCCGTGCAAAGAAAATGGGATTTGATGCAACAGAAAGCTTTACAAACCGTTTAACCGCATTAATTGAAGAAAATAAAGAAGTATAGGGGAGTCGTAAATGAATATATTGGAAATGATTTCTACCATTAATCCTGTGGCTTTCGAACTTGGAGGCTTACAGGTTCGATGGTATGGAATTATTATTGCTGCGGGTATTTATTTAGCCGCAACATTGGCAGACAAAGAAGCAACACGTAAAGGATATCGAAAAGACTTTATTATTGACCTCGTCTTTTGGGCAGTCCCTCTCGGCTTTGTGGGAGCCCGACTCTACTATATTTTGTTCGAGTGGCAATATTATGTGGCGAATCCTTCAGAAATTATCCAAATATGGCATGGTGGAATTGCTATTTACGGTGGTGTACTAGCAGGGGCCGCAACGGTTTACTGGTTCGCTAAGAAAGAGAAAGTCTCTTTTGCTCTCCTACTGGATATCTTGGCTCCAGTGGTATTATTAGCACAAGCCATTGGTCGTTGGGGGAATTTTACCAACCAAGAAGCACATGGAGAAGTTGTAACACGTGTTTTTCTTGAAAATCTGCATTTACCGAACTTTATCATTGAGCAAATGCACATTAATGGAGCATATTATCATCCAACATTTTTATACGAATCGCTTTGGTCTTTCATTGGGGTGTTGATTTTATTTACACTTCGTAGACGTAAAGGAATCAAGGTTGGAGAAATTACAGCAGGATACTTAATGTGGTATTCATTTGGTAGATTCTTTATTGAAGGAATGCGTACAGATAGTCTATGGATGTTTGGTGTCATCAGAGTTTCGCAACTATTATCGATTGTGTTATTCTTAGTAGGAATTGCCATTATTGTCATCAGAAGACGTAGAGTACCAGCAGTGCCGGATTATGTATCGATTGATGACCCAAAATCAAAAGATTTGTTTGGACAATCGTAAAGGAGAAATAGATGAAAAAAGTAGCGATATTAGGAGCAGGTTCCTGGGGGACCGCTTTAGCGATGGTGTTGACTGAAAATCAACATGAAGCACGACTTTGGGGAAATAATGAAGCGCAAATTAAAGAAATTAATGAACGTCATACGAATGAACATTTCCTCCCAGGAATTTTACTAGATCCTTCTATTAAAGGGTATCTTGATCTGGAAGAAGCTGTGAAAGATGTGGATGCAGTCTTATTTGTTCTTCCTACGAAAGTGATTCGTTTAGTAGCAAAACAATTGAATGGCTTATTGAAAAATAAACCAATGATTATTCATGCAAGTAAAGGGTTAGAACAAGAAACCTATAAACGAATTTCAGAAATCTTAGCAGAAGAATTGGACCGTGACAGCTACGAGGATATCGTGGTATTGTCAGGACCAAGCCATGCAGAAGAAGTGTCAAGAAGAGACATCACTACGATTACAGCAGCATGTGAGAATTTACAGTCTGCTAAAGTTGTGCAAGAACTTTTCAGTAATTCGTTTTTCCGTGTTTATACAAATACGGACTGTGTAGGGGTTGAAATGGGAGCAGCTCTAAAGAATGTTATTGCGGTGGGAGCTGGTGCACTTCATGGTCTAGGTTACGGAGACAATGCAAAAGCAGCTTTAATGACGAGAGGATTATCGGAAATTAGTCGTTTAGGAATTGCGTTTGGAGCAGATCCATTAACCTTTATTGGACTGAGTGGTGTTGGAGACTTAATCGTGACATGTACGAGTATTCATTCTCGTAACTGGAGATGTGGGGATCAAATCGGGAAGGGTATTCCACTTCAAACGATTCTTGAGAATATGGGAATGGTTGTTGAAGGAGTAGAGACTTGTAAGGCAGTATATGCTTTATCGCAAGAAAAGAACATCGAAATGCCAATTACCACTGCGGTTTACAATGTTTTGTACAAAGGACATAATGTTCGCGAAGAAATTCAACGGTTAATGGCACGTGAGTTTAAATCAGAAGCGTCAATCAAGGAACATCAATAAGATTATCGGAGGATCCAATATGAAAAAAGTCAGAAAAGCAGTCATTCCAGCAGCAGGGCTAGGAACACGTTTCTTACCAGCTACAAAAGCAATGGCAAAAGAAATGTTGCCAATCGTGGATAAGCCAACGATTCAATACATTGTTGAAGAAGCTCTTGCATCAGGAATCGAAGATATTCTTATCGTAACAGGTAAGAGTAAACGTCCGATTGAAGACCATTTTGATTCCAATATTGAATTAGAATCGAATCTTGAATCTAAAGGGAAGAAAGAACTTCTTGAGTTAGTTCAAGAAACGACAGGAATTAATTTATATTTTGTCCGCCAATCTTATCCAAAAGGCTTAGGAGATGCGGTTCTTCAAGCAAAAGCATTCGTTGGTGGAGAACCATTTGTCATCATGCTTGGAGATGATATCATGCGTGATGAAGTTCCTTTGACGAAACAATTAATTGACGGCTACGAAAGAACTCATGCATCGAATATTGCTGTTATGGAAGTTCCACATGAAGAAACCTATAAATACGGAATTATCGATCCAGAAAGTAAAGTGGAAAATGGACTTTATAATGTTCGCCGTTTTGTTGAAAAACCAAAACCAGAAGAAGCACCAAGTAATTTGGCGATTATTGGACGTTACTTATTAACTCCTGAAATTTTCGATATTTTAGAAAAACAAGAACCAGGTGCTGGTGGAGAAATTCAATTAACGGATGCGATTGATACATTAAACCAAACACAACGAGTATTTGCAAAGCAATTTAAAGGGGAACGCTTTGACGTTGGAGATAAGTTAGGGTTCATGAAAACAAGTATTGAATTTGGATTAGAACATCCTGAAATCAAAGATAATTTAAAAGAATACATTATCGAACTTGGAAAACAACTAGAACAAGTTGAAAATGAGCAATAAAGTTGCTCATTTAATATGGGTGTCATAAACTACACTTGAAGGAGAGCGTTGGACTTTGTTTCAACGCTCTTAGTTTACAAATAAGGAGAATTCCCATGGAAGAAAAAACAATTTATGATGTCGTTATTATTGGTAGTGGCCCTGGAGGGATGACTGCTGCACTGTATACTTCACGTGCCAATCTTAAAACGTTAATCTTGGAAAAAGGAGTTCCTGGTGGAGAGCTTCTAAACACTTCTGATGTTGAAAATTATCCAGGTTTTGCGACGATTTCTGGTCCGGATTTAGCAGACAATATGTACAAAGGTGCAATGCAATTTGGAGCAGAATATGCGTACGGAAATGTTTCTAATATTGAACTAGATGGTGATTTAAAAGTAATTACAGCTGGTAATAAAACATATTATGCTTATGCAGTTGTGATTGCGACAGGTTCTTTCCATCGTAAATTAGAAGTACCCGGAGAAGAAGAATACTCTGGACGTGGAGTTTCATATTGTGCAGTCTGTGATGGTGCTTTCTTTAAGGGAAAAAATATCTTCGTCATCGGTGGAGGAGATTCCGCAGTTGAAGAAGGAACATATTTAACGCAATTTGGTAAGAAAGTAACGGTTGTCCATCGTAGAGACCAATTAAGAGCACAAAAGGTTCTACAAGATCGTGCTTTTGCCAATGAAAAAATGGACTTTGTTTGGAATTCTGTTGTTGAAGAAATTGTTGGGGGCGGCAATAAAGTAACGGCGATTCGACTAAAAGATGTTCAAACAGGCGAAGTGAGTGAATATCCAGCTGATGGCGTATTTATTTATGTCGGCCTACTTCCAGTATCTGCACCATTCCAAAACTTAAAGATTACGGATGCAGAAGGTTGGATTGTGACCAATGAAAAAATGGAAACGGCTATTCCTGGTATTTTTGCGGTAGGGGACGTACGTCAAAAGACTCTACGTCAAATTACTACTGCAGTTGGAGATGGTGGCCAAGCAGGTCATGGCGTCTATAACTATGTTGAAGAAATCAAAGAAAAATAATTAAATCAGTGGAGAGAAGTCTCTTCTTCCACAAAAAGGAGTTAGTGAGTGAAACTAGCTCCTTTTCATTTTTGAAGGTAGAAAAACTGAAAACAATTGAGATTTCTTTTCAAAATGGTTACAAAGTGAATCAACGGAATACATTTTACATAAATTATGATAAAATAGTTGGAAAATAGAAGGTGGTGAGTGAATGAAAAGCGACATCATAAAAGGATTAGGATTAGTATTGGTAGGTACGTCATTAATGGCTTGTGGTCGTCGACCAGAACAAACGGCGGATAATTCAGCTCCAGCCTTACAAATTTCTAAAAATCAGGCCAAAACAACAACGACTGTTTCGACTACAGTTGCACCAGAGTCTTCAACAAGTACGACTCAAACAGTAACGACAGTTGGTCAAAAGAATGAAGGAAATCGGAATGCCAATACATTAGCCAAAACAGCAATTGCTGAAATCGAACGACGAAAAAATGTAGTCTTTGGTGAAAAGTATGATATCCTTATTCAGGCACAAACAGCAGATACGATAGAGTTAGAAATACGTCACGAAGAACGGTCTGCGACTTCCATCTATGGAACTTTTCGTTATCATGCTAAAGATAAAACATTAGAAGAAATGGATAGTGTAACAGGGGATTTTAAACCAGTACGTTAAACGTAAGAAAGAAGGGGTTTTATGACAAAAACTGTAGATTTAGATTGGAAAAATTTAGGATTTGATTATATTAAAACAGATCTACGTTTCATTAGTTATTACAAAGATGGTGAGTGGGACGAAGGAGCATTAATTGAAGATAATGTTCTTAAGGTAGATGAAGCAGCAACAGCACTTCACTACGGTCAACAATGTTTCGAAGGCTTAAAAGCATACCGTTGTAAGGATGGAAGTATCAATTTATTCCGTGTAGACCAAAATGCAGCTCGTATGGCTCGCTCTTGTCGTCGATTATTGATGCCTGAGTTTCCAGAAGAACGCTTTGTAGAAGCAGTGAAAAAAGTTGTTAAAGCTAATGAGCAATGGTTGCCTCCTTATGGAACTGGCGGAAGCTTATATATCCGTCCATTCATGATTGGCGTTGGAAATAACGTTGCTGTTCGCCCAGCAACTGAATATATTTTTTCTATCTTTGTCATGCCAGTAGGAGCTTACTTCAAGGGTGGGTTAACACCAACAAACTTTATCGTTTCTGAATATGACCGTGCAGCACACGTTGGAACAGGGGCTGCAAAAGTCGGCGGTAACTATGCGGCAAGCTTACTTCCTGGTAAAGAAGCGAAGGCACGTCAATTTAGTGACTGTATTTATCTTGATCCATTGACACATACAAAGATTGAGGAAGTTGGGGCAGCTAACTTCTTTGGGATTACAAAAGATAATCAATTTATCACGCCGTACTCCCCATCAATCTTACCAAGTATTACAAAATACTCATTGCTTTGGTTAGCAGAACACCGCTTAGGCATGACTGTTAAAGAGGGCGATGTATTTATCGACAAATTAGATATTTTTGCTGAAGCAGGGGCATGTGGTACAGCTGCTGTTATTTCTCCAGTAGGCGGAATCCAAAATGGGGATGATTTCCACGTGTTCTATTCGGAAACAGAAGTAGGGCCTGTAACACGTCGTTTATACGATGAGTTAGTAGGTATCCAATACGGAGATGTAGAGGCTCCAGAAGGTTGGATTCAAAAAGTTTTATAAGAATAAATTTTTCAAAAAATCAGTGGTAATCTGAATTGACAAAGCGAACTGCATTTGTTAATATATACCAGTATGAAACTCAATGAGTTAATGAAATAAAGGAATGAGAGGTGTCATCCATGCGTATCAACATTTTATTAGAATGTGCTGAAACAGGTGAACGTTTATACTTAACTAGCAAAAACAAACGTAACAATCCAGAGCGTTTAGAATTAAAAAAATATTCTCCAAAATTACGTAAACACGTTGTCTTCAAAGAAACTAAAAAATAATTTTGAGAAATTCGGAAGAGTTAGGCTGATGCCTAACTCTTTTTTGTTTTGTGCTTTTGAGAAAAGACCGCAGGTCTTTAACGAATCATTTGGATATTCCATAGTAGCTACAATAGCTGTATCGGCGTGAGCCTTACGTCTCACTGCCTATCGAGCCTCAAAGTAGGAGTAAGGAATTAATTCCTAACTCCTACTAATTCGCATCGATTACACTCGCTATTATTGCTACTATGGACCAAATGATTCTTCAGACCTGCTTGTATAAAAAAAGTTAGGTGGAGCCTTGTATTCCGAATTTCTTATTTTTGTTTCTTTGGACAAGGTGTTAGGAATTTTGCTTTTTGGGAATTTATGTGTACTTCTTACGAGCTAAAAAAGACTTTAGGTCTTATATGAATCATCTGGATATTCTATAGTAGCTACAATAGCTGTACCGGCGTGAGCCTTTCGTCTCACCGCCTATCGAGCCTCAAAGTAGGAGTAAGGAATCTATTCCTAACTCCTACTAATTCGCATCGATTACACTCTCTATTGTTGCTACTATGGACCAAATGATTCTTCAGACCTGCTTGTATAAAAAGATTAGGTGGTGCTTCTTGAAGGTTTTGTTCTAGTTTCTTTAAAATTACGTACTTTGAATTTTTGTTTTTCAAAAAATAGGAAGTAGTATATTTCACCAAATTTGGTGAGAAGAGATAAATAATGTAACTTATTCGACTCTACTAAGAATGCAGTGAGGCTCGCGCAGGGACATGGGATTCTATAATAGCAGTAATAGGGGATGGCGCTAAAAGCGAATTAGCGGGAGTTAGGAGGAGTTCCTTACTCCCGCTTTGAGTTTTAGAGGTGAGAGACTTCGGCTCGAACCGGTGCCCTATTACAGCTATTATGAAGAAATCCCGTGGCCTACAAAGCGAGCCGTATTCTCTCTTTTAGGAACAGAAAGGGTAAATCGTACATGGTATGTGTTCACAGAGGTAGGAATATCATGTATACTAGAAACGGTGATATTTTTGGAAAAACAAAATTTTATAACAACGGGGAATATTAATCGTGTGATTTTAACGATTGCTACTCCGTTAATGATTAATAATTTGATTCGAACTTTATACAATTTGACGGACGGATTATATGTAGCGCAATTATCAGCCGAAGATTTTGCAGCGACAGCGTTTATTTGGCCGTTAAATTTTTTATTTATATCTCTTGGAATGGGGATTAGTGTGGGTGCCACTGCGTTAATTGCTCAATATTTTGGAGCGGGACAACCGGAAAATGCAAAACGGTATGCTGGAAATGCGATTGTATTAACCTACTTTTTCGGATTTCTTTTATCAGTTATTGGTTATTTCTGTGCTCCCTATTTTGTTGGATGGATGGGAGCGGATGGGCTCTTTTACGAAAAATCAGTTTCTTATTTGAAAATCAATTTTGTCGGTCTATTTTTTGATTTTTGCTATTTTGGATATCAATCCTTATTAAATGCACAAGGAAGAACACGTACGATTACAATGATTAGTGCAGCATCTTCTATTTCAAATGTAATTCTGGACCCAATTTTTATTTTTGCAACGATTCCTGTCATTGGTCTTCCAGGATTAAATTGGGGAATTGAGGGGGCTGGATGGGCTACCGTAATTGCGAAAGTGTTACTATTATTATTAGCCATTCGTGCAGTACGAAGTGAGTCTGAAATTCAAATTCATTTGAAGAGAGTAAAAATCGAAAACAATGTGATGATGGAAATCTTAAAGGTTGCTTGGCCATCTGCCTTTGGTTATGGCGGGGCAGCATTAGGGTTTACAGTCCTTAATGGATTGATCCAATCATATGGTACGTCTGTGTTAGCGGCTTATTCTATGGTGAATCGTATTTCGGACTTACTAACCCAACCTCAGATGGGGATTGGAGCTGCTCTGACAGCTATTATTGGACAAAATATGGGTGCTAAACTTTATGACCGTGCTCATGCCATTTTTAGAAGAGCGTTGTTATGGATTCTGATGATTTCAACGATTGGGTGTGTCATTGTCTTTATCTTCCAGTCTCCGATTTTAGGAGTGTTCATTAAAGACAGAAGTGATGTCGTTTTATGGGATAACGCTGTTGAATACTTGAATTATACGGCTTTTATCATTTTCTTTATGGGACTTTTCTCATCCTATAACGGATTTTTCCAAGGGTGTGGAGTTACAAAGTATTCTATGAATATGTCGGTAGGAAGACTTTGGGTCCTCAGATTACCCATTATTTGGGTGCTAGGGGCATTCACAACGCTTGGAGCTACTAGTGTGTGGATCGCCATGCTTCTCTCAAATGCCTTAACAGTACTATATGGACATATCGTCTATATCACGAAGGACTGGAGTGCGTTGCATTATGCGAAAGGAGATAACTCTTGATTAAAGATTTTATCCATTACTATAAACCTTATAAGAAATTATTTTGTATTGATTTTAGCTGTGCGGTGATTGTAGCGATTCTTGAACTCGCTTTTCCTGTTATGGTGCGAAGCGTCATTGATCATGTTGTTCCGTCTAAAGATTTGCAGCAAATTCTTTTAGTTGGAGCGGGGTTAATAGCGTTGTATGCTTTTTCAACTACGTTAAATTTCATTGTAGTTTATTTAGGACATCAATTAGGAATTAATATTGAGACCGATATGAGAAGAGAGTTATTTGCTCAAGTTCAAAAGCAATCTTTTTCTTTCTTTGATAATATGAAAATCGGGGAGTTAATGAGTCGCTTATCCAGTGATCTATTCGATATTAGCGAATTAGCTCATCATGGACCTGAAGAACTATTTATTGCCATCATGACACTAATCGGTTCATTTGTTTTGATGTTTCAAGTACATCCTACATTAGCATTAATGACGATTGTATTCGTTCCTGTGATTGCAGTAGCCTTAGCAGTATTTAATCGAAGAATGTCTCGCATTAATCGAACAATCTACAAAGGGCTAGCTCATTACACTGCTGGACTTGAAAATGTGCTTAGTGGAATGCGTGTTGTAAAGGCCTTTGCAAATGAAAGTCATGAACAACAATTGTTTGAAGATCTTATTCAAGAATACCGTACCAATAAACTAGCTTTTTACAGAACAATGGGGACCAGTAGTAGTTTTAACTATGTCCTTATGAGAACGATTAATCTCTTTAGTTTAATTGTGGGGGCTTATTATACGGTGATTGGAGAACTAACTCCCGGAGATCTTGTTGGGTATATTCTACTCGCAAATGTTTTTATAGGGCCAATCAACAAAATGAATTCGATGATTGAACTCTATCCGAAGGGGTTTGCAGGGTTCCGTAGATTTAAAGAATTGATGAGTGTAGAAATTGATATCGAAGATGAAACTGATGCAGTTCCAGCTCCAACCTTTACAGGGCATGTAGAATATCAAAATGTTGGATTTGGATATGAAGCAGATAAGAAGGTGTTAGAGCATATCAATCTTACTGTCGAACCAGGGCAAACAGTGGCCTTTGTTGGTCCAAGTGGAGTAGGTAAGACGACGCTCGTGAATCTTCTTCCCCGATTCTATGATTTAGAAGAGGGACAAATTTTAGTAGATGGAACCAATATTCGTCACTTTACATTACAATCGCTTCGGCGCCAAATCGGTATTGTACAACAGGATGTATTTTTATTTAATGGAACGATTCGAGAAAATGTTTTATATGGACGACTCAATGCAACAGATGAAGAGGTAGACCGGGCTATCGAGCAAGCCAAACTCAAAGAAGTCATTGAAGACTTAGAGGACGGGTTGAATACTCAAATTGGAGAACGTGGTGTGAAACTATCGGGTGGACAAAAACAACGTCTATCTATCGCACGAATTTTCTTGAAGAATCCTTCTATTTTAATCTTGGATGAAGCAACAAGTGCTCTTGATACACAGACGGAGAAATTTATTCAACAATCATTTGACGAGTTGGCAAAAGGTAGAACGACCTTTATTATCGCTCACCGTCTTGCTACGATTAAAAATGCAGACCGTATTATTGTGGTCACAGAAGATGGACTCACAGAAGATGGCACGCATGAAGAATTGCTCGCAAAAAACGGTGCGTATGCGGCGTTATATCATGCACAGTTTAAATAGCAAAAATACGGAGTGGGTATATTCCTTACTCTGTATTTTTTTGCCTTTTTGAATTTGAAGAAAACTATGATACAATGACGCAGAGAAACTGAAGGAGAGCATGAATGAGTATTTTAAATGTAGAAAAGTTAACACACGGATTCGGCGAGAGAGCCATCTTCAATGATGTGAGCTTCCGTCTATTAAAAGGAGAACACATCGGGCTTGTTGGAGCAAATGGTGAAGGAAAATCAACCTTCATGAATATCGTCACAGGGCAACTACAACCAGATGAAGGAAAAATCGAGTGGTCGAAAAATGTGAAGGTTGGTTACTTGGACCAACATACAGTCCTTGAACCAGGGATGACGGTTCGTAGCGTCCTTCAAAAAGCCTTCGATGATTTGTTCGTGGCAGAAGCGCGTATCAATGAGTTGTATATGGCAATGGGAGACGCTAGCGAAGATGAGATGAATGCAATGCTGGAAGAAGTGGGCGAGTTGCAAGAGCGATTAGATAGCCATGATTTCTATATTCTTGATGCTAAAATCGATGAAGTAGCGCGTGCATTAGGTGTTGCAGCATTTGGGATGGACAGCGACGTGAGTGAACTCAGTGGTGGACAACGTACGAAGGTCTTACTTGCAAAATTATTATTAGAAAAACCAGACATTTTATTACTTGACGAACCAACAAACTACTTGGACGTAGAGCATATCGAATGGTTGAAAAGATACTTACAAGAGTATGAAAGTGCGTTTATACTGATTTCGCATGATATTCCATTTTTAAACAGCGTCGTAAACTTGATTTACCATATGGATAATCAAGAATTGAATCGTTATGTAGGAAATTATGATCAGTTCCAAGAAGTATACGCGATGAAGAAATCTCAACTAGAAGCGGCGTACAACCGTCAACAAAAAGAGATTGCGGACTTGAAGGACTTCGTAAACCGTAATAAAGCGCGTGTGGCAACACGTAATATGGCGATGTCTCGTCAGAAGAAACTGGATAAGATGGAAGTCATCGAATTAGCCAGTGAGAAACCTAAACCTAAATTCGAATTTAAGACTTCTCGTGCACCAGGTCGTTACATCTTCCAAGGCGAAAACTTAGTCATTGGATATGACCGTCCGTTGACAGGACCTTTGAATCTTGAGATGGAACGTGGCCAAAAGATTGCGATTATCGGGGCAAACGGTATCGGTAAAACGACACTACTCAAGAGCTTATTAGGGATTATTAAGCCATTGAACGGGAAAGTAACGCGTGGCGACTATATCGACCTTGGATATTTCGAACAAGAAACGCCAAAAGGAAACCGTAAGACAGCCCTAGAAGAAATCTGGGATACCTTCCCATCCATGACACAACCAGAAGTACGTGCAGCGCTCGCTCGTTGTGGATTAACCAGTAAACACATCGAGAGTCAAGTACAAGTACTCAGCGGGGGAGAACAAGCAAAAGTTCGCTTCTGTAAATTGATGAATGAAGAATCAAACGTGCTCGTTCTAGACGAACCGACAAACCACTTGGATGTAGATGCCAAAGAGGAGCTAAAACGTGCATTACTAGAATATAAAGGAAGTATATTAATGGTATGTCACGAACCTGAATTTTACGAAGGATTAGCGACAGAAATCTGGGATTTTTCCAAATTTTAAAAAGACTATTTTTTCTTCACTTATAAGGAAGAAAGTTGAAATCAACATTTTTATCAACGAGCTAGGAGTCAATTCTAGCTCGTTTTCTTTATCTTAATATTAGAAAAAGTTTAAAATACAGATAAAAAACTGGTTAAGAATGGTGTAATCACGGTAACTTATAAAGATTCAGTCCAAAAAGTAACTCCTCCTCAAGCATCACCAACACCAGGTAATCCAGAATTACCGAATACAGGGGTTGAGGACTTATCATTAGTCTTCAATGCAGCAAGTATGTCACTCCCTGCAGGTTTAGGATTACTTACGGCTGGAAAGAAAAAAGAGGACGAAGAAGAATAATCTCACTTAGATGATAACTTCTAAAGTTAGACAAAGCCCCGAGAGAAATCTCGGAGCTATTTTTGCGTATAAAAAAGTGCTACAAAACGATGTTTGTAGCATGGAGTGATTTGTAAGCCGCCTAGGGGAGTCGAACCCCTGTTATAAGAACCGGAATCTTATGTGATATCCACTACACTAAGGCGACATCTTTATAAAGTGTACCTAATTTCTCTACACAGTGCAAGTGTAGAAGTTAGTGAAAAGATAGAAAATGAAGAGAACTTCAAGAGAACGAATAAAAAAATCAAATTTCCTTTGTAAGAAAGAGCAAGATAGTAATAGAAAAAAGCAAAATTACCATATTTGGTAATTACCAAATATGGTAATTTTAAATGGGAGGGAAAAGTATGAAAAAAGAGTTTAAAATTAATCCAGGTTATTTAGAATTCGCCGCACAAAAATCCTATAAAGAGAAGGTAAAAATCCTTGCAGCACTACATTTACTGAATAAGGAGGGGCTTTCTCCAGCAATTCTTGAAATGTGGGGAAATAAATCGAAGACAGAATTGTCTATACCAATTGTTCAAACAAAGGAGGAGGCTTTAAAAGATGGATCAAAATCTGGAGCGTTTTATTGCAGACTTAACATTAGAATTTGATGGTTTTGAAGAGGATTTTTATTCGGAATTTGTATTAAAGGAACTTGGTACAAGAATTACGGAGTTAAGGCTGGGGACTGGACTCTCATGTGCTGATTTTGCAGAAAAGGTCGGTATGAATCCTGGACATTTTTCTCGGCTTGTCGGCGGACACCATAATCCTTCGATTTTATTTTTAGAAAAAATGGCGCAAAAAGTGGGAGCTCACGTAGAAATTTCCTTTAGTAGTGAGGATAAATAAGCGTGGGACGTATAAAGTCCCTTTTAAAAATGGTTTTTAATCTTTTTGTAATGAAAGTACGGTTGCATTTCTATACTTTTATGTTAAAATATAAATGTATTCAGAATTATGAATTCAAAGATAACGATTTTAAGTGGGACGTATTATGACCCAAATATGTAAGGAGGATGAGATGTAGTGAATTATCTTAATCTTTCTCATCTATTAGTACCAGAGGGTCGCGTGCTCTTACAAATCCGTTTTCGAATCTTACAAACGATTGAGAGCTTTGAACCAATCGGACGTAGGGCTCTAGCAAAAATGGTCCATATGTCAGAACGAACTCTTCGCAAAGAGATTGATTCTTTAAAAGAAATGGAATTAATTGATGTGGATAGTTCAGGGATGACATTAACAAAGGCTGGTCAGTATGTGCTAGAACGTTCAGACGATTTAAAGAATTACTTTATACAGATGAGTTTGAAAGAACATAAAGTTGCAAAAGAACTGGGTGTTCAATTTTGTAAAGTAATTCCTGATTTAGGAAAAACTTCGTCTCTAGTTCAAGAGTTAATGGATGTACTGTTGCCTCTTGGAAATTCGATTGTTGCAATAACAGGTGGGCAGACAATGGCAAAGGTCAGTGGAGGATTTACCAGTGAGATTGCTTCTAATCGAGAACTAACAATCGTTCCTGCTAGAGGTGGTATGGGTGGATCCATGCTCATTCAAGCAAATACGATTAGTGAAAAGCTTTCCGTTGGCATAGGAGCCAAACATGAAGCATTATTCGTCCCCGAGCATGTTCAGGAAGCCACTTATGAGCCGCTTATGCAAGAGCCATCTGTGGCGAGAACCATGGGATTGATGAAAAAGGCGGAGTGTTTGTTATATAGCGTCGGAAATGCTATGATAATGAGTGAAAGACGTGGACTATCGGAGTCTCAAAAAGAGATTCTAAAAGAGAAAAAAGCAATTGGTGAAGCATTCGGTTGTTTTTTTAATGCAGAAGGAAATGTGGTGCTTAAGATTCCGCGAGTAGGGCTGCATCTTAGTGACTTAAACATCATCCCGCATTCGATTGCTGTCGTGGAAGGTGTTGAGAAGGCATCTGCTTTAAAAGCATATGCAAAACTAGCTCCTGTTGATCGCACTTGGTTTGTGATTGATGAGAGTTTATCAAATTTGGTTTTGAACGGGGAAACCCGCTAAAAATAATAAAAATTCCTAGGAGGAAAAACTATATGACAGTTAAAGTTGGTATTAACGGTTTCGGACGTATCGGTCGTTTAGCATTCCGTCGTATTCAAGATGTGGAAGGATTAGAAGTTGTTGCAATCAACGACTTAACAGACGCTAAACAATTAGCGCACTTGTTAAAATATGATTCTACACAAGGACGTTTCAACGGTGAAGTTGAAGTATTAGAAGGAGCTTTCCGTGTAAACGGTAAAGAAGTTAAAGTTCTTGCTAATCGCAATCCTGAAGAATTACCATGGGGTGAACTAGGCGTTGATATCGTATTAGAATGTACTGGTTTCTTCACTTCTAAAGAAAAAGCTGAATTACACTTGAAAGGTGGCGCTAAACGCGTTGTTATTTCTGCTCCTGGTGGAAACGACGTACCTACAATCGTATTCAACACAAACCACGATATCTTAACTGGTAAAGAAACAGTTATCTCTGGTGCTTCATGTACTACAAACTGCTTAGCTCCAATGGCTAAAGCATTAAACGATAAATTTGGTATTGTTGAAGGTTTAATGACAACGATCCACGGTTACACAGGTGACCAAAACACATTAGACGCACCTCACGCTAAAGGTGACTTACGTCGTGCTCGTGCTGCAGCAGTAAACATCGTACCTAATACAACAGGTGCTGCTAAAGCTATCGGATTAGTAATCCCAGAATTAAACGGAAAATTAGATGGAGCTGCTCAACGTGT
>CAURBR010000011.1:0-55998 GCA_963523415.1 uncultured Streptococcus sp. | reverse complement strand
AGAACTCGTCATACACTTTAATTATTTTCCTGTCTACTTGACAGGGTGCACTTCAGAGGCTAGAGCCTACACTCCTTTTCTTATAGATTTTCAACAAGTAATAGCACCGCTTCGAATGCGTTTTGAGAAGCTTTTTCGAGTGTTTCTTCGAACGTTTCAGGGGCATCTCCACCTACATGGTCACTGACGCCACGAATGTTGAGCACCGGAATGTCATAGAAAGAGGCTACTTGTGCAATCGGTGTTGATTCCATATCACTGGCTACGATATCTGGCAATTGAACACGAATGTTTTCCACGGCATCAATCGAGCTCATAAAGGAATCGCTTGTTGCGATAAATCCACTTTGAATATTAAATCCACTTACTTTATCACGTAGAAGAGAAAGAATTTTTTCATGTAGCTCTTTTTCTACAGGGTAGTTCGCGGGCATTTGAGGAACTTGCCCCCAAGCATAATCAAATCCAGTCGCATCGACATCGCTATAGGCAAATTTCGTAGATACAATGACATCGGCTAAGGAATAATCCGGATTAAAACTTCCTGTCGTACCAGTATTAATAATCAGGTCAGGCTGAATTTTGTCACATAACCATGCGGTAGTTGCGGCAGCATTGGCTTTTCCAATTCCAGATTGTACAAGATAAAGATTTTGATTGACCTCCAATATCCGAACGGGGCCTTTTGAAAATACTTCTTTTCCTGGTGCAAAGTGGAGTTCAAAGGGGTGTATTTCTTCTTTCATCGCTGCAACAATGGCGATTTTCATTAATGGTTCCCCCAAACTTCAGAAATTGGTTTTTTAACTTCAACTTTTGTTCCTTGGAATTTATCAGAAATATATTTTTGGATTTCTGGGTCATGATAGAGTTCCACTAATTTTTGGTAGTCAGCATTGTTCTCATTGCCTTCTTTTACAACGATCACGTTAATACTTGTCGTTGTAGAGGCATCTGCTTTTTCATAGAAAAGGGCGTCTTTTAGAACGTTTAAACCTCCTTCTAAGGCAATCGTGTTCCCAATCGCAATTAAGTCTGCGTCATCTAGAACGCGGACGCTTGTCGTGTCGTCAATAAGGAGAAATTCAAAGTTCTTTTTGTTTTCAACAATATCGTTTGGAGTTCCTGTTCCTTCTTTGAAATTAGGTGAAAGTTTAATAAGCCCAGCAGACTCTAATAACCGTAGAGCACGCGTTGTGTTATATGGGTTGTCAGGAAGAGCAATTTTAGCGCCATTCGGTAATTCTTCAAGTGATTTTACCTTTTTAGAGTAGAGCCCCATTGGTTCGATATAAGTAGTACCAATAGGAACTAATTTAGTAGTGTTTGATTCGTTAAAGCTGTATAAGTAGCCAATCGACTGGAAGGCGTTTGCGTCTTCAGTTCCTTCCGCCACGCTTTGATTTAGTGGTACCCCTCCGTTTAATTCTTCAACTTCAATTTTAAGGCCTGCTTTTTTTGCTTGTTCAGAATCCGCAATGTAACGCCAAATATCTGCGTCTGAACCTACAGAGGCAATTTTAATGGTTTTTGTTTCGGCGTTGGTAGATTTCGAAGCCGATGAAGCGGAAGAGTTAGAAGCGTTATTGCCGCAAGCACCAAGTAGGGCAGCTGTTGTGAAGAAGATAAGTGATTTTGTAATTTGTTTTAAATTCATGGGGTTTCCTCCAGTCTATGTGTGTTCACGAATGCGTGTTTAATTAAATAACCTTTCGTTCGAACGGATCAATGCTGATTCCTTGTTCCAATACTTGTTTAGCATACTCTTTTGCACCAAATAGTGAATGGTCACGATAATTTCCGCATTGAGTGGCAGAGACGCCTTGAATATCTTCGAAGCGAATGCGGTCTACGATTTCTTCAAGAGTGGATTTTAAAGCTCTTGCAATGTCTTCTGGAGAACGTTCGTCCCAGAGAATTAAATGGAATCCCGTGCGGCATCCAAATGGAGAGATGTCGATGATGCCGTCTATACGGTCACGTAATAAATCCGCTAAAAGGTGTTCAAAGGTGTGAACAACTCCTGTAGGCATTTCTTGTTTATTTGGTTGTAAGAATCGGATGTCAAAGTTGGAAATGACGTCTCCTTTCTTGCCATGTTCGTTTGCGATTAGACGTACATAAGGGGCAATTACCTTGTTATGATCGAGTGTAAAGCTTTCTACTTCAGCCATGTTGTTTCCTCCTAAGTTAGTGTTTATGAAACGAAAATAAAAAAGCCCGTACTTCTAGCATTTGCTAAAAGGACGAGTTGCAGTCGTGGTACCACCTTTATTCATCTTCAAAAATGAAGACCTTTTCCGTGACGGAATATAGATAACGGAACTACCCGGATTGCCTTAAAGATTCGGGCAATCAGCTCTAAGACCATGTTCGAAAATAAACGACTTCCTTACTTTCACCAACCGTAAGTTCTCTATAAAGGTTTATTTTCTACTCTTCTTTTCATTGCGTTTCGATAAGTGATATAGAAACTATACTAAAAAGCAGTTTAAAAGTCAATTTCAAAAACATACTTTTAGGTATATATATTATTTATAGTTCGTTATTCGGTAAAATTATAGCAGATTCATTTTGCTTATAATTATTTCGTTCGTGTTTCACGTAAAAATGAACTATTTAAATGGTGAAAATAGTAGAGTTTCGTGAAAAGGATAACTATTTATAGTATAATTAACGTAACTAAAAAAACAATGAAGGGTGACCACAATGACATTATTAGATGTACAACACGTACAAAAAGTTTATCAAACACGTTTTGGAGCCGCTGAAGTAACTGCATTAAAAGATATTAACTTCTCAGTAGAAGAAGGCGAATATGTGGCAGTTATGGGGGAGTCTGGTTCTGGTAAAACAACGCTATTAAATATCTTAGCGACACTCGACCGTCCAACAGATGGAACTGTACTTCTAAATGGGGAAGACATTCAAAAGATTTCTGATAAAGTATTAACGGAATTCCGTCGTGACCACTTAGGGTTCGTTTTCCAAGACTTCAACTTATTAGAAACATTATCCGTATATGACAATATGGTATTGCCTCTTGTGTTAGCGCGTCGTCCAATCGACGAAATGGAAAAGAAAGTTCAACCAATTGCTGAAATGTTAGGTATTGAGGACTTATTGAAAAAATATCCTTATGAATTGTCTGGAGGTCAACAACAACGTGTGGCAATCGGCCGTGCGATGATTACAGACCCAAGCTTGCTGTTAGCCGATGAACCAACAGGGGCGCTGGATTCAAAATCAGCCAGCAATACATTAGATTTGTTCGATAAAATCAATCAAAACGGACAAACGATTTTAATGGTAACGCACAGTACAGTTGCCGCAAGTCGTGCCAAACGCGTTCTTTTCATTAAAGACGGTTTAATTTACAACCAATTGTACCGTGAAGGAAGAACGGATCAACAAATGTTTGAATTAATCTCAGAAACATTAACTGCGATGGCAAACAGAGGTGAGGAACATGTTTAATCTACTGCGTTCCATGGCGATTACGAATATCCGTAAGAACCGTACGCTCTATTTACCGTTTGCGCTTGCGACGGTGATGGTAACGATTGTTTTGTATGTGACGAATGCTCTTGGTGCGACTCCAGAATTTGCCCATTTAGAAGGCGGGACAACGATGGCGAGTACTCTTACTTTCGGGTTCATGATCGTTCAAGTCGTATCACTTGTGGTCGTGCTTTACGCGAATGCTTTCGTTATGAAAAACCGTGCCAAAGAATTCGGTTTATACGGGATTCTCGGTCTTGACCGTAAGAATATTCAATTACTTAGCTTCATTGAGTTATTTATCTTTGCCAGTGTGAGTGTTATTTCTGGATTGATTCTTGGCGTGATTTTCCATGCAGCGGCTTTTGCGCTATTATTGAAACTCATTCAATACGATATTGGTATTAAATATTCCTTCCAATTTGGAAGTATTATAGCGGTTCTTTTGACTATGGTGGCCATCTTCGTTCTTGTGTTCTTTATTAACGCGACGAAGATTTACATGAGTCGCCCGCTTGAATTGTTAAAAGAAAAGAAAAAAGGTGAGAAGAAAGGACGCGCTGTTGCCGTTCGTGCCATTATTGGTCTTGTGATTCTTGGTATTGCATACTATATGTCCCAATCCATCGAATCGCCTGTCAAAGCACTGTTATTCTTCTTCCTAGCTGTTATCTTAGTAGTGGTTGCTACTTATATTTTATTTGATGCGGGTTCGATTGCGCTGCTCTCCATCTTACAAAAGAACAAAAAACTCTTTTATCAACCAACGAATTTTATTTCGATTTCAAACTTACAATTCCGTATGCGTAAAAACGCTGCTGGCCTTGCAAGTATTTGTATTTTATCAACAATGGTTCTTGTAACGATGGTGATTACCGTAGCCCTACAACGAGGAACAACGGCAACGCTTGATCGGAATTATCCAACAGATTATTCTGCAGTAGCGTTCTTTGTAGTAGAAAACGAAGCGGGACAATACCCTCCTATCGTGCAAAAGATTAAGGAACAAACAAAGGGTCAAATCAAAGATGAAAAAAGTTTCTTAAATGTGATTCGTTTCGGGAAACGTACAGCAAATGGATTTGACTTTGCAAATGTGAATTCAGGTGATAACCCTGCAGCGATGTTCACAATCATTTCTGTGGACCAATATAATAAGATGTTTGGGACGAACTATACAGTGGGGGATAAAGAAATGATTGTCGGTCTCATCAAAGGAGACGTAAAACAAATTTCTGAAGTGAAGACTTATTCAGTAGTCTATAACGCAACGATTAAAGTCAAAGAGATGATTGATGCGACTCCATACGCCAAAGTAATGCCTCAATTACCTTATGTGACAGATAATCAATATGTTGGGATTGTAAAAGACCCAATGCAATTCATGAATCCAGCAGCAGGTCAAGCGATGTATTACTTTACTTGGAATACAAATACGCCGTTCGAATCACGAGATGCTGAATGGGCAGGGTATAAGAACGTCATGAGTCAATATAAGACAGATAAGTTAGCATTGCATAGTAAGCACGAAGAGGCGAAAACCTTATATGCCTTCATGGGGAGCTTGCTCTTAGTGGGTGCACTTCTTTCTATCGCATTCTTCATCGGCGCAGTGCTTGTCATTTACTACAAACAAATCTCTGAAGGATACGAAGACCGTGACCGCTTTGTGATTCTACAAAAACTCGGTATCGACCAAAAGACCATCAAGAAATCTATCAACCGTCAAGTGTTGATTGTATTCTTCTTACCGCTTGTCACAGCGTTTATTCATACAGCGTTCGCCTTCAAGATGTATCGTAAGATTATCGAACTCTTCGGGGTTGACGGTAGCGTCACATTAAACGCAACACTCGTGATTGGTGCGATTTTCGTTGTGGTTTATCTCATCGTGTACCAAATCACTTCACGTAGTTACTATCGCATTATTAAACGTTAATCAACTACAACTCCAAAAGAGGTTTCCTTGCGAAGCCTCTTTTTTCATGATTTTTCAAAGTGACAAAAATGTAAGAAATGGGGATAAAATGATAGGATAGTGTCATGATTTCCCTTTACGAGTGAGCTATACTAAGTTCAACAAATGAAAGTAAAGGGTGAAAACAATGACATTATTAGATGTACAACATTTACAAAAGAAATATCAAACGCGCTTTGGGGCTGCTGAAGTAACGGCGCTAAAAGATATTACCTTCTCTGTTGAGGAAGGTGAATACGTAGCCGTGATGGGGGAATCGGGTTCAGGGAAAACAACGCTCTTAAATATCTTAGCGACACTCGACCGTCCAACTGCTGGTTCTGTCTTTTTAAACGGAGAAAATATTCAAAATATCTCTGCTAAAGTTCTTACGGAATTTCGACGAGACCACTTAGGATTCGTGTTCCAAGACTTCAATTTATTAGAAACTCTATCGGTCTATGATAATATGGTGTTGCCGCTGGTACTCGCTCGCCGTCCGATTTCAGAAATGAAGCAAAAGGTCGAACCGATTGCGCAAATGCTAGGAATCAAAGACTTACTAAAGAAATATCCTTATGAACTCTCAGGTGGGCAACAACAACGTGTGGCAATCGGCCGTGCGATGATTACAGACCCAAGCTTACTCTTAGCCGATGAACCAACAGGAGCGTTGGATTCAAAATCAGCAAGCAATACATTAGACTTGTTCGATAAAATCAATAAAAACGGACAAACAATTTTAATGGTAACGCATAGTACGGTTGCTGCAAGTCGTGCCAAAAGGGTTCTTTTCATTAAAGACGGCTTGATTTATAATCAATTGTACCGTGAAGGAAGAAGTGATCAACAGATGTTCGAGTTGATTTCAGAAACATTAACTGCGATGGCAAATAGAGGTGAAATCCATGTTTAAACTCATTTTTTCGATGGCGACATCGAATCTAAAAAAGAATCATTCATTATATATGCCGTATGCAATGACGACCATTATGGTGACGATGATTCTCTATATCACACACGCCTTATCTGCAATGCCGGAACTTTCCACTCTTCGCGGAGGGGGCGCCATTGCGCAAACATTGGGCTTTGGGGTAATCGTGGTTCAGCTCGTAGCACTCTTAACGATTCTTTACGCGAATGCCTTCGTGACGAAAAATCGATTAAAAGAATACGGCCTATATAGCATTCTTGGGCTCGACCGAAAAAACATTCAATTGTTGAGTTTCATTGAATTGCTTCTATTCTCAGTGGTCAGCGTGGGGCTAGGGATTGTGCTAGGAATCGTGTTCCATCGATTCTCGTTTGCCGTATTATTGAAACTTATTCAAATTCCAATCGGAATTGAGTATTCGATGCAACTAGGGAGCATCGGTTTCGTACTCATTTCGATGGCGTTTATTTTCGGAGTTGTATTCTTCTTAAATGCGACAAAGATGTACATGAGCCGTCCGTTAGAAATGCTTTCAGAGAAGAAAAAGGGAGAAACGAAGGGACGTTTTATCCTTCTTCGCGCACTGATTGGATCAGGACTTCTCGGGGGCGCGTATTATATGTCGCAAACGATTGAAGCACCTGTTGCAGCGCTATATTCCTTCTTTGTTGCGGTTCTATTAGTTATTTTAGCAACGTATATTTTATTTGACGCGGGTTCCATTGTGCTTCTTTCTCTTTTACAAAAGAACAAAAAACTCTTTTACCAACCAACGAATTTTATTTCGATTTCCAATTTAAAATTCCGTATGCGTAAAAATGCTGCGGGACTTGCAAGTATTTGTATTTTATCAACGATGGTGCTTGTCACATTAGCTACAACCGTCGCGTTGCAAACAGGAACAGCCGATTTATTGAATAAAAGTTATCCAACAGATTACTCGGTGACGGCATTTGTCGAAGATACCTCTACGATTAGCCAACTTTCGCAGCAAGTAGGAGAACTTAAGGCGCAATCGAAAGGGACCGTTTCAAATGAAATGAATTACCTTAGCGTGCTTCGCGCTGCAAAAAGTATGGAAAATGGGGTGGACATCGAGGGAGTCTATCCAGGAGACAGCCCAGCTGCATTTATTACTTTCCTTTCTGCGGATGATTACAATCGCATCTTTGGGACGAATTATCACCCAAGTGACAATGAAGCCGTTCTTGGTCTTGTTAAAGGAGACGACAAAAATGTTTCGGCAATCCGTGTGAACGGGCAATTAACGCTTCAAGTTAAAGAGATGATGGACACTAGCGACTTTAAAGAAAAATTACCACAATTGCCATATGTTGCGGACAATGTTTATGTAGCCGTTGTTAAGGATCCAACAAAGATGATAGACGGTAAACTTGGTCGTGGTATGTATTATGCATTGTGGAATACATCGACAGAGACATCGGCTAAAACGGAAGAGTTTCAGGTTTATGTGAATACGCTTGGAGCGAGCGATGAGGATGAGGGTAACCTTATGATTGGAAGTAGAGAGGATGCAGCCAAAGACATTTACGGATTTATCGGTAGTTTACTCTTTGTGGGGGCGCTTCTTTCAGTTGTATTCTTCATCGGTGCAGTTCTTGTCATTTACTACAAACAAATTTCTGAAGGGTACGAAGACCGTGATCGTTTCGTGATTCTACAAAAACTCGGTATCGACCAAAAGACCATCAAGAAATCCATCAACCGTCAAGTGCTAATCGTATTCTTCTTACCGCTTGTCACAGCGTTTATCCATACCGCATTTGCCTTCAAGATGTATCGTAAGATCATTCAGCTCTTTGGGGTTGACGGTAGCGTCACATTAAATGCAACACTTGTGATTGGGGCAATCTTCGTGGTAATCTATTTCATCGTGTACCACATCACTTCACGTAGTTACTATCGAATTATAAAACGTTAACGGATTTTGTTCACAAACCATAAAGTGTTTTAGTAAAAAACGCACTTTAAAAGGGTTTGTGTAAGTTCAAAAAGTCTTAAAAAGGGCGAGATTTTCTCTCCCTTTTTTTGTATCTGAAAATGGGATAACTGTCTACAATAAAAAGCTTTCAATAATTTTTGTATTTCTGTTTTCAGCTGATAAAAAAAATGGTAGAATAGTATGTATTGAAGTATATAAAAATGGAGGATTCACCATGATCGATGTTATTGACTTAAACAAAGTATTCGATAACGGCTTTGAAGCATTGAAGTCAGTAAATTTCTCAATTGAACAGGGGGACTTAGTTTGTTTACTAGGACCTAGTGGATGCGGGAAATCAACAATTTTAAATCTAATCGCAGGATTATTAACACCAACAGGAGGAGACATCCAATTTAAAGGAAAGTCAGTTGTTACGACAGAACCTAAAGATCGTAATATTGGATTCGTATTCCAAAACTATGCGCTATATCCGCATATGACAGTGTTAGAGAACATCATGTTCCCACTAACAGTTGGTAAAAATAAAGTTTCGAAAGAAGAAGCTCAAAAAGTTGCAGAAGAATATATGCAATTAACCAATATTGAAGAGTTAGCAGGTAAAAAACCTGGTACTTTATCAGGGGGACAACAACAACGTGTGGCTATCACTCGTGCGCTTGTTCAAAAACCTGAAGTACTTCTACTTGATGAACCGTTAAGTAACTTGGACGCTCGTTTACGTTTGAAAATCCGTGAAGAAATCCGTCGTCTTGTAAAAGAAGTAGGAATCACAACCATCTTCGTAACGCACGACCAAGAAGAAGCTTTATCAATTTCAGATAAAATCATTCTTTTAAACGAAGGGTACATTCAACAACATGATGACCCACAAAACTTATACCTAGAACCAAGTAACTTATTCGTTGCGAAATTCATCGGTAATCCAATTATCAACATTACAGAAGTGGAAATTAAAGACGGAGTGATTACACATCCTGCCTTTACTCTACCAGTTTCCGAGTTAGTAGCAGACCGTAAACGTCACGAACTAACAGATGGACACTATTCTATAGGAATGCGTCCAGAAGATGTTGTTCCAGTAGAAAATGGAGCTCCTGGATTATTCACTACAACGATTAGTGGAGTAGAATTAATTGGTCGTGAAAGAATTCTTCACTTCCCATTAGGAGACCAACAATTGAAATCTATCGTGAGTGTGGAACATAAGATTGAAGAAGGAGACACACTTGCTTTTAACTTACTAAAACACAAGATTTTCTTATTTGATAAAGATGGAGTGCGTGTTTACTAATGAAAAAATATAATCCCGAGAACCAACCTAAAGCTTGGTTATTCCTTCTCCCATCTTTAGGAGTGATTCTTTTATTCAATATTTATCCATTACTTCGTTCGTTCTGGATGAGTTTCCAAAAAGGGTCGTTATTGAAACTACAATATACAGGACTTGATAACTATCAAAAAGTTATCTCAGACCCTGTGTTCCATAAAGCTTTAATCAATACTGCCTTGTACGCATTCGTTGTAGTACCAGTTGCACTGTTGATTTCTATCGTTGTCGCATGGATTATTTTCGAGAAGATTAAACATAAGAGCTTCTTCGAAACAATCTTCTTCATGCCATACGTTACAAGTACCATCGCTATTGGTATTGTGTTCCGTTATTTCTTTAATGGAGATTACGGAATTATTAACTTCCTATTAGGATTGGTTGGAATTCCAGCAGTGAACTGGCTGGATAATGTGAACATGAGTATGCCAACGTTAATTATCTTTGGGGTATGGACCGGACTAGCATTTAACATCATTATTTTATTAGCAGGTCTAAGAAATATTGATACAGAACACTTCAAAATTGCAAAGATGTTCGGTGCAACCGATCGTGAAATCTTCTGGAGAATTACATTCCCACAATTAGTACCAACGATTGCGTTCCTTTCAACGGTAAACTTAATTGGAGCCTTCAAAGTGTATACTCAAGTGTACGCATTGTTTGGAGGAAGCGCAGGTACTGCCAACTCAGCAACAACGGCTGTGTACTATATTTACGATAAATTCCATGTGGCAGGAAGACCAGGAGTGGCTATGGCGGCTACTGTAATCTTGTTTGCAATTATTCTTTGTGCAACATTCCTCCAAAATAAATTCTTAAGAAGGGCGGAGGGATAAGATGAAAAAAGTATTGAATGGATTCTTAATAGTGCTCTTAATCTTTTTAGCACTTATTACGTTATTCCCATTTGCGTATATGATTATGACTGGATTAATGACTTATGCAGAAGCAACAAGCATTCCGCCTTCATTTATTCCAAGTTCATTCCAATTCCAAAACTTTTTAGAAGTATTTAGTCGTGCGCCATTCTTACGTTATTTTGGAAATACATTATTTGTATCTCTATTTACAACAGTGGCGACTGTAACAACTTCATTATTAGCAGCCTTTGCTGTAACAAGTTTACAGTTCAAAGGGAAAAATATCGTAATGATGATTTTAGTTTCTTTATTAATGGTTCCTTATGAATCAATCATCTTTACAAACTATCAAACAATTGCTCAATTAGGATTGTTAAATACGTATATTGCGTTAATCATTCCGTTCTTAACAAGTATTTTCTATATTTACTACTTGAACGGATACTTAAAAGGAATCCCAAGTACATTCTATAAAGCCGCTAAGATTGATGGTGCGAGTGATTTAGAATATATCCGCCGTATTTTAGTGCCAATGTGTAAACCAGCGTTAGTAACAGTTGGGATTTTAACATTCATTCAAAGCTGGAATTCATTCCTATGGCCATTATTGGTTACAAACACGAAAGAATTCCGTCTATTAAACAACGGACTTTCTGCCTTCACGACAGAAGCCGGAAATGATGTTCACTTGCAAATGGCCGCAGCGACTTTAACGGTTATCCCAATTCTGTTAATTTACTTCGTATTCAGAAAAGAAATTATTAGAGGGGTTGCGAAGAATGGTATCAAAGGATAAAACGACGATTACTTTCCATAGTGGAATCTTAACGATTGGTGGAACAGTGATTGAAGTTGCGTATAAAGATAGCCATATCTTCTTTGACTTTGGGACTGAATTTTTACCTGAGTTAAAGTTACCGGATGAATCTGTACAAACACTTGTAGACAATAAAGTCATTCCACATTTAAAACATGTTTATGATCCAAGAATTCCTTATAAGTATGAAGGCGATGAAGATAAAGACTATGTCAACACGGCAGTCTTTATCTCACATGCGCATTTAGATCATACAAGAATGTTGAATTATTTAGACCCAGCTATTCCTTTATATACATTGAAGGAAACGAAAATGATTGTAAATTCGCTCAACCGCAATGGCGTGTTCTTACTACCATCACCGTTTGAAGACGATACATTTACAAGAGACATGATTGGGTTAGATGCTGGAGACGTGATTAAGGTTGGAGAAATTGAAGTAGAAATCGTGCGTGTCGACCATGACGCATACGGGGCTGCTGCTTTAATCATCAAAACACCAGGACATCATATCACTTATACAGGTGACTTACGACTTCATGGTCATAATTCCGAAGACACGATTGCATTTTGTAAAAAAGCAAAATACACGGACATCTTAATGATGGAGGGAGTATCTATTAGCTTTGGGGATCGTAAAGAGGAAGAAGATAAGGTAAAACCTGAAAATGAGGAAGATGTGATTCGCCAGATAGCGCGCATCGAAAAAGAAAATCCAAACCGACAATTGACATTTAACGGGTATCCCGCAAATGTCCGTCGATTTGAAAAGATTGTCGAAGGAACTAGCCGTACCGTTGTTTTAGAAGCAACAATGGCCGCACTTTTAAAAGAAGTATTCCAAAAGGAAGCATACTACTATTATCCAGAGAATGCTCCTAAATTAGACGATTTGAATCCTGATTTAGAAATTTCATATCAAACGTTGTTAGAGGGTACGTCGAAGTACTTATGGCAAGTAGTCGACCACTTCGAACGTCTTCAAGAAGGAAGCTTGTATATCCATAGTGATGCACAACCGCTTGGAGCTTTTGATCCGAACTATCAACCGTTTCTCGATTTATTGGCGTCAAAACAAATTGAATTTGTACGCCTAGCTTGCTCAGGTCACGCTAAACCGGCAGATTTAGACCGGATTATCGCGATGATTGAGCCTAAATGTTTGGTTCCAATCCATACGTTAAAACCAGAACTTCTGGAAAATCCGTATGGCGAAAGAATATTGCCGTATCGCGGCGAAAAAATTGTGTTGTAAAACTATATAACAAAAGGAGAAGAAAAATGAAATTCAAATCTTTAGTAAAAGCGACACTTGCGACAGCATCAGTGGTAGCATTAGGAGCTTGTAGTGCAAACTCAACAAACTCTTCACAATCAGCTAAGAAAGATATCGTAACAGAAGTTAAATCTGAAACAACGATTACTTTCTGGCATGCAATGAACGGAGCCCCTGAAAAAGCACTTCAAAAGTTAACAGATGATTTTATGAAAGCAAACCCAAATATCAAGGTTGAGTTACAAAACCAATCTACTTATAAAGATTTGCAAGCTAAAATCAACTCTACTTTAACTTCACCAAAAGATTTACCAACTATTACTCAAGCTTATCCAAACTGGTTGTTTAATGCAGCTAGCCAAGATGCTTTAGTAGATTTCAAACCATATATTGAAAACGAAACAATCGGATTCAAGAAAGGTGAAGAAATTCGTTCTGACTTAATGCAAGGCGCTCAAATCAACGGAGTACAATACGGTATTCCATTCAACAAATCTACAGAAGTATTATTCTACAATGCAGATTTGTTGAAACAATACGGTGTTAAAGTTCCAACTACTTTAGATGAATTAAAAGAAGCAGCAAAAACAA
This sequence comes from uncultured Streptococcus sp., assembly GCA_963523415.1. Taxonomy (GTDB): domain Bacteria; phylum Bacillota; class Bacilli; order Lactobacillales; family Aerococcaceae; genus Granulicatella. The sequence continues at coordinate 42,766 of CAURBR010000011.1, read as the reverse complement.
TTTATGAAAAATCAAATCATGAAATTGTTGGTGCTGGTTTCGACTCATTAAATAACTACTATGCAATCGGCATGAAGAACAAAGGCGTTGACTTCACTAAGGAATTAGATTTAACAGGTGACGCTTCTAAAGAAGTTATTAAATACTATGCAGACGGAATTCGTGATGGATACTTCCGTACTGCTGGTTCAGATAAATACTTATCAGGACCTTTCCAAAACAAGAAGATTGCTATGTATGTAGGTTCTTCTGCTGGGGAATCATTTGTAGCTAAAGGGGCTAAAGAAGCTGGCTATGAATATGGTATCGCTCCTCGTCCTGAAAAATACAATCTACAACAAGGTACAGATATTTACATGTTCGAAGGTTCAACTACTGAAGAACAACGTACTGCAGCATTCTTATATTTGAAATTCTTATCATCAGCTGACTCTCAATTATACTGGGCTCAACAAACTGGATACATTCCAACTATTGCTTCAGTGTTAGAAAAAGATGCATATACAAAATCAAATTCTAAAGTGCCTGCTATTTTAGGTGAAGCTACTAAGAATTTATTCTCTATTCCTGTAGTAGAAAATTCTGATCCAGCGTATGCAGAAATTCGTACTATCTTAGAAAAGATTTTTGCAACTCAAAATGGTAATGTAGATCAACTAATCCAAGATTCTAAAGCACAATTTGATGCTGCGTGGAATCAATAATCACATATAAGTTCATTCACAACACAATCACAACGAAAGCCTGGGGAATTTTCCTCAGGCTTTTTGTGTGGAATGAGTGTATGTGCTGTATAGTGAGTAGGTGCTGGAAGGCCCCTTCGGGGGGAGGCTTTTAGGTGTATGGGATGAGGTGGTAGATTGCTTTAGAAACAAGCGGTTTTAATTGTTGAAAGATTAGTGAGCCACCGACTCGAGCCTAGGGTCTCTCGTCTTTGAAGCCTCAAAGAGACACTAACGAAGGAATTCGTAAGTGTCTCTAATTCGCATTCAATGGATGTTCTCACCAATCTTTCAACAAAACCGCTGTTTCTGTCGCAATGGACGCTTTCAGTATTCACCTAAAAGCCTCCTGAGGGGATTCCACACAACAAGCTGAGGAAAGTTGAGAGGCTTACTTTAGATTGTGTTCCTCATTCACGACTAACCGGTGCAGGGGAAGGTGGTGGATTGCTTTAGAAGCAAGCGGTTTTCATTATTGAAAGAGAATTAGTGAGCCACCGACTCGAGCCTAGGGTCTCTCGTCTTTGAAGCCTCAAAGAGACACTAACGAAGGAATTCGTAAGTGTCTCTAATTCGCATTCAATGGATGTTCTCACCAATCTTTCAACAAAACCGCTGTTTCTGTCGCAATGGACGCTTTCAGTATTCACCTAAAAGCCTCCTGAGGGGATTCCACACAACAAGCTGAGGAAAGTTGAGAGGCGTTCTTGAGATTGTGTTTCTCGTTCACGACGGACCGGTGCAGGGATAGGGTGAACGCGTTTCATAGAGAGTGTGCTATAATGGGGCGATAAGTGAGGTGACTCGGATGCGGTATGTGCTTTTATTAAGAGGCGTCAATGTCGGTGGCAAAAATAAAGTCGTGATGAGCGAATTGAAGGAATTGCTGAGAGGTGAAGGATTTAGCGATGTGGATTCGTACATTAATAGCGGAAACTTATTTTTTGCAAGTGATGAGAGTGCGGAAAAAATCGTTCTGAAAGTTGAAAAGGTATTAGAAGAGAATTATGAGTTCTCGATTCCATTTGCGCTGCTTTCAAAAGAGGATTACTTAAAAGAACTGGCGGGGCTTCCGGAATGGTGGAAGGATGAGTTTGCTAGAAAAGATATTTTGTTTTTCTCTCGAGGGACAGATGTGAGTGAGGTTATCCGATTTATAGAAGAGTCAGCGTTTTATAATGAGAGAGTCTATATCGGGAAATGTGGAGTTTTCTGGGCGAAAATCGATGAGGCAGAGTATCAAAAAACGACTTACCATAAGAAGATTTTGAAGCAACCATTTTATAAGACGATTACGATTCGAAATGGGAAGACATTTGACAAAATCGCAGAAATACTGCAGACAGAGAAACCTTTGTGATAGGGCTTTTTTATGGTACAATAGTGTGTGAATTTGTAGAAAGTGAGGCGCTTTATGGAAATTAAAATTATTGAAACTAGTGATATGCATGGGTACGTGTTACCGACAAATTATACAGAAAGAAACTTGGACTTAGGATTCAGTACGGCGAAGGCTGCGACTGTAATTCGTCGCTTAAAAGAAGAAGCGAACGGTCCTGTGATTCAAATCGAAAACGGAGACTTCATTCAAGGGTCACCATTAAGCTACTATGTTCGTAAACAAGATTCAAAAGTAGCCTCTGATTTAACAAAAGTATTGAACTACTTAAACTATGATTTAGGGATTTTAGGAAACCACGAGTTTAACTATGGGTTGGACTACTTAAGAGAAGCGATTGCGTCTTATAACCACCCAATTCTTTGCTCAAACATTTTAACTAAAGACGGCAAGCCAGCGTTCGGAGAACCTTACAAAGTGTTTGAGAAAGACGGTGTGAAAATCGCGGTTTTAGGAATTACAACACCTTATATTCCAAATTGGGAACAACCTGCAACGGTCAAAGATTTAGTATTCGTGAGCGCGTTGGAAACAGCGAAGAAATACGTTCCAGAAATGCGTAAAGTGGCGGACGTTGTCGTTGTGACTTACCACGGAGGATTCGAGTGCGACCTTTCATGCGGTGACCCAACGGAACTCTTAACAGGAGAAAACGAAGGGTATGCGATTGCGACGCAAGTAGAGGGCATCGATGCGTTAGTGACAGGGCACCAACACCGTGTGATTGCACAAAAAGTGAATGGTGTACCAGTGATTCAGCCAGGATACCGCGGTGCGTATGTGGGTGAAATTAGCTTAGAAGTGGAAAAAGTAGACGGTAAGGTTACAGTCGTTTCAAGTGAAGCTAAACTTCACCCAACAGAAGACGTTCCTGCCGACCCAGCGGTGTTAGAAATGTTTAGCGACTTACAAGCAGAAGTGGAAGATTGGTTAGACACTCCAGTTGGAAAAGTTGTTGGAGATATGACGATTAAAGATCCACATGCTGCCCGTTTAAGCGAGCATCCATATATTGAATTTATCAATAAGGTTCAAATGGAAGCTAGCGGTGCGGATATCTCAGGAACTGCGTTATTCAACAATGACGGACGTGGATTTAACTCAGAAATCCGTATGCGTGACGTGATTACCAACTATATTTATCCAAATACTTTAGCTGTTCTAAAAGTGAGCGGTGCGGACTTGAAAGCGGCTCTTGAGCGTGTGGCGACGTATTTTATCGTCGAAAACGGACAAGCGGTCTTCAATCCAAAATATGTGGAACCAAAACCTCAATTCTACAACTACGATATGTACGAAGGAATCGAGTACACATTAGACTTCACTAGACCATTTGGCGAACGTGTGACTCGCTTAGAGTACCATGGCAAACCTGTTCAAGATAAGGATGAATTAGAAGTAGTGACAAACCAATATCGTGCAGTTGGTGGCGGAAACTATAGTATGTTTAAACCGGATAAGATTGTGCGTGAGGTGCAGATTGACATGACGGAGCTCATTGCGGAATACTTGCGCAAACATCCAGTCATCGAAGCAACAGTCAACAACAACTTTAAGACTGTGGTGAAATAAAAAAATATGAAAAAAGCTACGCTTTATTTTCGGATAAATACATAGTAGCCAATATAGCTGTACCGGATTGAGCCAAGGTCTCAATCCTATCGAGCCTCAAACGGATGGTAGGAAATGAATTCCCAACCATCCGTAATTCGCATCGATTACTAATCGCTATAATGGCTACTATGTTATCCGAAAACGCGTAGCTTTTTTCTTTGCCTCTTAACGTTGTTGTGTTGGTTCGATGGAGTGAGTGCAAGTATTCCTTCATTCGAAATAGAAGCTCAAGTCAATATGGATTGTCTCTGTGGAGTATTAGGTCTCAAACCAACCAAGCTTCAACCTTAGGAAGAACATAATTGGATGTCTGCTGAAATTTTAACGCAGTAGACAAATGAATTTCTCTTCACTGACAAGCAGTTCAAGGAATTCTATTTGTCCTTGCGGGGGTAAGACTACGAAGAAACTAGTTTCTTCTGTCTTACTCCCAATTCACATTGGGTATGATTCCCTATAATGCTTTCTATAACCTCTGAGGAGTTTTCCATTTTATCAGCGCTTAAGTTATTGTGTTGCTTCGATAAAGGTAGAACAAATATTCCTTCATTCGAAAGAAGGAAAAGCTAGTATAGAAGGAATTCTAATCTTGGATTTTGATACGCCATTTATTAACGGAGTAGACAGGAGTTTAAATTTAGGAAATTGAAAAGTGTTTATGATGATATATTGTGTTTTTTGTGAAGTATGATATGATTAACGTAACAAACTCAACAAGAGAGGAGTTCTGTATGATAGTGAAAAGATTTATTAAATTTAGTTTATTGGGGGTATTATTAATGATTCTTTTTGGATGTAGCGGAAGAAATAGTAGGGCATACTTAGAGGACAGAATAGGGAATCAAATCAGTCGTGTTTATCCTACCAAAAACTTGGAAGATTTATTTGAGCAATTTCCTAATGGTTTTTTGATTGAACAATCGTATCTGTTTGAAGATAGAATTATTGATTTAGAATTAGAAGGAATTGAAAAAGGAAAACCTTTAGAAGGAACAATAAAACAAATCAATAGAAAAAGTGGAGCTGAGGAAGAGAAAATTCCAGTCAAGTATTATGAGGGAAAATTCTTGTATGATAACGAAGAAGCAGCAAGAAAACTTTTACCAGTAGAAAAATTCTTATTCCAAAAGATGACATTGAATAAAGACATTCTTTCGAAATTTAAACTGAAGAAAACTCATTACAATGATAATAATGGTAGCTTTGATTTAGAATATGTCGTTAAGAATGAACAAATAAACCAATTTCTTGACTTAGACAACCAACAACAAGTCACATTGGGATTCCACGGTAGCAATGCGAATAGAGGTTATTACTACTCACTTTCAGTTGAGGTAGGTAGTAATTTAATATTTATAGAGCGAATTAGTGACTAATGCAGGAGGTAAGTTATGGGGAGCGTTCAAGAAACTGGAAGTTTGATACCTTCTTTAGATGGTTCTAATCTTTCATATGAATTTGAAAAAGACAGAATTGCTAATCCAAAAGAACAAGATGTCTCTGTTGTAATTAAAAGAGTGAACTTAAACAAAAAAATTCCTGATAATTTAGAATATCTTGATGATTTTTATGATAAGATAACAGGGACAAGTGGGACGGCTTTTCGTGACAAAGCTACGGGCAAGATAATTGTTTCTTATACTGGGACTAATCTAGATGGGAATAAATGGGAAGATATTTATGCCGATGCTTCAGGTATATTCTTAGGAACAGGGATTCACTATCCGCCTGCATTCAAATTCTATGAAAAACTAGCAGAAAAATATGGTGCTGAGAATTTAATTCCAACTGGTCATTCGCTTGGTGGGAACGTCGCGATGCGTGTTGCGCTTAGGTATAATTCTAAGATGGCCATAGTCTATAATTCAGCTCCGCTTTATATGAAAGGGATTCAAATAAAAATTAGTCCCATAGTTTCTCAAAATATTAATCAAATAAATGAGGATATTGCGAACTATACTGGTAGAATTGTTCGTATCGTTGCAAAAAATGATCCGTTAACAATCATTAGTGAAAATTCCAATGGCGTATTTGTAGGAGATAAATTTACTCTGCCAATTTTGAGTGGACATGGATTAGACCCTATTGTGGAAAATGAGGAACAAGTTGCAAATATATTACGAATTATTAATGCAGAAGAACAATTGGCTTCGACAATAGAAGTGGTAAGTAGTAGGATGCAATCTCTAAAGAAGAAAAAAAGATCCTTTGCCAACTCTAATTCTATTAGCCTCGAAGGGGTAACAAGTTCTCAATTGATTTATCTAGATGCAATGCAAGCGCAAATTCTTTCAGAGGGATTAATTAATGTGTCAACATCATCATTAGAACTAATAGAACATTCGGGGGAAGGGACTCAATATAAAGCACAGAGTTTGTATGATTCTTTAAAAAATTCTAATTTTGGATCGAGTCTAAGTCCAGATGAATTATTATCAGCCTATGCAGAAGCAGGAGTTCATTATGACTCGATTGTTGGTGAAATTTCTCGCCATTGTAGTGAAAAGGAAAAAGAAGTTCAAGATATTGTGGATACATTTAATCGATTAAAAACTAATCTTGATACTGGTATTCAGGAATTAGTTGAAAAAGATAAAGAATTAGAAAATTTGTTTACATTAGAAGGATAATCAGTGATGAATGATAAAGATGAAGTAGTCATAAAAATAAAAGAAGCCTATTTGAGATTAGATGAAATAAAAGATAAGTTTAATAAAGAAAAAAAGAAACTTGAAAATGAGTTGAGTGAATTAATGCATTTTGAAAAATCTATTTCTAGATGGTTAGAAGATAAATATGACAGAGTTATTTATGACTTAAAAAAAGATAATGAAGATAGTGAAGAAGAGTTAAATAGATTAAAACAAATTTTTAATTCGTACTCTGAAGCTAATAAGAACCAATTTGTACTTAGAAGAAAAGCTATCGAAAATAATGTTGAAGATTTATATGTTCATTATAGAGAAACGGTTCGTGTGCAAGAAATGCAAATTGAAGAATTACAAAACAAATTTCGAAAGCTAAATGCTGAAGAATAATAAGAGGAGAAAAAATGTTTAGATTTTCTGATGAAGTAGAACGTACTATGAATCAAATTTATAATCAATTTCCAGGTGATGTATATCATGGACTTTTGACACTAGCTAAAGCATTTGATAAACTATTAGTGCGCTTAATTTACGCACCTAAGAGAATAGAAATAAGAAATCGCTATTTAGAAGAATATAATATTGCTCTTTCAAAGATTGGAGAAAAAGCAAATCAAGAAATTCGTAAAATCAATTCAGAAATTGATGAAGAAATTAAAGGGCAATTTTCAAAGGCTATTACTCAATCCATTGAGCACGAAAACGAGAAATGGTTAAAATTATAGAGCGTCAATAAAATGATAATTGAAGAATAAGAAAGGAATTAAGCGACTTTGCTTAATTCTTTTTCTTTACATTTTGAAGTTTTTTATAGATAGGAATAGTATTTGTGAAATTGGAAATGAGATTTTGATAAGGGTGTATCGTTTCGTTTACAAAGTATGATATGATTAAAAGAAAAGGACATGTAGAGAGGATTCGAGTATGAAAGGGAAAAAGCTGTTTTATTTTGTATTATTTTTTGCGTTAATCGTAATTCTATATGGATGTAACGGAAGAAATAGTAGAGGATATTTAGAAGACCGAATTGGGAATCAAATCAGTCGTGTTTATCAAACCAAAAACTTAGAAGATTTATTTGAGCAATTTCCTAATGGGTTTACGATTTATCAAGGATATCTATTAGCAGATAAGATTATTAAAATTGAACTAGATGGAAATGAAAAAGGAAAACCTATTGAAGGAACAATAAAACAAATCAATAGAAAAAGTGGAGCTGAGGAAAAGAAAGTCGCCGTTTCGTATGATAAAGGAAAGTTTTCATACGACAATGAAGAAGAGGCGAGAAAACTTTGGCCGTTAGAAAAGTTTTTATTTCAAGAAATGACATTGAATAAAGAGATTTTATCGAAATTTAAAATAAAGAGTACTTACTACAACCGTAATAATGGTGGTTTTGATTTAGAATACGTTGTTAAGAATGAACAAATAAATGAGTTCCTCAAACTGGAAAATCAACCGGAAGTTACATTAGGTTTCCATGGAAGCAATGCGAATAGAGGTTATTACTACACGCTTTCAGTCGATGTGGATAGCGATTTTGATTTTGCTGAACGAATTGAAGAGTAAGAATTAAGCAACTTTGCTTAATTCTTTTTTTGTTGTAAAGTTTAGGATTTTGTTAGTGAATGTTACGGTATAGGCGGGATATGGTATGATGAAGGCACTGAATTGCAAAGTGAGGGTTTGTATATGAAATTGGAGTGCAGCAAGATAATCAAACGACTTTATGGGAAATGATACGAGAAATTAGGTAAGAGAGAATTCGATGGTTTTCTGAGAATTAGAAAGATGTTACAATAAAAGCGAGGTGAGTGTATGCAAACAATAATGATTGTCGAAGATGAAAAAGTCATTCGCGATGCGATTGTACAAGAATTGGAAAAATGGAATTATGAAGTCGTTGCGGTGGAAGACTTTTCGCAAGTATACACTCAATTTTTATCGGTGAATCCGCAGTTAGTGATTCTAGACATTACATTACCGTTTTATAATGGCTATTATTGGTGCCAAGAGATTCGTAAGGTGTCTCAGGTGCCGATTATGTTCTTGTCGTCCAGGGATCAAGCGATGGATATTGTGATGTCGATTAATATGGGCGCGGATGATTATATGACAAAACCGTTTGAGCCGAGTGTATTGGTCGCAAAAATTCAAGGGATGATGCGTCGTAGTTATGAGTTCGTTCAGCAAAAAGACTGGATGGAATATAAGGGGATTGCCTTGCAACTTGGAAGTGGAAAAGTTTCGTATGAGGGTAATGTTATTGAATTGTCGAAGAATGAATTTATTATTTTGCGCGTATTGTTTGAAAAACAAGGGGACATTGTGCCAAGAGAAGATTTAATGAATGCATTGTGGAATAGCGATGTGTTTGTCGATGATAATACCTTGTCCGTGACGGTTGCTCGTTTGCGGAAACGTCTAGGAGAAATCGGGTTAGAAAAATTAATCACGACGAAAAAAGGCGTCGGGTATGGATTAGCGGAAGTGATTGAATGAAAACAAAAGTGGAATTTAGTATGGCTTGGGTCAAATCCCATTCCTTTTTACTAGGGGCGTTGGCTTTCATCGAAGTGTTTTCGATTGGGTTCTTCTTCGTCTTTAATTGGCTAAATTCAGAAGTCGGATATTATTTGTTTCTCCTAGCCTTTTTCCTTTTTGGTATCGCTGGTGCACTTTTGTGGCATGATTGGAGAAAGTATAAAGAAGTCGTTCGAAATTTGCAGCAGGAAGTAACAACGCTAGAAGATGGATTTTCGCCAGCTATTGCGCACTTGTACGAAGCGATTCAACAAGAGAAGGCAGATATGCGAGGGTTGAGCACAAAGATGAAGCAACTTCGCAAGGAGGATGTGGACTACTATACTTTATGGGCGCATCAAATTAAAACGAGTATTGCCGCGAGTCAGTTGTTGATTCGTGAGTTACCCCAAACGACTGAAAAATCCTTATTAAGTCAAGAACTCGTTCGGATTACGACGTATACAGAACTAGCACTGCATTATGTTCGCATAGAAAGTTTCCATCAGGACTTATCAATTTCAACCATCTCTATCGACGAAGTGGTTCGTCCGCTATTGAAGAAATATGCGACCTTCTTTATTTCGAAGAAATTGCATTTGGACTATAATCCTACAGGAAAAAAAGTGGTGACAGATTCGAAGTGGTTAGGCGTTATCGTTGAGCAAGTGTTATCGAATGCGGTGAAATATACACCTGAAGAGGGAACGATTCGCATTCTTTTTGAAGGGGATACGTTAACGATTGAAGATACAGGAATCGGGATTGCTGCTTATGATATTAAAAGGATCTTTGAACGTGGATTTAGTGGCTATAATGGTCGTGTGAACCACCAATCGACAGGGCTAGGGCTCTATTTATCTGCAGAGATTGCCAAACGATTAGGCGTTAAACTCAGTGTAGACTCGACTGTTGGAGAAGGGACGAAGGTTCATATTCAGATTCCGTCTGAAGTGATGCAAGTGAAAGATTAATAGAAAGCGAAGGGGGGCCTTCGCTTTTTGTACTCTAAAAGAGTATTTTCGTAAAATAGTTAACGATGACACGCCCGGATGTGATATAATTATAGAGATAATAATATCTGAAGAGATAGGAGAATGACAATGGCAGTAGATCAATTAGAATTAGTCGTCATTACAGGTATGAGTGGAGCAGGGAAAACTGTTGCGATGCAAAGTTTCGAAGACATGGGGTATTTCTGTGTCGATAATATGCCACCAAGTTTATTACCAAAATTTTGGGAATTAGTAAAAGAATCAGGAAAAATTACAAAGATTGCGCTCGTAATCGACTTACGTTCGCGTGCATTCTTTGATGAAATTATGTCTGCAATTAGCGGATTAGATAATACTTCATTTATTACAACTAAAATTTTATTCTTGGAAGCAAGTGATGATGCGCTTGTTTCTCGTTATAAAGAGACGAGAAGAACGCACCCATTAGCAAATGAAGGACGTATTTACGATGGTATTATTGCGGAACGTCGTATGTTACAAGATATTAAAACGCGTGCGCAAAAGGTGATTGATACTACCAATCTTTCTCCACGAAAACTCCGTGAGGAAATCATGCAAGTCTTCTCTACAGGACATGAGGGAGTCTTTACCATCCAAGTGATGTCGTTTGGGTTCAAATATGGGCTACCGATTGATGCGGATGTCGTAATGGATGTACGTTTCTTGCCAAATCCACACTATATTGCGGAACTTCGCCCATTGACAGGGTTAGATGAACCCGTATATGACTATGTGATGAGTCAACCTGAAGCAAAGACGTTCTATCATAAATTGATGGATTTACTTGATTTTTCAATTCCGGGCTATAAAAAAGAAGGAAAATCAAGTGTAACGATAGCTATCGGATGTACAGGTGGACAACACCGCTCTGTTGCTTTTGCGGAACGAATCGGACGTGAGTTGCTATCAGATTCATACAACGTGAACATTTCTCATAGGGATAAGGATCGTCGTAAAGAAGGGAATGGACGGTCATGATATTTGAGGTAACTCCAAATCCTCCAAGAAAGAAAAAAGGCCCTAAAATTACGGTTATCGGTGGAGGAACGGGCTTGCCTGTTCTTCTAAGAAATCTGCGTAAACAAGATGCAGAAGTGACAGCAATTGTAACTGTTGCAGATGACGGAGGAAGCTCTGGTGTGATTCGCGATTATATGAACGTTGTGCCACCAGGAGATATTCGGAACTGTATGATTGCCTTGTCGCCAATGAATACCTTGCAAAAGGAAATTTTCCAATATCGTTTTAATTCGGATGACCAATTCTTTGCGGGGCATGCGATTGGTAATTTGATTATTGCAGCCTTAACAGAAATGCGTGGGAATATTTTTGATGCCATTCGTCTCTTAAGTCGTATGATGGCGGTGGAAGGTCATGTGTATCCTGCTGCTGAAGAGCCGTTATTGCTACGTGCTGAATTTCAAGATGGAACGATTGTGGATGGAGAAGCGGAACTTGTAAAATTGAGAAAGAAAATTAAGCGCGTTTCGGTTCACTGTTATGATGATCATCGGCGTTTAGACGAGAGTCGAACTCCGACGGCTGCTAGAGAAGTCATTAATGCTATTATGGAAGCAGATATGGTCGTTCTAGGTCCGGGAAGTTTATATACAAGTATTTTACCGAACTTGATGATTCAAGATATTGGTGAAGCTGTATGTACCACGGATGCAGAAGTTGTTTACATTTGCAACATTATGACACAACGAGGAGAAACGGAACACTTTACGGATGCAGATCATGTCAAGGTTTTACATGAACATTTGGGTAGACAGTTTATTGATACGGTGCTGGTCAATACAGAAGAAGTTCCGGCTGAATATTTGAACCAGCAAAAAAATGAAGAGTACTTATACCAAGTGAAATATGATTTCCAAGGATTAAGAGACCAAGGATGCCGTGTGATTTCGTCAGATTTCATCCGTCTTCGTGAAAAGGGAGTCTATCATGATGGCACAAAAGTCATCGATGAATTATTCCGCTTGTTACAAAGTGCTAGAACTGAATAGGAATCGTTATATCGGGAGCCAAAGATTGTTCTGTTGGCTCCTTCAATCTGAATAGATGATGAGAGGAGGTCTGCAAATGCCATTGTTATCCTTTGCGGCTGAGACAAAGCAAGAGCTGACAAAATTGGAAGTTCAATATGACTATTCAAAATATGAATTAGCTGCATTGATTCGAATGAATGGAGCAGTAGGAATTTTAAATCGACAACTCATTTTAAATATCCAGACAGAAAATGCGGCGATTGCAAGAAGAATCTATATCCTCTTGAAGCAGTATTATCAGGTGGAAAGTGAATTGCTGGTCCGCAAAAAAATGAAGTTGAAAAAGAATAATGTGTATATTGTTCGTTTGAAGTATGGAACTGAAGAAATTTTAGAAGACTTGAATATCAAATCAAGCGGTCTATTTAATATGAGAGTTCCAGAAAATATTAGAGAAGATGAAGAAAAGATGCGTGCGTATCTTCGTGGAGCATTCCTTGCAGGAGGGTCTATCAATGATCCAAAAACAAGCCGATATCATTTAGAAATTTATTCTATTTATGAGGAACATAATGATGATATCTGTCAAATGATGAATGCGTTTGGGTTAAATGCGCGTACGATTGAAAGAAGAAAAGGATACATTACATATCTAAAGGAAGCAGAAAAAATTGCTGATTTTCTAGCAGTAATTCATGCTTCTAATGCCATGCTTCATTTTGAAGATATTCGGATTATACGAGATATGCGCAACACCGCTAATCGTTTGGTCAATTGTGAGAATGCCAATATTAACAAAGTGGTCAATGCAGCCACTAAGCAAATAGAAGCCATTCAATATATTGAAGATACAGTGGGACTAGAATCTCTTCCAGATAAGTTGGCAGAGATTGCGAAGATTCGACTAGATAATCCGGAAATCAGTCTAAAAGAATTAGGCGAAATGTTACCTTCTGGAGCAATCTCGAAGTCAGGAGTCAATCACCGTTTGCGTAAGCTTTCAGAGTATTCTCAAAAATTGCAAGAGGAAGCAAAAGCCAATTAGAGGATAAAGAACGTAGCTTACTATAGAAAAATTTCTATAGGAGGTAAATGTAATGAATTTAGTATCTTTAATTGGTCGGGTTGTCAAAGAGGTAGAGGTGCAACAACTTCCAACCTCGAAGAAGAGTGTTTTCAATAATACGATAGCGGTACAAAGTGTCTATCGTAATAGTGAGGATGCGTATCATTCACAATTTATTCAAGTAGTTGCGTGGGGAAAGATTGCGGAACGGATTGGAAAATATGTGAAAAAAGGGGACCGGATTGGAATAGAAGGACGTCTGAATACACGTCGGTATACGAATAAAAACAATCAAGAAGTATATGTGACGGAAGTGGTCATTGAGGAAGTGTACTTCCTTGAAAGAAAGCATGACAATGAAGAAGACAGTCACAGTCCTTTTGAAGATCCGCAAAGTTTATTTGTGGAATAGCGAAAAGGAGTAAAACTCCTTCTCGTGTTAATTTTTTTAAGAATGAAGGAGTTTTTCAGTGGGCATTATACTGAATGGAATTACGATTATTTTAGGCACCTTGCTAGGGATTGGTTTGAAAAATATCATTGCTGATCGTTTTTCTCAACATATCATGCAAGGAATTGCGCTTTGTGTATTGTTAGTAGGGATTAAAGGAGCCCTCCAGATTCAAAATAGTTTAATTATGATTTTGTCGCTAGTATGTGGAGCTGTTGTTGGCGAAGGGCTTCAAATGGAAGAACGCGTACGAGCTTTTGCCGATTGGTTACAGAAAAAAACAGCATCAGAGCATCGATATTTTACAAATATTGGTGAAGGATTTGTTGCTGCTGTAATGATTTTCTGTGTTGGAGCATTGGCTACGATGGGCTCCATTCAACTAGGACTTACAGGAGACTCCAGTCTGTTACAAACAAAGTCTGTGTTGGATGGAATTACTTCTGTATTCCTTGCTGCCACAGAAGGGATTGGAGTAGGATTATCATTTATTGCTGTTATTGCTTATGAGTTAATCTTAGTAGGACTATCTCAGATAGTTTCACCTTATTTAAGTGAGGTTGTTACGCTATCTATGTCAGCAGTAGGTTCGTTATTACTCGTTGGATTATCAATGAATATGCTTGGAATCACGAAAATTAAAATTATGAATTTCTTACCAGCAATCTTTATGCCTATTTTGATTGTCCCGTTATTAGCGTTAATTTAATAAATAAGATAAGTACTAAAAAAGGGCTCCCACCAAGGTGGGAGCCTTTTTCATTGAATTATTAAGCTTCTAATTTAGAGAAAGCATCATTGATGATTTCTCTTAATGTTTTCGCAGAAAGTGTCATTTTTTCTTGTTCAGAATCTGCAAGAGGGATTTCGATGATTTGACGAATTCCTTCACGACCGATAACGGCTGGAGCACCGATGAAGATATCTTCTTGTCCGTATTGACCTTCAAGGTATACAGAAAGTGGGAAGATAGCTTGTTCATTGTTTAGGATGGCTTTGGTAATACGAGCTAATGTAGCACCGATACCGTAATAAGTTGCCCCTTTCTTAGCAATAATTTCATACGCTGCATCACGAACTTGGAAGAATACATCTACTAATTCTTCTTCGTTTACGTGTGGATTTTGACGAACCCATTCGTAGATTTGTAAACCGCCGACGTTTGTATGAGACCAAACAGGGAATTCTGAATCTCCGTGTTCACCCATAATATATCCGTGGACGTTACGAGCATCTACACCAACTAGTTCAGCAATTGTTTGACGGAAGCGAGCACTATCAAGAGAAGTACCAGAACCGATTACACGTTCTTTTGGTAGACCTGAGAATTTCCAAGTAGCGTAAGTTAAGATATCAACTGGGTTAGCTGCTACTAAGAAAATACCATTAAATCCGCTTGCCATAATTGGGTCTACAATTGATTTTAAGATTTTTAAGTTTTTAGAAACTAAATCTAGACGAGTTTCACCTGGTTTTTGTGGAGCTCCTGCAGTAATACATACAATATCTGCATCGTGGCAGTCTTCGTATTTAGCTGCATAAATCTTTTTAGGGGCATTAAATGCTAATGCGTGAGATAAGTCTAACGCATCTCCTTCAGTTTTTTCATAGTTAATGTCAATGATACCTAGTTCTTCCGCAACCCCTTGTAAAACAAGAGCATATGCATAACTAGAACCTACGGCACCGTCACCAACTAAAATTACTTTGTTACCATGTTTTTGAGATTTTTCCATGATTAGACCTCCTAATTGTGATAGTACATCTATCTACAGTATACCACGATTAAAGGAAAAAGGAATTCTTTAACTTTCATAAACACAAAAAGAATACAAAAAATTCGCATTGAGTATGTAAGACATCACGAAAGCGTTTGGTGTATGGTATAATAACAAAATAACAGATAAACAGAATAGGTGGACGTATGAAATTAGTAGTGGGTCTTGGGAATCCTGGGGCAAAGTATAAAGGAACCAGACATAATATCGGATTCATGACAATGGATGAAGTGGCCTATCAAGAGAAGTTTGGTTTTGATAAGGCGTTATTCGATGCAGTATTTGCGCAGGTGACAATCGGTGGTGAGAAAGTCATCTTTATGAAGCCGTTGACATTTATGAATTTATCGGGCGAAGCGATTCGACCACTCATGAATTATTTTAAAATTGGAATCGAAGACTTGCTTGTCGTTTATGATGATATGGATCTTCCAGTTGGAAAGATTCGTCTGCGACAAAAAGGGAGTGCTGGAGGACACAACGGAATTAAGAGTATTATTTCGTGTCTGGGTACTAGCGAGTTTAATCGAATTAAAGTGGGGGTTGGGCGTCCAAAAGAGGGACGTACGGTCGTAGGGCATGTGCTCAACCGCTTTGAAAAAGAGGAAGAAGAGGACATTATTTTTGCAGTGCAAAAGAGTGTCGATGCAATTCGTTCGTGGATTGAAACGGATGATTTCGTTAAAACAATGAATCAATTTAATTAAAGAGTAGAGAAAGGGTGCTGCGAATTTTTTCGCGGTCTCTTTTTGTCGTTAGAAAAAGGAGAACAATATGCAATTATTGCACAAAACATTGAGTCAATTGAAAGGCTTTAAAGAGTGGTATGATACGATTGCTTTCCATGAAAGCCAACTAGTTTTAGGGTTAAGTGGCTCCATCAAACATTTGGCAGAATCGTGTACTTTTGAAAAATTAGACAAACAATTGGTGATTGTAACGCCAACGCTCCTGCAAGCAACGCAGACATACGAAGAGTTATCACAGTGGTATGACGATGAGGTGATCCATCTCTTTCCTGTAGAAGAGTCACTTGCAGCGGATTTCTCAGTGGTATCCCCGGATGTAGTGAGTCAGCGGATTCGCACGCTTGATTTTTTGGGTCGTGGACAAAAGGGGATTGTCATCGTACCTTTATCGGGAATTCAAAAACTCTTAGTACCAGCAGCTGTATGGAAGAAGAGTGCTATTGAACTAGCAATCGGTTCTGAAATCGAATCGATGGATGCCTTCGTAGAACAGTTAGTTGACTTAGGGTATCGTCGTGAAAATATGGTAGCGACTCCGGGTGAATTTGCACTTCGTGGAAGTATCGTTGATATTTACCCACTTGACCAAGAATATCCACTACGTCTTGACTTTTTTGATACAGAAGTGGATTCGATTCGTGCGTTTAATGCGGAAACGCAACGTTCGATGGATGTAATGAATGAAGTGCGCATTTTACCAGCAACAGACTTGCCACTTCAAAAGGAAGCAGTCTTTAATGCGCAAGCCAAAATTCACGCACTCTATGAAAAGGATGTGAAGGCTGCCCAAAGTTCGGAACGCAAAGATCAAGTATCAAGTATTCAACAAGCTATTGACGCACAGTTAGAAAATGGGGAAATTCCAACAAACTTAATGTACTTTTTGGAATGTATTTATAAAGAAAAAACCAGTTTGTTGGATTATGTAGATAAAGACGCCTATCTTATTATCGATGACTATGCTCGTTTTATTGAAAAGAGTAGAGCTTTAGAAGAAGAAGCGGGCTATTGGAAGACACATCATATCGAAACAGGTGCGATTGCTTCGAGTTTAACGCTGGTGCAAGATGGACGCAAAGTATTAAAAGATAGTCCGTTAAAACGAACTTATTTGGCATTGTTTCAAAAAGGACTCGGTAGATTGGCCCTGGATGCTGTTTATTCGATTACTGCAAGAACGATGACGCAGTTCTTCTCCCAAATGCCAATGGTGAAAGTCGAAGCTGACCGTTGGAAGAAACAAGGTGCCACTGTCATTGTTATAGTCGATGATGAAAAACGCGCGAAAAAAGTAGAACAAACTTTCGCGGATTTTGACATCAAGAGTGTGGTTTCAAATGGAACCGTACTGGAAGGGCAACTTCAAATCATGGTCGGAAAGATGCACAATGGATTTGAACTTCCAGAAAGTAAATTTGCAATCGTAACGGAACGGGAATTATTCAATAAACTCACCAAACGTGCACCTCGTAATCAAAAAATCTCGAACGCGGAACGCCTAAAGAGCTACACCGAATTAGCAGTTGGAGACTATGTGGTTCACGTAAACCACGGGGTCGGTGTGTACCAAGGGATGGAGACGCTAGAAATTGGCGGTATCCACCAAGACTACATGTCGATTCACTATCAAGATGGCGGGAATCTATTTGTGCCGGTGACTCAAATTAAGCTCGTTCAAAAATATGTCTCGTCTGACGCGAAAGTTCCAAAACTCAATAAATTGGGCGGTACGGAATGGGCGAAGACGAAACGTAAAGTAACGGCGAAAATCGAAGATATCGCCGACGAATTGATTGAATTATATGCTAAACGGGATGCTGAAAAAGGATATGCGTTTAGCCGCGATACAGTCGAACAACAAGAGTTCGAACAAGCCTTCCCATACACAGAGACGCAAGATCAATTGCGAAGTGTAGAAGAGATTAAGGAAGACATGCAAAAGGATAAACCAATGGATCGTTTGCTTGTTGGAGACGTTGGATACGGGAAGACGGAAGTAGCCATGCGTGCAGTCTTCAAGGCCGTCATGGATGGCAAGCAAGCAGCTATTTTAGTACCAACAACAATTCTTGCTGAGCAGCATTATGAGAATTTCGTACAACGATTTGCGGACTATCCCTTTAAAATTGGATTGTTAAGTCGTTTCCGAAGTAAAAAAGAACAAGAGGAAACGATTGAGAAACTTCGTAAAGGAGCGGTGGATATCGTCATCGGGACTCACCGTCTACTTTCAAAAGATGTACAGTTTCTAGACTTAGGACTTTTAATCGTTGATGAAGAACAACGTTTCGGAGTGAAGCATAAGGAACGGTTGAAACAATTGAAATCGCAAGTGGACGTATTGACGCTAACAGCAACGCCAATTCCAAGAACTTTGCATATGTCCATGCTTGGGGTGCGTGATTTATCCGTTATCGAGACACCACCAGCAAACCGTTATCCGGTTCAAACTTTCGTGATGGAACAAAACCCGATGACCATTCGCGACGGCATCGAACGAGAAATGGCTCGTGGCGGACAAGTCTTCTACTTATATAATCGTGTTGAAACGATTGAGAAGAAGGCCGATGAACTCAGAGCTCTCGTTCCAGGATGTCGTGTGGGTGTGATTCATGGTCAAATGAGTGAGACGACGCTCGAAAATATTCTCTTCCAATTTATCGAAGGGGAATACGACGTGTTAGTGACGACCACGATTATCGAAACTGGGGTGGACATTCCAAATGTCAATACCCTCTTTATTGAAAATGCTGATTACATGGGGCTTTCGCAGTTGTATCAATTGCGTGGACGTGTTGGGCGTACAAACCGTATTGCCTATGCGTACCTCATGTATCAACCAGATAAAGTCTTAACCGAAGTCAGCGAGAAGCGTCTGCAAGCGATGCGCGACTTTACAGAACTTGGCTCTGGATTCAAGATTGCCATGCGTGACTTATCGATTCGTGGAGCAGGGAATTTACTTGGGAAACAACAGCACGGATTTATCGATTCGGTCGGATTCGATTTATATTCGCAATTATTAAGTGAAGCCGTATTGAAGAAACAAGGAAAAGAAGTCAAGTCTGACGAGGAAACGGTTGAAATCGACTTACAGATTGATGCGTATATTCCAGCAAGCTATATTCAAGACGAACGTCAAAAAATCGAGATGTACAAACGAATTCGCTCGATTGATAGTGTAGAAGCTTATGAAGAATTGCTCGATGACTTTATCGACCGCTTCGGTGATTTTCCCGATGAAGTCAGTGCATTAGCAGAGGTTGGACTCATTAAGCATTACGCCAACGAGATTGACGTCGTATCGATTAAACGGAAAGACAATTCAGTGACGATTACGATTGCGCCGCCTAGTGCGACTCGCTTGCAAGGAGTGCCCGTCTTTGAAGCGCTTGGCCCAGTGAAATTACCAGCGCAAGTAGCCAACAAAGGTGAAAGTCTTCAGATTTTATTAAATATCACGCAAAAGCCTGTTGACTTATGGCTGGAGCAAGTTAAACTGTTTGTAAAAACATGCGGGGAAATTCTAGCCCGCGATGAGGAAAAACATGAAGAAGATAAATAGTAAAGGGATGATGCAAGGGGCGATTGCACTCTCGATTGCCGCGTTTATTGCTAAGATTCTAAGCGCGGTGTACCGAGTTCCTTTCCAAAACATGGTGGGCAACACCGGATTTTATGTATATCAACAGGTGTATCCTATCTATGGAATCGGCATGACCTTTGCATTAACGGGATTCCCAGTATTCGTGTCCAATGTAGTCGCGGAATACTTGGAGTCGACACAGTTAAAGAAATTATTGAAGCAGCTATTCGTGATTGCAAGCCTCGTTGGAGTAGGGATTTTTGTCTTCCTCCATTTGGGGGCGGGAATGATTGCGCACTGGATGGGAGACGTAGAACTCTTGCCAGTCGTCCAAAGTGTATCGTGGATGTTTCTATTAATGCCATTTCTGGTCATCACAAGGGGTTATTTCCAAGGAAGCTTTCGAATGATGCCGACTGCCATCTCGCAAGTGGTGGAGCAGGTCGTTCGTGTCGCGGTGATTCTCTTTGTGGCGAGTCTATTTGGTAGCACCATCTCAGACTACTACACGATGGGAACATGGGCGATGTCGAGTGCGACAATTGCGGCAGTGTTTGCGATTCTCGTGATGTTGTATTATGTATTTAAAGAAACGAAAGATCCGCTCGACGGTTTGACGATTACGCCAGTAGAAATGGAAGTACCGACATTTGGGCATCTCTTTAAACGCTTTGCCTTTGAAGGAGGAACGATTTGTCTGCTCAGTTCAATTTTAGTCTTGTTCCAATTGGTGGATTCATTCTCTGTGTATAATGTGTTAACTACTCAAGGAATGCTTCCGGAAGTCGCAAAAGACCTTAAGGGGATTTATGATAGAGGGCAGCCGCTAGTTCAATTAGGAATGGTCATCGGAGTCGGATTTTCATCCAGCTATATGCCGATGTTATCACGTGCCTTTAAGAAAGAGCACGACTTAGAGTTTAAGCGGCTATCCGCGTCTTTGCTTCGAATGACGACGACCTTCTCGGTAGTTGCAACGATGGGAATGATCGCCATCTTGCCATGGTTAAATACCGCACTCTTTGGAGATGCAAAAGGACAGGCAGTGCTCCTTGTCTATGTCACTAGTATTTTCTTTGCATCAGTCATTATGTCGCTGCACGGTATTTTCCAAAGTCAGCATCAATATCCAAAAACGCTACTCGCGCTAACAGCAGGCCTCGCAGTAAAAGCGGGTACGAACTACTTATTCGTAGCGATGTTTGGAACGCTTGGTGCGAGCCTTGCCACAGCGTTTGGTCTTTGTGTGATGATGGTTGTGATGATGGTATTTGCAAGAGAGATTATGACAAGTGTCCTTCGTGACGGGAACTTTATGCAGTTACTTGCAGGTATTGCACTGGGCATGATGGTCATGGTTTCGGTATTATCATACGGAGCATGGCATTTTGCTGGATTGCAAGATTCCAGAACGATGGCTTTTGTCTTTTCAATCGTCTTTGCCTTTATAGGAGTGATAATTTTCCTGGCTGGAACGATGAAATGGAATTTATTTACGAAACGCGAATGGGTACTGATTCCAAAAGGAAAGACCTTACTTAGAAAATTTGGTAGAAAAGAGGAAAACGATGAGACTCGATAAGTTTTTAAAAGTATCACGATTAATTAAACGCCGTACGGTTGCTAAAGAAGTAGCCGACAAGGGACGTGTGTTTATCAATGATAAAGTAGCGAAATCTTCAACAGACGTCAAAGTCGGAGATAAGATCGCGATTCAATTCGGGAACAAACATGTCTTAGTCCAAGTGGAAGCATTGATGGATTCAACGAGAAAAGAAGATGCTAAGGAAATGTTTACCATTTTAGAAGAAAAAATCATTAAGGATACAGACGAAGCGCTCTAAGCCAAAAAAATACTGAAACTCTCTTACTTTTGAAGCAGGATTCTCCTTTCAAAAAGTAAGAGAGTTTTTGTAGTCATCCATCGAAAAAGAGTCCAAATGTTGTGACAGAAACGACTACGTTTTAATTGTTGACAATAAGTACAAAAACAAGTAATATAAAATGTGCTTTTTTTAAGAATGGAGAAGGGAGGATACCAATGGAAATATTTGCAACGACGCTATTTCAACCATTTAATGGATGGGTGGAATTAAGACATTTTTTAGCGATTTTAATTACATGTATTTGTGGATTAGCTATTGGTTATGAACGAACTTCTCGTAACAAGCAAGCAGGTATCAAAACGCATATGATTGTGGCGTTAACTTCTTGTTTAATGATGATTATTTCGAAAGAGGCCTTTCTTGATACGCCAAAATACGATGCAGCTCGTGTAGCAGCTCAAGTTGTCAGCGGGATAAGCTTTATCGGTGGTGGAATTATTTTCATGCGTGAGAAGCGCGTAAGTGGGTTAACCACTGCTGCTGGTATTTGGGCAACGTCTGGTATTGGGCTTGCAATTGGTGGGGGCTTTTGGCTGTTTGGGATGTTTTGCTCCGCGGTCATCGTGTTAGTCCAAAAATTAGCTTATCAACCTTTATTGCAACGAAAAAATCGACAAGTTAATATTTACTGTGAAATTCCATCGCCAACGATTGTTCAATCGATTTACGATTACTGTCATTTAGAAGATTACCAAAGTATTCAAGTAGAGGCGAGGGAAATCGAACCTGAGAAGTATGAAATGGTCATTCGAATTCAAAATGATGAAGAGATTATTATTGACCAATTAAAGAAATATATTCGGGAAACAGAAAACCAAGTTGTTATCAAACGAGTGAAATTAAGAACGGAAGATGCAAATTAAACGTGGTGCAAAAAGCACCACGTTTTTTTATCGAAAACATTCAAAATGGAAAGAAGTTTTTAAAATTTCAAAAAAATTAAAAAAAACATAGTGTAACCATAGACGATGACTCGTATTCTTGATATACTCTTTTTGTATAAGCAAAAAAGGAGCAAAAAACGGTGAATCAAGAAAGAAAATCAAATGTGATTTCCATGCATCAACATCAAAAGCAGTCTTCATCTGGAAAAGTTTTAAACATAGCTTCATTATTTAAAACAGCTTTCCTTGTGGGAATGGTGGCTGTGATTCTTGTGATGGGATTGGGAATCTTTAATCAGTGGAAGCAAGCAAATGCCTTGGACCAAAAGATTGAACAAGCAAAAGTTGAAAAAGATTCTGCTGAAAAGCAAAAAGAAACATTAACGCAACAAGTTGAACTTCTTCAAAGCGATGAATATATTGCGAAGTTGGCTCGTAGTGAATACTATTTGAGCAAATCTGGAGAAATTATTTTTAGTACTCCAAATGATACGGCGAAAAATAAAGCACAACAAGCCAAAGAAGATGCACAACAAGGTGAAACAGTCGTTAAAGTGACGACGCAAAACCGCTAAGGAAACACCCCTTTTGATACGTCGAGCGTGTATGAAAAGGATAAAATGAAGGAGGAACGCTTTTTATATGTCAATTGAAGTAGGAAACGTAGTCCCTGGTAAAGTTACTGGAATTACAAATTTTGGAGTTTTCGTAGATTTAGGAGACCGCAAGACAGGTCTTGTGCACATTAGTGAGGTGTCAGATTCTTTCATTCAAGATATCAAAGAAGTCTTGAAAGTTGGAGACGAAGTCAAAGTCAAAGTCATGTCTATTGCAGATGATGGTAAAATTAGCCTTTCTATTCGTCGTGCTGTAGACAAACCTAAAGAAGAAACACCTGATAGACCAAAGAAAAATTTTGTTCCTCGTCATCAAGACTCACAAGATTATAAGAAAAACCATTTTTCAGGAAAATCAGCTACTTCATTTGATAAGAAGTCTCCTTCGCAAGCAAAAGCAACTGATTTTGATGCTTTAATGAGCTCATTTTTAAAAGATTCTGAAGATCGTTTAACTTCATTAAAACGAAATACTGAAGGAAAACGTGGCGGTCGTGGAGGCCGTAGATCCTAATAAATACAGATAATCTCTTCTGGTGTATGCTAGAGGAGATTTTTTTGACGAAAGAAGAAAGGAGAAAAGCCGTGCAAATTCAGATTGCTAATTTTTTTAAACGAAAAGTGGATCAATATGATGCACAAAAATACGTTATTGCAGTCTCTGGTGGAGTGGATTCAATGGTACTGCTACATGCAATGGCACTTCTTTTTGGGGAGAATGCGAAAAATCAGATTATTGTATCTCATGTCAATTACGGCCTAAGAAAAGAGTCGAAAGCAGAAGAACAACTTGTCAAAAATTTTTGCCAGAAGTATCAAATCCCAGTTGAAACGAAACAATGGAAGCAAAAACAGGGAGAACACCCTTCCGAAAATCAGTTACGGGAATTTAGATACGGTTTCTTTGATGAGGTGTTGAAAAAATATCAAGCGCATTATTTAGTCTTGGCTCACCATCAAGATGATCAATTAGAAACGATTTTAATGAAATGGTCCAGAGGAAGTACACTTGAGGGACTTTCTGGAATGAAAGAAAAACGAATCATTAATGACGTTACGATTTTAAGGCCCTTCCTATCTTTTAGTAAGGAAGCTCTCTATGCGGAGGCTAAAAAGCAAAAGATTCCTTATTTAGAAGATTCATCGAATCAGACAGATCAATATACGAGAAATCGATACCGTCACCAATTCATTCCGTTTCTTAAAAAAGAAAATGCTTATGTGGGAAGTCATTTTCAAAAGAGTGCACAGATGATTGCGGATGCGTATGCTTGCCTAGCACCGATTTTAGAGGAAAAACTCAGTCGTTTGGTGCACACCGAGAACCATGCTTATGTCTTTGACAGTCAAGCTTTTTTGGAAGAACCTGTAGAGATGCAACGGCTTCTCTTACAACAATTACTGATTCAAATGGATACGGATATTTCTGTTGCACAAATGGAACAAATCTTAGAAAAAATAGACTCTTCTAAGCCACAACTAACGATTGATTTATCCAATGGCTGGAAGTTTAAAAAACGGTATAATCAATGTTCGTTTGATCAGATGGGACAAATTGAGATTGAAGATGTTGTGTATACGATTTCCATGCCGGAAGAGACTTTACTACGACCTTCAGCAGAAGAAGAAATCTTAATTACCAAAGGGAAAACAGCATTCGAATTTTCATTTCCGGTATGTGCTTCAGAATTTCCTCTTGTAATTCGTCATGTTCGTAGCGGAGACCGAATTGCTTTGAATGCAGAAGGAACGAAACATCAAAAAATTGCACGATGGTGTATCAATTCGAAAATCTCTAAGGAGGAAAGAGAGCGACTCTGGGTATTAGAAAACTCTTCACAAGAAATTCGTGCGATTTTAGGTTATCGCTATGTAGAACCGTTGTCCTTTACGCAGGAAACTGGTAAAATGATGTTATCTTACGAAAATAAAACGAGGTGCAAACATGTTAAAAAATGATATGGCAGAAATTTTAGTTTCTGAAGAAGAATTGCAAGCTACGATTAAAAAGTTAGGTGCTACTCTAACAAAAGATTATGAAGGAAAGAATCCATTAGTGATTTGCATTCTTAAAGGTGCTATTTTCTTTATGGCTGATTTAGTTCGTGCAATGGACTGTAATTTAGAGATTGACTTTATGGATGTTTCAAGTTACGGAAACGAATTTGAATCAAGTGGAGAAGTTCGTATTTTGAAGGATCTAGGCCAAAGTGTAAAAGACCGTCATGTCATTATTGTAGAGGATATTATTGATACAGGACGGACGCTAGCACATATCGTTGATTTATTAAAGCACCGTCAAGCTTCTAGTGTAAAAATTGTAACCTTGTTAGATAAACCAGAACGTCGCGTAGAGGCGATTGAAGCAGATTATGTAGGAATTGAAGTGCCAAACAAATTCGTAGTTGGATACGGACTAGATTTCAAACAATTCTATCGTAATTTACCTTGTATCGGGGTATTAAAACCAGAATTTTACGAAAATTAAGAATGAGTTAAACTATTCGTCAAAAAAAGTCAAATATGTTATGATTGAACGGTAGTTAAATTACTATCGTTCTTCTTTTTATAAGAAGATAAGGAGGTACAATGAATAATAATAACAATCGATCCATATTGAGATCTAGTTTACTATATATGCTAATCTTTGGGGCTATTGTCATTTTTGTAGGAATGTTCAATGGTAATTCATCGGGCCCTGTTGCGGAAGTTTCGTATACAGAGTTCATGCAAAGCCTAAAAAGCGGCGAAGTTAAAGAATTAAAAATGCAATATTCGAACTCTGTGTATACCATTACTGGGGAGTACACAAGTCCGAAAGAACAAACGACTGAAGAAGCCAAAAACCAAAATGGACTTTCGATTTTTGACAATCGTACAACAAAGAGTACTAAGTTCAAAACGACTGTATTGCCAAATGATTCGACTGTAAAAGAAATCAACGATGCAGCTCAAGAAAAGAATACAAAAGTAGAATCCTTACCAGAAAGTTCAACAGGAATGTGGGTTGCTGCTTTAGTACAAATTATTTTACCATTAGCCTTATTTGGTTTCTTGCTTTATAGCATGTTTATGAGCCAAGGTGGCCAAGGTGGACGTAACAATCCAATGAACTTCGGTAAGAGCCGTGCGACAAATCAGAAGAAACAAAACGTGAAAGTGCGCTTCTCTGATGTAGCCGGTGCCGAAGAAGAAAAACAAGAGCTTGTAGAAGTAGTGGAATTCTTAAAAGACCCACGTAAATTTACAGCGCTTGGTGCTCGTATTCCTGCAGGGGTACTTCTTGAGGGCCCTCCAGGAACAGGTAAAACCCTTCTTGCGAAAGCCGTTGCCGGTGAAGCAAATGTACCATTCTTCTCGATTTCAGGTTCTGAATTCGTAGAAATGTTCGTAGGGGTAGGGGCAAGCCGTGTTCGTGACTTATTCGAAAACGCGAAGAAAAATGCTCCAGCAATTATCTTTATCGATGAAATCGATGCCGTTGGTCGTCAACGTGGTGCCGGAATGGGTGGCGGACACGACGAACGTGAACAAACCTTAAACCAATTACTCGTTGAAATGGACGGGTTCGAAGGAACAGAGGGAATCATCGTGATTGCCGCAACAAACCGTTCAGACGTATTAGACCCAGCCTTACTTCGCCCAGGACGTTTTGACCGTCAAATCTTAGTAGGTCGTCCAGACGTGAAAGGCCGTGAAGCGATTCTGAAAGTACACGCACGCAATAAGAAACTTGCAAAAGACGTGGACTTAAAAGTAATCGCCCAACAAACTCCAGGATTCTCTGGGGCTGAACTTGAAAACTTATTAAACGAAGCAGCTCTAGTAGCCGCTCGTCGTGATAAAACAGCTATCGACGCATTAGACGTGGATGAAGCACATGACCGTGTGATTGCTGGTCCGGCTAAGAGAGACCGTGCAATCAGTAAGAAAGAACGTGAAATGGTGGCTTACCACGAAGCAGGGCATACAATCGTTGGTATGGTCTTAAGCGATGCGCGTGTGGTTCATAAAGTAACGATTGTCCCTCGTGGACGCGCTGGCGGATATGCAATCATGCTTCCAAAAGAAGATCGTTTCTTAATGACAAAAGAAGAATTGTTCGAACAAGTAGTTGGGCTTCTTGGTGGTCGTGCTGCTGAAGAATTTATCTTTGGCGTGAAAACAACAGGAGCAAGTAACGACTTTGAACAAGCAACAGGTATCGTTCGTAGCATGATTACAGAGTACGGAATGGTGGACGAATTAGGAACTGTTCAATACGAAGGAAATCATCAAGTATTTATCGGACGTGACTATGGTCAAACAAAAGGTTATTCAGATCAAGTGGCGTTTGAAATCGACAATGCAGTACGTCGTATCATGAAAGAAGCGCATGAAAAAGCACTTCAAATTCTTGAAGAACATAAAGACCAATTAGAATTAATTGCTCAAAAACTTCTAGAATTAGAAACATTAGATGAACGTACAATAAAATCACTTTTCGAAACAGGTGAAATGCCAGCTCCAATCGCTAACGATGAATATCCAAGCGAAACAGAAGCGGCAAGTTTTGAAGAAACGAAAAAAGCCTTAGCCAAACGCGATGCGGAACAAGCAGAAGGCAAAGAGGTTCCAGAAGAAGCAGAAGTTGCAGAAGTAGCAGATGTAACGGAAGCTCCAAGTGAATCTGAAGAACCAAATGAACACGAATAATACAAGAGGAAGGAGAGCTGAGGCAGTTGTCACAGCTCTTTTCCTTTCAAAAAGGAGAGACAAATGACAGATTCATTATTAAAAGTATTAGCATTCAATGATGAGGTTAAAGCCGTTGCCATGGTTGCCACAGATGCAATCGCAGAAGCGCAACGTAGACATGATACTTGGAGTTCTGCAACAGCAGCGCTTGGTCGTACCATCATCGGAACACAATTATTAGCAAGCAGCTTAAAAGGTGATGAACGCATCACGGTTCAAGTGAACGGGGATGGCCCTGGTGGAAAAATCATGGCCGATGCGAACGGCCGTGGGGAGATGCGTGGATATATCACAAATCCTCATGTCAGCCTTGAGCTAAATGACAAAGGAAAATTAGATGTCCGTGGTGTCGTTGGGACAAATGGAACGATTACAGTTATCAAAGACTTAAATATGAGAGAACCATTCTCTGGTCAAGTGCCAATCGTGGACGGGGAACTCGGAATGGACTTCACGTATTACTTAGCAGTGTCTGAACAAATCAACGGTGCGGTTGGAGTATCGGTTCTTGTGAATCCAGACGAAACCGTTCGTGCAGCAGGTGGATTTATGATTCAATTATTACCTGGTGCCAGCGAGGCGACGATTTCAGAAATCGAACGTCGTATTAGCGAAATTCCAATGGTTTCAAAATTAATTGACCAACAAGAACAACCTCGCGATATTTTAAATCGATTATTAGGTTCGGAAAACATTCGTGAGTTAGAAGAAATGCCTGTGAAATTCCATTGTGGATGCACGCGTGAACGTTTCAGCGCAGGGTTGATGTCGATTGGGGTAGATGACTTACAACACTTGATTGACGAAGACCATGGCGCAGAAGTTGTGTGTCATTTCTGCGGTGAGAAATATCATTTCAACGAAGCAGAATTACAAGGCTTAATTAATGAAATTAAAGCGAAACACGAAGAGGCAGACGCTTAATCGTTAAGGTGTAAGAGAGTGAGAAGGGATGATTCCATTTCTTCTCACTCTTTTTTTGTTTTCAGCCGTTAAAGCTATACAAATAAAGAAAACACTAGTATAATATACACATAATACAAAAGAGGTGTATAGATGTTTAAACGAATTTTTGCTCGAATGAAAGGTTATTTATTGTTATTTGCAGGGAGTATCGCACTCTTAGTAATAGCTCTAATGATTGATTTTAAAACATTTGAACAATTTAATTTTTACCGAGATATCGATGTTTGGAGTCATCCAATTCTCTTATTGCAACTAGTGATGGTCGCTATCGTGCTCCTGATGTTAGGGCAAGTCATCGGTTTATCTTTAAGATATTATTTCGCATTTAAGAAATTAGATGCGCTCTTCCCGAATAACGAATGGGAACAAAAGGATTTTAAAGAAAAAGCAGACTATGTCGATGAAAAATTCGAAGCGATGATTGTTAAAAAAGTGCTCATCTTTTACGGAAGTCATTTTAAAGTGATTCCGCTAAAAGAATTAAAAGAAATTCATCTATATCGTACGAGTACAGGTCGCCGTGTGTATTATGGAATCAAGTTTACGTTTAAGACAAAAAGACGTGCCTTTGTTCCAAATACGTATGGAAAGACACTAGAAGAAAAGTATCGTCTCGTTCGAAAAGTGAATTACTTTGTCCCAGTTAAGATTAGGGACGATTGGAAAAATATCAATAGAAAGTAGGAAATAAAGGTGCATAAAGGGTATGTGAGAAGAACGTTCTCTCTAGTGGGAACCGCTCTTTTCTTAACAACGTGGTGGCTTTTCCTTCTCATTGCAACCGTGAAAGGATACATGGGGGGAGAGGCACTCTATAAGATGGGGGATATTTATCGTTTGAAAGATGCGGGGGACCCCGTTGCCATTCGTGTATTGGATATAGATGTGGATGCCGTCACTTACGAAGGAAACGATTATTATTTAGTAAAGCATGAAAATGGGGTTACGCCACTTCAAGCGCAAGCCAAAGACATTCAACAATTACTCGACTTGAAGAAAAAGCACCCGAATGGATGGGAACCTTTAAGAGATGAGAATATTTACTTAACTGTTAGAGCAACACCAGCTGTAACAAAGGGGAGTAAAGGAAGCACTACCTTTAATATACCGGCAGCGTTGATAAAAGAGATTATGACTCAATATCAGAAAGGAACGTTAAGAAATACAATTTCGCTAGATGCTCTTCATTATTTAAAACTGAACTCATTTACAAATCTTTTTTGGGATTCGGTTGGGTGCGTCGTACTAATGCTAATAGCGATGCTATACTTTAAATGGACCTATAAACGAGTACGGTCGTTGAAGGAACATTACGAGGTATTTGATAAAGAGTTTCCTCGATACGCACGACAGATGAAGGCTTTACCAAAGGATGCGGATTTTCACGATCCTATGCTAAAAGTATTGGTGAAGGATCATAAATTAGTCTGCTATAATGACGATTTTAGTGTGATTAAGTTGCGGGAAGTACGTAATGTTGAAGTTCGTCGTCAATTGGCAAAAAGCAATATTGCCTATGCCTTCGATTTTGGATTTGGACAAAATAAGAAAGTAACCGTTCAATTGAATAATCGGCCAGATAACATTCGTCAATTAGTGGATTATTTGAATGAAAAAGAAGGGACCAAAATATCGATACCGTTTCAAACGTAGTGGATATGTGGTCCAATCGAGACGAGTTAAAAATTTCAATAGAAAGTAGGGTTCAAAATGCATAAAGGGTATGTGCGAAGAACAGGTCCGATATGGGTTGTAGTTGCGATAATGGCTGTAGTGATGGTGATTTTTGCACGTGCTGGATTCAAATCATTCCAGAGTGCGGAAGAATTATACAAAGCCAATGAAGTTTACTATGTAACCGATAAGGGGTCATCAGTAGCTATTAAAGTAATGGATATCGACCCAGAACCGCTGGTGTTAAATGGGCACAACTATTATTTGGTGAAACATGAACACGGCGTTGCGGTTTTCGAGGCAAAATCAGATGAATTGAAAACTGCCTTAGAAGCAAAGAAAGCTGCCGGAAATACAGAGAATGCTCTCGAAGCATCTAATCTTTATGTGAGTGTGCGTGTAACACCAGAGAAAAGAACAGGGAAAAGGTCAAATGTAAAGGTGAATGTGACGCCTGAGATGAAAGACGCCTTTTACAAGAAGTATAAAGAGAGCCCGTTGTATTCAGAAAATGCAAAAACGAAAATTGATGAAACCAGAATCCTGAAGTTAACCACTTCTGAAGATCAATGGGGGGATTCGGCAATGACGTTTGTTATGCTTGCAATCGTTCTTGGGCTTATTGGGTTCCAAATCTATCAAATACGTCGCTTGAAGGCACAGTATGCTCGTTTTGATGCGTACTTCCCAGATTACGCGAACAATATGAAGCAGTTGTTGGATGATGCAGAATATGTTGATCCGAAACTCAAAATCCTTGTGATGGAAGGCATTCTTGTCAGCTACGACATTAACTTTACAGTCATCGACTTATCAGAAATCAGTAAGGGCTATTTTGTTTTTCAGACTAGACGAAGAAGAGGCATGAGGTACACACTTCGATTCGAATATCCAAACAAGAAAAGGGATTTGATTGTCTTTAGAAGACATCTCTTATACCTCAAGGATCTTGTGAAATATTTAAACGAAGAATACAACTTAGGATTAGAAGTTGATTTTAGTCTTTTTGTATAAGATCAAAAATTAAGAAGGTGGAGTTTCTTTGCATAAAGGGATTTTAAGACGAACATGGGGGATGTGGATTCTCACAGTGCTGTTAGGATTAACAGTGGCGATGGTGGGAGTTTTAGTATCATTTGGCTTCATGAGCGGACGTGAATTATACGAACAGGGAATCATTTATAAAATGGAAACTGATGCATCGTCCACTTCGATTAAAGTGTTAGATATTGCCCCAAACCCGCTACAGATAGATGATGAAACCTATTATTTAGTGAAACATAATTATGGAGTTTCGTTCTTAAGAACAGATGCTTCTGAAATTAAACAAATTCTAGAGTTTAAGGAGGCGCTTCTTGATAAAACGAACGCGCTCACCTCTTCAGACTTCTACTTGAATATACGTGTCGTT
Organism: uncultured Streptococcus sp.; assembly: GCA_963523415.1. Taxonomy (GTDB): domain Bacteria; phylum Bacillota; class Bacilli; order Lactobacillales; family Aerococcaceae; genus Granulicatella. The sequence continues at coordinate 11,048 of CAURBR010000011.1, read as the reverse complement.
AATGAAAAAGAGAAAACAGGAAGAAGCAGTGTCAAAACACATATTACGCCAGAAATGAAGGAAGAATTTGAAGAGAAGTTCAAACTTAGCCCACTTTCTGTACAGGCGACACTCGATAAATTGGATAAAACGCATTATTTAACCATTACGGACAGTGCGGAAAGGTTTGTCGACATCATGATGTTCATCGTAGCCATTGTATTCTTTGTTATTGTATTCGGCTGGCAAATCATTCGCGTTCGTCGTATCAAAAAACACTATGCTCGTTTTGATGAACTTTTCCCTGACTATCAAGATGATATGAAACGGTTATTAGATGATGCGGAGTATCTTGATCATCAACTTGGCGTGCTTGTCAAAGATGGAATTTTAGTTTCTTTTGGGACAGAGTTCAGGGTAGTAGACTTAGAAGAAGCCGTCAGTGCCTCCGTTTTTCGTGAAAAATCAAAATGGGGTGCAAAATATCATTTAACATTCTTCTATGAGGGCCGTAAGAAAAAAGAAGATGTCCCTCTTGATAATTTACAGGACAACGTCATTGACTTAGTTCATTATTTGAGAGAAGTTTGCTCATATAATGTTTATATTCAATTTTAAAAAATAAATATTTTTTAGAGTAAGCAAAACAGTCTACAATTTATTCGTAGGCTGTTTTGTTGTTTAAAAACCTTTTAGCAACAGTGCTTTTGGGATGTTTAGGAGTAATAATTTTGTTGTACGAAAGTTAATAAGTTAACAAATGTTAACCATAAAATGAGATGAATATTTAAAATTACGTGATACAATGAGCATATCAAATCAAAGGACGTGATTTTATGGATTTCACAGGTAAAGTTGCCATTGTCACTGGTGGGGCAAATGGTATTGGTAAAGAAATCGTTCGCGGTATCGTTGACGGCGGCGGTTATGTTGTGATTGCAGATATTAACGAAGAAGCAGCCAACAAAACTGTAGCAGGATTCGGCCCAGAACACACAAGCTTTAAATTTATGGATTTAGGAAAACATGAATCTATTGTTCAAAGCATGAATGAAATTTTAGCAGAACATAAGGTAGATATCTTAGTGAACTGTGCCGGAGTTATTAGTGCCAAACCATTCGAACAATTAACATACGAAGAATGGGAAAGAACAATCCGCATCAACCTTTCAGGATGCTTCTCAACAATTAGCACTATTTTCCCTCACTTTGTAGCAAATAAAGGTGGACGTATCGTAAACGTATCTTCAGTTGCTGCTAAACTTGGTGGTGGACTTTTAGGTACTGCTGCTTACGCTTCTTCTAAAGCCGGTTTAAATGGTTTAACAAAAGCCGTTGCTAAAGAAGGCGGTAAATACAATATCGCATGTAACGCTGTATGTCCTTCATTCACTCATACAAAAATGACAACAGCTTTATCTGATGATAAAGAAAAAAGCCAAAAAGTTATCAGCATGATTCCTCTAGGACGTCGTGCAGAACCTACTGAAATCGCACAAATGATTCTCTTCTTTGCAAGTGATCTTGCAAGCTTCGTTACAGGTGAAATCGGTGACTGCGATGGCGGTATCACATTAGATGGCTGATTTTAGCTAGATTCTTATTCCAAATCAGAGAAGGATTGTGAACAGTATGAAAAAGATTAAAATTCCTGGGGATACAATTATTATTCCAATGTTTATTGGATGTGTAATTAATACATTTTTCCCTCAAATATTACAAATTGGTGGATTTACTACTCCAATCGTGAAAGGTGCTGGACCACTTGTTGGGGCATTCCTCTTCATTATTGGGGGTACCATTTCTCTTAAAAATACACCAAAAGCCGTTGGACGTGGGGCAGCGATTATTTTAGCGAAAATTGCGGTATCTGTAGTCTTAGGGTTATTGGTTGCGAAAGTATTCAATGACAACTTCCTCGGACTTAGCGCCGTTGCCGTTATCGGTGCCATTTCAGTAGCTAATAACGCAATGTATGCGGGTATTGTAGATGTATACGGGGATGAAATCGATGCTGGTGCCGTTGGGATTACAACATTAAGTGTTGGACCAATGGTAACAATGGCCGTATTAAGCAGTGCTGGCCTTGCAAACATCTCGATTTGGAACTTAGTCGGAACTGTCTTACCACTTGTCTTAGGGATTGCGTTAGGAAATGCCTTCCCATACATGAAGAAGGTTCTCTCAAACGGGATTACAGCTATCATTATCGTCGTTGGATTCTGTTTAGGAGCTAACATGAGCTTTGGACAAATCCTAGAAGGTGGTCTTCCTGGTATCTTGCTAGGGGTTATCACTACTTTGGTTGGTGGGGCTGCTGCGATTGCTGCAGACCGCTTAACTGGTGGGAATGGGGTTGCCGGTGCTGCAATCTCAAGTACAGCTGCAAGTGCTATTGCAACACCAGCTGCGTTATCAGCAGTAGATGCTTCTTTCAAAACAATTGAAGCTACAGCAACCACTCAAATTACTGCTTCTGTAATCGTAACAGCGATTTTAACTCCAATCTTAACAGCGTATATTGCTAAGAAGTTTGGAAACAAAAAAGAACCTGAAACACAAGAAGCTTAATCGAATTTAAAAGGGAAACCACCTCGGAAATCATTCCGAGGTGGTTTTTGCTTTGCACCTATTGTAACAATTATGTTACGTAACATAATTGTTACATCGTAAAGTCGTGTTGTATCAAAAATGATACGTATTAAAATTGATACAAAAAGAGTAAGGCGTATCATACATGATACGGTTCACGCATGATGCATCTCTAGCAGGTATTTCAAGAGGGGTTCAAAATACAAAAAGAGTCTCAGATACGAAATGGAAATCTTTTGAATTCTATAGTGAGAGCAGTAGTGAGTGTAACCAATGTGAATTACAGGCCGTTTTACGGCCTGTTTGAAGCTTGGTAGGGGTGAGACCTTGGCTCAACCCGGTACAACTACTACCACCACTATGAAGAGATTCAAAAGATTAAAATTCGTATTTGAGACTCTTATATGATTTTTAAAATGAATTACGCTTCACCGAAAATGCCTGTTGAAAGGTAACGTTCGCCTGTATCAGGTAATAGAACTACAACAGATTTGCCTTTTCCTAAGCGTTTTGCCACACGTAGAGCGGCAGTGACAGCAGCTCCAGAAGAAATACCAGCAAGGATCCCTTCTTTAGCAGCTAAGTTCTTCGCAGTTTCGATGGCTTGGTCACTTGAAACAAGTTCAAAGCTGTCGATGACTTCGCGGTCAATAATGCTTGGTTCAAAACCAGCAGAGATTCCTTGGATGCGGTGTTTTCCTTTTTGGCCTTTAGAAATGAATGGTGCTTCTTCAGGTTCAACCCCGATAATTTCCACGTCTTTATTGACTTCTTTTAACGCACGACCAACACCTGTAATCGTACCGCCTGTACCGATACCACTGATGTAAGCGTCAGGTGTTTTTCCGTCGAAGGCGTTAATGATTTCTTGCCCAGTTGTTTGATAGTGGATAGCTGGGTTTGCTTCGTTGTCGAATTGACGTGCCCAGAAGTAGCCAGGTTGTGCAGCTAATTCTTCTGCTTTGGCAACGGCAGCGCCGAATCCCTCAGCTGCAGGCGTTAATAAGACTTCTGTACCGTATGCTTTCATTAATTGACGGCGTTCGATAGACATGGATTCAGGCATAATTGTAATCACCTTGTATCCTTTTGCAGCGCCGACTAGTGAAAGTCCTACACCTGTATTTCCACTTGTTGCTTCTATGATTGTGTCGCCAGGTTTTAGACTTCCATCTTTCTCAGCTGTTTCGATGATGTTTAAAGCGATACGATCTTTTACAGATCCTCCGGCGTTAAACGACTCGACTTTTACATATACATCTGCAGAATCGTCTGAAACTAAACGGTTTAGTTTCACAAGGGGAGTGTTCCCGATTAATTCTGTGATAGTTTCTACTGATTTGACCATAAATGATCCCTCCATAAAGTTAGACTGGGCAACTTTAAGGGTTGCTTGTTACCATTGTAACTGGGATTGATAATGGGGACAATACTTTTGTTAAAAAAAAACAGAAAAAAGTATAGAAAATCCAATTTAGGTGTGATACACTATCTGCTAGCAAGGGCTTTTAAACTCATCCAGAGAGGTGAGAAAGGCTAAGATCAAGTTCATTAGACGAGCCCTACGCTTAATAACATAGGGCTTTTTGTGTGCACAAAAATGCCCGGAAAAGAGGGTAAAATGGAGTTACAAACTTCAAAAGTCGATCTGTTGTTAGATGTGGACCAAAAACCGGAACTCGTTCCTGGACTGTTCTTGAGTTTACAGCACGTGTTTGCGATGTTTGGGGCCACCGTATTAGTGCCGTTAGTATTGGGGATGCCAGTATCGGTTGCTTTATTTGCGTCAGGATTAGGAACGCTAATCTATATGGTTGCGACGCAATTTAAAGTACCTGTTTATCTGGGATCCTCTTTTGCTTTTATTACGGCCATGCAATTTGCAATGGCACAAATGGAAGGAAAACCAGATGCTGCGCAAACAGGGGTGGTGTTAGTGGGACTACTCTATGTGGTTGTCGCCTTATTTGTTAAATTATTAGGGACCAGCTGGATTAACCGTTTGTTACCGCCAATTGTAATCGGGCCGATGATTATTGTAATCGGGCTAGGACTTGCTAATAGTGCAGTGAAGAATGCGGGTTTTGTAGTAGAAGGAGACTGGAAACCAATGCTGGTTGCGACCGTGACTTTCTTAATAACGGCATTTATCAATACAAAGGCAAAAGGCTTCTTGAAAATTATTCCATTCCTTTTCGGGATTATCGGTGGATATATTGTAGCTATCTTCTTTGGACTAGTGGATTTCACGAAAGTCATCGATGCACAATGGATTGCGTTGCCAGAATTATACTTACCATTCGATACAAATGGATTGTTCCATCAATATAATTTATACTTTGGACCTGAAACTTGGGCGATTTTACCAGTAGCGGTCGTAACCATTGCCGAACATATCGGGGACCATACCGTTCTTAGTCAAATTTGTGGCCGTCAATTCTTGAAAGATCCTGGATTACACCGCACACTCATCGGTGACGGGGTGGCAACAGCTGTATCTGCCTTCCTTGGAGGACCGGCCAATACAACTTACGGTGAAAATACAGGAGTTGTAGGTTTGACGCGAATCGCTTCGGTATCTGTTATTCGAAATGCAGCAATCATTGCGATTCTTCTCAGCTTCTTTGGGAAATTCACAGCACTTGTCCGTACCATCCCAAATGCAGTTCTTGGTGGAATGGCGATTCTCTTATACGGGGTTATTGCTTCCAACGGATTGAAAGTGTTAATTGAAAAACAAGTCGACTTTAGACAAGTGCGAAATCTCATCATTGCAAGCTCGATGTTAGTGCTCGGTTTAGGAGCAGCTGTTCTTCAGTTAGGGCCTATCACGTTATCAGGGACTGCCCTTTGTGCAATTGCAGGAATTGTGTTGAATCTGATTCTGCCACAAGAGAAACCAGAACCAAGTTCAAAATAACCCATTATATAGGAAGAAAACATTCAAACACGTCGAAGAAAACAGTCTTCGGCGTGTTTTTGTGCATTTTAAATTGAATAAAGAATATATATAAAATGTATCCACTTATATTGGTTTAGACCCTCTAAAAATGTTGTTAAAAGTAATCTGTTTTAAATGGGACTTTAGGGAATAAAATTACTTGCGCTGCCTGAGTTATCCTTATATATTATATAAGTAAAAATTAATTTATATTTATTTATATAAAAGTGACCGTTTTTGACCGTTTTGTTTTGTAGCGACTAAATGGATTATGGTACACTTTGGCTGAGGAGGAGCTACATGCTTACTGAGAAAAGAAGAAGAATCATTTTGGATTTATTAGACCGAGAGGATACAGTACGCCTCAAAGACTTAATGAACGCACTACAAGCTTCTGAGTCTACGATTAGACGTGATTTAGCGTTACTAGAAGAAGAAGGAACACTGATTCGCGTTCACGGCGGGGCTAAAAGAGTCTATTCCAAAGCGTTCGAACCAACCATGAAGGAAAAGGAGCGTTCGAATCGTCGAGAAAAAGAATGTATTGGACGGTATGCAGCTTCTCTTGTGACCAAAGGAGAAACCATTTATATGGATGCAGGAACAACGACCATGCGGATGATTCCGCATTTAGAGGGGAAAGATGTCACTGTTATTACAAACGGTGTACAACAAGCCCATCTGTTAGCAGACTATGGCATTAAGACGGTTTTACTTGGAGGACAAGTCAAAGTAGAGACGAGTGCGGTAATCGGTCATTTAGCTCAAAATCAATTACGCGAATATTTCTTTAAAAAAGCATTTTTAGGAATGAATGGCGTGGATTTAAGCTACGGATATACGACTCCTGACGAAGAAGAGGCGGCGATTAAGAAGATTGCGATTTCTAAAAGTCATCATGCGTATGTGTTGGCAGATTCGAGCAAATTTGCTAAAGTAAGTCTCTGTAAAGTGGCAGACTTTGATCAAGTCATCATGGTCACGAATACAACGAAGGAACAAGCGGATTTACGATACCGAATGGCGGGAAGTATCCGTCTTGTTGAAATGGACGCATAGCAAAGGAGAGTAAACATGATTTATACAATTACGTTTAATCCAGCAATTGACCTTGTTGTCAAAGTTCCACACTGCGAACTTGGAACGTTGAATCGTTCAGTGGAAGAAAATTATGTTGCAGGCGGAAAAGGGATTAATATGTCTGTGGTTTTGAAACGTTTAGGTTTTGAAAATACAGCAACAGGTTTTCTAGCTGGATTCTCAGGAAATTTTATAAAAGAAGCTCTAGAAAAAGAAGGTATTCGTGTTGAATTTGTTGAAATTGAAGGTGTGACTCGGATTAACTTGAAGTTAAAGAGTGACCAAGAAACAGAAATCAATGCGAATGGACCAGTTGTTTCAAAGGATGATTTTGCTCGTTTAGTCGGATATTTTGAAGACAAACTACAAGCAGATGATGTTGTTTTCCTTGCGGGAAATGCAGGCAATGGCATGGATTATTTAGCCTATACAGAAATTGCTAATTTGTGTCATCAAAAAGGTGCCAAATTAGTTTTAGATACGACAAAAGAGTTATTAACGAAATGCTTACCGTTTCATCCTTTTATCATCAAACCCAATCATCATGAACTAGGCGAGATTTTTGATGTGACGATTGAAACGGAAGAACAAATTGTTTATTACGCGAAAGAGTTGCAAAGAGAGGGCGCTCAAAATGTTTTGATTTCTCGTGGTGGAGACGGCGCCTTATTGGTGACTTCTACGGGAGAGGTGTATCAATCAAATGTGCCAAAAGGAATTCTTGTAAATTCCGTGGGTGCTGGAGATTCAATGCTCTCTGGATTTATGGCGAAATACATGGAAACCGGTGACTTTGCTCAGAGCTTGCAGCAAGGGGCTGCAACAGGAAGTGCAACAGCCTTTTCAGTAGGAATTGCTGAAAAAGCACTGATTGACGAATTAATCCCACAAGTCATTGTCAATAAAATTAATTAAGGAGGACTAGGATGAAGTTATCAGAATTATTTGTTAAAGAAGCGATGGACCTATCGCTTACAACCTCTTCTAAAAAAGAAACATTAGAACATTTAGCGGGGCGTTTTGCGGCCCTTGGAAAAGTCAGCGATGTGAATGCATATGTTGCGGCACTTGAAGCACGCGAAGCGCAATCAACAACAGGTGTAGGTGACGAAATCGCAATTCCTCACGCACAACACGAATCCATCACTGAAGCTGCAATTGTTTTTGGACGTAGCGAACAAGGAATCGAGTGGGAATCGTTTGATGGACAACCTGCAAAATTAATTTTTATGATTGCTGCACCAGCAGGTGGTGGAGGTGAGCACCTGCAAGCATTAGCAAAACTTTCTTCAGTATTAATGAACCCTGAAGCAAAAGCAGAACTTCTTCAAGCAGGAAGTGCGGATGAAGTCGTTGAAATTTTCAAGAAATTTGAAGAACCTCAAGAAGAGGTTGTTGAAGCAGTAGCAGAAGAATCTACTCCTTTAAATGACGATGTGTATGTATTAGCTGTCACAGCCTGCCCAACAGGAATCGCGCATACATTTATGGCGGAAGAAAAATTAAAACAAGCGGGTAAAGCTGCTGGTTACAAGATTAAAGTGGAAACAAACGGACAATCAGGAATCGGCAACCGTTTAACAAAAGAAGATATCGAAAGCGCAACAGCGATTATCGTTGCAGCGGACAAACAAGTTGAAATGGCTCGTTTCGATGGTAAGCCAGTGATTATCACAAAAGTAGCAGATGGGATTAACAAAGCGGATGAATTAGTAGCACGTGCTGCTAAAGCGGATGCTCCCATTTACCATGCTGGTGAAGATGCAGATGCAACAGACGAAAGCGTAGAGGGCGAATCATTAGGTCGTCAATTCTACAAACACTTAATGAACGGTGTATCACATATGTTACCATTCGTTGTGGCTGGTGGGATTTTAATCGCCGTGTCATTCTTCTGGGGAATTAACTCTTTTGATGTGAAAGACGCTAGCTATAGTCCGATTGCTGAAGCTATTTTCCGTATGGGTAAATTAGCGTTTGCGATGATGCTCCCAATGCTTGCTGGTTTTATTGGTCAATCCATTGCGGATCGACCTGGTCTCGTTGTTGGATTTATGGGTGGGGTATTTGCTAACCCAGCTTTATTCACTGATTTCGCAACGGGCGGTGTATTTGCAAAAGAATATGTTTCTTCTGGATTCCTTGGTGCTTTGATTGCAGGTTTCTTGGCTGGTGGAATTATCGCTTTCTTGAAATGGGCTTTCTCATGGTTACCTAAATCTTTAGAAGGATTGAAACCTATTTTCCTATTCCCAGTGTTTGGGGTTCTCATCATGGGAGCTTTAATGTTGTTCGTGATTAACGGGCCAATGGGAGCAGTCATGAATGGATTGACAGACTTCTTATCTCATGTACCACGCGAACTTGGTATGGGACTTGGATTCTTAGTCGGTGCTATGATGGCGATTGATATGGGTGGACCAATTAATAAAGCCGCTTACGTTACTGGAACAGCCTTAGTTACTAGTGCAGGCGCTGCTGGTTCGGATGTAATGGCAGCCGTAATGGTTGGGGGAATGGTTCCACCATTAGCCATTGCGATTGCAGCAACACTCAACAAAAACTTATTTACAGAAGCCGAACGAAACAGTGCATATGTCAACTATGTGATGGGTGCAGCCTTCATTACAGAAGGAGCGATTCCGTTTGCTGCGGCACGTCCATTGCAAGTAATTCCAGCGTTAGCCTTTGCTTCAGGAGTTGCTGGAGCTTTATCAATGGCGTTTGGAATTGTGAGTCGAGTTCCTCACGGCGGATTATTTGCTGCTTTTGTTAATGGCGTTTCGAACCCAATTGCTTTCGTTGCGATTTGGTTAGTAGGTGGATTTGTTGGTGCACTATTACTAAATATTTCACTTTCTAGAAAGAGCAAAACAAAATAACATATGAAATTTAACTCCTAGGGTTCTCCTAGGAGTATTTTTTTGGAAATAAATTACTTAAATATTACAAATGTTAATAAAATATAACTTTTTCTAGAATTAAATTTATATAGTTGCACTTGATAAGAAATAAATATATAATCCAAATAGTGTATTTTTATATTGTGGAGGAAAGAACATGAAAAAGGTATTCTATTTATTTTTAGGAATCTTAACTTTATTTCTTATCTTGGGAGGGTTAAAGAGCCCAGCAGTATCTGCGAAAGAAGTGGCGCTGAATATCACAAAGCAAGTAGTGACACCAGCAAAATCGCCAGCAGACCAATATACGGACATTAGTGTGGAATTGAATTTTGGGGTTCCATCAACAGCTGCCCAAGGAGATACGACGGTCATTAAATTACCGGATAATTTAAAATTTATTGAAAATCAAACATTTAAGATTACGAATGCGTCAGGTGATGTCATCGCGGATGCAGTAATTAATCGGGATTCAAAAACAATTACTTTAACATATACTAATTTTGTTGAAAATCATTCGGATATCACTGGGAATTTAAGATTTGCAGTGCGTGTAGATATCGCTGAACAACAGGAAAGCACAAAAATTCCCGTGAAATTGACCATCGACAAACAAACCAAAACAGTTGGTGAATTTAATTATGTATTTACCCCTGGAGACTTAAATAAAGAGTTTGACAAAGTGAGCTGGGGAACGAAAACATCTGAAAATGGGGGTATTACTCGTACTTATGAATTGCGTGTCAATGCAACAAAACAAGACTTTGCAGATGCTATCGTAACAGACCAATTACAAACAGACGGTATGGAATATGTTCCATCAAGCGTAAAAATTTATAAAGGCGTTTGGGGAGAAGGTAACGAAGGAAAACTTGATTTGAAGAATAAAAAGTTAGTGTCTGATAAAGAAGTGACTTTTGCTGCAAATAACAAGAGTTTTACAGTAAAATTAGGTAATGTTGCTCAGTCAGAAGGTTATTTAATTGAGTATAAAGTAAGTGTTCCTTATACACCTGCTTCTGGAGAAAAATTTGTAAACTATGCAAGCTTAGACGCAAATAAAACACGTATTGATGCAAAAGAATTACCATATGTTTATCAAACAGCGAGTGGTTCGGCTGATGGCTATACTTTCGAAATCGCCATTGAAAAAAGAGGTGACGACGGAAAAGCGTTAGCCAATGCGGAATTTGATGTTATTCGTAAAGTTACTGGAAAAACAGTTGGTAATTTAGTGACTGGAGCTGACGGTACTGCTAAAGTATCGAATCTATTACGTGACGAGTATATTATCCGTGAAACAAAAGCTCCTTCAGGATTCCAGTTGTTAGAAAATGATGTCATCGTGAACGCGGCAGATTTTGATGCAAGCAAAGTAGCTCGTAAGACAATTGTCAATAAAGCTGAGACAACAACGACAACAACAACTACTACTACAACGACGACAACAACAACGACTGAAGCACCAGCGACAACGACAACAACGACGACGGAAGCGCCAGCGACAACGACAACAACGACGACGGAAGCGCCAGCGACAACGACAACAACGA
>CAURBR010000010.1:0-62458 GCA_963523415.1 uncultured Streptococcus sp. | reverse complement strand
CTGTTAAATCCCAGTCAAATGAAAACGTAACTTTTTGTCCACTTGCCTGAGCTTTTAAGTTTGACACTGTTGGTGTTACAGTTGCTGCGTTTACTGGTTTCATAATAGTTAGGCCAAGAACAGCCCATCCAATCATCGCAATAAACACAATTAGTTTTTTATAGAAAGATTTCATCTTAGTCCTCCATTCCTTTTTCTGATTCAATTATTTCTTCTTGTTTGAATGCCCAAAAACGTTGTCCCACGTAATTTAATAATACGTACAAGCCCATACCAATCACGAGCGCGATATTTCCTTGTAATTTTTCTCCTGCTCCTTGGAAAAGATACAAGGCTAATGGTTGCGCAACCCCATACGCTATTAAATAACATACGGTCAAGTTAATCGCGAATCTGATAATGGCTTTTTGGCTAGTTTCCTTCACTTCAAATGTGTACTTTTTATTAAGGAAGTAACTAAGAATTCCTCCAAATAAGTAGTTCATCGCTGAAGAGAACCAGTGCCCCAAATCTAGTACGTTATAGCAGTAAAACATAATTGCCATTCCAAACAATGTGTTTATAATACCAACGATAATAAATTTCAAGAATGTAATATCAAATATTTTACTGAATTGCTTTTTCAATGAATTTCCTCCAAATTTATCATCATCAAATCTATTATACACCATTTTTCATAAAAAAGTGCAACTTATGAAGACTTTTTTTCATAAGTTGCACCATTTATTTTGAAAAGTTTCTAATTTTACTCTTCTTCGTCCTCGAATTCAGAGTCTTCGGCATCTTCATCGTCGATAATCATAAGGTCTTCTTCGGCACTTGCTTCATCTTCGATATCTTCATCAGCACCTAGTTCGTTTAAATCAGAACGATATGCATCAATTTCATCTTCATCTTCTGCATCATCGTCTAACTCAACGTCCATATCGTCTTCTAAGTCATCCTCATCTAAGTCTTCATCGTCAAGAAGTTCTTCATCTTCAGGATCATCATCATTGTAGTCGATAAGGTCATCGCTACCGAATGCATTGACTTTCTTACGTTTCTTACGAGGTTTCTTCACTTCTTCATCTTCCATAGAAGTTGCAATTTCTTCATCGATAGAATCGATTGGATACCAAGCACGTAATCCCCAACGGTTATCCCCAAGTGAGATAAAGCTTCCGTCGATATTTAAGTCTGTATAGAAACGTGCCATACGTGATTCCAACGCTTCATCGCTTAATTCCATGTATTCTTGGATTTCTACTAATAATTGATTGAATTCAATAACTTCATTCTTATCTTCTAAAATAGCATGCGCTACTTCGACCATTGATAATTCGTTTTTGTTAATACCATCAAGTTTATTTAATTCCAATGGTTACACATCCTTTCCAATTCATCTTACACAGTATAGCACAGATTCTTCATAATGTGCTACTTTAGAGCGATTTTTTATGCATTTTCCCCAGTTTGCAAATGGAACGTTACTAGCGAACGTGTAATCAGCTGTCTTTGTTGGAATAACTCATATTCAAGAACGACTATCACTGTATTTTCTGTCTCTTCTACGTGAAGTTGCTTTGTCAAAATATCAAAATGCATTTGACGACTAGCACCTAATTCGTAAATCCCTTTAGTCGCCTTTCCTTGATTAAACTCCATTTTACTCCGCGCATCGCCATGACGATGGAGTGTCACATGCGGCACTTCCCCCGTTGTATCGATTTCTACTTTCACACGCGTATTCGTCTCATCCTCTACATAACTAAGCACAAAACCAGCGTCCTTACGAAGACGCGTCGCATCCGCAAGCATCCGCTGTTTCATCGTTTTCCCACCTTGAGTCAGAACCGTTTCAATCGTTAACTTCACATTCCATCCTCCTCTCTGCCTGTATCTTCTTTCTTCACTCTCCTGGATTTTTAGCGGGCAAGCAAACTCCGCGCTAACCCCCAATTCCAAAAGGTTTCTAAATTCATAAAACTTTTGATGGTGGAGAATTCTGAACTCCTTTTTGAGGGTAAAGAACCTTACAAATTCTAATGTAGTTGTCTTGTAAACAAACAACAACGCACCCAACCTCATTCTTCTCCATCCAACCTTCTTTGAATTTCTAAGGGGCAAGCAAACTCCTCGTTGCAACCCACAATCTTAAAAAGATTGGTGAATTCAAAAAAGTCTTTGATGGCAGAGAATTTTGAGGACCTTTTTTGGGGTGGGAGAACCTTACGGATGTTATAAAAACAGTTATGGGAATTCGTATTAAATGCGAATTAGAGGGCGTAAGGAAATTTTTCCCTACGCCCTCTTTGAGGCTTTAAAGGTGAGAGACCATAGGCTCGAACCGGTACCTCATAACAGTTTTTATAACAGCAATCCGTAAGGATTCGAACCCCCAAAAAAGAATCCGAAAAATTTCGAAGCCATCAAACATATATTTTAGTATTTCGCTAGCTCTTGTTGTAATAGTTGGTTTACAACGCCAGGGTTTGCTTTTCCTTTTGTTTGCTTCATGATTTGCCCAACTAAAAATCCAACAGCACGGTCTTTACCATTCTTGAAATCTTCAATAGACTGCGCATTGTTAGCCAACACATCTTGAATAATCGGTAATAACTGAGCAGGATCACTCAATTGAACCATACCGTGTTTTTCAACAACGCCTTTTGCAGTTCCGCCTTCTTCTGCTAATAACAAGAAGACTTTCTTCGCTAATTTCGAACTGATAGTTCCGTCTGCGATTAATTGAATCATTTCTGCTAAGCTTTCTGGCGTTAACTTCAAGTCTTTCAATTCTAATTTCTTGCTGTTCATGTGTGCTGAAATGTCACCCATTAACCAGTTTGAAGCTTGTTTAGGATCCGCACCAGCTGCAACTGTTGCATCGAAGAAATCAGACATTTCTTTTGTTAAGGTTAATACCATTGCATCGTATTCTGGTAAGCCAAATTCGCTCACATAACGTTCACGACGTTTGCTTGGCATTTCAGGAATAGAAGCACGCACTTCTTCAATCCATTCATTTGAGATATGGAAGTTTGGTAGGTCTGGTTCTGGGAAGTAACGGTAGTCACTTGAACCTTCTTTGACACGCATTAAGATTGTTTGACCCGTCGCATCATCAAAGCGACGTGTTTCTTGAAGAATTTCTCCTCCACTACGTAGGACGTTCGCTTGACGAACTTCTTCGAACGCTAATCCTTTACGTACATTGTTAAATGAGTTTAAGTTTTTCAACTCTGTTTTCGTCCCAAATTTTTCTTGACCATAAGGACGGATTGAAATGTTCGCATCACAACGCATTGAACCTTCTTCCATCTTCACGTCAGAAACACCCGTAAACATAACAATTTGGCGAAGTGCTTCAAGGTACGCATAGGCTTCTTCAGGTGAACGCATATCTGCTTCTGACACGATTTCAATCAGTGGAGTTCCTTGACGGTTTAAGTCCACATAAGAGAATCCGTCTGTTCCGTGCGTATTTTTACCCGCATCTTCTTCAAGGTGAACACGTTCAATACGAATGCGTTTTGTTTGTCCTTCTACTTCGATATCAATCCAGCCATCATGACCAATTGGGTAATCGAATTGAGAGATTTGGTACGCTTTTGGATTATCAGGGTAGAAATAGTTTTTACGGTCGAATTTTGTATCTTGAGAAATCGTACAGTTCAACGCAAGAGCAGCACGCATCCCGAATTCTAACGCGCGTTTATTCACGACAGGAAGCACCCCTGGATATCCCCAGTCGATCACGTTTGTATTTGTATTTGGTTCTGCACCGAAATGTGCTGGTGATGGAGAGAACATTTTTGAATCAGTTTTTAATTCAACGTGGCACTCTAAACCAATAATTGTTTCAAAGTTCATGTCATTGTTCCTCCTTATAATTGTGGGCGGCGTAAGTAGTAATCATTTGCTTGTTCAAATGCATACGCTGCTTGGTAAATTGTTTTTTCTTGGAAGTAATTTCCGATTAATTGAATTCCGACTGGTAGCCCTTCATTTGTGAAGCCAGCAGGAACTGAAATCGCTGGTAGCCCAGCTAAGTTTACAGGAACTGTTAATAAGTCCGCCATGTACATTGCGATTGGGTCATCACTGTGTGCGCCTAATCCAAATGCTGCAGAAGTCGTTACAGGCCCTAAAATTAAATCATAGTTTTCAAATACTTTTGCAAAATCTTGTTTGATTAAGGTACGTACTTGACCAGCTTTCTTGAAGTAAGCATCGTAGTAGCCAGAACTTAAGCTAAATGTTCCAAGCATGATACGACGTTTGACTTCCATTCCGAATCCTTCAGAACGGCTCTTCACATAAACATCTTCTAACGTTTCAACATTATTTGAACGGTGACCATAACGGATTCCGTCAAAACGTTGTAAGTTCGAAGAAGCTTCAGATGAAGCGATGATATAGTACGCTGGAATTCCGTATTTAGAGTGAGGTAAGCTCACTTCTTCAACGACAGCACCCATTTCACGGTATTGGTCAGCTGCTTTTAATACAGCAGCTTGAACCTCAGGATCCACGCCTTCTGCAAAATATTCTTTTGGCAACGCAATACGCATTCCTTTGATGTCGCCTGTTAATCCTTTATGGTAAGCAGGCACTTCTTTTGGTACACTTGTTGAATCACGGTGGTCATATCCAGAAATCGCACTTAATACTAAGGCGTTATCTTGAACCGTACGTGTAAATGGTCCGATTTGGTCTAAGCTTGACGCAAAAGCAATCAAACCGTAACGAGAAATACGGCCATATGTTGGTTTCATCCCAACAACACCTGTGAAACTTGCAGGTTGGCGGATAGACCCCCCTGTATCAGAACCTAGTGCAGCTAGTACTTCACCCGAAGCAACTGCTGCAGCAGAACCACCTGAAGATCCACCAGGTACTTTTGTTAAGTCCCATGGGTTTTTTGTTTTCTTGAAGTAAGAAGTTTCTGTGGAACCACCCATGGCAAATTCGTCCATGTTTAGTTTCCCAACGTTCACTGCACCTTCTGCTTTTAACAATTCCATTACATGCGCATCGTAAATTGGGTTGAAGTCTTCTAACATACGGCTTGAAGCAGTTGTTAAAAGATCGCGAGTCACAATGTTGTCTTTAATTCCGATTGGAAGACCTTGCATTGAAGCTTCTTCGCTGTAACCTTTTTCGTCAGCAGCGGCTGCTTGTTGCAGTGCTTCTTCTTCATTTAATGTCACGAACGCTTCAACTTTAGGGTCTAAAGCATGGATACGTTCGAATGTTTCCTTTGTTAATTCCACAGAAGTGAATTCTTTATTACGAAGGCCTTCGTGAAGCTCAACTAATGTTTTATTTTCAATAATACTCATGCTTCACCCTCCTCGTTTTCGCCCATGATTGCAGGCACTTGAATAAATCCATCTTCGCTTGTTTTTACATTACGCATTAATAAGTCACGGTCTGTTCCTTTTTCAGGGGTATCCTCACGCATTACGTTTACTAATGGATATCCATGTGTTGTTACAGGAATACCTGTCGTATCTACTTCATTTAATTGTTCAACCATGTCAATGATATCACTCATTTGTTCTGTAAAATGGAGAATTTCATTGTCCGCAAACTCAAGCTTTGCTAGTTTTGCAACGTGTCTTACTTCTTTCTCCTCAATGGCCATGCTGTCTCCTCACTTTCAATTGTTACTTCTTAGAATGATTTCCTTTAATTTACGCTAGTCAAAAATATGGTACGTAAAGATTCCTTGTGTCTTATCTTGTAATAGGAACGCTTCAATACCGTTGATTGAACTAATTCGTACTTCGACTGGCATTGTCTTTGGTAAGTACTTATTCGCCACATCGGTTACGTGTTGGGCAAATGCAATAATCTCAGACTCTCCATAGAATTGCGTCATAATACTTACAACCATTTTCTTCGCGACATTGTCTTGATACATCACTCGTGCAGTGACTCCAGATAAGTTCGGGAAGAAGTTTTGTACTTCTGTTCTGAAGTTTTCAAAGGCTGTAGATTCTTCCGTTGCAGACTGATTCACTAATGGAAGGACAACCACTTTTTGGTTTACAACGGTCCAGTTAGTGATTTCCGTTCCTTCGACTGACGTTGCCTCTAATACATAAACACCACCGCCTAAGTCATCTTTAGACGTTTGGCGAAAAACTGCAAATACAATCGGCACTGCTTTTAGAGCATCATTTTGACGTAATCTTGTCAAAATTGTATTCGCCATTGTTTTAGCCTGCGCTATCATAGTATCATTGGAAATTTCTGTCTCAGCATCTTTTCCGTCATTGGTATAGTAATCAATACTATTCATCGCAAGACCAATACTAATTCCACCTAATTCAAAGTTATTTTCTGTTTGAATCATGTAATCTTGCTCTAGAATTTGTGCTAGATAAATCGGAGCTCTACCCGTTGGAGAATTATCTCCATTCTCAGCCGGATTGAGTCCATCAGGATTTTTATCACTTTGACGAGCAATCCATTTGGCAGTAGTGTTGGCATCAATCACTTGACCTTCTCTAAAGAAGTACTGATTGGTTGGAAATACACTTCTAGATAAATCAATTAATCCCGTTTCAAAATTCTTTAAATTATATCCTGTATTCAGACTCAGTGTTGCACCACGATTTTGGCTTACTTGATACTTTCCGTTTGTAATCAACGCGCGGTAGAAGTCATTAGAGAGTTGGTTCGTTGTGGATTGAACCACTTTCGTATTTGAATCATTTTTAGAATTGGTACTTTGTTGCGGTGCTTTTGTGACATCTGCACATCCAGCAAGAGCGACTACGCTCATCACTCCGAGTAGTCCCAAACGTAATTTTTGTTTCATGCGATATCCTTTCTATGCTAAAGACTCAAGAAATTGTTGCTCGCTCCATACAGCGATTCCTAATTCGTTTGCCTTTGTGAGCTTACTTCCAGCAGAATGCCCTGCAATCACGACATCTGTTTTCTTTGAAACAGAGCCTGTCACTTTGGCTCCAAGTGCCTCGAGTTTTTCTTTTGCATCTTGTCTTGTTAGTTGTTCTAATGTTCCCGTTAAAACGACCGTCTTCCCACTGAGTACGTGTCCAGAAGCTGCCGAATCGTCTTTTTTAACTCCAAGGTAGGACATATTCACGCCACTATCTTTTAATTCCTGAATTAGTTCTTGAACAGAAGGTTGTTCAAAATAAGTTTTTACACTATAAGCAATAATAGCACCTAACCCATCAATTTCCAACAATTGTTCCACACTTGCTGCTTGTAGAGCTTCCATTGTTTGAAAATGTTGTGCTAACTCTTTTGCGGCTTTTGATCCAACATGACGAATTCCCAGTCCTGTTAATAACCGTTCCAATGAATTCGATTTACTCTTTTCAATGGCCTCCAGAATATTTTCTGCGCTCTTTTGCTGAATCTTATCAAGTTTGAGCAATTGCTCCAGTGTTAACTGATAAAAATCTGCCACATCCAATACCAATTCTTCTTCAAATAATTGGTTAATAACACGTGGCCCTATTCCCGCCATATTCATGGCATTTCGAGAAACAAAATGGCTCATCCCCTCAGTGAGTTGGGCTGGACATTTTGGATTCAAACAACGAATCGCCACTTCTTCTTCCAGATGTTCTAATTTTGCATGACAAACTGGGCAGGTTGTTGGAAACTCGTATGGCTGACTTGTTGCAGGACGTTTTTCTAAAATCACGCGTGTGACTTCTGGAATAATATCTCCCGCCTTATGAATCACAACGGTGTCTTCTAGACGAATATCGCGCTCTTTGATCAAATCGATGTTATGCAAGCTTGCACGGCGCACCGTTGTTCCTGCTAGTTGAACGGGATCCATTACAGCCGTTGGCGTTACCACGCCTGTTCGACCCACTGTCCATTCAATATCACGTACAACCGTTTGCGCTTCTTCTGCTGGGAATTTATACGCAATCGCCCAACGAGGTGCTTTCACCGTAAATCCAATATCTTCTTGTGCAGCAAAGTCATTCACCTTAATCACCATACCGTCAATGTCATACGGTAAATCTTGGCGTTTTGCTGTAATCGTCTCGATGTAATTCCATACTTCGTCAATCGTTTGGCATTTTAAGCGCTCAGGATTTGTCACAAAGCCAATCTCTGCCATTTTCTCTAATAGCTCTTCTTGCGTAGAGACATTCAGTTCCTCCACACTTGGACTGCTATATAGAAATACGGATAGGTTTCTCTTTGCCGCAATCTTTGGATCAAGCTGACGAAGACTCCCTGCCGCTGCATTTCTTGGATTGGCAAAGACTTCAAGTCCTTCTTCTTCACGCGTTTTGTTTAATGCCACGAAAGATTTCTTTGGCATATAACATTCGCCACGCACTTCAATATTCCACGGTTCTTTGAGGGAAAGGGGCACAGATTTAATTGTGCGGACATTCCCCGTTACATCTTCCCCAGTCGTTCCATCGCCCCGAGTAGCCCCGAGTACAAGCTGCCCGTCTTGATACGTCAACGCAATCGAGAGCCCATCAATTTTCAATTCACACACATATTCAATCGCACGGTTCGTTAGTTTACGAAGACGTACATCGAACTCTTCCAAATCTTGTTTTGAGAAAGCATTTGAAAGACTGAGCATCGGATTCGTGTGTGTCACCTTCTGGAACTGATCCAGCACTTCTCCACCGACCCGTTGCGTAGGGGAATCAGCTGTCACGAATTCCGGATGTTCAACTTCAAGCGCCACTAGTTCATGGTATGCCTTGTCGTACTCCGCATCGGTCGCAGTTGGCTTATCTTCCACATAATACTCATGACTCCAACGATTTAATTGTTCTTTTAGTTCTTCAATTCTTTGTTGAATCGTTGTACTCATCTTCATCCTCTATTCTTCGATTTTTTCGATTGGGGCAAAACTTGCAAGAAGTCGTTTAATGCCCATTCCTGCAAAGGCCACGTCAATCTCTTGACGGTCTCCTTCACCCGTAATACGGACAATAGTTCCTGTTCCCCATTTTTTATGCGACACTTTCATACCCACAGTCCAGCCATCTGTTGACGATGAACTCGAGGTTTGAGACTTGCCTGCACGTTGAATACGCGCTGGTGTCTTTTGTTTCTTTTGTAAATAACTTCCGCTAGAAGCTTGTCCTGTTGATCGATAGCGATCAAAAAGACCTCCTCCAGTCGTTGATGTAGTGTTTGATTGCTGACGTACTCCATATGAAGACGTCGTTGGTTTTGAATAAAAACTACTTGAATAATACGAATCACTCACAGATTCACCCTCTTTTTGAAGAAGGCTATCATCGATTTCTTGCATAAAACGAGATTCTCGATAATTTTGTGTCTTCCCATAAAGCAATCGTGAGTACGCACGTGTCATAAAGAGTTTTTTCTCTGCACGGGTAATTCCCACATATGCTAAACGGCGTTCTTCTTCCTCGCGGCCTTCTTGCAAAGTTCTTCTCGATGGGAAGATTCCCTCTTCCATCCCAATCAGAAAGACAACGGGGAACTCCAATCCTTTAGCCGCATGTAGGGTCATCAATGTAATATGAGAAGAGCTATTGTCTTCTTCACTCTCCATATCTGTTACTAACGATAAATCCGTCAAGAATTGAACAAGAGGACTACCTTCCGCTTGTGAATTAAAGCGATTTTCTTCAAACTCTTTTGCTACAGAAAGCAATTCGCGCATGTTATCAATTCGTGCATCTGCTTCCATTGTATGAGCATGTTCAAGAGCCGTAATATACCCTGACTTTGTCATCACTTCTTCAATCAAATCCGTTAATGAAACAAATTCTTGTATCTTCGTTAGGTCTGCAATTAGTTGAGCAAAATCGGCTAAGCCTTTCCCTGCTTTCCCAGAAATACCATTCAACGGACTTGCTGCTGCTTCTAAAAGCGAGAAACTATGCGTCTCAGCAAACAGTGCGAGCTTCTCAATGCTCTTTCCACCAATACCACGTTTAGGCGTATTAATGACTCGCCTAAAGCTAAAATCATCAGTAGGATTCACTAATAAACGTAAATACGCAAGAAGGTCTTTAATTTCCATACGGTCATAGAATCGTTGACCCCCAACCATCTTGAAAGGCATATTCGCTTTTAATAAATCTTCTTCTACCGTACGAGATTGCGCATTACTACGATAAAGTACCGCAAAATCGCTATAGTCGTAGCCGTCAAAATTAACCATTCTCTGAATCGTAGACATCACATAACGAGACTCATCATACCCCGTTTGTGCACAATAGTAAGTAATTTTCTCTCCAGGCTCATTCTCTGTCCACAGCTCTTTTGGTTTGCGATTCGAATTGTTTTCAATTACTTGGTTTGCGGCTTTTAAAATCGTTTTTGTCGAACGGTAATTTTGTTCAAGAAGAACAACTTTGGCATCAGGATAATCTTGTTCAAATGACAAGATGTTCTCCACATTCGCTCCACGCCAGCCATAAATACTTTGATCGGCATCCCCTACAACACAGATGTTCTTGAATTTATCTGCGAGAATTTTCACCAATAGGTATTGCGCGTAGTTTGTATCTTGATACTCATCTACATGAATGTAATGGAATTTTTGTTGATAATAATCCAACACATCCTGGTGTTCTTTGAATAACTTAACGGTCAACATGATAAGGTCATCAAAATCCACCGTCATATTTTTTTGCATTTCTGCTTGATATTCTTTGTAGCATTTGGCAGTCACTTGACTGGAATATTCCAAATGATTCTTTGCATATGTTTCTGCATCTTCAAAATGATTTTTTGCATAACTAATATTAGCTAAAATAAAACGTGCATCATAACGATTTAAATCAATATTCAACTTTTGCATGATTCGTTTCATCGCTGATTGTTGATCTCCAGAATCAATAATCGTAAATGATTTTGCTAGGCCAATTCGCTCACAATCGCGACGCAAGATTCGCACACACATGGAGTGGAACGTCGAAACCCACATTTCTTTGGCCTGCTCACCCACAAGAGCAGCTACACGCTCTTTCATCTCGTTAGCGGCTTTATTGGTAAAGGTAATCGCTAAAATATTCCACGGCTGTACCGTTTCTTCTGCCAAAATATAGGCCATGCGATGCGTTAATACACGCGTTTTCCCACTGCCTGCTCCGGCCATGACTAACAGAGGCCCTTGCGTATGCATGACCGCTTCTTTTTGGCGAGGGTTCATTCCCTGCACTAACTCATTTGAACTCTTCACTACTCTATCCTTTCCTTGCTTTCCTACTGAATATTAAAGAATAAATCTGAAACCTCAATTTCTCCGAGTAAATCCACACTAGAATGACCACTTAAACGTATCACTCCAAGGATATCCGTTTCGTGTTTTGGTGGAAGTTGGAAAAATTCAAACTCCCAATGTGGCTTCAGTAATGTTAATAACCCTGCTTTTTCCATCATTGATTTGTAAATCGGTACAAGAATCACTTCTTCTTGTAACGGTTTTGCTTCAATTGGCAATCCTGTAGCCACACGAACAAGAATCTCTGATAGTCCATGTCCAATAAGTCGATTACTAAATTGTTGTTGCACGAGCGGTAATTGATTAATTGAATTGACATAGAAAATTCCGTTATTTCCCATCATCACTTGAATCGAAAGAATCGTTGATCCTGATAAATTGTCAATAACTTTAAAAGCAATCTTCTTCAATTCTTGGACCCATTCTGGATTCATTCGACGTGAAGCAATACTGTATTTTAATTTTCCAGAAATCATGACATCTTCCGTAATCGGTAACACCATCACACGGTCTTCATAGTCACGGACAACCGTTACTGTAAAATGACGCTGTGCAGGTACAAATGCCGTAAGCATACAAGGGCTTGCTTCAATCTTATTGAGAATGCGTTCATCAATATCTTGATCATAGAGCTCTAACCGTTCTTCTATGCGATGTTGCGTTTCATTACTTTCTAAATAAGCAGGCAACCCGATACTTTGCAATAATGTTGGCAACTCACCAATATGAGTCACTAAGCTATAGGGTGCCACATTAATCGCATGTTCTTCCAAGAATAGTTTTTCTACGGTTTTATTTTGAGAAATTTCTGCTAAATCAAACGATTGATAATAGCGTGTTTCCCCGCTAAGTGCATATAAAATATCCATCGGCACTAAATTCGTCAAAAGCAAAATAGTATCTACTTTTTCTGAAAAGTCGCTCAATGCCACTTTGTCTTTATAAGAGGAGACCACCTCGTATTCCGCAACTGAAACAGCTGCTTCTTCAGATTGATGATAGCTATAAACAATAAAGCCCATCTTCTTTGCCGCTAAGGCTACTGAGTTTACTTGTTCATCTCCACCAATGATTCCGATGATAGATCCTGGTAATAATTGACTCATGGTCATTTCACTCCTTTTAGTGCTTGATTCTTATCTCTTCTTACGATCCTCTTCTCACAGAAACGGTTGTCTCTTCTTTTGGAAATTGATCATATTGATACAACTGATGCTGCTCAATCATTTGAATTAACTTCTCTGCATAAGTTGGGTCTGTGGCATATCCTGCTTCTTGCAGCGCCTGAGCTGCTTGCTTATAATTTCTAGTTCCTAGTACTTTATGGTATAGCGTTGGATTCCAATCGACTCCATTTGCTAATAATTGGGCATGCGCTAAAACGGAGTCTGCCCAACTATCGTACACGCGAAACCGTCCATTAATCGTAATCCATGTTCCGTTTACATACTCTGCAGTTTCTAAAACGACATTTGGTTGATTCTGTGAGCCTTTCACCCCATATAGGTTATAGTATTTACTTGCTAATAAGCTTTCTCCCCAATTAGACTCTAAAATAGCTTGGGCCAAGCTGACACTTGGCAAGATACCATAGTCTCTATAGGCTTCTTGTGCCGCAGGGACGATTGCCTGTAAGAAAGAATCTTGGATAGAAGTTTCTGATTTTTGTTCTTGTTTATGGTCGGAGAACCACGTGATAGTTCCAGCTAATAACACACTAGTCACAGCTACAATGATTAAAGCCGTCATCTTGGAGAGAGACTTCATCCACTCTTTCAGACGAAACTTCCATTTTATTTTTCTTTTCTTTCTTTTCGCCACAGTTTCACCACTTTCTCATCTTCCAATTTTATCATAAAATGACCTATAAAAAAATGGATACCCCCTTATTTCTAAGAGAGTATCCCCTTAATCTCGCTATGATTCCTCAAGTTCTCTTGAATCGGAATCAGAATTTGGTACAAAGACATTTTTCCCATATTCTAAATATTTTTGTTGTGCCTCTTCATCATGTAACCACTCTAACAGAGCCTGTTTCTTGGTTCCAATTCGTGGATGCATAATTCCGGCAATACGAATTTCAATAATATCTTGATAACTCCAATAACCATAATTGGTTGCGATACGTAAAATCGTAATATTTTCTTTGAATTTTCCCTTACGAACTGCCGCACTATTCCAGTCAACACGCACATTTTCTTGATGAATCCAACGGCTCGCGATTTGCACTTTTAGTCGTAAATATTCTGCCACTGGATCTGAAGCCACTTCTGGCAATACTTCCGCATTACGAGCGACCTTATGAACGAGCATCCATTCATAATCCGTAAAGAGTCTCGATACCTTCTGCATATTTTCCGCCTTTAAACCGCGTTCTCCATTCTTCCAACGGAGCCAACTTTGGGCGCTAATCCCTAACTCATCCGCGTAAAACGCTTTTTCCGACACATATCTTTCTTTAACTGCATTGACAACAATTGCTACAAATGCTTCATGCATATAAATCACCTCTAATGCTATTTTACACCTTTTAGGTGCAACATACAATAATCTACCATTTTTGAATCAACTATATTATAATAGTCAGTATCTTTGAAAAGAGGTGATTCCATGCCACAATCTTCGAACAATCCATTTCATATCGGTCTTCGAACGTTAAAAACGAGTATCTCTGTATTCATCTGTGTAGTACTCTTTCGTGTGTTACATCGTGGTTCTCCTATGCTAGCAGCGCTTTCGGCTATTTTTAGTTTAAGAGTCGACCATCAACAAACATTTAAGTTCGCTCTGTCCAGATTTATTGGAAACTCTACTGGTGGAGTGATTGCAATCATCCTTTTACAATTGCGCTACCACCTTCCCTACCCACAATATACGGATTTACTTTTGGCACCGATTGGAATTGTCCTCATCATTTTATTCTGTAATCAATTTAATAAAACAGGAGTCATTAACTCTTGCGCTACTTTCTTAGTAATCTTCTTTAATATCGAAGCAGCAGAGAATGTTGGATACGCCGTTCAAAGGATTCTAGATACTTTAATTGGAGCCGTTATTGCAATAGGTGTGAACCATATACTCCCTAATCCACATCTTAAAAAGCAAGAAAATTAACCATCATAAAAAGCGTTCACCGCAATGGTCGAACGCTTTTTTAGTACGATTTTTTATTTCATACGCATCATGCCGTACATACGTGTATCGATAAAGAACACATCGTCTTTCACATCAATTGTCTTCGATAGAAGGATCTCTTTTGTTTGCATCGATTGTACACGTAGCGTTGGTTTGCCGTCGACAAGAGTCACCATCACAAGATTGCCTTTATTTAAGTACACTTGTGGCGCATAGACATCTGTTTCTGTTGTGAAGGCTTCTTCTAGTTTTTGCGAACCTGCATTAAGCACATAATATTTTGTTTCGTTATTTTTGCGCTCACTTGCTTTCACATACGTATCCGACCCAGTGAATACAGGTACCTCATCTGCCATTCCAATATACGCTTTGTCTTCTACTGTGTATAGAATCGAATGTGTCGCACTCATGCCTTGTTCAGGTGTGATTTCTGTAAACTTCTCAGTCTCTGCATCAAAAGTCATTAAGCGGAATTTTTCATCTCTTGCATACATACTCTTAAAGAGAAGAACTTGCGGGTCATACATTCGAGAACTCTTGGCTTCTCCCCACGCAATCGAAGCAATCTCCTCTGGTAACTTCACTCGTTTTGCCGGAGTGGTTGTCCCCGTCTCTAAGTTCACAGAAAATGTTACGAAGGAATAGCTTGGTGCTTTCGACCCTCTATTTTCAGACTCAGGCATCGGTATTACTCCATACACCGTATTGCCTTTTCTATAGAATGCGACATCAGGTGTTAAATGATATTTGTCCCCGCGTACGTCTTTAGAAATCGGAATCGTACCCGATGTAATCTTCTTTGTTTCTTTGTTGATAATACTAAACTGCACTTTTGGATCTGTTGTACTATCAAAGCTATAGCTCATACCGTATAGCAGGTCATACCCTTTAAACGCCACCAAACTATTATAATTTGGGCGCTCTGTGAAAGAAAAATCTGCTAATCTCTTTTTCGTTTGGAAGCTGTAGGCATTATCGCTAAAGCCAACCCGTTTTACGTTTCCATCTAAAAGTGCATACTCTGCGCCCTTAGACGATGTTAAATCATCTGTGGAATACGACATCTCAAACGTTGCTCCGTCGACTAATTTTTTCTCTTCATCGGTTAATTGAATCGATACCGGAGCAGGCTTCACTTCTTGATACACTGCGTGCCCAGCTGTCGCTAGAAACACCAGTCCACTAAAGACAAATACTGCTGTTGCAAATTTACTTGATTTCATGATAACCCCTCCTTACACACTAACCTTATGATTTAATAAATAATCGCTGAGTAGCATATTTAGAACAATCCAAATGAGCATACTACCGATTAAGAAGACCATCGCTTCATTTCCAATTAAACGAACCACAAATTGCGTACGCATAATCAGCGTGAATACCACAACAGCAACTAGAATGTAGAGAACTACCGAAGTTACCTTACGAACGTATCCCTTTTTCTCAACCCCAACAACAAGAATCGCGAGTTGGAAGACCGTTACGATGAGCGCTATCCCCATAGTCAAAATGAGAAGAAACTCTACCGCATACTGTGGTACTAGAAGCGGCATCGCCATAGAGTTTGTCACGAGTGACCACGGTGTGATGTGATATTGTGCAAATTCAGGAATAAAGAAGCTTGTGAGGTAGTAGTTTAAGAATACTCCAACTACTTGAACAGCTTGTAAAAAGAACGTAATCACAAGAATCGTTAATAATTTAGCCCAGTAGATTCCAAAACGTGACCCTGGAAGCATGAGTAGGCGGTAAATGAATGACCCTTTGCTACTCCATTCCCTCGACCAAATCACTGCCGCGTAAACCAGAATCGCTGTCCCTGCAAAGAACACTGGAAGGCCAATTGAGAGTTGGTCCAAAGCGACTTGCTTCACGATATCAGGACTCACAACGAGTAATTTTTTGGTTAGTAACCCAGTCGTTGCAAGTGTCTTTACCTTCAACCCTAGTTGCAATAAGATTTGAAGCAATGCCACCACGAGAATGAATCCTTTCGCTTGGCCGATATTATAAAGCGTTAAATTGATGACTTTCTTCATGGTAAGTATACCTCCCTCATCACATCGACAATTGATTTGCCCTCTTCTTCACGCACTTGTTCTGGATAGAATTCCTTCACAACGCTTCCTTCGTTGAGGAGTACTGCTTTGTCGATGATATACTCAATATCATTAATTTCATGCGTTGTAATCAACACGCCACGACCATCGAGTAGGTCGCTCGTAAACACACGCGCAATCTCTTCACGGGTAAACACATCGATCCCTGAAAATGGTTCGTCCATCAAGATGTAGTCTGTATCCAGCCCCATCCCTAGAAGCAAGTTCAGTTTAGCGACATTCCCCTTCGAGAGTGATCTTACTTCATCCTTTAAATTCAAATGGAAGAAGTCTAATAAATGGCTTTCCTTTTGACGATCCCAGTTTGGATAGAACGTGCGCATAAAATCAATCGCTTCGTTCACTGTTTGGTCTGGCGAAATAATCGAACTATCCGTAATGTAACTGACCTTTTCCGCAAACACTTTACGTGCAGGCATATCATCGATTGAGACTTTTCCTTTATCAAATGGCAATAGTCCCGCAATGCAGTTCATAATCGTTGTTTTCCCAATCCCGTTGACCCCAATGAGAGCCGTCACTTCTCCTTTTTTTGCATTAAATGAGATGTCATTCAACACTTGTTTCTTTCCAAATCTCTTACTTAAATTTTGAACCGTTAACATCGTATCGCTCCTTCCTTACAATTGTTTTTTGAGATGTTCGATAACATCTTCTTCTGTTAAATTGAGAGGCTTAATTGCTTCTGTAAAGCTTCCAATCGCCTCATCCAACATTTCTTCTTTTAGTTGCTCAATCCGCTCTACGTCTTCTGTCACACGACTCATGACATTATTCCCAGTCGTAATCAACCCCATGACCTCCAATTCATGAAAGGCACGTTGGACCGTATTGGGATTTACTTGCATGGTTTGTGCAAATTCACGCCGACTCGGCAGCTCTTGGCCTGCTTCCATTCTGTGGGAGGCAATTTCCGCTTTGAAATAGGCGATAATTTGCTCGTAGACCGGACTTCTTTTATCAAATACGATCATTAGTAACTCCTTTCTTTGATGTCTTTTCAGTGTATTAACCGGTTAATACACTTCCTTTAACTGTATTATGCACTTAGTACACTTAAATGTCAATAGCGTTTTCAAAAATATTTTTAGAAAATAAAAAAGACGACTCAACATTCGAGTCGTCTCAACGTTTATTGCAATTTTAATTTTACCATTTCTTGTAAGATAAGGTTCGCTAACTCTGCTGCTCCTGTATCGTTTGGATGAATTTCGTCTTCGAAGAGCCATTCTTTTGTATGCTCTTTGGCGTAAATGCCCCAGTCAATGATATGAACATTCGAATACCGTTTTGCTGCAGCCTTCAACTGCTCATTAACATCTTTTGCCCATTTAATCTCATAACCAGAAGTGACCAAGAAGATTTCTCGTTTTCCTGCGGCTTCAATGAGGGCATCCACCTGTGCACTAGAGAACGTTCCGTTTGACCCCAAAAGGAAGACAACGGTCTGCGCTAACTTTCCTTGTTGCGCTAATTTTTGAACGATTGGTGTACTGTAGTACAATTGTCGTCCCACTTCTCCATCCACATACGCATTTGGAAATACTTCACGTAATTTATTCGCGGAAGCTAATAGTACTGAATCTCCGACAAAAGTAATTGGAGCGCGTTTAATTTGCTGTTCAACATTTGCTTTTGCTTCAGGGCCTATCGTCGTGGTCCCTTCTGTCGTTGGCTCAGCAGTCGATTGCTCTAGAAGAGCTTGATTTTCGCGAATTTTTTGTTCCACTTCTTGAACGGCATTCGCTTGATTTTTTTCCTGTGCAAATCCCACTCCTGCAAAAATCGCCAATACGAGATATACCGTCGAAAATGCTAACCCAAATTGCTTCAATTCTTTTGGTAAGTTTGATTTCATATATGTCTTCAAGTTATATGGACTGCGCGATTGGCCAAATGGCAACACAATCTTCTCTTTTTCAAAGAGTTGATAGGTTAGTTCTGCCAGAAATGCAATCACAAAGAACTGAATGGCAAATGATACGATAGGATTTTCAACGCTTCTTAAAAACTCTGGTGCGATTAAATGGATAGGATAAAACCATAGATAATAGGAGAAACTTCTCTTTCCAAAGAACGTTAACCCTTTGAAAATAAAGATATAGTGAAGGCCAACTCCTGTTCGAATCGCAAGTGAAATCAATATCGTTAACACCAATGAGGATAGCAACATGATCATATAATAGACTTCTGCTTGATTTCCATAAAATTGTGTAAACATCCATCCAAGGACAAGTACACAAATGACACTGGCCACATTCATCACTGTTTGGCTTTCCTTACGTTCAGGAAGAACCAACCGACCCTCATGCATGTAACTAAGTAGCGCTCCTAAAGTAAATGAAAATAGTCGTGTAGATACTAAATAGTAAACATGGGAAGGATCTTGTTCAAACCAGTAGAGCAATGCCATCCCAACTGCAGAAATTAGTGTTAATAGGGCGAGTAATGCGAATTCTTGCATTCGAAGGAAATGCCATTTCTTCATGAGCCAGCGTAGGAAATAACCAAATAATAATAGCTGCACATAAAGGGATACATACCATAAATGGACAAACGGACTTGGGTTGGCCGATTGAACAAAATAAGATTGCTGACTCAACAGTTGATAATCATTATTGACAAAAGCTAAGGCTGATAAAGCCATCCCACGGATATTGGAAAGCATTTGTGGCGCTGCTAAAAATAGAAAGGCCACTGTCACAATAATCATGAACAGCATTGGAAAGAACATTCTTTTCATGCTCTTGATAGGGAACCGTTCACGATAATCTTCAGCAAATGTCTTTTTATTATGTCTAAAAGTTAAATAACCACCAACTACTAAGAAGCCGTTAACCGCTAAAAAACCACCGGGTAGTAAATGTTGAAAATAATAATATGTAATAATTGCGAGTATAAAAAAACCTTTCAAGCCATCAAATGCCGCACTCCGTTTTTTTCCTTGATCCTTAGGAGGCTGTGGGTGCGAACTTGCTTGAGAGGATATTGATTGATAATTCATAGATCCCACTGTTATTCTCCGTTTCTTAAATTCATAACTATTATATCTCAAAAGGAGCACAATTGGATACTAGGAACGTTACAATTTAGTTAATTTTTTCAGATTTTTTATTGAAAGGGTTTCCCTTTCTTTTAGTGAACACACTATCAAAAAAGGAGTGGGAAATCATTCCCACTCCACAACATTCAATTAGTCTATTGATTAATGTTCAGAAGCACCACTTGTTGCATCTACTTCTTGCGCTTGTGCAGGTGCAGAGTTTCCACTATCAGATGCGCCACTTGTTGCGTCTGCTGCAGGTGCACTATGACTACTGCTAGAAGCGCCACTTGTTGCGTCTGCCACTGGTGCAGCCCCATTTGCACTTACTAAACGTTGACCAGTAGTTTGTAAGTACCAATCTAACCATGGTTTGAAGTCAAATACAATTTCATTAATTCCAGCGTAAGAACCATCAGGATAGTACATTGCTTGGTAGTTGTGTACATTGATGATTTCTGGTGGAGTGTTTGGAACGATTGTACGGAAGTAATCCACGTTACCAGCACGTAGGTTTGCAATAAGGTATTCTACATTCTTGAATGTACGTGGTGGGTGAACTGTTCCTAAACGGTTACCAGATTGAGCTGGCACACGTGGAGCCAACATCTTGTTAGCTGGTTTGTTGAAGTTATAGTACAAGAATTGGTTGTTGTCATCAGCATATGTTACTTCAAATGGTAAAGCTTTTAAGAACATATCGATTTGGTCAACCGTTAATAAACCGTGGTCTAGGCGAACATAGTCGTTTCCTTGTGCTGCCCCAACAACTTCACTTGCTTTTTCAACCCATTCTGGATCATCTGGGTCTACCCCTTGAACTGTTGTCGCAATTGGGTTTGTGCAGTCTAAGTCTTCTGGCGGTGTTGGTAATGGTTTGCGTAACACTTTTACAACCTCCACATATTTCACGAAGTTTTCTAAGCATGAACGTAAGAATGATACAGTTCCTTCATTCTTAATGTTGCCTTCTTCGTCAAACGCTTCTTTTGCTTTTCCTAATAAGAATTCGTTCCCTGGTAATACATATGCGTTTACCCCTGGAGCATCCAAGATCTTACGTAAATGTACTTGCGCACGAGAAGTTCCTTGGTCATAGTGAGAAGCTCCCATAATCATGACAGGTTTGTTTTCAAATGGGTGTAAGTTAAATGACATCCATTCTAATGTGCTCTTCAAAGCAGCTGGGATTGTGTGGTTATGTTCAGGTGTTGCAATAATCACACCATCCGCGCGGATTAATTTATTGTACATGTATTGTACTGGAAAACTCTTAGATTGATCATTGTCTTGGTTGAACATTGGAATATCTTTAATTTCTAAGATTTCAAAATCGAATAAGTCTTTGAATTTCTTTTCGATAAATTGTAATAATAAACGGTTATGCGAGAATTCCGCATTTGATCCTACGATACCAATAATTTTCATTTTCTACTGTCACTCCTTATTTTTTAGAACTATCCCATGAGAAGTTCTTTGCATCTTTTTCGCGCGCTTCGTTGGCACGAACTAATTGGCTAGTAATGTCAATGAATAATAAGTAATCTGCGAAAATCTTTTCCAATTTTTCAACAGTATCTGCATCTGAAAGATTTCCTTCAGCATCAAAAGCTTGTAATGCATGTCCTAGTAAGAATTCAGCCCCAGGTAACACACGAGCTTTGATTTCTGGTGCATCTAAAATTTGACGTAATTGAGATTGTGCACGAGAAGAGCCTAGTGTTCCATATGAAGCCCCTGTAATCATAACAGGTTTGTTTAATAATGGATAAATCCCATAAGATAACCATGCTAAAGCGTTCATTAATACTGCTGGGCAAGAATGGTCATATTCTGGTGTACTGATAATGACTCCATCAGCTGCAGCAATTTTATCAGCAATTTCCAACGCTTCTTGAGGCACTACTTTAGGAGTTGGTTTATTGAACATTGGAATGTCTTTAATTTCGACAAGTTCAATTTCTGCTTGTTCTGAAAAATGTTTTTGAATGAATTGTAATAGTTGACGGTTTGTTGACTTTTTAGAGTTCGTTCCGACTAAACCGATTAATTTAACCATTTGAGTACTTCCTTTCGAGTAATTGAATCTTTGAAGCTAATCCTGAAGTATATAAGATACGACCATCTTCTAAAATCATAACCGCTTCGATTAACGGGTTTTGTTCCACTTCGTATAAGATTTCATGTGCTTTCTTTCCAAAGAGTCGTGTCGTCCAAATTTCACAGTCCACCGACTTCTTCGAGACAATCGTTAAGCTCGCAACATCCGTTTCTGCAGGATATCCTGTTTTGGGATCTAGAATATGATGGTACTTTTTCCCATTCACTTCTAGAACACGTTCATAGACTCCAGATGTTACAATCGATTCCCCTTGAATCGGTATTAGTGCAACATTTTGTCCCCGTCGTAACTGTGGGTCTTGAATTCCAATCCACCAATTTCCATCTTCTCTATGAAGAGCAGGTCCCATCGTAAGGACATTCCCTCCGAGATTGATGAGCGCAGATTGAACTCCTTGCGCGCTTAATTGATCAAAAATCAAATCCGCTATATACCCTTTAGCGATACAGCCTAGATCTAGCCGCATTCCTTCTTCTTTTAGAAAAATTGTTTGCGCCTTTTCATCTAATTCAACTTTTGAAACATCGGTTAAAAGTAGCTTTTCTTGAATTTCTTCCTTAGTGGGTACTCGTGCATCACTAAACCCAACCCGCCACGTTTGAACGACAGGGCCAATACAAATATTCATGCGACTACCAGGTGCCGTGCTATGTACCACTCCCATTTTCACGAGATTAAATATCTCAGGATGTACCTGCACCGCTTCCTTACCAGCTGCTAAATTCACTGCCATTAACTCAGAACTAGCATCATTCGCACTAAAACGATGTTCATACCGTTTCAATTGTTCAATGACTTGTTCGACTAGCTGCTGAGCATTCGGATGTGCAATTTGAATATCAATGACCGTTCCCATCAATCGGACTGATCCAGTCTGATAATCCATCAAATCTACTTCCTCTTACACTTTCTTTGTGATAAAAAACACACATATAGTTACACGTAAAGCGTTTTCCACCCCTTACTTGTGAATTTACCATAATAAGCCATAAATATCAAGCATATTCGATTCAAATGCTATATGATTCTTATTCGTAAATTCCTATAAAAGAACTTCATTTTATATAATTTATTACAGTCTAAACAGCCTTAGTATCACTAGAATACAGGCAGCTTATTACTGTACATTTTGATACAATTTACTAAGTTGAAGGACAAAAAAGCCCTCAATTCTATAGTTAAAAGCCCCACAAAGTCGAAGCCTGCTCTCTTCATGAGAAACAATGTACTTATTTTGAGCTGTTATAAAGTTCAAGTTTCTTCGAGGAACTACAGAAAAAGCCCTTTGGATTCTATAATAACAACAATAGCGACTAGTAACCGTTGCGAATTAGATTCTCTTGAAAATTTATTTCCTAGAGAATCTTTGAGGCTCGACCTTATCGCCGAACCTGCTCTTACTGAGAAGCAACGAAACTTATATCGAACTGGGGAAAAGTTCACTGAGTCGAGGGACGAAAAAAGCCCCCCTACTTTAACAAGCACTAAAAAGCCGAAAACCGCTCTTTATAGGAAGCAATCAAACTTAATTTGAGCGGATACAAAGTTCTGGTTTCCTAGAGGGACTACAGAAAAAGCCCTTTGGATTCTATAATAACAACAATAGCAACTAGTAACCGTTGCGAATTAGATTCTCTTGAAAATTTATTTTCTAGAGAATCTTTGAGGCTCGGTAGGCGTAAGACCTAGGCTTACGCCGGTACAGCTTTTGTCGTTATTATGAAGATATCCAAAGGGCTTGAATGTAGTCCCTACGGGACTCTCATTAAACCTTTTTAACAAACTCCGATTTAAGTTTCATTGCGCCGAAACCATCTATCTTACAATCGATATTATGGTCGCCTTCCACGATACGGATATTTTTCACGCGAGTTCCTTGCTTAATATCCTTCGGTGCGCCTTTTACTTTTAAATCTTTGATGACCGTTACAGTGTCACCATCTGCTAATTTATTTCCATTAGCATCGATCGCAACAGGGCCCTCTTCTTCAACTTGTGCACCTGGTTCCCATTCATACGCACATTCAGGGCAAACAAGTAACACTCCATCTTCGTAAGTATATTCAGATCCACATTTTGGACAGTTTGGTAATGACATAAGCTCTCCTCATTTCTTTTCTTAGGATTAACGACGTTTACGAATCATATCTAACGGTTTGACTGGCTCAGATACTTTCATCTTACAAATCATCATCGCATGCGGAGCTGCTTCAATCTCCTCGCCTGTTTCATCCCATAGTTGTGTTAACACTTCTTCATGGTGGCGCATCCCTGGTCCGTAGAACTCAATGTGGTCACCAACCTTGAAATTGTTCCGTTGTTGAATAGTCGCTATTTGTGTTTCTTGATTATATTCAAGTACTTGTCCAACGAAGGCATATTGAGGAATTTGACGACGTGGGCCGAATAATTGCTCTTTTTCGGTTGGAATTTGGTAGTAGAAACCAGTCGCTAATTCACGTTGAGCAGCTTTCCATAACTCATCAATCCATTCTTGCTTACATACGTAATGATCTGGATCTTCGCAATAAGAATCTACCGCAGCACGGTAAACATTGGATACTGTTGAAACGTAGTGAATAGATTTCATACGTCCTTCAATCTTCAAGCTATCCACTCCAGCTTCGATTAGGTCAGGTAAGTGTTGAATCATAGATAAGTCAACGGCACTCATTGAGAATTTCTCTTCGATGCCTTCTTCTCCAGCGCCAACCATATTCTTTTCGCCAGCAAATGGCATATCGAATAGACCGTATTTCCAACGACAAGACTGCGCACATCCACCACGGTTAGCATCACGATGCACCATATGGTTTGATAATACGCAACGACCTGAATACGAAATACACATTGCACCGTGGATAAAGGCTTCGATTTCTACGTCCACTTTTTCTTGCATTTCTTTGATTTCGTCCATTGACACTTCACGCGCTAGCACGACACGCTCTAATCCTTCGTCTTTCCAGAAGTTTAGCGTTTCGTAGTTGGCTGCTGAAGATTGTGTTGATAAATGAATTGGTAATCCTGGCGCTTCTGATGCACAAATATCCATTAAAGCCATGTCACTGATGATAGCGGCATCGATTCCGATATCACGAACCGTGCGGAAGAAATCTCCTGCGCCTTTCTCGTCGCCTTCGTGCGTTACCATGTTAGCGGCAATATATACTTTTGCGTTATGTGCATGAGCAAAATCGACGGCTTCTTTCATTTCCGCAAAGTCGAAATTCCCTGCACGGCTACGAAGTCCGTACGCTTCCCCACCAAGGAAAACTGCGTCTGCTCCGTATAAAATAGCTGTTTTTAATTTTTCAAGAGTACCCGCTGGAGCAAGTACTTCAGGTTTTTTCAATATCTTTCTTCCCATTTGACTCTCTCCTATTTCACATCTTCTGGATTTAATAAGTAAAATCCTGCTTCGAGGCCACGTACTTTTGGATGGTGTGCGCGCACTTGTAATTCAAGGCTTGCGCTCTTCTCTGGAGTCCATGTGCCTGCTTCGATTTCATTACGAGCATTGACAAATAATTTCGCAACTTCCACAAACTCTTGACCTGGAGCTAACACTCCGTCTAATTTCCATTGAGGAATGCCCATCTCTGTTAATTCTAACAAATAAGGGGCAAGAGAAACGTCGTTATTTGCGAAAATATGCGTTCCGTTAATGTCTTCGTAGATTGAATAGTGAGAATCTTCGTCGGCAGGTTCTGATACGAATAAACCGCGACGTTTTTCAACCGATTCTTTTTTCTCAATATAGTTAAAGTAATTATTTAACAGTGGGCGTTTTGAATGATGGATACAAGTCGCTCCATACACGAGAATTTCGATTGGAATTTCTACACCTGCTGCTAATACTTTCATCTCTTCGCGAGGAATTTCACGCGCAATCACCGCACCAACGGCCCCACGTTTTCCCCAGAAGTTCACTTGACGACTACTTGTCACTAATACAGCCGCATCATAACGATACGGAATGGCGTACTCAGGATTCTTCATAATTTGAACTACACCTGGGTCTCCTACCGCGATGTTATCCACACCGATTTCCTTTAAAAATGTTAAATACTCAGGCACAAGCGCAATTCCTTCATTATGGAAAATCGCGTTGACAGCAACGCTCGCTTTCTTTCCATATTGGTGCGCCAATTCCGTTAATTCCTTTTGCTCTTTGCGCGTAAATGACATTGGAAGACGTAATCCAAATTGGTCTTCTCCAAAATAAATCGTATCTACGCCTGCTTCAAGCAAATCTTTTGCTTGTTGGATCGATTCAACTGTTGCAATCAGCTCTATCATCCAAAGGCCCCCTTTACTTTCTTAAAAATTCGTACTTTTCTAGAGTATCATAAAATGACTAATTTTTCTAATGTTGTAAAGTCCAATAAACAATCCACCCTACTCATTTTGTAGGGTGGATCTCTTATTTTGTTATTCGACTTCTAATTGAATTCCAAATCCTTCTGGTAAAGCAGTAAATACGGCAATCTCTGAAGGAAGCAAATGACCAATAACATTTTGGCGGTCATCTGCGGGAAGTTCTTCTTTTGCAATTTCTATTTCGCCTTGATAACGACCATAGTTTGCATTCGCTTGATTAATTTCCCCTATCACACGTGGTGTTGTAGACGGTTTGCCGTTCAGTAAAGCCATTCCACGAGTTCCAAGAACTCGATATACAAATTCACTGGCATCGATACGGTCATGAAGTACTTTACCTGTCAATTCGACAGGTGCTGTAGCTTTCAACGACACAAATCCTTCTTGAAATTCCTTCATGATTTTTTGCGTAGATTCATTAATAAATGTATCTCCTACTAAAATCATATCCGTATGAGAATTGATTAATTCGCAAATCGCTAATCGAAGGTCACTTCCGCGATGAGTTTCTACAGTCGGTAACCCTTCATGGAGCGGCCCTCTTAAAGGTTCGTCTCCTGGAATAAAAGCAAGCACTTTCACTCCAAGTTCATGTAATCTTTGATTTATCGCTGTAAATTTTCGAAGTGAAATCCCTGAATATACTTTTGGATAATAATTATGACATGCAATAATTTTATCAGCAAAACCGAGTCGCTCTAGCAATTCATATTCACGATTCGTAAAGGTTGATGCGTTCACTACAAGACCAAAAGCTTTTCCACAGCGGTCAATAAATGTTTCATCCCCAAATTCGTCGAGCCGTAAGCAAGATAGCCCGGCAGTTTTGAGAGCCTCAATATTTTCTTTGGTAAGATCTTTATGGGCGATATCTGGAATCAAATTCACCTCATATGAACGAGCAAGTTCCACAAGTCGTGTCATATCCGCTATTTCAAGCGGATGTTCGGGTAACTGAAAAGAAGTAAAAGCCACGGTTTGACGCGCGGCTTTCATTTCTTCTAATACTTGTGTAACAACCTGTTCTCCAAGGTTGATGTAAATGGAGCGCCCAAAAGAAATGTTTGCTCTATTTGTTTCCATAAACTTCATTAATACGATCTTCATCTACACCGAAGAACCATGTAATCACGAATCCTCCAACGTATGCTCCAACCATTGCTGTTAAGAATAATAATTGTGTTCCAGGAACCATGATTAAAGCACCGAATAATCCTGAAACCCCTTGAGATACTGTACCTAAGTGGAATAGAACTGCTAACACACCACCGAAACCTGAACCTAAGCAAGCTGTTAAGAATGGTTTACCTAGAGGAAGTGTTACTGCATACATCATTGGTTCTCCGATACCTAAGATACCAACTGGTAATGAATCTCTTGTTAATTGTTTTAACTTTTTGTTCTTAGTCTTCAAGTATAATGCAAAACCAGCACCTACTTGTCCACCACCAGCCATCATTAAGATTGGTAATAGATAGTTAATACCAGCACTTGGTCCATTTGGATCGTTTAATAGAACGTGAATTGGTGTTAAGGCTTGGTGTAAACCAACAGATACAATTGGTAAGAATCCAGCAGATAAGATATAACCACCAAATACACCTAATTGTTCATAAACAAAGTTCAATACAACATAGATTCCTTGTGTTAAAGCTGCACCTGCAGGTTGAATCACTAACACTGATAAGAATGCACCAATAATTAATGTACAAAGTGGTGTTAAGAAAGTCTTCAACATTGATGGGATTACTTTATCAATAGCGCGTTCTAAGTAAGCTACAACAATCCCCATCATTAATGCAGCTAACAAACCACCAGCACCTGGGTTGAATGGTTTATCAGTAAATGGCATCAATACTTGACCAGCATCTGTTTTTAATAGAAGTGGCATTGTAGTTACACCTAGTGACATACTTCCTGCGATTGCCCCAAGAATAGGAGTTCCTTTGAACTCACGAGCAGCATTGTACCCTACATATAATGGTAAGAATGTAAATAATCCCCAACCCATTGTACGGATTGCTTGGTACCACCATTCAAAGTTATAAGCGTTTTGTGTAGTGACGTTAATAACGTTTGAAATACCATTGATTAAACCAGCAGCAATAATCCCTGGTAATAATGGCACGAAAATGTTAGCGATATGTTCTAAGAAACGTTGAACAGGCCCGTTATGTTTTGCTTTATTTTCTTTTTTATTTTCTTTTGCTAAATCAACGGCATCTACTTCATCGACGCTTCCTAATTCAATTCCTGTTAATTCCGCAAATTCGCGACCTACTTCAGTTACTTTACCAGGTCCTAAAACGACTTGAACCCCTTGTTCACGTTCCACAACTCCTAGTACTGAATCAACGTCTTTCAAACCCGCTACATCTACTTTTGATGTATCTGCAAGCGTTAGACGTAAACGAGTCATACAAGTTGCATTACTGACTACGTTTTCTTTTTGACCAACTTTACTTAAAATTTCGTTAGCTACTTTTTTTGCATCCATTGATGATTAAGCCTCCTTATTATTCATTGCTTTTACAATATTCATTTGATTTTCTTGAAGCAGTTTTTCTGCCTCTTGCGCTGAAATATGATGTATTTGAGAAATAATAGCTACTTTCAAATCAAAATCGTTTTCCTCCAGGACAGCTCTTGCTTCCTGTGGAGAAATTTGTGTGATTTTCGATAAAATATTGGTTGCACGTTGTTTCAACTTTTTATTCGTTGGCTGAACATCCACCATATATCCTTTGAAAATTTTTCCTACTTGAATCATTGCAGTTGTTGTAATCATATTCAGAATAATTTTCTGCGCTGTTCCTGCTTTCATCCGAGTAGAACCTGTAACCACTTCTGGCCCAGTAATGGCTTCTATTCCCACAGAAGCTACATTAGAAATTAATGCGTTTGGAGAATTAGAGATGGCACCAGTGAAGCATCCCACTTCATTCGCGTAGGCTAAACCTGCCGCTACATATGGAGTACGACCACTAGCACTGATTCCAACAACTACATCTTCTTTGACAAGATTTAGTTCTTGTAATTGTTCTTTGGCAATTGTCTCATCATCCTCTGCACCTTCAATCGCATTCCGAAGAGCATAATCTCCTCCAGCAATGAGCCCCACAACCATTTCAGGAGAAACTCCGAATGTTGGTGGACACTCACTCGCATCCAGAACTCCTAGTCTTCCAGAAGTTCCTGCTCCCAGATAAATTAATCTTCCTCCCTTCTCAAATGCGCGTACAACTCCTGCTGTCACTTGTTCAATTTCTGGAATACAATGTGAAATCGCGTCTGTTATCTTTTTATTTTCATCATTCATATAATATAAAATATCACGAATCGACTGCGTTTCAATATCCTTACTTCTATCATTGACTTGCTCTGTCATTAATTTTGAGATGTCATCCATTTTTTCACCTCCCATTTCCCATAGAAAACGATGAAATCGTTTTTATGAACTTATTATACCCCTTTGTAAATTTTATTTCAATACTGTATAATGATATTGGAAACATTTTTTCTCAAAAGGTAGGGATTTTATGAAAAGTTTTTTAACAGCAACAGACAAAAAGATAGAAGAATACATTTCAAAGCATTCTGAAGCGGTGCTATCTTCTAGTATTCATACGCTAGCAGCACAAATGGGAGTATCACCTTCTTCTATTAGTAAATATATCAAAAAAATTGGGTATCGGTCATACTCTCGCTTTAAAGTGAATTTAGCACAAAAAAATTCTAAAACCATTGATGAACAACTGGAAAAAGATGACTCTATCAATACAATTCAGTCTAAGCTATTCAGTACAGTTATTCGTTCTTACGAGATGACACTAGAACTAATCGACGATGAAGTTCTAGAAAAAGTCGTTAAGGCTATTGGCCAAGCAAGAAGAGTCTTCACGTTCGGCGTTGGAGCTTCTGGTATGGTTTGCAACGACATTTACTTTAAATTAAGCCGTATTGGTAAAAATGTTGTCTACCACACTGACCCACATATTCAATTAGCTAGTCTAAGTAGTGCCACTCCTGAAGATCTTGTCATCGGCATCAGTTATTCAGGGACTACAAGAGAAGTTCAAAGTGCTCTAGAAATTGCGCGTGAGCGAAGCATTCCAAGTATATCGATTACAGGGCTTGGCAATACGCAATTAGACTCACTAAGCACATACAGCCTTAAAGTTCCTCGACACGAAAAAACGATTCGCTCTGCAGCGATTACTAGTCGTAATGACTCACTTTTCTTAGTCGATTTAATTTACCTAAGGCTCTTGCAAAGAGACGAAACTCGTCAAACTGCCATTCTAGAATCCAGCTATCGACTCACCCATAAATTGCGTCAATAACTTCAAAAGACCATCCGAGTAGCATCCCTTCCATGGGTCCCTATCGGATGGTCTCTTTTCATACTTTTTGGCTATTTGTCTCAAAAAAATTATTCCCTTTATTACAATGTTTTTTATTGAATTGTTCCTTCTAAAAAAGGCGTTACTAGTTCCATCCACTCCAATGGAAGATAAGTGGATAAATATCCATGATTATATCCTTTTGCTTCATATAAAGTACAATTAGGATGCATTTGTTGGAATAGTTTTGCCGACTCCTTCACGCACTTCATTTCTTTTTCTCCATAAATATAGAGAACCTCTGCCGAACTATTTGAAATCGCTGGTTTCAATTGATAACTGGCCATATAGGTTTTATAAATC
Organism: uncultured Streptococcus sp.; assembly: GCA_963523415.1. Taxonomy (GTDB): domain Bacteria; phylum Bacillota; class Bacilli; order Lactobacillales; family Aerococcaceae; genus Granulicatella. The sequence continues at coordinate 31,731 of CAURBR010000010.1, read as the reverse complement.
GTTACTAATGTTTTGATGGGCAATCGTGGCATATCCTCCAAATAGTACCTTTCTAATTCTTCTGGATAAGCCATCTTAGGATACATCTTTCTCATGAGTTTTAGTTGCATTTTACACGCTGTCTTACCGAACATCAACTTCCCAAACCATTTTACAAACAAGATACTTATTTTCGCTAGTTTCGGTTGTGGAATGCAGAGACTTCCATCAATAATGGCTTTGTCAGCTATATGAGAATCTAACGAAAGTAACTCCATGACAATTTGTCCGCCAAGAGACACACCGCCAATCGCAAATACATGCCCACCGCATTGATCTTTGATATACGCCAGAATTTCCTGTGCAGATTGCTCCGTGGAAACATACTCCTTTTGGAACTCCTCCCCATGCCCGTCTAGCACTGGTAAAATCACATGGTATTTATCTGACAGAAGACGTGCTTGTCGCAAATAATTCCACCAAGAATTCCCACCACCATGAATCAATACAATATGAGGATTATGATTATCTCCAAATCCATGAAATCTCATCAAAACATCCCCTTTCCACTACAGTTTCTATGATTATTGTAAAACAAATCCTAAAAAAACACACCATTATTCTTTTCAGCAAAAGTTACCATTATTATTTCCATCAAAATCAGCTCGTATACTTCAACAAAAAAGGCCGGACTGGATAGTCCGACCTTTAAACATGTCATTAAAAATTATTTTAATGTTACTGAAGCGCCAACTTCTTCTAATTGAGCTTTTAATGCTTCAGCTTCTTCTTTAGCTACGCCTTCTTTTAATACGCCAGGAGCGCCATCAACTAATGCTTTAGCTTCTTTTAATCCTAATCCAGTTGCTTCACGAACAACTTTGATTACTTTAATTTTTTGGTCTCCAGCAGAAGTTAATTCTACAGTGAAGTCAGATTTTTCTTCTGCAGCTTCACCAGCGCCACCAGCTGCTACAGCTACAGGAGCTGCTGCTGTTACGCCAAATTCTTCTTCGATAGCTTTTACTAAGTCGTTTAATTCTAATACAGTTGCTTCTTTAATTTCAGCAATGATTTGTTCAATGTTTAATGCCATTTTTATTTTCCTCCATTTTTTGGTTGTTTTTTAATTTGTTTAGCTAGCTAGCTTTATTAAGCTGCTGCGCCATCTTTTTGATCTGCAACGGCTTTGATTGCCAATGCAGTGTTGCGAACTGGTGCTTGTAATACTGATAATAGCATTGAAAGTAACCCTTCGCGGCTTGGTAGTTTAGCAAGAGCTTCAATTTCTTCTCTTGAAGAAACTTTACCTTCGATTACACCTGCTTTAATTTCTAAAGCTTCAATTTTCTTAGCGAAATCAGCCAAGATTTTAGCAGGAGCTACAACGTCCTCGTTACTGAACGCTACAGCAGATGGTCCTTTGAAAATGTCTTCCATTCCTTCTAGACCAGCTTCTTTAGCAGCACGAGTTAATACGCTGTTTTTAATAACTGAGAATTGAACCCCAGCTTTACGTAATTCAGCACGTAAGTTTGTTGCTTCTTCTACAGTAAGACCTAGATAGTCAACAACAACAACTGATGATGCGTTTTTGAACTGTTCAGCTACTGCAGCCACTTGTTCTGCTTTTTTAGCAATGATTGCTTCACTCATCTTCGTTTTCACCTCCTGAAATTTAGGTAGGGCATAAAAAAATCTCTATGCCCACAAAGACATAGAGAAATAAGATCAACTTGTTCTCCCTCGGTAGGATATTAAGGCAATCGCCCCCTACTGTCTTCGGTCGCATTCAACTTTTATTAGTTTACATGATTGGATAGTGTCTGTCAAGAAAGAACGTAATTCTAAATTAAAAATTTTAAGGTTATCTCTTTTGCTATTTTTATGATAAAATATCGATAAGAAAGGAGCATGTACTATGATTCATATTAGACCCGTATCCGATTTACGTAATAAGTTTCCTGAAATTGAAGAGATCGTTTTAAACGACAATGTTCCCGTATTTCTGACTAAAAACGGTCACGGTTCAATGGTCATCCTCAGCGTAAAACAATATACTACTCTTATGGAGTCCGTCGAGAGAGAACTTGATGACGCTGACAGAATTGCCGAAACTGACGAGACACGTTATACACATTCCGAAGTGTTTGATCAAATCAGAGGGAAAATCAATGGAAAATAGTGAGTATCAACTATCCTATCTACCTTTATTCCAATAAAATTTTGAACGCATACTGTCATAGAAGCAGTATGCGTTTTTCACCAAAAAAAAGAACCAAGCACAGGGCCTGGTTCATTCATTTTAAATTATAGAGAAGCTACGTCTACTTTAACCCCAGGGCCGAAAGTAGTTGTCACAGCAACGTTACGTACGTATTGACCTTTAACTGTAGCAGGTTTGATACGTAATAATGTTTCGTGAATTGTTTTGAAGTTTTCTACTAATTTTTCAGTTTCGAAAGATACTTTACCGATTGGAACGTGGATGTTACCAGCTTTATCAACACGGTAAGTTACTTTACCAGCTTTGATTTCTTCAACAGCTTTCGTTACGTCCATTGTAACAGTACCTGTTTTAGGGTTTGGCATTAAGCCTTTAGGTCCTAATACACGACCTAGACGACCAACTTCACCCATCATGTCAGGTGTAGCAACGATAACGTCGAATTCAAACCATCCACCTTGGATTTTTTGAGCTAATTCGCTATCTCCAACGTAGTCTGCACCAGCTGCTTCAGCTTCTTTAGCTTTTTCACCTTTTGCAAATACTAATACGCGTTGAGTTTTACCAGTTCCGTTTGGAAGCACAACTGCTCCACGTAATTGTTGATCAGCTTTCTTTGGATCTAATCCTAAACGGTATGCAACTTCTACAGATGCATCAAATTTAGCGAAATCTGTTTCTTTTGCTAATGCGATTGCTTCTTCAACTGAGTAAGCTTTAGAAGAATCAATTTTTTTAGCGGCTTCTAAATATTTTTTGCTTTTCTTTGCCATTGTATAATTTCCTCCTATTGTGTGGTTTTAACGGTCTTACCTCCCACAAAGTCCATGAGTGAAACACTCGTGCTAGGGACTTTTGGAAGCTGCATTTGTTTTTAGCCTTCTACTACAAATCCCATTGAACGGGCTGTACCTTCGACCATGCGCATAGCAGCTTCTACGTCTGCTGCATTTAAGTCAGGTGCTTTTAATTCAGCAATTTCTCTAACTTGATCACGAGTTACAGTAGCAACTTTTTTCTTGTTTGGTTCGCCTGAACCTTTTTCTACTTTAGCAGCTTTCTTTAATAATACTGCTGCTGGTGGTGTTTTACAGATGAAGTCGAATGAACGGTCTTCATAAACTGAAATCACAACCGGAATGATTAAACCTGCTTGGTCAGCTGTACGAGCATTGAATTCTTTACAGAATCCCATGATGTTCACTTGTGCTTGACCTAAAGCTGGACCTACTGGTGGAGCTGGAGTTGCTTTACCTGCAGGAATTTGTAATTTAACTAGTTTTACAACTTTTTTAGCCACGAGACATTACCTCCTTGATTGTTTCGTGCGTGGTTTAATGGAGATGAAGATTTCTCCTCCCACGGTGTTCCGACATGTGCATTTTCATGCACTTTGGTATTATATCAAAACTTAATTTGCAATGCAATCTATATAGTACATTCTTTTTTAGAAAAACTTCGTTTTTTCTTACAATCCTTTTGGAACGGTTGCGGTTGCTTCATAGCTACTGTAATGGGGCAACGGATTGAGCCTATCGTCTCAATTCCTACCAAGCTTCAAACTGACTCTACGGGTTTTACCCTAGAGTCAGTAATTCACATTGGTTGCTATCCCCCCATTACTGTTGCTATAGAACCGCAACGTTCTTCAGGCTTGTAAGAAAATTGAGATTTTTTGCAAAAAAGTGAACTGCTAAAAATCGCGGTGCAATGGGATTTGTGCCAAAAGATGTAAATGACATGTCGGTGCCTTTAACGGCCTCCCGTGCTGCGGAAAGGGGATAGGGACGGGGTTTGTGCAGGAAGTTTGAGGTGTATACGAAAACTACCCGAAATTCACTTATAAGTGAATTTCGAGCAGGTGTTCTAATTGTTAAATTCAATAAAGAAAACTTTGAGATAATCGCTGAGTGGTGTGGCTACTGGTACTGCAAAGTCACTTGGCAAGCCTTTTTTCAAGACGATGCGGAACTTGCGATTGCCTTCTGCTTCACGGATTCCTTTCTCAATCATTTGTTGGAATTGAGATTCGCTGATATTTGCAGCATTGGTGGATAACACGAGCGTTCCTTTTGGTGCGACTAATGGCGTGATTTGCGCCACCAGTTTTCCGTAGTCTTTTGCCACGGAGAAGGTTCTCTTCTTCGTACGTGCAAAACTTGGTGGATCCACCACGACCGTATCAAACTTCAACTGTTTCTTCACGGCATATTTGAAATAATCGAATACGTCCATGACATAGATTTGTTGCGTTTCTGGGTCAATCCCGTTGACTGCAAACTGTTCTTTTGTCTTCTCAAGACTGCGGTTGGCAACGTCCACACTAGTTGTTTTAGTCGCACCGCCCATCGCAGCAGCAACCGAAAAGGCTCCTGTATAACTGAAGGTGTTCAATACCGTACGTCCTGCACTGTAACGCTGACGAATGGTTTCCCTTACCTCGCGTTGGTCTAGGAAGATTCCAGTCATCAATCCTTCATTCATATAGGTCGCGTATTTGACACCATTTTCTAATACAATTAATGGTTCTGGAGCTTCTACTCCGCCGACAAACTGACTTTCTGGTAAGTCTGCTTCATTCTTAAAACGAATCTTTTCGTAAACTCCCTTTACGCCTTCAAACGTTGCTAGTACTTGAGTTAATATCAAGTCACGGTAATGATAGACTCCCTCGCTATACCATGAGACAACGATAAAACCGTCATACCAGTCAATCGTCACTCCACCAAAGCCATCGCCTTCCCCATTGAAGAGACGGAAGGTTGTGGTATTTTCACTATTCAAAAGTGCACGGCGATTCTCAAATGCTGCTTTAAAGATACCGCTAAAAAATGCATCATCCAACGCTTCATCTTCCTCGCGGCTATATACCCATGCGACTCCCTTGTTTTGGAATCCGACATAGGCCATTCCTAAGAAATGACGTTGTTGGTCAACCACTTTCACCACTTCGCCTTCATCTGCGTGAAGTTCTTGCGCTAAGTCCATTTGACTAATGAGTGGACTTCCTTTTTTGATGAGTCCCGCTGCTTTTGACTTTACGACAAGTGTTCCCATAGATTATTTTCCCCTCCACTTCATGATAGCTCGATATAACAAGAATCCTAACCAGCTTCCTAACACATTACAAAGAATATCATCAATATGACTGACTCCTGTATAGAAAAGAAATTGGAAGAATTCAATTGCAAAGGAAGTTCCAAAGCCATACCAGATGGATTCTTTCTCTCCTTTTTTAGCTCCGTATAGCAATCCACAAAAGAATCCAAGCGGTATAAACCAAACAATATTCCCCACTACATTATAATACGCAGCAAAAACGGATCCTTGCTGAAAGAGTTTTAAACTATCCACAAAAGGAATCCATTTGATATCCGATAAGGGATGCGCCACTAAGTGAACGGTAAATGCCTCATTGGTATTTCTAAAAATGGTTAATTGTGCTAATAAAATCAGATAAAAAATAAATAAATTCCGATAGAGTTCCCATTTCCACGCAATCGGCTTTTTTCTCTTAATAAACAAATAAATAGACCAGGCAATCAACCATCCTATAAACAGAATGATGGCATGGTCTAAGCTAAAAATAAACAAACGAACAAGTGGAAGGTGGTTCACTCGGTCCGCAAAAAGCTCTACTATCCATTGATAGAATGGACCTAATAAATACATGGTCTTCCTCCTTGTTCGTTCTTGGTTGGTTATTCGTCTTCTTCTCCAGGAAATTCCACTCTGAAAGTAGTCCCTTTTCCTACTTCGCTGGAAACAGAGATTTCTCCGTGATGACTATCTACTAACGATTTTACAATCGCTAATCCTAATCCACTCTCTCCGTATTTCGTACTCTTTCTAGAGACATCTGCTTTATAGAATCGTTCCCAGATTTCATTAATTTCATGCTCATCAATTCCGATACCTGTGTCAGAAATTTCGACAATCGCTTTTTTACCTTCATTCCAAGCCTTTACGAGGATTTCTCCATTGTCTGTAAATTGATTTGCATTTTTCGTAATATTCACTAAGATTTGGACAAAGCGGTCGTAGTCTGCATATACACTAAACTGCTCATCACATTCATATCTCAGCTTATTATTTTTCGTCTTGGATAGAGCTTGCATTTGCTCAACAACCGCTTGAATGGCTCCAAGTCCTGCAAAACGATGCTGAACTAGTACAATCTCATTGGAACGAATTTTCTCGTAGTCGAGATTTTCGTTTACGAGGCGAATTAAACGTTGTGTTTCACTAGAAATCAGTTCAAGCGAACGTCCTCTTCTAGATTCTGGAACCATATTATACTTCAACCCGTCTAATAGTCCATTCATCGTGGTTAGCGGTGTCCGCATTTCGTGCGCTACATCCATCATAAATTGACGTCTCACATTTTCTTGTCGTTCGACTTCTCTTTCAGATTGTCTCAACGAATGCGCCATCTTATTAAAGTCTTCAATCAGTTCATCGAACTCATCTCGACTGTCTACAGAAAGTTTGACATCAAAGTCCCCTTCTGCAATCTTATGTGTTGCTTTCCGTAATTTATTAATACGGCGGTTTTGATAGTTGGCAAAGATAAAACTCATCAACACTCCAATAATAGCCGCACTTCCAAACGCAATAAACATCGAATTTCTAAGTTCTCTCACTTCCGTTTGGATACGACTCATTGGGCTTGCCAATGCTACATATCCTTTATATTGGTTATCCTTAATAATCGGAAAATACACCGTGATTAAGTTCTCAACAGGCTCCCCGGTAAAATTCATCTGTACTTCTTTTAAGTTGATAGCAGCCCCATTTTTCAAATGATTCAACTCTTCATCTGTCAAATTACTGGCAGTGGAGGTACTTGTAGAAGGATATGTCATTTTGTTTTGCGCATCAAATAAGGCAATACTGACATTTTCCTCTTTTAAAATGGTACTCAGTTTATGAATATCGCCATCACTCATTTCAGTAGCAATCACTCCTCTTGCGTAGGACTGTAATTGCTGTGACCGCTGTGTATACACATTGTTACTCATAACGCTATAGAAGAGAATTCCACAAGCAACAATCGTCAGTAACACAACGGAGAGGAACCCGAATAGTTGCTGATAAAAATATTTCATGGATTACAACTCGCTATCATCAAACTTATATCCAACGCCCCATACTGTATGGATAACGTGTGGACCAACAGCCTCAATCTTTTGACGAAGTTTCTTGATATGTGCATCAACTGTACGTTCGTCTCCGTAGAATGGATCCTCCCAGATTTTTGTTAGCAAGTGTTCACGCGTAAAGACTTGACGTTGGTGTTTCGCCATCACCATTAATAAGTCAAATTCTTTTGGTGTTAAGTTTTCAATTTGTTTTCCATCAATAAAGGCTTCGTGAGTCTTCGTATTAATAGAAACGTGATCTGTTTCCACATCAAATGAAGAAACAAATGTTGGGTCTGTCGCTGCAGCACGTTGCGTACGACGTAATAATGCTTTAATACGTGCCATAATAGTGACCGCACTAAAAGGTTTTGCAACGTAATCATCCGCACCAATTTCAAGTCCGATGACTTGGTCACTTTCTGAGTCACGTGCTGTTAACATAACAATAGGAACATTTTGGTTCACTTGGCGGATTTGACGGCAAATTTGCATTCCGTCCATACTTGGTAAGTTGATATCTAAGATAACGACTCCCCATTTATGTTGATTTTCAAGGAACGCATCAAGTCCTTCTTTTCCGTCATGATAGAAACTCGCTTTCCAACCTTCATTTTCAAAGAACATTTCCATCATTTCACAAACTGCTTCAGTATCTTCAATCATTAAAATATGCATGTCTGACACTCCTTTTTTCATATGTAATTTATAATAATTATAATTTTCTTCACAGATTGTACACTATTAATATGAAATCAGGTACGACAATTTGTGAAGAAACTGTGAACTATCCCTAAGATTACTTTCCCTTTTGTTCTTTTTCCGAATGCCCTAAGTGAAATCTCAAATGATTCAGTAGTGCCATTTGAGCGTCACTCCAAGGATTCCGGCGTGTGCTTCCTTTATGATGGAAAGTTCGCGCCATCTCCGTTTGTTTATCCCTACTACTTTCTAATTCCTTATAAAAATCTCTAGCTGATTTACGAAGGGCTCCTTTCTGGAAAATAAGCCACTGCTCAGCTAAGTCACTGGTCGCTACGGATACTTGAATAAGGCGCGTGTTCATTTCTGATACGGTACGCTCAATATAGCTATCCGCCGTCTCCCCTTCAGCCGTAAAAATCACTTTCACTTCGGCTTCGCCAAATGACTGGGTAATTCCAGGTACAAACTGCGCATCAAAGACAATCCAGATTTCGATATGTTCAAATTTTTGAAAATTCGAACACCGTTGAATGAGTAAATCCCTCGCGCTCTCTAAGTCATCTTGCTTCTTCAATGCCACAAGCTCAGGCCAAGCACCAATCATATTGTAGCCATCAATAATATAGAGTTGCTTTTTCAATGTGCATCCCCCGTTTCCTATAACGAACGGTTACGGAAGACTTCGTACATCATTAAGGCACTCGCTACACTCGCGTTCAGACTTTGGACATGTCCCACCATCGGGATGGTCACCATTTCGTCCACGCTTTCTCTCACGATACGAGAGACGCCTTTTCCTTCGTTCCCCATCACAATGGCAAGAGGGCCGCTTGTATTCCATTTACGGTAGTCCGTTCCATTCATGTCGGTTCCAAACACCCAAATGCCACGAGCCTTCAATTGTTCAATCGTCTGCGTTAAATTCGTCACGCGAACAACAGGCACATGTTCAATGGCACCCGTTGAAGCTTTGGCAACGGTCGCCGTCAATGAAGCAGACCGGCGTTTTGGAATAATAATTCCGTGAACACCTGTTGCGTCTGCCGTACGTAAAATACTTCCTAAGTTATGCGGATCTTCCACTCCATCTAAGATGACGATAAATGGATCTTCGCCTTTTTCTTCGGCCTTCTTAAAGACATCTTCTAAATCGGCATATTCATACGCTGCAATTGAAGCAACTAACCCTTGGTGAACGGCATCGCCGACAAGGGCTTCAATCTTCGTCTTTGGAACGGTTTGAACTTGAATGCCTTTTTCACGTGCCAGTTCAATGACTTTTGCAGCATCTCGTCCAGTGGTTCCTTCTTGGATAAAGACGCGGTTCACACGGCCCGGCGTTTGCAAGGCTTCTACCACTGCATGACGTCCAAACACAAAATCCACCACTTCTTGTACTTCTGCACGTTCTACGTGTTCACGAATAGGTCGTTGTCTCTTTTCTACACGCTCAGGACGCCCACGATCTGAACGATTTCCGTTTTTTGATTTTTTCTTTGGTGCATATTCATTTCGTGCCATGTAACTGTTCACCTTCCACTCGTTGTAAGCACCAGTTGATGAGTTCTTCTAGTCGGGCTTGTTGACCAGATAAGTATAAATACCCCATTAATGCTTCAAAACCAGTCGCAATGCGGTAAGTCCCTACGTCTGCATTTTTGGCTACCGTATGACTCTTACTATTGCGTCCTCGTTTGTAAATATCTAATTCTTCTTCCGTTAAAAAGTTTTCTTGTCCCAGCATTTGTTGCATCAAGCGGGCTTGCGCCTTTGCCGAAACAAATTTCGTTGCGGTCGCATGTAATTGATTTGGCTTCGTTAATCCTTTTTGCATGACGTGATTTCTGACATACACTTCATAAATCCCGTCACCCATATAGGCTAAGGCCAACCCGTTTAGCAGCTTCCAGTTTTTTTCTGTCATGCTTCTCTTCTCCATCTTGTTCCTTGTGGAGTGTCTTCTAATACAATCCCTTGTTCTTTTAATAAATCACGAATTTCGTCACTGCGAGCAAAGTTTTTCGCTTTACGCGCTTCAAGGCGTTCATCGATTAACGCTTGAATAGCATCGTCGAGCAGTGCTTCTTGTTTTTCAACGATACCGAAGATCCCAAATAGAACGGTTGCTTTTTCAAGGAGTGCTTCGAGTACTGCTTTTGAAACGACTTCTTGTTCTAAGTACACATTCCATTCTTTCAACCATTGATATAACACCGTCATACCGTTTGCCGCATTGAAATCATCATCCATTTCTTTTTGGAATTCCGCTTCAATCGCTTCGAATTTCGCTAAGCGCTCTGCATCTTCTGGCAAAGTATCTACGGCTGTTTCTAGACGGTAGCGTGCGTTCTTGAAGGTTGTTTGTACTTTTTCAAGGTTCACGGCTGCTTCTTGAAGAGCCGCTTCACTAAATTTCAACGGACGACGATAGTGCGCACTTGCTAAGAAGAAACGAAGTACTTGTGGGTCAAGTTGTTGGATTAAGTCGTGAACGAGCACGAAGTTTCCAAGAGATTTACTCATTTTCTCTTCGCCCATCGTTACAAACGCATTATGCATCCAGTAGTTCGCAAATTTCTTACCAGTTTTTGATTCACTTTGCGCGATTTCATTTTCGTGGTGAGGGAACGCTAAGTCTTGTCCACCACCGTGAATGTCGATTGTGTCACCTAAGTGTTTTGTCGCCATTACCGAGCATTCAATATGCCATCCTGGACGACCTTTCCCCCATGGAGAGTTCCAGCTAATCTCATTTGGTTTTGCGCTCTTCCATAATGCAAAGTCTAGCGGGTTGCGTTTCTTCGCATCATCTTCTGAGGCTGTACGATTACTTGCGCCGATTTGTAAATCTTCGATACGTTGGTCGCTAAGTTTGCCGTACTCTCTGAATTTTTCAGTGATGAAATACACATCGCCTTCTGATTCATAGGCCATTCCTTTATCGACTAAGTCCGCTACAAAGGCAATAATGTCATCCATTGTATTCATAACTGTTGGATTTAGTGTTGCCTTCTTCACGTTTAGCGCATTTGTATCTTCAAAGAATGCTTCAATATATTTCTTTGAGACTTCTTCAGCGGTCATGCCTGTTTCGTTGGCTACGCGAATGATTTTATCGTCCACATCTGTAAAGTTCGAAACAAAATCCACGTCATAACCGCGGTATTCAAAGTAACGACGAATCGTATCAAAGGAAACCGTACTACGTGCATTCCCGATATGAATATAGTTATAAACCGTTGGGCCGCACACATACATGCGTACTTTGCCTTCTTCAATCGGTTTAAATGCTTCTTTTTGTCTTGTTAAGGTATTGTAGATTTGAATCATAAGTTCCCTCCAATAGTCATATCTCTTTCAATTTCTTCTGGTGTATGGATGCGAACCACTCGTGCTGGTAATCCAACGGCTGTGGTGTGTGCAGGAATGTCGTCTAACACAACTGCTGCCGCTCCAATCTTGGCATACTCTCCAACTGTCACAGGTCCAATCACTTGTGAGTGCGCCGATAAAAGTACGCCGTTTTCGATGGTTGGATGGCGCTTGCCTGTATCTTTCCCGGTTCCTCCTAGTGTGACCGCATGGAACATTCTCACATCATCACCGATAATCGTCGTCTCTCCAATGACGATTCCCATTCCATGGTCGATAAAGAACCTACGTCCAATCGTTGCTCCTGGATGAATTTCAATTCCGGTCAAGAAACGACTAAAACCGCTCACCATCCGTGCAAGTAATCTCAATTTTGCCTTTTTATACAGCCAATGAGCTGCACGGTGCAAGACCGTAGCATGATAGCCTGGGTACGTCAAAACAATTTCCAAACTACTTCTAGCGGCTGGATCGTTCTTTTTATAGGTTTCCATATCTTCTTTAAAACGTCCCATACTATCACTCCTTTTCATCCGTTCATTCTTTTTATTATATCATAGTTTAAAGCACACAAAAAGCTGAAAAGCTAGAGGTTATCCCCCTGCTCTTCAGCTTCTTTTTCATTCTATGCTAAGTCTAAAGTGACCTCTACGGTTTGTAATGGTACATCGTAGAATGGATCTTCGCGACGACCTAAGAAATCTTTGGCTTGTTGTGGGAAGAGTGCGTACATTAACACATCTTCGTCAGATTTAGCGTATTCTTTAATCTCTTCGCGAATTTCTGGTAATTGATCTTCGATTAAGTCAGCTGGACGAACCGTCACAACTTCTGCATCTCCGATGATTTTTGCTTTTACTTCAGGATTAATTTCTGCTGGAGCTTGTCCATATAATCCTAAAACGTAGTCTTTGATTTCTTTTGGAACAAGTTTGAAACGTTCGCCTGAAATCACGTTCATTACCGCTTGTGTACCAACCATTTGTGATAATGGCGTTACAAGTGGTGGAAATCCTAAGTCCGCACGTACTTTTGGCACTTCTGCTAATACTTCTTCGTATTTGCCCGCTAAGCCTTGTTCTGTTAATTGACTCAATAGGTTTGATAGCATTCCACCAGGTACTTGGTAAATTAATGTTTTTGGTTCTGTATCTTTTACTTTAGGGTTTAAGATGCCTTCTGCACGGAATTTATCACGAATGCCGTTGAAGTAAGCTGTTGCTTCTTCAACTTTCTTCATGTCAACGCCTGTTTCAAATCCTAAATCTTTCAACGCTAAAGCCATAGATTCAGTTGCAGGTTGACTTGTACCACCAGAGAATGATGATAAGCAAGTGTCGATGATGTCTGCGCCTGCTTCAGCTACTTTTAAGTAAGTCATTTCAGAAATACCACTTGTAGCGTGCGTGTGAACTTCTAAAGGAAGATCAGTTTTATCTTTAATACGGCTTACTAATTCGTAACCTGTTTGAGGTGTTAATACCCCAGCCATATCTTTAATACAGATAGAGTCTGCACCGAATTCTGCCATGCGTCCTACTAAATCAACATAGTAGTCTACAGTATGAACTGGACTTGTTGTGTAAGAGATTGCGGTTTGGCAGTGTCCGCCTGCTAATTTTGTTGCTTCGATAGATGTCTTCATGTTACGAACATCGTTTAAAGCATCGAATACACGAATAATGTCGATTCCGTTTTGTACAGATTTTTCTACGAATAAACGGACCACATCATCAGCATAGTTACGGTATCCTAATAGGTTTTGTCCACGTAATAACATTTGCAATTTTGTATCTTTAACTGCTGCGCGAATTTGACGTAGACGTTCCCATGGGTCTTCATTCAAGAAACGAATACAAGAGTCAAAAGTTGCTCCTCCCCATACTTCTAACGCATGGAAGCCAGCTTGGTCTAATGTTTCCAAGATTGGTAACATATCTTCAGTTGACATACGAGTCGCGATTTGACTTTGTTGTCCGTCACGCAAAACCGTTTCAGTTAAACGGATAATTTTGCTCATAAAATCTTCCTTTCTTAAGGTCTTTTACTCGATGTGTAGGCTGCGATGATGGAAGCGATATGCTCTTGCATCTCAGGGACCGTGTGCTTTCTAGAACGGGCACACACTTTTGCGTCCTCATTGCAGATAAAACAACGTCTCGGAAACATTCCAAGGACTGTTCGGCTAATTGGCGTAGGAGTCTCTCCTGCCATTTCTACGACATCGATATCGAGTAATCTCCCGAGTGGGTGTCCTTCTTCAAACTCCGTGCAAACGCGCTTGACATCAAGTGCATCTGCGCGAAGGACTCGGTAAAATTCCATTCCTGTCTGAAACGAGAAGTCTTCTTGTTGAAGGCTCTCAAAAGGCAATAAAGCCTCATCTAATTCAGAAATCACAGAGGCGAAAACGGTGGTTATCGCCTCAGAATTTTTAACAGGCCCTGGAATATTGAGTGTGATGGACACCAATACACACGGGTTCCATTGTTCTAGTAATTGTTGTTGGGTATGAGCACGTCTTTCTCTGGCATCAAGCATTTGCATGATATCCACCGGTGCTCCATCAAACAAAGCATTAAACATTGCGAACAACATCGATGATACTTCCATCACGGTATTCGATTACCGCAACTACTTTATCACCATATTGGATTGGTTCTGGAGTTCCAACGATACTGTATGCTTTTTCTTGTAATTCTTTGATGGTGTATTGAGGGACATCTAACCCTTTGAAGTGTTCAATTAAGTCTTGACGGTTAGGGTTGATGGCAATACCGATTTCAGTAACCACAACGTCCACACTTGTACCAGGAGTAATCACAGTATTGACTGATTCTACGAATGTAGGGATGCGTCCACGTACTAATGGGCTGATCACCATTGACATTTTTGAAGCAAAGGCTGTATCGCAGTGACCCCCTGAAGCCCCACGGATAACCCCGTCAGAACCTGTCATTACGTTTACGTTGAAGTCTGTATCTACTTCTAAAGCAGAAAGGATTGCAACGTCTAAGCGGTTAATTACTGAACCTTTAGATAATGGGTTTGCGTACATGCTTGCGTCGATTTCATAGTGATTTGCGTTATTTGCAAGTGAAATTGCTGATGGGTGGTCGAAGTCTTGAACGTCGATGACTTTCTTAACTAAACCTTCTTCTAACAATTCGCACATTGAGTTTGTAATCCCACCAAGTACAAAGCTTGCTTTGATGCCGTCTTTAATCATTGCTTCACGGATGAAACGAGTTGCAGCAAGAGAAGCTCCACCTGTACCAGTTTGGAATGAGAATCCTTCTTTGTAATATGGAGAACCAGTGATTACTTTAGAAGCGTATTCCGCGATTAATAATTCTTTAGGGTTCTTCGTGAAACGAGTTGCTCCTTTGGCAATCCCTTTAGGATCCCCGATTTCATCTACAACAACCACGTAGTCCACGTCTGTTTGTGGAATGCTGATTGGAGTATTTGGATAAGGCATTAATGTATCCGTAATTGCAACAACTTGGTCAGCATATTTGGCGTCGATCATTGCGTATCCTAAAGAACCGCAAGTTGCTTTCCCTTTTGTACCGTTGATGTTACCGTACTCGTCAGAACTTGGAGCTCCGATGAAAGCCACGTCGATGTGAATATCTCCTGCAGTGATTGCACGAGCACGTCCACCGTGCGAACGAATGACAACTGGGTTTTCCATGATACCGCTAGAGATTGCTGCCCCTAATTTATCACGTAAACCAGATGAAGTGATGTTTGTGACAACACCGTTTTTGATGTGTTCGATTAATGGTTCATGTACGTTTGCGATTGAAGAAGGCGCGATGGACAGGTTTTTAATTCCCATTTTTGCAATTTCTTCCATAACCATGTTAATCACATAGTCCCCTTCACGGAAATGGTGGTGGAATGAGATTGTCATGCCATCTTTCAAACCAGTTTTTTCAATCGCTTCACGAATGCTACCTAATAATTTTTCTTGACGAGGTTCAACCGGTTTAATGTTACGGCTAGCCGCTTCATAAGGTTTAATGCGTGCTAACTCACCTTCATATACCCCATATTGATCTGCATATTCTTGTGGAATATCACGTCCAGCTTTATTTAATACCATCTTAAATTTCCTCCTCGCTAATCAATCCAGCCGCTTTCGCCAATGCGATTACGCGCTCAGCACGTTCCACGATTGGTTTGTCGACCATTTTACCGTTCACTGAGATAACACCTGAACCTTTCGCTTCAGCTTCACGAATTCCCCAGATAACTTCTTTAGCGTTTTGAATTTCTTTTTCTGTTGGTGCATATACTGCATTCGCCACAGGAATTTGACGAGGGTTAATCACAGATTTTCCATCGAAACCTAATTGTTTGATGCGTTCTACTTCTTCACGGAATCCATCCATGTTGTCTACGTTAGAGTAAACCGTATCGATTGCAGCGATTCCTGCAGCACGAGCCGCGTGTAAAATCATGCTACGAGCGAAGAATAACTCTTGTCCATCAGGATAACGACGAGTTTTCATGTTCGTTACGTAGTCTTCAGCACCTAAAGCAATCCCGATTAAACGGTCACTTGCTTTAGCGATTTCGCGAGCGTTTAACACACCTTCAGCAGATTCAATCGCAGCCATCATTTTAGTGCGACCTACTGGGATATTGTTTTCACGTTCAACGCGAGTGATGATTTCATCCACGTCTACGATATCTTGAGCTGTTTCTGTTTTTGGTAAACGAACAACGTTTACGCCAGCAAGTACAACGGCTTCAATATCTAAAGCCCCTATTGTATCTAACCCGTTGATACGTACAACTGTTTCTACATTGCTGTAGTCAAACGTTTTTAAGGCGAAGTGTACTAATACACGAGCTGAATCTTTTTCTTTTAAAGAGACAGCATCTTCTAAGTCAAACATAATTGAGTCTGCGCCGTAAAGTGGAGCGTCACGCAACATTGCTGCGTTTGAACCAGGTACGAACATCATTGTTCTTCTTAAGCGTTCCATGAGTCAATCTCCTTCCAGTCGTAGTTCTCTACTTCTGCTGCACGGTGAACCACTGTCACTGTACGAGCTTGGATTGTGCAATCTAAAGCCCCTTTATCCACTGCAATCACTTCTACTGAAGTAACCCCTAATTCTTTTAAAGTTTCTTCAATCACACGACGGATTTGATTTCCGAATTGTTTTTCGACACTACTTTCTAATTGAATGTCGATTTTACCAGCCGAACTTGGATTCAAAGTAATCATGATGTCACTTGATTCCAAAGTGCCGACTACTGCACTTTTTTTAATTTCCATTATCATTTCCACCTTTCTTTTGGCTTTATCCAATGAAATGTTTTTCTTCTAAATACTGAAGCGTAGTGACTGGAACAAGTTGTTTTAAGTCCTCTACGTTTTTGTCTTGAATAGCAGCACGCACCCGCGTCGCACTCACTACTTCCTCTCGGACAGAAAGTCGATCTATAACGACTAACTCTAATTCACTACCAAAAGCAGCTTTTAGCGCATCATTATAAACGGAGGTTACTGGGGAGAGGGGTTCTTGACCAACATAACGTTTCGTCAATTGTAACGTTGGAACAATGTTTTCTAAGAAGAGTGTTGCATCCAATGTTGCTTGCACTTTTGCTACTTCTAAATCCGCCTTCTCTTTCAAGAAGTACGATGGGAAAGTCGCACTTGAGACCATGTAATCTCTCGTCGGGAGCACCGTTACATTCGGCAGATGACTCACGCCTTTCTTCACCATTTCCATTCGGTCGTTCGTATGAAAGAACGAACGATCCTCGGAAACAACGAACACATAGAGATGACTCGACTGACTCGCAGCCGTTTCTACCAAGTATTGATGTCCCAGTGTAAAAGGATTCGCATTCATGACGATGGCACTATTGCTAGTTCCTTCTACGAAATGTTCTTTGAGTAATTTTAAGTAATCACTAAAAGATGGGATGCCTTGTTCTAAAAAGGCAAGGTTTTCTGTTTCGGCAACCACGCGATACCCCAAAGATTTAAAGAAGACAATGTTCTTTGGTTTTGTGTAGACAAAACTATTTGTATAAGAACGTTCTCTTAATTCATCTAAGAGCGCCATCACGAGATGCGTCAATAGATTTTCTGATTGATACTTTTTACAAACCACTAAACATTTTAAAATGTTGCGGTCCAAAGACCCGGTTGCTGCAGGTTCACCAGAAGTGTGGTAAATCGCAATCGTATAATCAACCTTCTCTGATTTGCCAAGGTTAGCCTGATCCATTAACCATTCCCAATCTTGGCGAGCTTTTTTATCACGATCGAGCCATAACCGTTTGAGAATGAAATTTTCCATGAATCTTACTCCTTACCTGGCGGGAACGCTTTTAATAATAAAGCAGAAACGGCATATAGAATTCCTAATACTAGGAAAACTCCACCCATCCCTAAAGCCATTAATTCAAAAGCTTGTGTTAAATGTTCTGCGTTGAAATTCATCGTTTTCCTCCTTTTCCTTCTATATTACATGAAGAATGATAATAATAATCCACCCGCAATAACAGAAGCAATTTGTCCAGAAACGTTTGCTCCAACAGCATACATTAAGATGAAGTTTTGAGGGTCTTCTTCTGTTGCCATTTTTTGGATTACACGGCTTGACATTGGGAATGCAGAAATTCCTGCAGCTCCAATCATTGGGTTAATCTTATGTTTACGGAATAAGTTCAAGATTTTAGCAAATACCACCCCACCGATTGAGTCCATGATGAAGGCTACTAAACCGAATAAGATGATCATTAACGTTTGAACATTTAAGAATAATTCAGCTTGCATTTTAACTGAGATTGTAATCCCTAATAGAATAGAAACAATGTTTACTAATTCATTTTGAGCCGCTTGAGATAAGTTATCTAAAACGCCACATTCACGTAATAAGTTACCAAACATTAAGAAACCAACAAGTGGTAATGAAATTGGGGCAATAAATCCAGCCACAATCGTGATAATGATTGGGAACAAGATTTTCGTTAATTTTGATACGCCTGAAGCGTGGTATGTCATACGAATACGACGTTCAGCTTTTGTAGTCACCATCTTAATAGCAACTGGTTGGATAATCGGAACCAGCGCCATGTATGAGTAGGCCGCGACCGTAATCGCTCCAAGTAATTGAGGCGCTAATTGGTTGGCAACGAAGATTGATGTAGGACCGTCTGCCGCACCGATAATCCCGATTGAAGCTGCTTCACGGATATCAAACCCGAATAATACTGCGACAACGACGACAAAGAAAATACCGAATTGTGCTGCTGCACCGAATAATAACATGAATGGGTTTTGAAGTAATGGACCGAAGTCAATCATCGCTCCAATCCCAATAAAAATTAATAGCGGGAATAATTCAGTTTCAATTCCCATTTCAAATAAAATTTGAAGCACTCCATGTTGCTCTTGCCCTCCAACCATTTGGTTAAGGACCCCTGTCCCTGGGAAGTTTACTAAAATAGTTCCTAGTCCCATTGGTACTAATAGTGTTGGTTCGTACTCTTTTTTAATCCCTAAGTACATTAATAGGGCACCGATTGCCATCATGATACCTTGGCCCAAAGTAAATGACGTTAGATTTTGAACTAATGTTTCCACTGTTTCACTCCTTGAATGTTATTAAAATTAGTTGATTGTAATTAAAGCGTCGCCTGGGTTTACCACTTGACCTTCTTTAACATGAATTCCTGCTACAACCCCTGCTTTAGCTGCAACGATTTCGTTTTCCATTTTCATTGCTTCTAAAATCATTAATGGTTGGTTTTCAGTAACTGTGTCACCTACGTTTACTAAAATACGTAAGATGTTACCTGGCATTGGTGATGGCATTGCATCTGCGCCTGCTGGTGTTGCCGCTGCTGGAGTTGGCGCTGGAGCAGGGGACACTTCTACTGCTGGAGCTGCTGGTACAACTGGAGCTACTGGTGCTGCCGGTGCCGCTGGTGCAACTGCACCGATTTCTTCCATTTCTACTAAATACTCTTGTCCATCTACTTTAATTTTGAATTTACGTAACATACTATCTGTTTCCTCCTAAATTATTATTTTCTTTTACGATAGATTTTTTTCACAGCCCACTGACTGTCGGGGGCCTCGCCTGCAGCAATTGCCGACGCAATCACCGAGATGATTTTAGTGTCAGGATTCCTCTTTAAAATCCTTTTGACCACAAACTGACTCTCAGGATTATCATTTGCAGCAATCGAAGCCGCAATGACTGAAATCGGTTTGGCTTCTTCTGCCTCCACAGGAACAAACCCTTCCAACTCTTCCCACTCAGGCTCTTCTACCTCCACAATAGAGTTGGAAGTATGGATTTGCTCTGCTTTCTTTTGACCAAATAATCGTTGGAAAATGCTCATTTCTTCACTCCCTTCCAGGCTAATACTATATAGATTCATTATACAGAAAACGGATGCATTCGCTAAATGTTAACCTGCAAAAGAACTGTTCTTTTATTGTTTTATTTAATTATGGATATATTCTCTATACACAAATAGATGTTTTTTTATTGTTTTTTCGATATGAAATCTCTTTCCTTTTATTTTTTAATTGGTTATGATAGCGCTATAAAAGTAAACGAATTCATTTTGAGTTCGTGGAGAATCTTCAGGTTTTAGCGACTGAAACTTCTCCTGCTATTATTTTAATTTTTTATAAAGAAAGGAAGATTTGATGGTTATTACAGTATTCGCTTATGTAATGATGGCTATTTTCATGTTTGTTATTATGAAGAAAAAAATGTCACCATTCACTGCACTTGTTTTTATTCCATTAGTATTTGCACTTATTTTAGTTGCGACAGGTCAAGTCCAAGACGCTAACATTGGCACCTTAATTCGCCAAGGGTTATTCGGAAACGGATCAAAAGACAAATTAACAGCGATGAAAGGAACTGCTGAAACTGGGATTATGCTTCTATTCGCAATCCTTTACTTCTCTACAATGTTAGACGCTGGATTGTTCGATCCAATCACTAACAAAATGATTCGCTTCGCTAAAGGCGATCCAATGAAAGTATTGATGGCTACTGCTATCGTAGCTGCTGCCGTATCGTTAAACGGTGACGGAACTACAACTACATTAATCTGCTGCTCTGCATTCGTGCCAATTTACAAAAAATTAGACATGAAATTAATGAACTTAGGGGTTCTTGTGATCTTACAAAACACAATCATGAACTTATTACCATGGGGCGGACCTACTGCTCGTGCGATGTCAGTTCTTGGTGTAGAAGCAGAAATCCTAGGTTACTTAGCACCAGGTATGATTCTTTCAGTACTTTACGTAATCTTCTTTGTTGCTCGCTCAATGGGTAAAAAAGAACGTGCTCGTTTAGGGATCCAAGAATTATCTGAAGAAGAATTAAACGAATTGACTACAATTTCTGATCCTGAAGTATTAGAAAAACGTCGTCCACAAAACTTCTTAATCAACGCAATTTTAACAGTTGTATTAATCGGTTGGTTAGTTGCTGGTTCATTTATCAACTCTATCGAAGTAAAACCACTTGTATTATTCTTAGTGGGTACAGGTTTAGCCTTAATGATTAACTACCCAGACCTTAAAGCTCAATCAAAACGTATTGGGGATAACGCTGGGGATGCTGTACAAGTAGTATTACTAGTATTCGGAGCCGGAGTGTTCATGGGATTATTCCAAGGTACTGGAATGGCGACAGCTTTAACAGATAGTATCGTACATGTAATTCCTAAAGAATTAGCAGGCTTCTGGTCATTAATTATTGCGATTATCTCAGTTCCTGGTACATTCTTCTTAACAAATGACGGATTCTACTACGGAGTATTAATTCCATTTGCGGAAGTTGGACGTCAATACGGCTTCACTGATATGCAAATGGCACTAGCTTCATTAATGGGACAAGCATTCCACTTACTAAGCCCATTAGTAGCATTCATCTACTTACTATTACGTCTAACAGGATTAGATATGGGAGAATGGCAAAAAGAATCCGCTAAATACGCTTCAATTATCTTTGTCATCTTCGTAGCGACTATCGTATTATTAGGATATATGCCATTATATATCGCTCAATAATCTTTCAAAAATACATTCAAAAAGACTTGCCTAGAGCGATTCTGGCAAGTCTTTTCTTGTGCATTTTTAGAAGGAATCCTTTATACTGACACTATTATTTAGAACGATTCCAAGGAGGCTAGGATGTCAACTGTTATTCAAGCTGTCAAAAAGAACCTAGACATTACACACAATAAACCCCTTAAAATTTCATTATATGAAGCCTTTCGAAAAACGATTATTTTAGGAGAAATCCCAGCAGGTACCCGTATTAACGAGAAAGAATTCTCGACTGAGTTAAACATCAGCCGTACACCCATTCGCTACGCTCTTAACGCGTTAACGAAAGAGCACCTAGTAGAGCACATCCCTAAGATTGGTGTCATCGTCAAAGGAATTTCCATTAAAGATGCCCATGAAATCTACGAAATCAGAAAATCACTCGACACATTGGCAACAATTAAAGCGATGAAACTCATGACAAAAGAAGACTTTAAAGAGTTGAACGGCATCCTCGAAGAATGCGAACGCCTCAACAACGAAGACAAAGTCGACGAAGTACTTGCGAACTTCACAACTTTCAATGATTTCATCTACGAAAAATGCCAAATGACACGTCTAAAAGAAATCGTATTTGAATTACGTACATACGTCATTTACTTCCGTGACTTATCGATTCGTTCTTCAGAACGCCGTACAAAAGCACTCGAAGAACACAAACTCATCTATCGCGGCATGCTCAATAATGACGTCGAACAAATCACCCTGATTACTCACGAGCACCTAGACCGCTCATTACAATTTATTTTGAAACAAATGGAGAAATTACACATTGATTAATCCTGAGTTTTTAGCAAAAGTAGCTACAAACGCCCTTCTACAAGAAGTAAATCTCGCGCCAAAACCCGGCTTAGTGGACCCTATTTCTGTCGGCGCTCATAAGGACATGACAAAGGATACCTTCTATCAAAGTATCGTTGCACTCCGCCCTTATTTACTAGCCTATGCCGAAGCAGGAAGCCGCCACAACGGTACTCCACTCGACTTATTCAACAAACTTCGTACCCTTGGAAAACAAGCCGAAGACGCAATGATGGCCGCCACAAACAATATCAATACCCATAAAGGCGCCAACTTCTCCTTTGCACTCGTCTTAGGGGCTACTGCTCATACGAATGGCAACATTCCAGAAGCCTTGCACTACTGCCACCTAATGACACGCCACCTCATCGAAGTGGACTTTGCCAACCTCGACCAAAAAGAACACCTCTCTTACGGGGAAAAACTCTACATCGAACATGGCATTACAGGCATTCGAGGCGAGGCTGCAACAGGCTATCCAAGCCTTGCAAAAGCACTCGATTATTACAATACACTACACACGCACACACCACGCCACCGCGACTTACTCCTACTCCTCTACCTCATGACGTTCGTAGAAGACGGAAACCTCATTCATCGTGGCGGAATCGATGCGTATAAACAAGTGCAAAAAGAAGCACAACAATTATTTGAAGAAGCACAAACCCTCACCGAAGAAGAACTCGCTTGTCGCCTTGCCGACTACGACAAGATCCTTATCGAGCGTAACTTGAGCCCTGGAGGCAGCGCAGACCTCCTCTCGCTCACCTTCTTCTGTTATCAAATACAACAAAACGGATGAACCCTCATCCGTTTTTTCTTTGCCCTTTTTTCCGTCCCAGCACTTTCCATATTTGCGTCTACTACTAGCACACACTTCCTATTCTCCCTTCCCCGCGCATTCATATTTGCGTTCCTTATTAGCACATACTTCCTGTTTCCCCCTCCCCGCCGCGCCAGAGAACGTGGCATGCACACACCTGTCGTACTCTCTTATTCAAGAAAGGATTAACCTTTTTTAGCAAAAAAGGGCCGATATACGAGAGAAACCTCGGGTTCTATAATAGCAGTAATGGGGAATCGTATTAAATGCGAATTAGTAGGAGTTAGGAATTCATTCCGTACTCCTACTTTGAGGCTTTAAAGGTGAGAGACCCAAGGCTCGAACCGGTACCCCATTATCGCTATTATGAAGACATCCGAGGGTATCTCGAGTATATCGGACCGTTAGGTCCTCTTTCTCTATCTATGCACAAAAAAAGAGTTAACGCAGTTTGCGTTAACCCTTTCTGTTAGCTTTTATTGAATAAGAGCAAGTGCAGATTGTACGTGTGCAATACTGCGTTCTCTTCCAAGCAATTCGATTGTTTTGCCAATCTCTGGCCCATGTGTTTGTCCACTCGTAGCCACACGAATTGGCATAAACAAGTTCTTACCCTTCACGCCAGTTTCCTTTTGAATTTCCTTGATTGCTGCTAAAATACTAGCTTCATCAAAAGTTTCCATCGCTTCTAACTTACCTACAAAAGCATTCAATACCGTAGGAACGGTTTCGCCTTGAAGCACTTCTTTTGCTTGTTCATTTTCCACTTCAAAATCTTTATGGAAGAATAATGTTGATAACGAAACAATTTCGTTCATATAACTCATTTGGTCATGATATAGAGATACTAACTTCACTAACCATGCATGTTCTTCAGCAGAAACTTCTTCTTTTACAACCCCTGCTTCTTTCAATTGAGCAATCGCCATTTCTGCCACTTCTTCAAGTGGAGTTTTCTTCACGTATGTGTTGTTAATCCATTCTAATTTCTTAGGATCGAACGCAGCTGGCGATTTACCAAGACGTTTTTCGTCAAAGATTTCAATAAATTCTTCACGGCTGAAGATTTCGTGTTCCCCTTGAGGAGACCACCCTAGAAGAGCGATAAAGTTAAACATCGCTTCTGGTAAATAGCCAAGGTCTTTATATTGTTCGATGAATTGTAGAATAGATTCATCACGTTTTGATAATTTCTTACCGGTTTCAGTATTAATGATTAATGTCATATGACCAAAACGAGGTGGTTCCCAACCAAATGCTTCATAAATCATTAATTGTTTTGGCGTGTTCGCAATGTGGTCATCTCCACGTAATACATGAGTGATGTTCATATAGTGATCGTCCACTGCTACTGCGAAGTTATAAGTTGGCATTCCGTCACGTTTCAAGATGACAAAGTCGCCACCGACACTAGAAGCTTCAAAAGAGATTTCGCCTTTAACGATATCGTTAAAGGCATACGTACCGTGTTTTGGAACGCGGAAACGTACGACTGGAGTACGGCCTTCTGCTTCAAAAGCATCTCGTTGTTCTTGCGTCAAGTGGGCATGTTGACCACTATAGTGTGGCATTTCACCACGTGCTCTTTGTGCTTCACGTTCAGCTTCTAATTCTTCTTCTGTCATGTAGCATTTATAAGCCTTGTCTTCCGCAATTAATTGTTCAATTAGTGGATTATAAATATGTTCGCGTTCTGATTGTCGATAAGGACCGACATTACCTGGTTTATCTGGACCTTCATCCCAGTCCATTCCTAACCATGTTAAGTTTTCAAGCTGACTTTCTTCCCCGTGCTCGATATTTCTCTTACGGTCAGTATCCTCGATACGGATGATAAAGTCACCCCCGTAATGTCTCGCAAATAAGTAATTAAATAGAGCTGTACGGGCATTCCCGATATGTAGATGTCCCGTTGGACTTGGTGCATAACGTACACGCACTTTATCTGTCATTGTAAAACTTCCTTTCCTTGTCATTCCTTATTATTGTAAAACTTTTCAATGAAGATTTCCATGATTTCTTTATAAGTCTTCTAAAATATATTTAAAATCTTTCTGTTCCAACTTTTGAATTAAGATAACTCCATCCCCTAATGGAATTAACGTTGATTTCAGTGTTGGATCACTTTGCACCAAATCAAGGAATAGATTGAGACGACGATGAATCTTGCGTACCCGTCTTGGACGCTCCATTACATCCTCTAAAATCGTTCCTCCTTGGAAAATATCATCGACCATCAGTATTCCACCGACTTCAAGAACGTCCATACAATATGGGAAGAACTCAATGTACTTCGCTTTGGCGCTATCCATAAACAGGAAGTCGTATTTTCCTTGTTCCAGCGTTGGTAAGATATCTGCCGCATCTCCTTCAAGTTGTGTGATACGGTCAGCTAATCCTAGTCTTTCAAAGTTGGCTTTGGCACGACTGTACATTAACTCGTAGCGGTCAATGGTGGTTACTTTTGCTTGTGGTGAAGCTGTTGCCATTAAACTCGCTGAGAATCCAACTGCCGTTCCAATCTCTAAAATATTTTTAGGTTGATGTAACCCAATCATAAAATCTAGAAATACCGCTGTTTCATGAGGAATAATTGGAATTCCTAATTCATTGGCTGTATTTTCTAATTCACCCAGTCCCCCTGAAAACCGTCGCTGGCTCGTACGCATATACTCCACCAGCTCAGGCTTCACAACGGGTCTGTGCATCATTTCGTTTAACATAAAATCTCCTTTGATTAGAATCCGCCACCGCCGGATCCGCCACCACTACCACCGCTCGATCCGCCAGAGAATCCTCCGCCGAATCCACCAGAGTTGCTGCTTCCGTTCACAGCAGTATTCGCAGTGTTATACGAGCTTGAAAAAGTACTATTAAAATCAGAAACAGGATAGTAAATCGTACCTGTTTGATTTGAATAGAACACACTGTCTGATAATTGGTTTGGTATTAATTTTTTCAACACTTTGATTACATGTTCAGCTACTCCTAAAGAAATCGCATAAACAAGGAAGTGATCCCACAGTTGAATACTTGGAAGATCTTCTACTCGACTCATTGGTGAGAGATCTTTCATCATTTGTTTGAAGGCTTGCCATTTACGATAACGTAATTCCCCTTCAAGAGAACGACGGTTGGCAAAAATTCCTGTACCGATCAGCGTTAATGGCCCAACGACAAGAAGTACGCCGCACATAGTCCACGTCAAATACGTCCAATTCTTCGTTAAGAAGGCCGCACCAATCGTTAAAGCCCCGATGATAACGAGTAAGCATCCTGGGAAACCGCTACGTCCTTGAGGTTCGTCTTTATCGAAACGTGTAACGCGGTATTTCTCAGCCGCCGTATCGACAGCACCCATCCATTTTTGGCATTCATTGTAGTAAGTGGTTGAATGATTTTTCGCATATTTCTTCACTTGTTCGAGTTCAATCGTTGTGCTTCCGCCGCCAACAACCTCAAAGAGTAAATGAAGAACTAATTTTTCATGGCGAAGCATTTCTTTCGTATCGTCCACAAGCGTAATCGTATACGGCTCTGTATCGGATAACTTCAAGACTTTCTTACGAACAAGGTCCATCACGGTTGCGCTAAAGTCGGTCATATCCGTTTTTCCGTATACGGCTTGATGCATGACTGCTGGAGAAATATCTTCAGGAATTTCAAATAAATGATCTGGAATATGTTGCACCTGAGCAAGACGCTTACGGTTCGCAAAGAATCCTGTCACAAAAGCATAAACCATATTTAAGACAAGTAGAACCCACCCTACAATCATTCCGATGAAGCCTGTATTTTTAAGGGCATTATCTTCATTGATGAGCTTTTCTTCTTCAGCAATAATACGGTCAAATGCCTTCTCGTTTTTCACATTCGTATTGGCAAAGGTTAAGGTTTGTGGGAATAACATATGGACTTCCACAAAGTCACCACTTTTATTTTCTGGAGCAGTTAAGGTTACAGAGCGGTAATCATCTGCAATTTTTACATTCCCGTTTTGCCCTGCACCATGTCCCCATGCACGAAGGGTTTCTTTTGAAGCAGTTCCAGGAATATTCACCTTCACCGTAATATTGTGTTGATCGATTTCCCACTCTTTTCCGACTACTTTACGGTTTAATTCAGCCGTATCTAAGTAGTTCGTAATAAGTTTTGGAATCGTATATTGGAAAGTCACTTTTAATTTCGAGTTCGAAAATGGGAAAAATACTTTAAACTGAATCTTCGAACCACTGTCCGTTAATTGATACGTTCCCTTTTGCCCAGAAGTATTCTGGTTCATTAACAGGCGGCCTTCGCTCGTTTCTAAATACGCAAAGACATCTTTTGGCTTTTCAAAATCAGAATAATCCAAGTTGTAGAAGACCCCATTATACGCCCCGTTTGCTTGGAAGGTAATGGTTTCGAAGAACTGAACGTCCCCATTTTCTAAAATATTTGCTTCGATATCATACTTATCAACGACTAAAGTTCTCGCATCAACCGTAGTACCGAGTCCCAAAAAGGCAACTAATCCTAATAAAAACGTGATAATCCATCGTTTCATTTGTTTCATATGCTCACCTCTATAAAAAAGTGTGCGATGACTGCCGACTTCCACGAAGTACTTCGCCGTCACCGTCACACAGATTGTCTTTATTTCTTACATTGCTGTTCCGACGATATTCAATTTTTTCTTCAAATAGAACTTAGCAGAAAGTGCGGCCGCCCCAATGATTAAATACCATTCGTATCCCGTTGTGATGTTAATAAAGCTTGGAATAAATTGTTGACTGGCAACGACTACTATTAACCAAGCCACCATCGCTATCGTACTCACTACTAAGTAACGGATATAACCACGTTGCCCTTTTGGATTGTCAAATTTTGGTGCATTTTTCGAAATGGCTAACATGGCGTAAGCCCCAGCCACAAAGTTAAGAAGGAGTGTGACTAATCCCATTACTTGCGCCTCTGAGTTCAACATTAACATCACACCTGTTACTAATGCGAAGAGTCCTCCAACTAGCAATCCGCCGTCAAGCGCAATTTGCCAATCTGGGGATTTTGCGTTTGGATCTTTTGCAGGACCAGATACGACTGATTGAACGCATTCTGTTACCGTTCCAAAGAGTTGACGTGCCGTGATTCCTGCCTTTTGTTTTTCAACAATTTGTGGAAGCAACTGGCTTAATTCTTTTTCAATCTTTGCTTCATCAAAGCCTGCCTCTTTTAACCCTCTTTCCAATTGATAAATATATTGTTCATTCTTATTCGTTAACACCGCTTTTAATTGTTCAACTGATACTTTTTCTTCTTGTTGTACGTTTTGTTCTGACATGCTACAATCCTCCGATATCTTTATACATTAAATCTAAAGAGCATTACATCGCCATCTTGTACGACATACTCTTTACCTTCTTGACGAACTTTTCCGTGTTCTTTTGCAGCTGTCATACTTCCATATTCTAACAAGTCTGCATAGGCTACTGTTTCTGCACGAATGAATCCACGTTCAAAGTCTGAGTGAATAATTCCCGCACATTGTGGAGCTTTCATCCCGCGACGGAATGTCCACGCACGTACTTCTTGCTCACCCGCTGTAAAGTAAGTCGCTAATCCTAATAAGTGGTATGCTTTTTGGATTAAGATATCTAAACCTGAGATTTCGATACCCATTTCTTCTAAGAAGGCTTGTTTCTCTTCTTCCTCTAATTCGGCTACCTCTTCTTCGATTTTTGCACAAATCACTACGACTTCTGCATCTTCTTTTGCAGCATAGTCTTCAACTAATTTCACATATTGGTTATGGCCGCCTTCCATCACGTCATCTTCAGAGATGTTTGCGATGTAAAGCATTGGTTTTGTTGTTAAAAGGAATAAGCCTTTCACGATTGGAAGTTCTTCATCTGTGAATTCAATCGTACGTGCTAATTTTCCTTCTTCTAACACAGGTTTGATTTTTTCTAAGACTGCAAGTTCTGCAACCGCGTCTTTATCTTTTGTTTTCGCAATTTTTGCCACACGCGCAATACGTTTGTCCACTGACTCAAGGTCGGCCAACACTAACTCTAGGTTGATGGTTTCGATGTCGGCGATTGGGTCAACTTTCCCAGCCACGTGTGTAATATTTTCGTCTTCAAAACAACGAACTACTTGGCAAATCGCATCTACTTGACGGATATGGCTTAAGAATTTATTCCCAAGGCCTTCTCCGCGGCTTGCCCCTTTCACGATTCCCGCGATATCTGTAAATTCAAATGTCGTTGGAACAGTTTTCTTTGGTTTCACTAGTTCTGTTAGTTTTTGTAAACGAAGGTCTGGTACTTCTACCACTCCGACGTTTGGGTCAATCGTAGCAAACGGATAGTTCGCTGCTTCGACCCCTGCTTTTGTAATTGCATTAAATAATGTTGACTTCCCAACGTTTGGTAAGCCGACGATTCCAGCTGTTAAGGCCATTTGTCACACTCTTTCTTTATTTGTTTTCTTCGGCCGCTACTACAGTGACCTTTTTCATCTTCTTCTCGAATTCCCGTCTTGGCATTAGGACCATTTGACCACAGTGATCACACTTGATACGAATGTCCATCCCCATACGGATGATTTCCCAGGAATTCGTTTGGCACGCATGCGGCTTTTTCATTTCCACATGATCGTGTAATTGATACGTTGTTCCTGCTTTCATACAGACTCCTTTTTAATCGTCTAATTCGATTTCTAATACTTCTAAAATACGTGTTAAATCCTTTTGAGAAAGGTATTCAATCTCGATTTTCCCACGCTCGCCTTTTTCGACGATTTGCACGCTGGTTCCGAATTTATCCATCAAGCGTTCTTCTGATTCAACAATATACATAGATTTCTTCGGTTTCGCTGCTTTTTTAACAACCTTTTTGACTGGTTCATTGATAGATTGAACGAGTTGCTCTAAGGCACGAACCGTTAAGCCTTCCTTCACCGCTTTTTTAGCGACAGGTAAGATTTTCGTTTGGTCTTTTAACCCAAGTAAAGTACGTGCATGTCCTGCTGATAACTCTCCGCTTTGAACGAGTTCTTGCACAGTGACTGGCAATGTTAATAAACGTAAGAAGTTGGCCACATATGAACGGCTCTTGCCGACACGGTTAGCGACTTCTTCTTGTTTTAATTTCAATGAATCCATCAATGTGCGGTAAGCCATGGCTTCATCTAATGGTTTCAAGTTTTCACGTTGTAAGTTTTCTACCACCGCGATTTGAATCATCGTTTCTTCAGAGTAGTCACGTACGATGGCCGGAATCGTTTCTTTTTCGGCTAATTTAGACGCACGCAGACGACGTTCCCCAGCCACAAGCTCGTAGCCTTTAATTTTCGACTTACGAACGATAATTGGTTGGAAGACTCCATTTTGACGAATCGATTCTGCTAATTCCGCCAAGCCCTCTTCATCGAACTCTTTACGAGGTTGGTATGGGTTTGGACGAATTTCTGAAACAGCAATTTGTTGAATTTGTTCTGAATCTTGAACTTGCTCTAGAGCATCGATGGTATCTAAGTCATTCATAAAGAGCGCGTCGATTCCGCGTCCAAGGCCTTTTCCTTTTTGATTTTTACTCATGTGCTAACACTTCCTTTGCTAACTCCATGTACACTTCGGCACCACGAGAGCGTGGGTCGTAGTCCACGATTGCTTGACCATAACTTGGTGCTTCAGACAAGCGTACGTTTCGAGGAATAATTGTTTTATATACTTTTTCACGGAAATACTTAATCACATCATCTTTGACTTCGTTCCCTAAGTTCGTACGCGCATCGTACATTGTTAGAAGAACGCCCTCAATCTTCAATTGCGGATTGAAGTGTTTGCGAACCATCGTGATCGTGTTCATGAGTTGTGACAACCCTTCAAGTGCGTAGTATTCACATTGCACAGGGATTAGAACTGTGTCGCTGGCCGTAAAAGCATTCATTGTCAAATGCCCTAGTGAAGGTGGGCAGTCGATAAAGATATAATCGTAGTCATCTTTAATCTTCTTCACGGCTTCCTTCAAGCGTTGTTCACGACGTGGTTGGCTCGTTAACTCGATTTCGGCACCTGCTAACTGAATCGTAGAAGGAGCAATCATCAAGTTTTCGCGCGTTGTCGGTACAATGACATCAGCCATTGGTACTTGGTTCACTAAAACATCATACACATCTTGTTCTAGCTCTCCTTTTTGCACGCCAAGACCACTCGTCGCATTTCCTTGAGGGTCACTATCAATAATCAATACTTTTTTGCCATGAACGGCAAGTGCTGCAGCCAAACTCACTGTTGAAGTTGTCTTCCCAACTCCACCTTTTTGGTTGGCAACGGATATCACACGTCCCATATTCTTCCTCCATGTTTTCTTGTTATAAAAAAGGGAGAATGCAAGCATTCTCCCTCTCGCATGTCTACAAAATGTTCTTCATTTCTCGCAATATTTTGTTCTTTTCTATTGTAACAAAAAAGCGCCTTTTTTTGTAGTCATAGCGGTTTATTTTACGAAAAAAGCTTCGTCCTTATGGCACTGACCCCCGTAAATGAGAATTAAATAAAAACACCTCCAAGTTGGATTTG
>CAURBR010000009.1:0-62609 GCA_963523415.1 uncultured Streptococcus sp. | reverse complement strand
GCCCAAAACAAAAAGGAATTAAGCAACAATTAGTTGCTTAATCCCTTCCTAAATTCTTCATCAACACTATTTGACAAAGAGCCAATTTATTTAATTAAATGAATTATTCTCCAATTACGGTTACACGATATTTTCTTGTGCGTTCTCTAGTCTTATCAAAGTCTGCAAAATAAACATATCCTGTTTTTCCAATTCCAAGCTTTCCATCCACAACTGACAAGGTTTCACTAGCACCTACTATTGTAGCTTTAATATGGGCGTCTCCGTTCCATAAATAGCTACGGTCACCATTAGGCAGCCACTCATCTGGATTTGGCCATGACTCAACTTCTTTGTAGTGTTCTTCACCAGGGTATTTGTAACTTTCCGCATTCAAATGAGGAGGTACAATTTTTTCAAGTATTCGATTTAAATCGAGTTGTAGAAAATCTACTCCTTCCTCGTCTCTATCATGCGTATCTTCTTCAAAGAAAATTGCACACGTTGTATGAGCTGTAATCACTGTACAAATTCCTGTTGAAATACCACTCTCAGCAATTGTTTCTTTTATATTTTTTGTGATATCTACATACGAAACTACTTTTTCTTTAGTTTCAACTTTAAACTCTTTTTGAAATACACTCATGATTATCCCTCATTCATCACTTGATTAATAGCTTCAACCATCAATTTCAACATTTCTTTTGGATTTTCAGCTTTTACGATACCACTCGTGCAGCCAGTACCTTCTGCACCTAATTTAATAGTTCTGTATACATCCTTTTCATTCATAATTCCTGCGCCTTGCATCATAAGAATATTAGGATTTACTGACTTCACTTGTTCATTCGTTTTTACAATATAAGAATCATCACTCGTTTGTCCGGTACCTATAAGTTCTGTCGGTTCACAAAGCATAATTGTTGGTTCTAACATTGCTAGCATTTTAGCCTCTTGAATAGAATCTGCACATAGAACTGTAATCATTCCCAATTCCTTTGCTTTATTTACAGATGCCACTACTTGAGATGTTGTTAATGGATGTTCAGCATGGTTTAGGAAAGTTGCTCTAGCGCCAGCATTATATAAAGATACTGGCAATACAGCTCCCATTCCTCTACCGCAATCAATCCCGTCTAAATGTTGGGCAGTAACAATGATGTTTTTAGTTTCATTCGCTACTCTACTAATATCTGCATAAGGACAAGTCACGAAAATACTAATCTCAGGAAAACGTTCTGCTAAATGATCCGCTTCCTTAGCTAACTCCAGTAATTCATCACCAAATAAATATGACTTGGGATTGAAGATGAAGAATTTGCTTTTTACAGTTTTCATATTTCGCCTCCTAAATTATTTGGTTTCAAATACTCTATAGTAATGTTCAAGAGTATTTTCCATACCTTCTCTTGATAAATTAACAATATCGATATAGTTTTCAACTTGTCCATCAGCAACTGCTTTTGCACCAGAGTATATAAAATCACTATAAATGTTAATCTTTGAAATACCATGTGTAGCACAACGATTTAGATTATCATCTCCAGAACCCGATCCACCATGCAATACTAATGGAACAGCAAGTGCTTCATCTAACTCTTCTAAACGTTCAAAGTTTAATTTTGGAGTACCTTTATACAACCCATGAGAAGTGCCAATAGAAACTGCTAATGAATCTACATTTGTTTCTTCAACAAATTTCTTTGCGTCTTCTACGCTAGTATAAATTGATTTTACTTCTTCATTACTTGCTGCGGCATTAGCTCCAACAAAACCAATTTCAGCTTCAACATCTACACCTAATTGATGAGCGTATTCCACAACTTCTTTCGTTTTACGAACATTTTCTTCAAATGTATCTAAGGACGCATCAATCATCACTGAATTAAATCCAAGCTCAATAGCTCGTTTAATGAATTCTAAATCTTGTCCATGATCAAGATGTAATACGACTGGTGTTTTTGTTACTTCTTGGAAATAACGCCCAATCGCTGCAGCATCTTCTAAACTCAAATACTGAGAATGTACTTGCGCAAATGCTAAAATTAATGGTAATCCTAATTTTTCACTAGTCTCAGAATATGCTTTTGCACAATTCCAATCAATCATATTAGCTGCAGGAACTGCATAATGTTCCTTTTTTGCTTTACCCAATACATCTCTCATTCTTACTTTCATTATTAAGCCTCCAATGCTTTTTTCAATTCATTCCATAGAGAATCGATTCCCATACCTGTAAGCAATGGTAATCCCATAATTACTTTATCCTTTACAGAATCAGGAACTACTGTTGTAGAAATAACTACATCATATTCATCAAGTCTGTTTACTTCTTCGGATACTTTAGATTGAAATACTTGTACTTTATCTTCGTATTCATTATCTTTCAACCATTGTTTTACTTTACCAACAACAACAGTAGATGTTGCAATACCAGACCCACACATAACTAATAATTTTTTCATAATTTTCACTCCTATTTTGCAGCTCGAACTTTATTTACATAGTATAAACCTGCTAATGATCCAACTAATACAACTGTTAAAATAATCCATGGTAAAGTTTGACCAGCGAATACGAACAACCAAGTTGGCCATAAACCACCTTCAGCAAGGGCTGTAATACTTGTATTTCCACCTAAATCGAAGTTAGCTGCTTTTGCTGCTTGCGTTACAAGAGGAGCAACCCATGAAGTAATATAGAAAATACTTGTCATATAAATGGCACCACCAACAACAGTACGAACAATATTTCCTCTAAATACCGCTGCCATTAAGCAGACTACGAATGGAATTGTTGCAAGGTCACCAAATGGTAATGTTTGGTTACCTGGTAGAACTACTGCAAGTAAAATTGTAATTGGTACTAAAAGTAATGAACTTGATAATACAGCTGGGTGTCCTACTGATAAAGCTGAGTCCATACCGATATTTACTTCGCGTCCTGGGAAACGTTTTTGAACAAATTCATTAGCTGCTTCAGAAATTGGAGTTAAACCTTCCATTAATAGAGATACCATACGTGGCATAAGAACCATTACAGCAGACATTTTAACGCCTAATTGAAGAACTCCTTTTGCATCATAACCAGCTAAAAGTCCCATTACAATACCGATAATTAAACCTAAAACTGTACTTTCACCAAATACACCAAATTTCTTTTGAATGCTTTCTGGGTTAGCTTCAATTTTGTTAAATCCAGGAATACGATCAAATAACCAGTTTAAAGGAATAGCAACTAAGAACCCAGGAGCTGAAGTACCATGTGGGAATGTAATATTTGGGAATCCATAGAATTTTTTAATTGCTGGCGCAATAAGATCTGCTAATAAGTAAATCATTACTAGATAAGTAGCAGTAGCATATAAACCTAATGTGAAATCTTGAGTAACTGCATAAACTAATGATGCAACGAAAGCTGCATGCCAGAAGTTCCACATATCAACCATCAATGTTTTTGTTAAACCTAAGAATAAAAGTAATACATTAATACCAATACCAATTGGAATTGCAAGTGATCCTAACAATGTACCATATGAAATTGCAGCAGCTGCTGGCCAACCAACGTCAATAGTTGTTAAGTTTAAACCAAAGCGTTCTACCATCGCTTGAGCAGCAGGTCCTAAGCTACCACCTAACAAATCAACTACCATATTTAACCCTACAAAACCAACCCCAACAATAATACCTGATACAAAGGCTTTTTTAGGTTTTGTTCCAAGAGCCATACCAAAAATAAAAATTAAAATTGGTAGAACAACAATGGCCCCTAAATCAATAAATTTTTGAAATAATTCTAACATTATAATTTCCTCCTAATGAATAATAATCAGAATATCAGTCTGATGCTGATGATTTAGTAATTTTCTTTCCTCCTCTCCATTACTAAATCACTAAATTATTTAATATTTTTTAATGCTAATACTTCTTTAATCTCAGAGTTTGATGTATTCTCACCCATACTCAAGATTCTTTCCATTATGTCCTTATCTTGAAGAACCTCCATTAGTTGTTGCAGCATGGTTAGCTGACTATGCGCTTCTTTGAGCGCAAGCATAAAAATTACTCTAACAGGTACTTCAACATCATTCGTTCCCATTTGATAAAAAGAAACAGGCTCTTTTAAGGTCAGTAACGCTATTTGTTCTTTATTCACATGCTCCACATCAGTATGCGGAATAGCAATCCCATACGATTCGAATTGCAATCCTGTTGGAAAAACATGCTCTCTATCAATAATCGCCTGTTTATAAGATTCTTTTACAATTCCTTTGCTGATTAATTTATCTGCCAAATAGCTTAATGCTTCTTCTTTTGTTTTTATGTTTGCAACATTAATTTCAAAGACTTCTTCATTTAGCATTTTGGCTCACCTCCTTTAGTAGTCTATTTTTAATTTCATCACCGTTCTCCATAAGAACTAATTCATTCATTAGCTCTTGATTCTCAATCACAGAATATAATGCGATTAAACTATCTTTAAAGATTGGAATATCATTTTCTGCAACGGCAATAAGAATTATTAACTTAACATTATTTTTCCCCCAGTTAATTGGCTTATCCAAGGTCATGATAATTAATTCGGACTGTTCTACAAATCGTGGGTCGCAGTGTGGTAAGGCAACCCCTGTATACACACTTGTACTTCCCAGCGTTTCTCTCTCAAGAATAGAATCTTTAAACTCCTTATTGTTTTTATTCGACAAATCGCATTCTCTCATCATTTTTTCGATACACTCTTTTTTACTTTTTACAGTTTCTCGAATTAAGCGTGGCTTCTTAATCAATGTTTGCAAGGATTCTATGTTAAATTTCCTGCCGTCCAGACTTGTTCTCATCAAGCTATAATTATCGGTCATATGTTCTGAATAGAAACATCTAACCGACTCAATTTCACCTTTCGTAAGAATCGGACTAACTTCAATCACTGGAATCGTTACTTCTGGAAGAGCTATTGTAGAGATTATCAAATCGATATTGCTCAAGTCATAAAAATCAAGTTCTCTCACATTAATATTTGTTATCTTTGCATCCGAATCAAAAATTTTGTGTAGTTTACTCATAATCAATTCAGAAGTGGCGATACCGTTTTGACAAATAACCACAACATTAAGAGGTTTGACAATTTTTTCAATTGCTAATTGGAAATGAATTACAATAAATGCTAGCTCTTCATTTGGAATATTAATCTCGTAATATTTACCGAGTTCTCGAATCGCTATCCATATAACATTAAACAAACTCGAATACTGTTTTTTAATTTCCTCTAGTGCAGGATTTGTTATGTAAATTTGATTTCTTAACCTGAAAATCATCTTTGAAATATGGTTTGATAACATTAATTTCAAATGATTGTCCTTCGATAAATCTAGACTCAGTAGATTAGAAACTTTTTCTATCAATCCATCGACTTGATATTCAATATTTTGAATATAATCAGTGGATTGAACACTAAAACCATAAGCAAGTAAACTATAAGCCATCGCTTCAATTTCATAAGGCGAAATTTCTGAGAAAGACTTATTGATGATGCTTTCCAACAATTCACCAGAAAAGAAATACACTTCTAAGTGATTTAAATCATTAATTAAATTACTTGTTCTTTCATTTAGAAAGTTATTATGCTCTGTTCTTTTTTTAAAAATTAAGCATTCTATAAGTAATAAATCAGAATATTCTTCAGAAAATTGATGATGATATTTTTGAGACAATCGACTAATTGCTTCTCTACAAATGTCTATATCAACCTGTGAAAAGAAACGTTCTATCTTCTTATCTCTACTTAGCAACTGGTTTTGCGTTACGTATGATTGTAGAGCTTTTCTAATATTCCACTCATCTCCATCAACAAATAGTTGATCATGTTTGATACGGATTTTTAAGTTAAATTGTCCAATATTTTTTTCTACTTTATCAACATCTCTATGAACTGTTGATTCTGTAACATACATTTCTTCAGCAAAATCATAAATATCTAATTCTTCTTGATTAATAAATAATCTTTTAATAAGTTCTGACTCTCTAAAATCAGGTGAATAATCTTGAACTCCGGATTCATGCTTATTCTCTAATAATAGCGAATGAATCCCTTTTCTCTCTTCATCAGC
The DNA here is from genome assembly GCA_963523415.1 of uncultured Streptococcus sp. Lineage (GTDB taxonomy): Bacteria > Bacillota > Bacilli > Lactobacillales > Aerococcaceae > Granulicatella. Next base: position 56,524 of record CAURBR010000009.1, on the reverse strand, counting down.
AGATAATTTAATTCCTTTTCTCGGAACCTTAATAATTCTGCTATCTAGTTTTCCTTCTTCTAAAAGATTATTTAATTTATCAATATCTTGATAAACGGTTTTCGTAGAAACTCCGTATTTATCAGCTAAGTGATTAGCTGAGAGGTACTCATGTTGTTTAAGCAAATATTCTAATAAGAAAATTTGTCTTGCATTCATGCCTTCACTCCTTTATCAAGTTATTTTCTACTGCAAGCGTTTTATCACACTATTAGTATAGAATGTGATTGGATTTAATTTAATTCGAATTAGTTCCAGATTAATGTGGAACTAATTATAGTTTTATCCTTATTTGTATCATTGTCAGTAACAATTTATAACCACAAAACGATTTCAATCTGATAAAAACGGGAAATATCCTTTGTATTTTACAACGTAAAATCAGTAATTCATTTTCGAAAAAGAAATATATTTGCTACTGTAACATATATGTTACTTTATCTTTTTCAGAACTCATTTGCACTACTCTCTGTTCTGTTTCAGGCCCTCTAGCCTACTTTAATCTACAAAAATAGAGAATTGTGTTCTTCATTAATTTCTTCATCAACACTATTTGAAATAGAATCGATATTTTAAGCACAAAAAAGTTCCGCAGAAATACTTTTAGGCGTACTATTATTATTCAGAATATAGCTGATTTTATAGTGGCAATAATGTGGTAAGCATCGGATGTGAATTACTCGGAGTCGGGATTTATACCATACTCCGAGTTTAAAGCTTCGAAGACGAGAGACTCTAGGCTCGAGTCGGTGCAACATTATAGCCACTATAAACAAATCCGCAACGATTCGTAGTTCTCTTCCTTCTTCTAGTCTCTACCAGAGTGCCTTAGAAATGAATTTTCTTTGTGCACAAAAAAATGATTACTAAGGAACTTCGAGTTTCTATAATCGCAGTGGTTGGGAATCGTATTAAATGCAAATTAGTAGGAGTTAGGAATTTATTCCTTACTCCTACTTTGAGGCTTTAAAGGTGAGAGACTCATAGAGGCTCGAACCGGTACCCCACTACAGCGATTATTACAGAAACCGAAGGTTCCGAAGTAATCATTTATTATATTTTATATTCTTCTCAGCACAAAAAAGAGTGCCTCATTTCTGAGGCACCCTGTTAGATGAATTATTGATTCACGTTTTCCCATTGCCAGTTCACAACTTCAGGAATATCTTCCCCGTGTTCACGGATATAGCTGTGGTGGAATGCCACAGTTTCGTCCATTTTCGCAGCAAATTCGCTAGCTTTGTCGCCGTATACAGCAACTGCAGCATCTTTAGCAACGTGGAAGCGGTCCATTTCAGATAATACACGCATATCGAATGGAGTTGTGATATCTCCGTTTTCACGGTATCCGTGAATATGAACATTATGGTTGTGACGATTGAAGAATAAGTCACGAATCATATCTTCATAACCGTGGAAGCAAAATACAACTGGTTTGTCAGTAGTAAATAGTTTGTCGAATTCTTCATCAGATAAACCACGTGGGTCCACTTTTGGAGAACGTAATTTCAAGATATCTACTACGTTGATGAAGCGAATCTTCAATTCTGGGAATTGTTTGTGCAAGATTGAAATACCTGCTAATGCTTCTAAGTTAGGTTCAGTACCTGCAGCAGCAATGACTACGTCTGGTTCTTCTCCTTCTTTCACTGTTGAAGCCCAATCAATGACTTTGTAACCTTCGCTCACTAATTCTTTAGCTTCTTCTACAGAGTAGAATTGTGGACGTGGGTGTTTTGAAGAAACGATTAAGTTAATTTTATCTTCTGAGCTTAAAGCTTCTGCCATAACAGCCATCAAGCTGTTTGTATCTGCTGGTAAGTATTCACGAACGAATTCAGGTTTTTTCTCAGCTAAGTGAGTTAATAAACCTGGATCTTGGTGAGTATATCCATTGTGGTCTTGTTGGAACACTGTTGATGTTGCAATCAAGTTTAATGATGGATAGTTTTTACGCCATGGAGCGTGAGTTTTAGATTTACGTAACCATTTGAAGTGTTGAGTGATCATTGAGTCAACGACACGTAAGAATGATTCGTAAGATGCGAAGAATCCGTGACGACCTGTTAATACATATCCTTCTAAGAATCCTTCAGCTTGGTGTTCTGATAATTGTGAGTCGATGACACGACCAACTGGTGAAATCCATTCATCGTAGCTTTCATCACGACGACCCAACCATTGACGGTTCGTTGCTTTGAAGACTTCGTTTAGACGGTTCGATTTCGTTTCGTCTGGTCCGAAGATACGGAAGTTATCTGGGTTTGCTTTTACTAAGTCAGCAGCAAATTTACCAAATTCGATCATATCTTGTTTTTGGATAGAACCTGGTTTAGAAGTATCGATAGCATGCTTCGTCCAATCAGTAATGTCCATAGGTTTTACAACCCCTGCATTAGTGATTGGGTTCATGCTCATACGACGTGGGCCTTTTGGAGAAATTTCAGCAATTTCTTCAACTAATTTACCATTTTCATCGAATAATTCTTCTGGACGGTATGATTTTAACCAGTCAACTAATGCATCGATGTGTTCCATTGCTTCTCCAGATACTGGGATTGGAACTTGGTGAGCACGGAATCCACCTTCGATTGGTTCGTGGTTCCATTCTTTTGGACCTGTCCAACCTTTAGGAGTACGTACTACTAATACTGGCCAATGTGGCATTGTTGCTTCTTCGGCGCTCTTAGCACGAGCTTCTTTTTGAATCGCTTGAATTTTTTCAATGGCTTCATCTAATTTAGCAGCCATTACTGGGTGAACTTTTTCAGGATCAGTTCCTTCTACAAAGATTGGATCCCATCCTAGACCGTTGAAGTATTGCGTTAATTCTTCATCAGTACGACGAGCCAAAATAGTTGGGTTATGGATTTTACCACCATTTAAGTAAAGGATTGGTAATACTGCACCATCATTAACTGGGTTGATGAATGTGTTTGAGAACCAACCAGCTGCTAAAGGACCAGTTTCTGCTTCTCCGTCACCGATAACTGCGGCTGCAATTACGTTTGGATTATCTAAGATTGCACCTGTAGCATGTGATAATGAATAACCTAGTTCTCCACCTTCGTGAATTGAACCAGGTGTTTCAGGAGCGGCATGTGACGCAATTCCTCCTGGGAATGAGAAGATTTTACATAAATGTTTAAGTCCTGCTTCATCTTGAGTGATTTGAGGATATAATTCAGTATATGATCCATCTAAGTAAGAGTTAGAAACCATTACTTGTCCACCGTGACCAGGACCTTCAATATAGAACATATCTAAGCCATATTTATTAATTACACGATTTAAATGCGCATAAATAAAGTTTTGTCCTGCAATTGTTCCCCAGTGTCCGATTGGATGAAGTTTAACGTCTTCTTTTTGAATTGGACGACGCAATAGTGGGTTATCTTTTAAGTACATTTGTGCAACTGAAACGTAGTTAGCAGCACGCCACCAAGCATCCACTTTTGCTAAGTATTCTTTTGTATCAAATTGTGTCATGTATTTTCTTCCCTTCCTAAATTTGGTTCTCAATAAAACTAAAAAAATCAATAGCTGACTTTTCATCACATTTCTTTGCGAATTTCTGTTTAAAGTCATTTACCGATTGTATTTTGTTTTCTTGAGTTATTTTTCCGTGTATTAAAGCATCAATCTCTAATAACGTTCATAACCACAAATATTTGATTAAATTTCTCGATATATGATCATTCTCTTTATCGAGCACCCTATTTTAACATTTTATATGTTCATTCTGCAATAATTCATTCATAAAATGTCCTATAAGATCAGAAAATGAAAATAATCTGTAGAGTTCCTATTCTATTTTCTTTTAGAAAACCGTTTCATTTCAAGAAAAATGTAGATTTTCCTTATGTTTTCATCTTTTAATTTCATAAAAAAGCGATCAGCTTATTAGATAGAAGTAACTATCTTATTTAAAATAAGGCAGAAATTCTCCATATCCCTCTTCTTCCAGCTTTGCAACTGGAATGAAACGAAGAGAGGCCGAATTGATGCAATAACGGAGTCCGCCTAATTCTTTTGGACCATCTTCAAAGACGTGTCCTAAATGAGAATCCGCTTGTCCACTTCTGACCTCTGTTCTCTTACGGTTTAGTTTGTAGTCTTCCTTTTCCGTTAGTGTTGTATTTTCAATGGGTTTTGAAAATGATGGCCAACCGCAACCAGCATCAAATTTATCTTTTGAACTAAATAATGGTTCCCCGCTGACAATATCCACATAGATTCCATCTTCATAGAAATCATCATATTCTCCTGAGAAAGGTCGCTCAGTGGCTTCGTTTTGAGTCACTTCATATTGAATTTCTGTTAACCGTTTTTTTAATTCTTCTTTTGAAAACTCCATGTTCATACCTCCAGTATTTTTTGGTTATTCTTCAAGTTGTTGTCTCTTCGATTGGTGAGAATCTTGAATTCTCTTGAAGAGATGTTCCAAGTCCTTATTCGTTAAATGAACGAGTACGGGTCTTCCGTGCGGGCAGTTATAAGGATTGTTACATTTAGCTAAATCCACTAATAATTGACGTGCCTCCCATTCACTTAAGTGGTGGTTGGCTTTAATTGAGCCTTTACAGCTCATCATAATGGCTGTTGCTTCTCTTAATTTAGCTACCGTAATCTTCTCGTCAGCCAAGATAAAGTCGATGATTTCTTCGATAATCGCCTTCTCTTGTCCCTTCTTTATCCACGCTGGATGCGATTGAATTTGGAAGGTGTTCTGTCCAAATGGTTCCATCTCGATTCCAAACTCTTCTACAAGAGGTAATCGTTCTTCGAGTTTCACGCTGTCCTTTTTCGAGAACTCTAGCAAAATGGGCACCATCAATGGTTGACTGACACGGCCTACTTGACCAATCTCCACCTTAAACTGTTCATACTTGATTCGTTCTTGGGCAGCATGTTGGTCAATCATATATAAGCCTTTTTCGTTTTGTGCAAATAAGTATGTTCCATGCATTTGTCCAAAATAATGTAATTCTGGGAACTCTTTCTCGAAAGGTTGAGCGTCGATTTTCTCAGCCAACTTCAAGTAGTCTGCATGGTCATCGTGGCTATCCACCAGTTCTTCTTGAACGACCGGTTCAACGGTGTGGCTTGCTTTGACAGGCGCATCATCGACTGGTAAAACTTCGACTTCTTCTCTGACCTTTTCAGTAAACGAAGGTGTTTCTATGCGAGGAGACTCCACAATTGGTGTCTTCAATTGCCACTCTAAGGTTTGTTGGACTGGTTTTGGAGCCTCTACGCAATCAACTTTCCGTTTAAAGGACAAGTCTTCAATCGACTCAGGAATACGCTGTACGCCTTGAATTGCCTCTCTAATCGCCTTTTGAATTACTTGTGAGAGTTCTTGTTCTTTACTGATGCGAACTTCTTGTTTCGTTGGATGGACGTTCACATCGACGAGTTGCACGTCCATTTCAATCGAAATTATCGTAATCGGAAATCGTCCCACCATCAATGTAGAGCCATATCCTAATGTAATGGCCTTTGCGATAGCCATATTGCGGATTGGGCGTCCATTAATGAAAATCGATAAGTAATTGCGGTTCGACCGTGTGAGTTCTGGGAGCGACGTATATCCTGACACTTTGAAATCTTCGTCTTCCCCGTGAAATGGTAACATCTTACGCGCATTTACGGGGCCAATATTTCCAGCGATTGCCTGCAACAAGTCACCCTTTCCAGATGTTTGTAATAACAAGTTGCCGTCATTTTTTAAAATAAATGCAATTTCTGGATGACTAAGAGATGCCTTACTCACGACATCGGTAATATGCGCTAATTCCGTCTGCAGTGTACGAACGAATTTCAATCTGGCTGGTGTGTTATAAAACAAATCTTCAACAAGGAAAGTCGTTCCTTTTAATGGCGGAACGGTCTTCTCTTCTTTGATTTCACCAGACTCAATCGTCAACTCCACTCCGCTGTCTTCTCCTGTTGAAGTCGTCAGCGTTACTTTCGATACGGCTGTAATACTCGCCAAGGCTTCCCCACGGAACCCAAGTGTACGGATTCTAAAGAGTTGTTCCGGCGAATAGAGTTTACTCGTGGTATGACGTTTAATCGACATTCGAGCATCCTCCTTCGTCATTCCGATGCCATTATCTTGGATACGAATTTTACGAAGTCCACTCTCTTCGATGTCAATCTCGATACGAGTACTTTTAGCGTCAATCGCGTTTTCGAGTAATTCTTTCACCACAGAAGAAGGTCGTTCGATGACTTCCCCTGCCGCTATCTGGTTTGTCAGTAATGGACTTAATTCTTTAATGGTTCCCATACACTACTCACCCTTTTCCATTTGTTGCCATTTATACAGGATGTTCATTGCATCCATTGGCGTCATACTCATTAAGTTTAATCCTTTAAGTTCGTGAACCCATTCAGGTATGCTTTCTGTTTCTTCTTCAAAGAGCGATACTTGTTCCACGTAGGTGCTATTATCATTAGCCGCCCCTTTAGCTTCTAAATGATGTAAAATCGTGCTGGCATTTTTCAACAGTTCTGTTGGAAGTCCAGCAAGTTTAGCTACATGAATTCCGTAACTCTTATCGGCTGGTCCTTCTAATACTTTATGCAAGAAGACCACTTCGCCATTTTCTTCAACGGCTCCTACATGCACATTGCGTAAATCTGCATATTGATCACTGAGTCGTGTTAACTCGTGATAGTGCGTTGAGAATAATACTTTTGCAGATAAATGCTCATGAATATACGTGATGATCGCTTCAGCAAGCGCCATTCCATCATACGTAGCCGTTCCACGTCCGATTTCGTCAAACAATAGTAAGCTCGTTTCGTCTGCATTTCTGAGTGCGTGGTTTGTCTCCATCATTTCTACCATGAATGTACTTTGGCCAGAAATTAAATCATCGGCTGCCCCAATACGGGTAAAGATTTTCGTGAAGACTGGGATTGTTGCACTCTTGGCGGGTACAAAGCATCCGATTTGCGACAAAATCACGCAGAGCGCTAATTGTCTCATGTAAGTGGATTTACCAGACATGTTTGGCCCGGTAATGAGAAGAATATGTTCCTCTGGGCTCATTGAAATGCTATTTGGAACATACGTTGATTGCCCCATGACCTTTTCTACAACCGGATGGCGACCGTCCTCAATCCAGAGTCTACGGTTCTTCATCGAAATCGTTGGCTTCACTAGGTGGTACCGTTCGCTCACCACACTGAAGGCTTGTAAGACGTCGATGGTTGCGACCGTCTTAGCTAATTGTTGTAGCTGAGCTGTATAATGTTTTACCTGTTCACGCACTTCTACAAACAACTGATATTCGAGTGCGCTTGATTTCTCTTCCGCTTCTAAAATCAGCGTTTCTTTTTCTTTTAATTCAGGCGTAATAAAACGTTCCGCATTCGCCAGCGTTTGTTTCCGTTCATAACGACTGCTATCGAGTTTCGATAGATTTGATTTTGTGACTTCGATATAGTATCCAAACACCTTGTTGAAACTAATCTTCAATGAACTGATGCCTGTTTGCTCACGTTCTTGTTGTTGGAGAGCGGCAATCCATTCTTTCCCGTGTTTCATCGTATCGCGATACGTATCAAGTGTAAGGTTATACCCTGAACGGATAATATTTCCATCTGAAATCGTCAGCGGTGCATCCTCATCAATGGCACGGTCGATTAAATCATATAACTCAGGAATGTCGAATAAGTTTTCTCCAAGAGCACTCCATTCTTTTGAGTCCAAGCTATCTACAATCGATTTAAAGATGGGCACTTGTCCAAGTGTTTGTTTCAGTTGCAAGAGGTCACGCGCATTGGCTGTTCCAAATGACACTTTCCCAACGATCCGTTCTAAGTCGTACACACGTTTCAATGTTTCGATAAAGTCTGTACGTTCAAAGTAATGTTGATTCAATGTTTCCACTAGTGCATGGCGTTTTTGAATGGCTCCTTCTAGTACAAGTGGTTTTTCAAGCCATTGTTTGAGAAGGCGTCCCCCCATCGCTGTTTGTGTCTCGTCTAAGAACCAGAACAATGATCCATGTTTTTGGTTAGCACGGATGGTCGTCGTTAACTCTAAGTTTCTTTTTGTCTCATAATTCATTGAGAGATAGAACTCGCTTTGGTATGCTTGTGCCTGTTGTAAGTGCGAGAAACTTCTCTTTTGAGTGAGTTTCAAGTAGCTGAGTAGATTTTGCACGCATCGGATAGAAGCCTCATCTTCTAGTTCTGAAACTAAGTCTGTGCAGTCTTCCGTTTCAATTTGGTCTTTTTCAATCGTTGAAATCAAGATTTGCATGTTTGTAAAGAGATGACGAAGTTCTTCTGTCACATCACTTTCTACAAGAACGACTTCACGGCACATCAAGCTTGAACATTCGCTACGCACTTCTTCTAAGTTTTCGAGTTGTGTTACTTTTAATTCCCCTGTGGACACATCCACATACGACAGTGCAAATCGTTTCCCAACAAGCGGTAAAATCGACACTAAATAATGGTTTTGGTTTTGTGATTGATATTCAGTATAAGTTCCTGGTGTGATCACTTGAATCACATCACGTTTTACCATTCCCTTCGTCAGCTTTGGATCTTCCAATTGCTCACAGATGGCTACTTTCTTTCCAAGTTCAATCAGCGTTTTTATATATTCTTTAGCTGCATGATGAGGAACCCCACACATTGGAATTGGGTCCTCTGCATTTTTATTTCGACTGGTTAGTGTAATTTCGAGAAGTCGTGCTGCTTCAATCGCATCATCATAAAACAATTCATAGAAATCACCTAGTCGATAGAATAATAAGCAATCAGGATACTTTTCTTTTATCGAAAAATACTGTTGCATCATCGGTGTGTGTTTCGTTTTTTGTGGCATTTCTGACTCTCTTTCTACTCTTTTTATTCAAAAAATGGTGCATCTGGAGTAATGCGAATCGGTTGAATCGATTTTGCTTTTCCCGACTTATCATCAATATCAATCAAACAAGCACTTAATTGGCCTTCATCGTCTTCAGCCACTTCAAATCGTGCCGGTAATTGATTGAGGAACTTCGTAATAATAATATCGCGTTCCATTCCGAGAATTCCGTTATATGGACCTGTCATTCCCACATCACAGAGAAAGGCGGTTCCTTGTGGAAGAACGCGAGCGTCGTTTGTTGGTACATGCGTATGTGTTCCAACAACGGCTGATACTTTTCCGTCTAAGTACCAAGACATTGCTTGTTTTTCACTCGTTACTTCGGCATGGAAATCGATAAAGATGATCGGCGTTCTCTTTCTGGCTTCTTCAACCGCTTCTGTAATTTTTGCAAAAGGATCGTCCAATGTGTTCATAAAGACACGGCCTTGCAAATTGATCACGGCTACTTCTTTATCGTTACATTTTACATAAACGATTCCTTTTCCTGGAACGCCTTCTGGATAGTTCAGCGGTCGTACCATTTTTGTGGCATCTTCAATGAAATCAAAAATGGCTTTATTGTCAAAGGCGTGATTCCCGAGCGTTACAACGTCTGCACCAGCCTGCAATAACTCCTTATAAATCTTCTCCGTAATTCCTTTTCCATGGGCAGCATTTTCCCCATTAATCACGGTGATTTGCGGTTTATATTTTTTCTTTAATTTTGGAACGTATTGTGCGACCATCTCTCTTCCAAGAGAACCGACAACGTCGCCAACGAATAATAATTTCATAAGAGTGCCTCTTTCTAAATCAATGTAGCTCTATTTTACCATAAAATAAGGCTAGAAAATACCTAGATACAACCATGCACTAGACATCTCAATTAACATATATGTTCATTTTATATCACTTGTAATAACACCATATAAATGACCGTTGGAACAAAGATACTAAGTAAAGTATTCTCCTTCCACCATTGCAACAACACTACGATTGCGACGGCAATGAGTTCTGGAATTCCAAATGGTGCGTTGATAAACGAAATATCCTTCAAGCAATAAACGACTAGAATCGTAATAATCGCTTGTGGAAGGACACTAGAAATAAACTGCATCCGCTTAGATAAATTCGTTTGATTGCGAAATACAAGAAATGGGAATAATCGAATCGTAAATGTCACGACTCCACTAGTGACAAGAGCAAGAAAAATATACGTACTACTCATTTTCTTCCTCCTTCATTTGTAGTTTCTCACGTTCAAAAATGGCGATTAATCCTATCATCGTTGTGGCTAAAGCGCACACAAGAAAATATTGCTTTCCAACAAGAATTAACCAGAAAATGGCACTCACTCCCCCAATAATAAATGGGAAATAGCGATTCGCCTTCTTCAATTGATTCACGAGAATGACAACAAACAGCGCGGTCATTGAAAAATCAATTCCCTTTGTGGAAAAAGGAAGAAATCCGCCGATGACAACTCCAATAATCGTTCCAAGAACCCAATAGCAATGGTTCAAGAGTCCGACATAGACCATTAGCTGTTCGTTATCTTCTCTCTTCTTTTGCTTCATCCCCACTAACAGTGAGAAGGTTTCATCCGATAAGGCGAAGATTAAATAAAAAGCCTTCCATCCCAACTTTTTAAATTCTTCAATAAAACCGACCCCATAAAACAACATTCTGGCATTAATAAATAAAGTCATTAAGGCAATCATCCAAAAGCTCATCCCTGCACTCATAAATGAGACAAGGGCAAATTGCATCGAGCCTGCATACACAAATAGACTTGAAAAAACAGACGCCCAAGCTGGAAATCCTTCTTGAGTCATAAGGAGTGCAAATGCAATCCCTAAAAAGAGATACCCGAAACAGATGGGTAAACTAATTCTAAAAGCTTCTCTGAATTTTTTCATCGTGACTCCTAAACAAAAAGATTGAAAGTCTTAACATCAGACTTCCAATCTCTAATTTTACACTATTTTAATAAATGTTTGTAGATTTCCACTACATTGTCTACAGTAAAACCAAATTTCTCCATTACTTGATTTCCATTTCCGGATAGTCCAAATTGGTCTACGGTAACAGTAGCGCCATCAAGCCCAACATAACGTTCCCAACCGAAGCTTGCTCCTGCTTCAATCGCAAGGCGTTTACGAACGGCATTTGGTAACACTGATTCACGATACTCTTCCGATTGCTCTTCGAACAAGTTCATAGAAGGCATGGATACAACAGACACGTCCACTCCTTGCTCTGCAAGAACTTTTTGCGCTTCCACTGCAAGAGATACCTCTGAACCCGTTGCAATCAGAATTCCTTCTGGAAAATCACATTTTTGAGGACTGACCACATAAGCTCCACGTTTTACACCTTCGAAGGCTAATTCATTTGAATGTTTTAAAACAGGAAGATTTTGACGTGAAAAGACCAATGCCGTTGGGCGATCTTTAGATTCTAAAGCAACTTTCCATGCTGCAGAAACTTCATTTCCATCCGCTGGACGAATTACATTTAGATTTGGTGTTGCTCTAAAGGCAGCTAATTGTTCTACCGCTTCGTGAGTTGGCCCGTCTTCTCCAACTGCAATTGAGTCATGGGTATACACATAAATTGCAGGTAACTGTGAAATGGCAGCAATACGCATTGCAGCCTTTAGATAATCCGCAAATACAAAGAATGTTCCACCATAGACACGATTGCCACCATGCAATAACATTCCGTTCATAATCGCTCCCATTGAGAACTCTCTCACTCCAAACCATACATTACGGCCCGCATAATTTTTACTTGAGAAATCCGTTTCTGCCTTATTCATCGTATTCGTTGAAGAAGAAAGATCAGCAGACCCTCCCCAGAAGAATGGAATCGATTTTCCTAATTCTTGAATAGCTGCTTGGCTTGCCACTCGAGCTGGCATTGGGGCTGAATTATACGCATACGAAGGAAGGATTTCTTCTAAATCAACCGAAATTTCTTGTGAAAAACTATTGTTGAATTCTTTGGCTAATTCTGGAAATCCAGCTTCGTAATTCTTAAACAACTCAACCCATTCAGCATAATCTGCTTCACCGGTTTGAATTAATAATTTATCGAATCGATGTTGTACTTCTTCCGGAACTTTGAATGGTTCGTAATTCCAGCCATAATGAGCTTTAGCAGTTGCAATCCCTTCTTCTCCAAGAGGAGTCCCATGAATTTTGTTTGTTCCTTGATTTGGAGCTCCGTATCCAATCATGGTTTTTACTTCAATTAATGTTGGCTTTTCATTTTGTCCTTGTGCTTCTTCGATTGCTTCAGCAATTTCATCTAAGTTATTCCCATCAGAAACACGCAAATAATTCCAACCCATACTCTCAAATCGTTTTTGGATATCTTCGTTGAAGACGCGATTTAAAGGACCATCTAAGCAAATATCATTTGAATCATATAAAACAATCAATTTACTGAGTTTTAATGTTCCAGCTAGAGAGGCTGCTTCATAAGACACCCCTTCCATCAAATCACCATCTCCGCACAAAACGTAGGTGTGGTGATCAACAATTGAATATCCTTCTTTATTGAATTTTGCAGCTAAATGGGCTTCTGCCATCGCCATTCCCACTCCATTAGCAAAGCCTTGTCCTAATGGACCTGTTGTTGCTTCAACACCATCAATTTCATGAACTTCAGGATGCCCAGGTGTTTTACTCCCTAATTGACGAAATTGTTTTAAATCTTCAATAGACAAATCATAACCTGATAAATGTAATAACGCGTATAACATTGCAGAGCCATGCCCTGCAGATAATACAAAACGATCACGATCTATCCAGTGGGATTGTTTTGGATTTACTTTTAAATATTTTGACCATAATACATAAGCCATTGGAGCAGCCCCCAGTGGTAAACCAGGATGACCAGAATTAGCTGCTTGGATTGTTTCCATACTCAATGTACGAATAGTATCGATTGCTAGTTGGTCTGTTTTATCAAACATAGAATCACTCCTTCATTCTTATTCCACTCTTGGAATTGACTTTATCATTTTACAAGAGAGCAAATAGTTTTTTCAACCGTTATCTCATTGAGAAAAACTATTTCTTCTAAGTGACTGTTACTATTTTCATTTCAAATAAAAAAGGCTGAGTGATCAGCCTCTATTTACTCTTCGTCTCGATGATGCAATCCTTTTTCTTTTTGAATTGCTTTTAGTTTGTCAGGAGTGACGTCATTTCCTTTTTTATCAACGATTTTAAGTCCTTCAATATGATTACGCATTCCTCCGCGAAATGCTTCTAGATATTCTTGTCGTAATAATAATTGTTCTTTTGCTTCCGTGTCAGTCAATGTTCCTTCTTTTTTCTTTTTTGCTAATTCATTAATACGATTAATTTTTTCTGGTGATAACATGTTCAATTCCTCTCTTTCATTTCGCCCCTAGTGTATCATGATTTGGATAAACTTCCTAAAAATCTGTTCCACATACGAACATTTGTTTGATTTTTGCTTCTAAGATGTGTTACACTGAAAACAAAGAAGGAGATGTTCCCATGGTAAATTTAAAAGATTCTAGACAATTAGACGTATTACAATATATTTATAAAGAAGTGCAAGAGCACGGATATCCACCTACCGTACGAGAAATCTGTAACGCTGTTCAGCTTTCTTCGACTTCTACGGTTCACGGCCACCTTTCTCGTTTAGAAAAAAATGGTTTAATTCAACGTGACCCAAGTAAACCACGTGCGATTGAATTGACAATGGCTGGGCTTAAGGCAATTGGCGCTAAATCGACTGCCATTCCAATGCTCGGTGTAGTTACTGCGGGGGAACCGATTTTAGCGGTTGAAGAAGCGAGTGACTTCTTCCCTATTCCGCCTGAATTAAAAAATGATGCTGATGACTTATTTATGCTTCGAATCAAGGGAGATAGTATGATTAACGCAGGAATCTTCGATGGAGACTCTGTAATCGTTCGTAAACAATCTACTGCGTCTAATGGAGAAATTGTCATTGCAATGACGGAAGAAGATACTGCAACATGCAAACGATTCTATCTCGAAAGCGACCACGTACGACTACAACCAGAAAATGATACGATGGATCCTATTATTTTACCTACTTGTACGATTCTAGGTAAAGTCGTGAGTCTATATAGAAGTCGAATTTTCTAATTTAAATAATTATACAAAAAAAGAGGCTTTTAGCCTCTTTTTTGTATATCTGAACTAGTTTTTTACAGCGACTGTTCCAACAACTTCTTTGCCTGCTACAGTTCCTTCTTCTTTTACAGTAATCGATTCTACTTTATCCATGTTCGTAAATAAAACCATCATCGCTGTTTCTTTTCCAGAAGCTTCTAATGCTTCTAAGTTAACCGTTGATAGAACTGTGTTTTCGTTTACTTTTTGACCGGCAGTTACTTCCGTTTCAAACGGTTCTCCATTTAATTCTACTGTATCGATTCCCATATGTACGAGAACCTCTAAGCCATTATCTGTCTTTAAGCACACTGCGTGAAGAGTTGGAAATACACTGACTACCGTTCCAATAACTGGAGACGTAATCACCCCTGTTGTTGGAATGACGGCAAAGCCATCTCCCATCATTTTCCCTGAAAAGACAGGGTCACTCACTTTAGTAATCGGAATAATTTCTCCTGTTGCGGGCGCAAAGACTTTCGTGTCTTTTTCTACATTCATTTTTTTTAGAAATCCAAACATAATCATTTCTCCTTTATTTATCTGTTTTAATAGCATCTAATGTATAAGAAAAAATCGACGTTTTCTTATCCTTATCAATCTCTTTATAATAGCTATAGAGAATATCTACAATTAATAATACCGGAAATTGAGGCGAAATTGTTGTTCCCTGCTCCAAAGCATTTTTTAAAGCAATGAGTACTAATTCATCACATTCTTCCTCAAGTTCTTCACTCTTTTTAGAAGTGATGAGTACTGTTCTTGCACCTTTTTCTTTTGCTTCATGAACGGCTCTCACAACACTCTCATTCGCCGAAACAGAAATACCAATTACCAGGCAATCCTCGTCTACCAGAACCCTATTCATAAGCATCGTATGCAAATCGGTAATCGATTCACAGATCATTCCCAATCGCATAAATCGAAATTTCATCTCTAAAGCAGCTAAGCCCGAGCTCCCCTGACCATAGATATAAACTCGCTTGGAAGAACTCAACAAATCACAAACACGAATCAATTGTGCTTCGTTAATCAACGAAAATGTCTTTGTAAGTAGTTCTGCATAATCTTCTAAGACAATTTTTGTCAAATTATTATGCAGTCTCGGCTCTTCTTTTTTTCTCTTCTGGAAATCATAGATAAATTCTCGATACCCTTTATAGCCGCATTTTTGTGCAAACCTAGTTAAGGAGGGAATCGACACATATAAACGTTGGGCTACCTCTTGTGCAGAAAGCGAATCTTCTTCAGAGACTGTCTCTAAAAAATACTGAGCAATCGTTCTTTCAATTGGTGTCAAAGTGTCATAGATCGATTCAATGACAGGTGCAACCTTTTTCTCAAAAGACAACATTCTCTTATCTCCTTATTCAATGACTGCTTTTATTATAGCATAGATCCCTATTTATTCCAGATACTCTCTTCACAAAAAATGGAGTGGAAGGACGAAAGAAAAATCGTATTTCTCAATCGTCTTCCACCCCTTAATCATTGATTCAGTTTAACAAACTCTATTCATTCGAGAAACTCTAATCATCAATACCAAGAATTTCATTAATGTTATTCTTGTAAAGAATAGCTTTGGCACCGTACACAGCTTGAATACCGCCTTGAACATCTAAGACATCTACTGCACCAATTTCTTTTAACGTTGCCTTATTCACTTTTTCAACATCTCTAACAGAAACACGTAGTCTTGTAATACATGCATCTACATCTTCAATGTTTTCTGCTCCGCCAAGAGCTTCGATAATACGAACGCTGTCTTGTTTCAAGTTGTCGCGAGTTTCAACAACTGGTTTGTCATCTGATAACATATCATCTTCAATACGTCCTGGAGTTGCTACATTAAATTTAGTGATGAACCATCTGAATACAACATAGTATAAAGCACTCCAGATTAGACCAAATGGAATTTCTAAAATCCAGTTTGTCTTATCATTACCTTGCAAGATACCGAATAATGTGAAGTCGATAACCCCACCAGAGAATGTATTACCGATTGAGATATTAAGAATATCAGCAATGAAGAAACTTACACCATCTAGGAATGCATGAATTACGTAAAGAACTGGGCTCACAAACAAGAACATGAATTCAATTGGTTCTGTAATCCCTGTAATGAATGAAGTTAATGCAACCCCAAAGAATAAACCTGCATATTTTTTACGACGATCTTTTGGTACACAGTGATACATTGCTAAGCAGGCTGCAGGAAGACCGAACATCATTGTTGAGAAACGACCTGCAAAGAAACGAGTTCCTTCAGTGAATAAACCGACATGGTTAGGATCTGCTAATTGAGCAAAGAAGATTTTTTGAGCTCCTACTACAGTTTGTCCAGCAACAACTTCAACACCACCTAGTTCAGTAAACCAGAACATTGGATAAATCATATGGTGTAATCCGACTGCACCACATAAACGCATTAGGAACCCATATAAGAATGTACCCACAGGACCAGCTTGTGAGATGTATCCACCAGTTGAAACTAATAATTGTTGGAATGGAGGCCATACTAAGAAGAAGACAGCCCCAACAAAAATAGATGCAAACGAAGTAACAATTGGTACAAAACGGCTACCACCAAAGAATCCTAATACTTGTGGTAACTGAATGTTGTTATAACGGTTATGCAACCAAACTGCAATTGCACCTACTACAATCGCACCAATAACTCCGGTATCAATCGAAGCATCTTTACCCATGTATAATCCTACAAGAGCTTTGATTGTTGCAGTCATTACTAAGTAACCAGTTACCCCAGCAAGAGCTGCAGTTCCTTTGTCACGTTTAGCTAATCCAATACACAGACCAATACAGAGAAGAAGAGCTAAATTCGCAAATACAACTTCCCCTGCTTGGCTCATTACTTTAAAGATTGCTTGTAATACTTCATTATTTAACACTGGATACGTTGCAACAGTTGTTGGATTGGACAACGCACCCCCAATTCCTAGTAGTAAACCAGCGGCTGGCAAAATAGCAATTGGCAGCATAAAGGCCTTACCAATTTTTTGTAATACTTTAAACATACAGTTTCCTCCTTAAATTGATTAAATCATTTTTTTAACACTATTGTGGATGAATAGCGTTGACAAATTTTTTCGTAATTAATTGAGGGCGTGTGATTGCAGAACCTACCACTACGCTATAAGCTCCTAACTCTAATACTCTCTTCACTTTTTCAGGAGTATCAATATTCCCTTCAGCAATGAGTGGATGATGAATTCGGCTAAGTACTTTTCTTAAGATTTCAAAATCATTCGCTTCGATTTTATCGCCTTGACTTTGTTTGGTATATCCAACTAAGGTACTTCCCACAAAATCAAACCCTAATTCATCAGCATGAATCATTTCTTCAACCGTTGAACAGTCTGCCATCAATAATTGATGAGGATATTTCGAACGGATTTCATTATAAAATTCATCCAATGATTGACCATTTGGACGAGAAGAAATGGTTGCATCAAGAGCTATAATATCTGGTTTTGCTTCCATCAATTCGTCAACTTCTTTAATAGTCGCTGTGATATACACATCTGCATCTGAATAATCTCTTTTTATAATTCCAATAACCGGTAAATCAACAGCTTCTTTTATGGCTTTAATGTCCACCACAGAATTTGCTCGAATTCCTTTGGCTCCTCCTTCCTTTGCGGCTACTGCCATACGTGCCATAATAAAATCACTATGAAGTGGTTCATTCGGCAAAGCTTGGCAGGATACAATTAATTCTCCTTTAATATTCATAAGCTACCTCCTCCACTTATAAAAGCCCTTACATTTATTATAGCCCTATCAGAAATCATTTTCAATAGATTCTTCACTTCCAGAAAGTATTTTCATCACTGCATCACATAAGACTTTCTAACAGAAAAAAATAGAAATTACTTTCACATAGATCGATTTTTATCCTAAAAAAGACTTACCCTCTTGTCTACTGACAAGAAGATAAGTCCTTTTTAGGATTACATTTGAATGAGTTGATGCTTAAAGGCATAAATAGTTGCTTGCGTACGGTCTTCCACCTGTAGCTTAGAAAGAATATTGGATACATGCGTTTTTACAGTCTTTAACGTAATAAACAATTCATCAGCAATTTCTTGATTTGATTTTCCTTGTGCGATAAGTAGTAAGACTTCTAGTTCTCGTTGCGTCAATTCTTCGTGTAGGTAATGTTGTTTTTTCCGTTGAATTTGATTGACTAATTTATCAGTCACTTGTGGCTCAAATACCCCATCACCTTTATCTGTATCTCTGATTGCTTTAGCAATCTGAGACGCCGAAGCTGTCTTTAGAATATAACTCTTAGCACCTGCATTAATTGCGGGAAAGACTTTCTCGTCATCAATAAAGCTCGTCAGAATAATTATTTTAGCTTCTGGCCACTTAGAAAGGATTTCTTTTGTCGCCTCGATTCCATCCATCTCAGGCATGACAAGATCCATCAAAATAATATCCGGTTTTAATGTTAGTGCTTTTTCTACACCTTCTCGACCATTTTTTGCCTCTGCAACAACTTCTATATCGTCTTGCATTGACAGATAAGATGACACTCCAAGTCTCACCATTTCATGATCATCTACTAATAAAACATGAATCATTGTTCACCCTCCAACTGACGTCCCAGAGGAATTCTAATTTCAATCGTCGTCCCTTGATTTGGGAAACTGACAATTTTCACTTGTCCTCCGAGGCTTTGTACTCTCTCTTTCATATTATTAATTCCATAGCTACCTGGCAAAATTTCTTCAGTATTAAATCCAATCCCATTATCTTCTATTTTAAACAGAACATTAGAACTAGTCTCCCTTAAATACACCTCTAAATTGGTTGCTTGAGAATGTCTCAACGTATTGGATAGCAATTCCTGAGCAATACGGAATAGATGATCTTCCACTCCTTGAGGAAGATGAACGTCTTCAATATCCCAATGAATCCGCATTTGAACTTTGGTTTGCAATTCCATTAGTAAACCTTCAATCCCCGACTTAAGCGACTTCTGCTCTAGTGAAATAGGTCTTAAATGAAGAAGTAATGCCCTCATTTCTGATTGTGCTTGTGAAAGAACATGTTCAATCATCCGAAGCTGCTTTTGCTCATTCTCATTAAACTGCTCAGTTCTTTCATTTAACGCTGAAATCATCATCATCGCAGCAAATAGTTGCTGGCTAACCGAATCATGCAATTCGCGAGCAATCCGACGCCTTTCTTGTTCGATCACTTGTTCTTTTGTTTCGTTTCCAACGAATTGTGGTTTACTGCCCAGTTGTTGTAGCTCTAATGATAACTGCTCCAAGTATTGGGACAAATCGGCTGTTTGTTCATAAAACTCTTTCAAACTAACGACTGTGGCTTCTTCAATCCAATTCGCATTTTGGTTATCTTTAACTTGTTGATAATGTCCTTTTCGAATCATCAGTAACTGCTCATCCATTTTTCTTTCAGCTTGACGATTCAAAAGATAAAGCAATACAGCTGTGATAAATCCTAAAAAGAATATCAATAAAAAATAGAAGGTAATCGTTAAAAAGATTTCTTGTATCGAAATACTTCGAACTAATTCAAATCGAATCCACTTTCTAAAAAGAAACAGGAATACCACACTTAATAGACTATATAATGCTGAGAAGAGAATCCAGCTTTTTAAAAGGCGTTGCTTCATGCTTCAATCACCTCTACTTTACCAGCAAGTATGGTCGTATAAATTTTAATGCGTTTCGTACTTCTTGAATAACTATCGCTATACAATTGAATGGATTCATTTTTCAAGGTATACAGTTGATGTTCAAATTCGAGTTGCCCAGCAAACCCATGATGATGAATCATCACACCAACGCCATATGGGACAAGAATTTTCACACGACCAAAGCCTTTACGAATGACGATTACGTTGTCTCCTGGTGGTAAAATCGTATTCCCTAAATCTACAATCGTATCTCCAGCAAATTGGCCTGCATTGATATCGTTCCATTCATATGGTTCTTCTCCAATCACTTGAGAACCAAACCAGCTGTTCCGTCTAATTCGACTAGTCTCTTTAGCGCTAGTATGAGCATCCACAAAAATATAGTCCTGCTTATTTTTATTAGAAAACATATCTGAAAAAGATGAAAATGAGAATTGATGATGATCGAAGAATAAAATGAGAAGGACCCCTATCAACCCTACCCAAATTCCAACTGTCGACAAGAACGGTAAAATGATACATAACGCTCCAAAACAAAGGCCTATATTTTTTAAAAACTTCACCCGTTTAAAGAGCATTAAACTCGTAACTATGGAGGCTACCCCGATAGAAAAGAAGATAAATAAACCAATTCTAGAAATCATTTCGATTGCAGACGCAATTACTCCTAATAATAGTACAATCAAAATTCTCTTAATTTTTCTCATCTTCTCACCTCCATTAATGTACATAGTATATCATTTTCTCTTGTTTAATCCTATCATGAATCTACATCCAATCCATCAGACTAAAGGATGAAAAAAAGAAGCTAGTCTAAACTAGCTTCTTCATGAAAATCGTGATTAAGCAGATTGAATGTCAATAATTTTAACTTTCATTTCTCCACCTGGAGTTGGAATCACTACTTCTTCATTTAATTTTTTGCCAATAATTCCTTTGGCGATTGGAGAGTCATTTGAAATCTTTCCTTCAATCGGATTTGCTTCAGCGCTTCCCACGATAGTGTAAGTTTCTTCGTCTCCATCTGGTAATTCGATAAACGTAATTTTTCTTCCAAGTGATACAACATCTTTGTCAACATTGTTATCATCGATAATTTCCGCAAAACGAATCATTTTTTCAATTGTTGAAATACGTCCTTCTACAAATGCTTGTTCATCTTTAGCTGATTCATACTCAGAGTTTTCTGATAAGTCACCGTAGCTACGAGCAATCTTGATACGCTCTACGATTTCTTTACGTTTAACGACTTTTAATTCTTCTAATTCAGCTTCAAGTTTTGCTTTTCCTTCAAGCGTCATTGGAAATACTTTTTCAGTCATACGATTCTCCCCTATATCGTTTTTTTAGATTGTCTCAATCTACAATGCTAAAACTTTAACACTTTATAACTCAGATTGCAAGTCTTATTGAGAAATTTTATCGGAATTTAAGAAAAATAGTCGATGTCTCTCTCAAAAAAAGACCCTTAGATTTCTCTAAGAGTCTACGAGTTATTCAAGATAAATGACTTAATATGGAAGCAATTTTAGTCGTCATTAAATCAATCGCTACGGAATTAGAACCACCTTCTGGAATAATAATATCGGCAAATTTCTTTGTTGGTTCTATAAATTGATGATGCATAGGTTTTACAACTGAGATATATTGATGGATAATCGAGTCTAATGTTCTACCACGTTCCACCATATCCCGTTTAATCCGTCGAATAATTCGAATATCATCATCAGTATCTACATACACCTTAATATCCATTAAGTTACGCAAACGTTCATCCTCTAAAATTAAAATACCTTCGATAAGAATCACATCTTTAGGTTCTTGATGAATCGTTTGGTTACTACGAGTATGTCTCTCATAGTCATACACCGGTTCTTCGATAGACTCAAAATTAATCAACTTTTCCATATGCTCAATTAACAAGTCCGTATCAAAAGCAAATGGATGGTCATAGTTTGTTTTTAGTCTTTCTTCAAATGGCATATCACTTTGATCTTTATAATAGAAATCTTGGTCAATCTTTACAATTGTTAGTTCTGGAAAGTTTTCTAGAATCTTTCGACTCACACTTGTTTTTCCACTACCCGAACCACCTGTCACTCCGATAACGATTGGTTTTCTTTTATGCATGACTTACTCCTTATCCACATACTTAGCTTTTAACGCTAAATGCTCTTCATATGTTTTTGCAAAGTAAATTTCTTTTGTATGAATATCTGCAACAAAGTATAAATAATCTGTTTTATCTGGTTGAAGTGCTGCTACAATAGCGTCTTCACTTGGACTATTATAAGGACCTGGCCCTACACCATTATATTTGTATAAATTATATGGAGAATCCACTTCTAAATCCGTTAAGGATAATGTTTCTTTGTGTTCTCCAAGAGCATATTGTACAGAAACATCTGTTTGAAGCATCATGCCTTGATCCAATCGATTGTGGAACACACTAGAGATTTTTTTACGATCTTCTAATTTAACCCCTTCTTTTTCAATTAATGACGCTAATGCCATCACTTGTTGAAGAGTCATCTTACTAGATTCAATTTCAGAATAGTATTTAGAAAGAACTTCATCCGTCTTAGCGACCATTTCACTAATTAACATTTGCAATGTTTTCGAATCGTTCATTTCGTAGGTTGCAGGATATAAATATCCTTCAAGTACATACTTCACGGTTCCTGAATTATAGGATTGCGTTAACATTTTAGGATATTTTTGAACTAATTGTTGGAGAAACGCATCCTCTTGTACCTTTGCCATAAAGTCTTCTGCAGAGTACTTCGTTGACTTAGCTACTTCTTTTGCAATTTCTGTTAATTGTTCACCTTCACGGATGACTACCTTCGTAACATTTTGGTTTTTATCTTTTCCTTTTCCAGTTAACTCAGCGATAAGATCGTCTAATGTCATACTTTTTGAGACTTGATAAACTCCTGCCTTAAAGCCTGAAACATTTTTAAATTTTAGATATAAATTAAAAATCTTTGCATTTCTGATATAGCCTTCTTCTTGCAATTCGTTCGAAATTTCTTTCACGGAAGCTCCTTGTTTAATTTCAAATTGAACAAGTTCCGTTTGCTGTGAATCCACCGGTTGAGTCTCGGTTCGAATATAATTCCATGCAAATAGCCCACCAAACAAAACTAAAGCTAGTAAACCGATAAAGAAATATTTCATAATCTTCTTAGTCACCGATTTTTCTTTCTTACGAATATCCCTTTTAGAATCCGTCTCAGAAATAAAAGTTTTTTTCTTTGGTTCGTTTTGAGACATTGTTTTCCCCCTTAAATTAGGTCATACTATTGCCCATAGTTATCGTCATTATACATTATTCTTTTAAAAAAATGAAGAAAGTCAATTTTTATAGCATTTATCAAGAATAAAGAAAAGAACGCACCCCCTAAAACGATCACTTTTACCTTTTCCTAAAACCGAACTTTGACTTCTCTTTATTTTCATCCAAGTCGAAGTTATCGCACGCTTCTTCATCAACACTATTTGACAAAGAGCCAACAAAAAAGATGAAGCTTGAGACATTTCAAACTTCATCTTCTTCTAAAACTCTATGTTAAATAGTTCGTTAAAAATTGACTGACGATTGTAAAATAAACGAAAACAGTCGTTAAGTCGTTAACGGTCGTAATAAAAGGTCCACTAGCAATAGATGGGTCAAAATTAAATTTATCAAGCCCAAATGGAATACAAGTACCCGTTAGTGCCGCAACCGCAATCGAGGCAAACATAGAAAATCCAATAATTCCTCCAAGAACTACATTACCTTGCCATAAACTTACAATTCCAAACACGACCACTCCTGAGATCAACCCAATTCCTAGGCCAGTCAATCCCTCTTGAATCAGTACTTTCCAAAATGCTTGCTCTTCATCATGTAATGCAATCTTACGGATAGCTACTGCTAAAGACTGCGTACCCGTATTTCCGGCAGTCCCAGTAATCAGTGTAATGAAAATTGCAAAGATACTCGCTTGTTGAATAATCGGTTCATAGTGTCTAAATAGAAAAGCCGTTACTGTTCCCATAATTAATAGGGTCACAATTCCTGGTAAACGATTTACAATTCCTGCCCAAACTCCCTGATGAGCTTCATCTACATTTACCCCTGCTAATCCTGAATAATCACTTGTTGCTTCTTCTTCAATAACATCTAAAGCATCATCGACTGTAATAATCCCAATTAAGGTATGAGTGTCATCCACAACTGGGATTGCCAAGAAGTCATAATCCTTAATTGTCTGAGCAACTTCTTCTTGCGGATCATTCACGTGTACCGTCACTACACGATCAATCATCATATCTTTGATTAACTTTTCATCCGGATTTACAATTAAATCTTTTAAGGTCAAAATACCTGTTAGGTGACCTTCTTCATCTATAACGTATACGTAATAAATCGTTTCCGCTTCTTCAGCAAAACGTTTGACTGTTGCCATTGCCGCCTTTAGTGTATCCGTCTCATGTACTGCAATGAATTCCGTCGTCATCATAGCACCAGCAGTATCATCATCATAATTCAACAGCTGACGGAGTTCTGTTGCTGTTTTATGAGGCATCAACCGTAAATACGTACGCGTATTTTCTTCTCCAACTTGTTTCAAAACATCAACGGCGTTATCCGAATACATTTCAGCGAGCATGCGAGAAGCATACCCTTCTTCCATTTCATTTAAATACTCTTCGACATCTTCAACATCTTCTTCAAGAAGTTCAAATACCATTGCCATTTCTTCTGGAGTAAGGAATTGATACGCCATCTTTCGCTCTTCTAATGATAGACTTAGATAAATTTGTGCTTGATCATAAGTGTGATTTTCAAAGAAAATTTCTCGGAATTGTTGTTTATCTTCTGTCGCTAATGTGTGTTGTATTTGTTCTAAAATATCTTCAAATTCATAAGTAATTTCGCTCAATCTTCCTACTCCTCTCTTCTCCTATGTGACATTCTATCCAGCGCCTCATATCCTCTGGTAGCGGCGCAACAACTGTAATTTCTTTTTTTGTCATCGGATGAATAAACGTTAAAGTATGACAATGCAACGCCTGTCGTTGCAATATCTCGTCTTTTACGCCTCCATATAAATCATCTCCCACCAATGGAGCTCCAAGCCATGAAAAATGAACACGAATTTGGTGAGTACGTCCCGTATGTAGACGGATTTCTACTAAATCAGCCCCAGCTAGTGATTGCTTTTTCCAATATTCTGTTAATGAAGGTTTTCCATCCTCACTTACGCAACGATTAATAATGGATCCCTCATGACGACCAATAGGCGCATCAATGAATCCATGCTCCTCTAATCTAGCCGTATCATGGACAATTGCTAAATAGTTCTTCACAAGTGTTTTATCTTTCAGAGCCTGATCCATCCAAGCATGTACGACACGATGCTTGGCAAACATCATTACTCCTGTCGTATCACGATCTAGGCGTGTGACAACATGAGTTATCTGATCTTCATAACCCTGTTTTTGATAGTATCCTTTCACTCGATTCGCCATAGACTGATCAGGGTGCAGCTTAGAAGGAATTGAAGCTGTTCCTATTGGTTTATTGATAATGAGTAAATAATCATCCTCATACAAAATGTCAATTGGCACTTCACTTGGAATCACGGTCTCATGTTCTCCAGACGGCGGAATTACCATCGTCAGAACATCTCCAGGCTGCAAAGTCTTTAACACAATCTCATGACGACCATTCACGAGGAGGTCCCCATGTATTTTTACATGGGCAAGAAACGTTCTTGAAATCCCCACTTCTTGTAAGAAGGAACGCATCATCATCGGATACTCGTATGGGTAATTCCAAGTTAAAATCAACGGACTTCCTCATTTCCGCGGCAGTTCACTTCACGCGAACCGATAAACGCATCTTCCACACGATCCCAGAATGGTGTATGACGATACCCTACAAAAGATACTCGTTCTTTGCTAATTTTTAATTGAATTTCTGCGATATCATTCGCATCATAGGTTAAATGGTCAATCGACATAGCCATTCCTTCTTCACTTTCAGGACGAAGAACTAATCGATCTTTTTTGGCAAAAATCATCGGAGAACTTAAAGTCCGGTATACACGATTATTAATCGAAGCCATCTCCGTCATTTGCATCACTTCTGCTTGAGGATGAACAACCGCTCCACCTAAGGACTTACTAACTCCTGTAGAACCAGTCGGTGTCGCTACACAAATGCCGTCCCCACGGAAATTTTCAAATAGCTCACCATTAATATAGACTTCACAGACTAAGGTACCATTCACTTTCCGTAGTGTCGCTTCATTGAGTGCTGCAAATTGATCGATACTCCCATCTTTCCGAATCACTGTCACGTCTAATAGTGGGTAACTAACAGATTCTCCCCGGTCTTTCTTCAATGATTCAATGAGTTGTTCGACTTCATAATTTCGCCAATCAGTATAAAATCCTAGATGTCCAGTATGAATTCCAGCAAATCGAATCGAATCAAGTTGATTGCGATAATGATGAAAAGCTCCTAACAAGGTGCCATCTCCACCCACTGTAATCACAACATCGGGATGCTCATCATCTCGTTTAAATTGACCTTCCTGACATAACTGTTTGAAGGCATTCATGACTTCTTTTGTTTTTTCTGTTTGATTTCCAAATAAACCGACTTTCATGATTCCCTCCGTTTCTTTCGTTTTCGTTGATTTTCTTTATTAATCGCAAATAGATATTGAGCTTCTTGAATTTCTTCTCTAATTTGAGACATCTCTTCATCAAGCAAGAACGCTGCTTCTGCTGCACGTTCTAATCTTTCATGAAGAGTATCTGGAAATTCACCTTTATATTTATAGTTCAGTGAATGCTCAATAGTCGCCCAGAAATTCATCGCGAGTGTCCGAATTTGAATTTCCACAAGAATTTTCGTTTCTCCTTCGATTCGTTGCACGGGATATTCCAATACAATATGGTATGAACGATAGCCACTCGCTTTTTTATTTTGAATGTAATCTCGTTCAATCACAATATCAAAGTCATTTCTCTGACGAATCAAACGAACTACTTCGTAAATATCGTCAACAAACTGACACATAATGCGGAGCCCTGCTATATCTTGAACTCCCTCAAGAAATTCTTCCCGCGGTATATGACGCACTTGCATCTTTTCTACAATACTTTCGGGTGTCTTTACTCGCCCTGTGATAAATTCAATTGGGGCATGTTTGCCTTCTTGACGATATTGGCGTCTAATCCCTTTTAATTTAATCTTCAATTCTTCAATAGCTTGATAATATGGGGCTAAAAAAGCCTCCCAATCTTCCACTAATGGTGATTCCCATTGTTCCATTTGTCCACCTTCTTTTCCGTTCTCTATCATACCATATTTTTCGAATCTAAAGCGATATTTTGTTATTTTTTCATTCATCCGTTACAATAACAACGAAGGGAGAAATACCATGGCAGAAATTGAAAAAGAATTTAAAAATTTAATTACTAAAGAAAACTACGAAGAAATTCTCAAAGATTATCAAAAAATATTAACAACTTCAATCACTCAAACCAACAGTTATTACGATTATCAAGGCATTCTAAAAAGTCATCATATTGCGCTAAGAATTCGCACAATTGAGGGACAATCTACTGGAGAAATTACACTAAAAATTCCACAAGATACGTATGAAGTATTAGAAATAACCGAAACGTTACCAATAGACATACTCCAATCGTTTAATGCACAAAAAGAATTTACTCTTCCTGAAAAAATCTATAAAGCTCTAGTTAGCCAAGAGATTAATCTAAAAACTGTACAACAAACAGCCCTCTTGACAACCCATAGGAGGCAAGGAACTCTTTCAGCAAATGAACTGCTCGTGTTAGATGAGAGCCATTATAATGGTCGCTGCGATTATGAAATCGAAATGGAAGTAACTGACCTCCAACAAGGAGAACAAGTATTTAACCAATTTCTACATCAGTACGGAATTAAGCGGCAACAAGCGGATAGCAAAATTAAAAGAGCCCTCTCAACGACGCTTTAAATCAATAGATTATGCATATTATTCTGATATTTTCTGAAACTATGTTACAATGTTGTTACAAAAAATCTAGTCAGGGAGATTGGGGTGCCCAGATTTTGGATCAGTTACACGTAAAAAATCTATCTAAAAACACTTCAGGCGAGAAAATTTTCGAATTCTTTTTATTCGTAAATCCTTTAGGTTCTTATTGTTATCGCTGTGAAAATGAATTATTAAAATTCGTTAGAAACACTGAATTCAAAGTACATTATCACTTTTTGACGTTTCATAATTTACAAACAGTCAATCAATACATGAAAAATCAAAAATTAGATGAAACTAATTTAGACTTAAGAAATGAAATTTATACTAAAATTTATGATGCGGCTCTAGCTTATAAGGCTGCTCTACTACAAGGAAAGAGACCTGGTCGTCAATTCTTAATCGAATTACAGCATCAAGTAAATCATCATAAACGTAGTTACAACAATGAATTATTGGAAGAAATTCTAAACAACATTGAAATTGATAAAAAGATGTTTTATGAGGATAAAGAAAGTCCCGTTGTTAAGCAGGAATACGACCGTGACCTTCAAATTGCACAAGAAATGAATGTCACACATACGCCTTCATTGGTCATTTTTGATAATTCAAATCAAACTTACGGACTTTTATTAGCGAACAGTATCACTGCTGAAACGATTGCGGAAATTTGTAACGGTGAACCACTTCCTGAATGTGTTACCGCAAAACAACTTTTAGAAGTGCGTGAACGTCATCAACTAGCTAAAGTTGTCAATATGAATCGTTAAAATGAGAATCTCCTCCCACTGGAGGAGATTTCTTTTTTATAAAGTGAAAAGAGCTCACAATGTGAGCTCTTTTGTCATTGTTTTTAAAATGTGCCATTTCTGAACGCTCGGTCTCGTATCATTGGAGTTGAACTCGAAAAGGCAGAAACGACGTCCACTTCCCGTAGTATCCGCACGACTTGTGCCAAGTCCTTTGCGTTACTCCGGTCCAGTGATTCGTTTCTAAACGCCTTTTCTCGTATCCTGGTGGAGTTGAGTTCGCAAAAGCAGTGGCTCAAGCCTTTCGTGTTTTGTCCGCACGGTCTTTCAGACCGCTTACGGCAAAACAACGAACCGTCATCGCCTCTAAACGCTTTTGCTCACATCCTAGTTGGAGTTGAGTTCGGGCTCGTAGCTTTCGCGTTCCTTTCCGACAATTATCCGCACGTCCTTATCGGACGCTTGCGTTAATTTCGGTAAAGGGTCGAAAGCTGACCACTCACCCTCACATCCTAATTGTTCATCAATGCTTCTAATTGTGCTAATCGTTCTTCGAAGACATCGAAAGCGTCGTATAAGTAGTCTTTCTTCGTCATATCAACGCCTGCTTTCTTCATGATTTCAATAGGCGCGTCACTGCGACCAGCGCGTAGATAATTCAAGTACGCTTCTAAATCTTCAGGAGTTCCATGTAAAATCTTATGAGATAAAGCAGTTGCTGCAGCCATTCCTGTAGCGTATTGGAATACGTAGTAATTCATGTAGAAATGAGGAATACGTGCCCATTCGTATGCAATTTGTTCATCTTGAATAACATTTGCATAGTACTTAGCATTGATATCTCCATACACTTTCGCGATAGATTCTTGTGTTAACGGTTGCCCTTCTTGGTCCATCACATGAATCTTATGTTCGAATTCTGCAAATTGTGTTTGACGGAAGATTGTTGATTTGAAGCGGTGTAAATAGTTATTCAAGATATATTTTTGCGCTTCTTTATCCGTATGTTTCTTCAACAAGTAATCTGTTAAGATATTTTCGTTTGTTGTAGAAGCAATTTCTGCTAAGAAGATTGAATAATCTCCATATTGTTTAGGTTGAGTGTTGCGAGTGAAGTAGCTGTGTGCACTGTGTCCTAATTCGTGAACTAATGTGAAGAAGTTTGATAGTTCATCGTGCCAGTTTAATAAGATGAATGGATTCGTAGCATAACCACCACTTGAGTATCCACCACTACGTTTACCAATGTTTTCAGCAACGTCAATCCAACGTTCATCATAAGCCTTTTTCATGATGACACCATATTCTTCTCCAAGAGGTTTTAGAGCTTCGATACTAGCAAGTGATGCTTGGCTATAGTCATATTTAATTGGTGCATCACCTGTAATTGGAACATATAAGTCATACATATGAATATCTTCTGTTCCTAAAGCTTTCTTTTGTAAGTTAATATAGCGATGTAATAATGGTAGTTTTTCATTCACTACTTCTACTAAAGCATCAAAT
The DNA here is from genome assembly GCA_963523415.1 of uncultured Streptococcus sp. GTDB lineage: Bacteria > Bacillota > Bacilli > Lactobacillales > Aerococcaceae > Granulicatella. The sequence goes on along the minus strand of CAURBR010000009.1, from coordinate 26,423 downwards.
ACCGATTCAGGAACTTGGTTAGCCGATAACGCCGCTTGTCTAGCTGAATCATAATGATGAACAGATGCATTAAAATTATGCACTTTTACTTCAGAGCCAAGAGTGCTAGCAAATGTATTTTTGAATTGAATAAATGGTTTATACAATGTTTCAAAGGCTTCCTTACGAACAGCAGGATTCTTCGATTCGATGAACACAGTATAATTTCCGTTTGTTAATTCTACTTTTTCTCCATTTTCATTGGTAATTTCACCATATTTAATGTCTGCATTATTTAAAAGATTAAAAGTTTTACTTGCGCCTTGGAAGACTTCACTTGCTTTCGATAACAATGCTTCCTCTTTATCAGAAAGAACGTGTCCTTTCTTAATACGTGCCGTTTCTAATAATACGCGGAACCCTTCTAATTGTGGTTCTTGTTTAAAGTATTCTTCAAAATCTTCATCAGATAATGCTAAAATAGCTGGACTAAACCATGCACTCGCTCCTGAAAATTCAATATATGTAGAAAATGCACGTTGATTCAACACTTGATTTTCATTATTTGTTGTGTCTTGGTCAGCTTTTAAATGAGAATAAACATAAGCTGTTTCGATTTTTTCATCGACCACATTATAAAGATTTAGGAACGCTAATAAAGAAGCGCCATCTTTTAGTGCTGTGTCTTTAGCAGCTGCTACTACAGGAATTTGAGACTTAACATATGCTAAATCCTTTTCAAATTCATCATTTGTTTCGTAAATGGTTGAAAGGTCCCATGTTAATTCTACGGGAACTTCATTTCTTGTTAATGGTTTTTTATTTGCCACTATAATCCCTACTTTCTAAATAGTTGATAGTCCTAGTGTACTATGATTCGAGTCAGTTTAAAAGGGATTCAGGCTAAATTCGCATAAAAATAGACTGAACCAGTGAAAATCACATACGTTCAGTCTGTTTTTATATGAATAATAAACTATTTAATCTTCAAGGAAAGTAGCTTTTTCTAGGCTATCCGTTCCAATGATCGCCACTAAAATCACATCTTCACGAATTGTGAAATCCCCAGACAATTGAGTGTTCAAGGATTGATTCTTTTCATGACGGTATCCAATTAAGTTCAAGTCATAGTTTCTTCTAAGGTCTAAATCACTTAATTCTTTTCCAACCCATGATTTAGGAGGATAAAATTCAACCAGTGAGATATTGCCATCGAGCGCAATTACTTCAGCAAGTTTGCGGTGAAGAATATTTTTTACTACTCGAATCCCTGTTTCTTTTTCGGGATTAATAATGCGGTGGGCGCCCATTTTTTCTAAAATTTCCGTCGTTGTACGACTTTTAGCTTTAGCAATAATTTCTGGAACACCTAATCGAGAGCAGTGCATTACAGCTAAAATACTAGATTCCAAGCTTGAGCCCGTAGCAACAACGACTGAATCACAGTCCCCAATCCCAATCTCTTGTAATACATCTTCATCCGTTACATCCGCAATCACGCCCTTGGTTACTAACGATTCGATACGGTTTACACGGATTTCGTCTAAATCAACTGCAATAATATCACAGTCATACTCACTTAATTGTTTTGCAATAGTGGACCCGAATACTCCAAGTCCCAAAATACCAACTGTCTTTCTCATTTTGTCTCCTTCTTTCTATCCAATTAAGAGTGGAGCTTTCGCAAACTTCATCTCTAATGGTTGTGTCTTTCGTTTTGAGAAGCTTAATACAACCGTCATCGGTCCAATTCTTCCGATAAACATCAACAGCATAATAATCACTTTCCCTAAGAAAGATAATGTAGGTGTTAAATTCGCTGTTACACCTACAGTACATACTGCCGAAATCGTTTCAAATAGTGTGTATAATAACGGTGCATCTGGATCTGTTAACGTTAATAAGAAAACACTAGCTAAAATTAAACTTACAAAAACAATAAAGATGGTTAACGCCTTTCTGGCCATTTCTTGTGCGATACGATGATTTTTGAATTGAATCATGCGTTGATCATAAATTTCAGATTTAATAAACAAGAGCACCACTAAAAAGGTCGTTGTTTTTACCCCACCGGCAGTCCCACCTGGAGAACCACCAATCAACATTTGAATACAGTATAAAAGAATACTTGCTGGATTTGCATTCGTATAATCAATCGTAGCGAATCCTGCTGTTCTCATCGTGACTGTTTGGAAGAAACTTACCAATATTTTATCTAGAAACGGTAAAGAACCAATCGTATCTGGATTATTCCACTCTGTTAGTAGAGTTAAAAATGTTCCACTGAGAAGGATAATTCCTGTTAACCAAATAACAATTTTTGTATGAAAATGTAGTCGTTGATAGAAAGATTTACGTCCTCTCCCCTTAGCTTTCTTTCTCATCTGTAGGTAACTATTTTTGATATCAAACCATACTGAAAATCCGATACCACCCAAGATGATAAGCATAGCCACCACCAACGTTAAAAGAGGATCTGTTGCGTAATTAATTAAACTGTTCGAACCTAAATTGTCGAATCCAGCATTACAAAACGCCGAAATCGAAATAAAAATCGCAGTAAATATTCCTTTACCATTTCCAAGTTCTGGTATGAATCTAAACGATAATATCACCGCTGCAAGTGCTTCAATGAAGAAAGTGTATTTAAAGATAGTTGTCAAATAACTTCTAAAATCCTGACTACCTTCTCTATTCAAACTATCTTGCAAGGCTAATTTATTAACGAGTGATAATTTTTTCCCTGAGTCATATAGGAAAAAGGCGATAATACTCATTAATCCAAGTCCGCCAATTTGCATCAAAAACATACAAATAATCTGACCAAATGCGTTATAGGTCTCAGCAACTGGTTGAGTAGAAAGCCCCGTTACGCAAACCATAGACACCGTTGTAAATAAATGGTCAAAGTATGTAGCTTTAGAAGTAGCAATTTGAGAAATCGGAAGGTTCAATAATAACGACCCTACGATAATAACACTCATAAAACTCGCTGCAATTCTTTTAGGAATTGAGTCCTTAAATAAGAAACGAAGCATCTTCGTCCCTCCTTACCATTATTACTTCGACCTAATCAATTAGAGGTCGAACATATACGATATTCTACTCTTGTCTTTGTGTAATTACAACTGTTCTACCATTTTTTAGGTTAAAGAACTACTCCACCACTTGATATTCTTTTTCTTCTCCAAAAAACTCATCATATAAAGCACGGATAGCTTTTTCTTCATATTCATCCTGAATCCCAAACATCATCGAAACTTCAGAAACACCTTGGTTATATAGTTCGATATTAATTTGAGTACGAGCTAATGTAGAAGCGACACGTGCAGTCGTTCCGACCATATTGACCATGCCTTCCCCTACTAACATAATGAGGCAAAGTCCTCTTGTATAACTAGCATCATCCACATCGAGTTCGTCATATAAACGTTTAATCATTTTCTCAAGTTGTTCATCCGTTGCATCTTCCCCTCGAATAATGACCGTTGCATCATCAATTCCAGTCGGAATATGTTCGATACTAACGCCCTCATCTTCGAAAATCGTTAGTAATTTTCTTAGAAAACCAATTTCATGATTCATCAAGTATTTCTTCACATAAATACTTACGAATCCTGGTGAACTTGCAATTCCTGAGATGACACTTGGAGAAGTAACTTTCCCTTGCATAATGTATGTCCCTTTAGCTTCAGGATTATTCGTATTACATACATGAACAGGGATTCCTTTTTTAATAGAAGGAAGAAGTGCTTCTGTATGGAACACCGAAAATCCTGCATAAGATAACTCACGCATTTCTGTATAAGATAACACATCAATAGCCAATGGATGACGGACAATCTTAGGGCTAGCCACATAGATCGCATCTACATCCGTAAAGTTCTCATATTCTTCAGCATTGACAGCATTTGCTAAAATGGAACCAGTGATATCAGATCCCCCACGAGAGAATGTAACAACATGTCCTTCTTTTGTCACTCCATAGAATCCAGGAAAAACAATGACTTCATTTGATAATTGTAAATATTCTAGTTCATGATAACTTTCTTCTAATACACGAGCCTCTCCTGGTGTATCACTGACCCATAGATGAGCTTCTCTAGGTCCTACATATTTTGCTGGTAAACCTTCTTTTGAAAAATACGATGCAATTAATCTTGCGTTTAAATCTTCCCCACTCGCTTTATAAGCATCCATTAAATATTCTGGAGCAAGGTCATTATTTTCTTTCAAGTTTTCAAAATGAATACGGACCAATTCAAATACTTCATGGTTCAATGAGAGTTCATCACAAATTTCTTTATAGCGAATTAAAATTCGTTTTAAGACATCTTCATTATAATTGCCTTCAATATGAGAAGTTGCTAGTTGAATTAATAAATCTGTTACTTTTTCATCTTCAGCAGTTCTTTTCCCTGGTGCAGATACAACAACAATCTTTCTTTTCTCGTCAGATTTTACAATATTGAATACTTTCTTTAATTGTGTGGCATTGGCTAATGAACTTCCACCAAACTTAATTACTTTCATATGACACTTCCTTTTATTTTCAATGAATCTAGACTATCAAATATCTTTATGAAGCGCAATGGTTATCCACTAAAGTAATACATTTGTCTTTAATATAGGAACACACTCTTAAACTTGTATTTCCAATAGGAGTCTGTTAGTCTATTAAAAAATAGAAAAAGGAGGTCACATCATGTCAAAAATGTTGCATACTTGTGTCCGTGTTGAAAATCTAGAAGAAAGCATTCGTTTCTACGAAGAAGCATTTGGTTTCAAAGAAACAAGAAGAAAAGACTTCCCAGAACATAAATTTACGATTGCTTACTTAGCTTTTGAAGGTGACGACTACGAATTAGAATTAACGTATAACTACGGCCACGGCCCTTACGAAATTGGTGACGGATATGGTCATATCGCAATCAGTGCTAAAGACTTAGAAGGCCTTCACGCTGAACACGTTGCTAAAGGCTATGATGTTACTGAATTAAAAGGATTACCAGGACATCCTGCAAACTACTATTTCGTCAAAGACTTAGATGGATACAAAATCGAAGTGATTCGCGAAAAATAGCTCATGCATGACATTCCACACGCCCTCTGCTATAATAGGTTCCATGCGATGAGGCGACACGCAGTACATTAGAGACTGCGAGTGATGTGGAACAGACGTGCTTAGGCACACTACCGGATGTAGCTGTTTGTAGTTCGTGATGTGAACACGACCTACTCATCTGAAAAGATGCCACGCTAAGACTAGGAGTTCCTAGTCTTTTTTTATAGTGAAATTATGATACAATAACATTGAAATTTAAGATTTGAAATAGAAAGAGGAAATATTATGAAACAATGTCCATTTTGCCATGAAATGATTGACGAAAAAGAAACACTATGTCCCTACTGTGGTACCGTTCAAGATGAATTAATTTCTATAGGAAAAACAGAACCAAACGAAGGACTTCAAACAGATCTCCTTGATGAAAATAATGAACCTACAGAATCATTCACAACAGCTGTGGAAACAAATATCCCTGAAGAAGATAATCGTAGCTCACAAGAAAATCGAATTAAAAATAATCGTTTTGCATACGCTGGTGCTTGGAAGAAATTTAAACGCTTCTTTACCTTCTTTAAAGAACGATTGGTACACCCTACGACACAATATTCTCGTAAACGTCAATATAGTCGCTCGTATGGATATGCTTTGATTGTATTAGCAACCATCATGGCTGCATTTATTTCAACTCATTTAATCCATTCGTTGCTTACTCAATATCAGTTATTTGCGGATATCTCGATATTACCAAGTTTAACGAGTACACCGAACTACATTTGGATGTTCATTAAATTTATAATCTTTTACGCTCTCTTCTACTTAGGGTTCCCAGCAGTATCCTACGGTGTCAAACATGTCTTCCAAAAGAGACAACACGTATTTAATTACTGGTTAACTCAATATGAAGGGATGAATGTACTTGCAATTGTACTTCTTGCTGTTGCAACAATAATGACTTTCATTTCACCTGTTTGGTTATTCTTAGGAATTGTGATTTTATTCGTTGCACAACTTTTGCTTTACATTGTAACGTTTACCTCTTCTATTATTAAAACAGCCACTGAAACTTCAATGGATTCTATTTACTTATCTCTAATTGGGCTTTCAATCCAATTAATCATTACGATGAGTTTATTACTGATTTTATTCTAATTAAGTAGATGAAAAATAGCCTAGATTGGAAATCCTATCTAGGCTATTTTTACAACTCTATGGTAATAATCCTTTTTCTTTCTGATGATTTTCCTTCACTAAATCCTTCACTGAAATTAATACAACTGCTGCTAAAATCATTGCCATTCCTATAAAATCAATCATAAAGAAATGCTCATTCATAATTAAAAAAGCAAAAAAGACAGCGGATATTGGTTCCACCGCAGCAATTAGACTTGATTTTACAGGTCCAATATAACTCGTTCCTCTTAAAAACATTGTATAGGCAATCACTGTCCCAATTAAAATAATCCCTGCTAAAGCAGCCAAAATATCAATACTATAGGATAACTCCAACCTTGATAGGCCACTCATCGGAAATAAAAGAACACCTGAAATAACCATCCCTACTCCAATCACTGTAAGACTTCCGTATTCCTTTATTAATTGAATTGGAAGCATAATGTATATAGCATAAGTAAATCCCGAGAAAATTCCCCAAAATAATCCTAGTGGCGTCACGCTTAATTGATTCCAGTGCCCATGAGTTGCAATAAGAAAAGTTCCTGCTATTGCAAGGATGATGGAAGTAATTTCTGAAGTAGTAGGCATTGCCCTATTTTTTAAGCATACGTAGACTAAGATAATTACTGGGCAGAGATACTGTAAGACTGTCGCTGTTCCTGCATTACTTAAAGCAATTGCTTGTAAGTAGGAATATTGATTCAGAAAGAGTCCAACAAAAGCAAACAGAGTAATTAGAAAATAATTTCTCTTTTTTAGAAAGAAAGCTTTTAATTGCTTCCTATTAAAGAAATAGCTCATACATAGAAGTAAAAATCCTGAAATAAGCAAGCGTAAATCAGTTAGGGCTAAAACAGGCATCCCCTTTGCCATTAAATATTGCCCACATGCTCCACTCAACCCCCAGGTAATTCCCGCAAAGAGTGTCATCAGTGTTCCTTTAAGTAGAAGATTATGTGATTTAGTTGTTGATTGATTCGTCATTTGTGTCATGCGTCGATTATAGCACAACTGAAAGGAACAATTGAAGATTACAAATTTGACTTTTTTTGAACAATCTGTTAAAAAGTTTGCGACTCTCTTCTGTTTTTGTTACACTTATATCGGTAATTTTTAAGGAGGTACGTATGAAAACTACAGTAAAAGTCTCACTTTTAACAGCTACATTATTAGCATTATCAGCTCATGCGGTTGCTGCAGAGACGACACAACCACAGACAACGACAAATGCGACGACTGTTGAAGTTACAACGGTTCAACCAACAACAGAAACGACAACGACTTCGGAAGCTTCTCTTCCAAAAGATTCTAAAAATGACATCTATAAATATAAAGCCGATGAAGCTCCTAAGTACACTGGTATTTACAAAGCTGACGGCGAAACGTACTATCAAGTGGATAGTAAGCCAATCACGAATACATGGAAATGGCACGGCGGACGTTGGTACTACTTTGGCGAAGACGGAAAGATGTTAAAATCAACCGTTACACCTGATGGCTATCTTGTAGACAGCGAAGGATTGCTCGTAAGTCCTGGATGGAACTATCAAGGTGGCAAATGGTACTATGCAGAATCTGGTGGAAAAGTATTTCGTGGCGACTGGAAGAAAATTGGTGGTGTTTGGTACGCATTTCACAACAATGGTGTGATGTACTCTCATGAATGGAAAGAAAGTTATTTCTTAAAAGACAGCGGTGCGATGGCCGATGACGAATGGGTCTTCGACAGAAACTACAACAGCTGGTTCTATATTAAGCCCGGTGGTGTATATGCAAGCCGCGAGTGGAAAGGCAACTACTACTTGAAGTCTGGCGGCTATATGGCTAAGAGCGAATTCATTTACGATCCAAACTACAGAGCTACTTACTACTTACAAGCAGATGGAATCTATGTTAGAAACCAATGGCTTCAGATTCAAGGTAAATGGTACCACTTCCGTAAATACGGAGAACTTGATACCAATAAATGGGTTGGTTCTTACTACGTAAAATCTGACGGTAAGATGGCTGAAAATGAATGGATTTACGATCATAATTACGGCGGTTATTTCTATTTAAAAGCTGACGGTATTTATGTCAACAATATCTATACTATTGATGGTAAGAAACATGTCTTCCAAGAAAATGGACTATGGATTGGAGAAGTTCCAGAATCGGTAAAATATGGTCAATATAATAATGTGATTTTCTTAGATCCAGGCCATGGAGGTTATGATTCAGGAGCTGTCGCAAATGGACTTCAAGAAAAGAATTTAACCTTACAAGTCTATAAAAAATTACGTAGTCAATTAGAAAAAAATGGATACACTGTTTTAACCTCTAGAGACCGTGATGTATACGTTGACTTCAAAACAGATCGTTCTGCAATGGCTAACGAATCGAATGCCGACATCTTTATCAGTATTCATTTCAATGCTAGTGGATCTGGTAATTCTCCAAGCGGAATTGAAACTTATCACTACGAAGAAGAAGCAGGATATCCTTCACAAATCAACCAATTATTCCATAATAATCCTGTTCGGCTTAGTGAGAGTCAACGATTGGCACAAGATATTCATGAGTCGGTGGTAGCTAAAAGCGGTGCTAACGATCGAGGCGTTCACGGTGCTAGTTACGCTGTACTTCGCGAAACAACAAAACCTGCTGTCCTACTTGAACTAGGTTATATTGACAACTATGAAGAAAGTAAAAAAATCAGCGATAGTTCATATCAAGATAAGCTTGTTTCCGGTATTGTTTCAGGAATTCAACACTTTTATAAAACTACAAAATAAAGATTTGTAGATTAGATCGTTCACATAAGAAAAAGGTTGGCATTATTAGCCAACCTTTCTTTATGTTATATAGCTATTTTTTTCTTTTTGAATAGGACTACTCCACTAACCCCCAGCGATACAATGCCTAAATGGAAGGAGTTTTTCCCTTTTCTATATACACCTAATCATCAATCCCCAGTAAATATGGCTCAATTGAAAATACATTATTTTTAACTTTTAAAATAGTAGACAACAATAGTAAAGTCTCTGATTATTCCCCCAATTTTTTACATTCATATTTAATTTAATTTACTCTTTATAATATTTTAATAATATGCTAAAATCGAATTAGCAAAAATTAGGAGGTAAATTTATGTTGACTAAAACAAAGAAGATGCTTGTCGGATTCTTGTCATTCTCTACACTACTCGTGATTGCAGGATGTCAGTCTTCTCCATCGCAATCTTCACAACCAAATGAAGCTTCTCAAACAACAAAAGCACCACAAGATCTTACAAAAGATCAACAAGGAACTTGGGAATGGACCGAACAACAAATGACCATTCAGAAAGTATTCCTAGCGTCTGATATCAAAAAACTTGCCGCCGTACTAATGCTCGATGATTTCGATAATGTTAAGATGACGATGTCCATTAAAGACAATACTGTTGAATTAAAGTACCATTTTGATTACAGAGAACTGTATGAGGATCAAGCATTTGCAACAGGTGTGAAAAAAGCAGATTATGAAACGTATTTAAAAAATAAAACTGCCGAATTTAAGAAATATATTCCACTCTTGAAACATACACAAATTACTCTTGACGAACCTAATTATGCCTATGATTACTCTCTAACTGGAGAAATCGATACGCAGAAACATACGATTACATTCCCTGAAACACCTACATTTTTAAGTAAAATTGTTATGGGAACCACGTATAACTCACTTGTACCAATTACTTATACTTACAGCGTTGAGGGTAACCAAATAACACTTTATGCTGAAGGTAAAGACGAACAAAGTCATTTTAGAGTAATACGTCTTCGTTTCAACTACGTAGGAGACAATAATTAGAAGGAGTGATAAATCATGAACAATATGAAAAAAAGTTCCCTATGGATGTTTTCCCTTCTTGTTCTTCTATTTGTATCAGGATGTGGACAACAGCAACAACAAACAACCACTGAGACTACCACCGTTGCAGAAACTACGACAGTAGCACCTACCCCAGTCTCACTCGAGGGAGATTGGAAAGCTGTAGATTTTAGAGATACAGTGGAACGTACTTTCTTAATTTATTATAATGATGCCGATAGTCGATTGAAGGTTACAGAAGCCTTCCAAGATATCGTTCCTACTCTAACAATTAAAGGAACAGATGTAACTTATTCTTATAGTGCCGATATGAATAAATATATTGATTTTTATGCTGAACAAAATAAAGATGAATACCCTACAAAAGAAGAAGCGACTGCCATTCTTCTAGGCGCAAGAGAAAAGAGATTTAAAACTTTTAAACATCAAACTGGAACGTTAGATAAAGATACAAAAGTGTTCACCGCAACATTAAAAGATGGGGTTTTAAACGAAAATGCAAAAACGATTGTATTCCCTGAAGTTCCAAACATTTTTGGAGTGCTACCCCTTTATATTACTTCTACAGAAGTACCAATTACTTATCACTATGAATTAAAGGGTGACATCCTTACAATTTATGCTGAGAAAACGTACGATGAAACTGGTGCTCATCTTGTTTATCCAATGAAATTCAAGAAAGTTCAAAACTAATTCACTACCCCTTTGAGATTTTCTCAAGGGGCTTTTGTGTGTAAAAAATATAGAGCTTATGTTCTATTAAAATACTTCGGAACCTTTGGGTCTGTATAGTTATGATAACTGCTACACCGGGTTGAGCCTTAAGTCTCAACCCTAGCAAGCTTCAAAGAGCGGGTAAAAGTTAGAAACTTTAACCCGCTCTAATTCACATTGTTTGTTCTTCGCGGCTATCATAGCCACCCCCCCGAAGGTCCTTCGTATTTTAATAGAAGCACAAAGGCTATTTTGCACATAAATGCTCTTGAGAAGCTCAACTATTATATAAGCCTGCTTCTTGGGTTATTCTCTCTTATTCTGTTGATTAATGGTGAAGTGACAGAAGAAAATGGTAATTTTTGTGAAAACACTTGTAAAACAAAAATATTAGAAGTATAATATAAGCATAATACAACAATCTGTTTGAAGGAGGTCTAACAATGATTAGACAAACTAAGAAACTGTTTCTCGGTCTGCTCTCTCTTGGCGCAATTTTTGTGATTGCTGGATGTGGACAGAACCAAGCTTCAGATCAAAATGCCAATAACACTCAACAATCACAGCAAGAACAAAAAGATCCAAATAATTTAGCTGGTGAATGGGAATCCGTATACGAGCTCGATTCATTGCAAAAAGCCTTTTTCCCAAAAGGCATGAAAAGTTATACTTATGCGAAATTCATTGAAGCCTTTAAAGACTTCAAGATGAAATTATCTGTTGATGGTACAAATGCAAAACTAAGCTATCAATATGACTCGAAGAAGTTCGCAAAAGCGTTCTACGAGATTTCAAAGGATAAGAAAAAAATGACAGAAGATGCATTTGTCAGCCGTTATATTAACGGTCAAACAGAGTTCGTGCAAAACTTCAAGAAATATAAAGCGTCAATGGATACATCAACTGGAACTTACAACTATGAGGCTACAGGAACTATTGATGAAAGTGCAAAAACTGTCACATTTGACGAGGGACTCATGATTCTTGATTCTTTCCCATTAACAACAGCGGATAAAGATCATAGATTCGATCCAGCTACCTACAACTACGAAGTAAAAGACGGCATCTTGACAATTTACGCTGATATGAAGACGAAAGATAATCTTCCGGTTCATTTTACATTGACCTTCAAACACGTACCAAGTGCAGAAAAGAAATAGAAAGGAGAGGCGACCATGTTTAAACAATACTTAAAACCATTATTCATTGCTGGCTGCTCTCTTTTAATGCTGGCCGGCTGCGGAAATCAAACTGCTACAACTACAACGACTACAACTGCTCCTTCCAATCCACTCGAAGGAAAATGGGAACAAATCGACTTCAGAAGTACTCTCGAACGCGGCTTAGGATATGACGATTTTTCGGATGAAACGCCACGTCGACTCATTTATTCTGATGCCTTCAAAGATGTAACACCGACACTAACGATTACAGGGGACGCTGCGGTATATGATGTTACTGCAACGACCGATGTCGCTATCGGCAACTTCTATGATTACGTTAAGGCCAAAAAGCCTTCTAGCGTTACAGGGTCCAAAGAAGAATATATTAAAAAGCAATATGATAAGTTGAAAAAACAACTTGAAAGTTATAACAAAATGAAAGGCCCTACCAGCTTTGAGTTCAATGATGAAAAGTATGAAATCCATCAAACCTTAAAAGATATTACCATTAACGAGAGTGCTGGTACGTTTGAATTCAAGCACGCACCAATGTTCATTGATTTAGTAACATTCTCTGGTAAGAAATTCATAACACCAGTGACCTATAAATATACCCTTGAAGATGGAATATTAACACTGTCACTCGAACAAAAACAAGACCTTGACAATGGAGAGTCGGTTACTCTCTACTACACAATGCGATTCAAAAAAGTAGCGGAATAATCTGTTTGCTAGGAACCATAACGAAAGAATAACACCTCCATGCCTCTACTAGATAGAGAACACGGAGGTGTCTTTTATTAGCCAATATGATTTCAATTTTAATCTATTCATTTTTTTGTTATAATCTCTTTATAAAAAGTTCAAAGTTTGTGTGTGGAGGAAATTTATGAGAAATAAAAAAATACTAGCTACTCTTCTTTCATCTAGTCTTTTTCTGGTGGCATGCCAATCACAACAGGCCCCGGAGGAAACGACGGCTGTCGAAACTACAACAGAGACAACAACAACCGTTTCAACAGCGAAAGACTTAAAGCCTGCTTACTATCAGTATAATGAGATTATTTCAAAATATGCGACTATTACGAAAGATAGTAAAGGTGATGTTGATCAATCGATTAATACGATTGCCTATCTTTTAAGAACAAGCGACGTCTATGCAGGTATTGATTATACTTTATATGATTTAGATAATAACGGTACTGATGAATTGATTATTTCATTTCTACTTCAAAATGGGAATCATGTAATACTAGACATCTATACGCTAAAAGATGGACAAGTGATTCGTTTAACTTCTCCAGAAGTTAATCTTGCTTCCATTGGGGAGCGTGTTCTGTTGGAACCGCTCGATGACAAATCTCTTTTAATGTCTACTTCTTCAGGTGCTGGTCAAAATATCCATATGATTCAATATAAATTTGATTCTACTGGAACGAAATTAAAACAAGTCAATGAATGGAAAATTGACCGCTCAAAAGGTGAAAAAGAACCGAATAATTTAGCATTTCCAATTAAGAGAGATGTATTCACTTACTACTCAGTCTATCCAGATGCTGAAGCGAAGCAAGACCCAAGAGTTCTAACAAAAATTAACATTGACGAAATAAAAAACGGCAACTACTCTAGTTTGGCTGGTACTTGGAGAAACGCACAAGGTAAGTCTTATATTTTAGATAAAAATGGTCTTGTAAGTGGGGAATCTGAAATCGTTGCTGTAAAACCCGAAAAAAATGGCAAAATCCTTAGACTTGACGTTCGTCCTAAAGGAGGCATTGGTGGATTCTTTATTCTTGTGATACCTGCAGGAGTTGATGCCCCTGAAGTTAATAGCGGCAATGGAACAAAAATACCAGCCCAATCCGATAAATCTCGCGACCGATTATATGCTGGTCAAGATTACTCTGGAAAAGCGGAACATTTTCTTTATAAAGTCGATTAAACCAAAAAGGAATGTAGTCTATACTACATTCCTTTTTCACTTCAATACTACTTTTAATTTAATTAATAGCCATCAAACTACGGTCTGATTTGGATATCTACGTAGTGGCGATAATAACTGTACCGGGGTGAGCTCAAGTCTCACTCCCTATCAAGCCTCAAACGGATGCTAGGAAATGAATTTCTAGCATCCGTTTGAGGCTTGATTACACTCGTTATTATTGCCACTACAGAATCCTATCAACCTTCGTTTGAATCATCTCTATTTAAAGAGCAGCAGAACAGTGAATGGCTATCGGGTGAAATTGACTGTCACTTTCTCAAAGTAACGGACTACATTGATTGTGTTTCCATAAAAGACGAAGGACCTTTAGGTTATAGTAAAGATAACTGCGACTAACAAGCAATGTGAATTGGGAGTAAGACAGAAGAAACAATGGTTTTCTGTTTCTTCGTAGTCTTACCCCCGCAAGGACAAATAGGATTGACCAAACTACTTGATAGTGAAGGTCAATCCATTTGTCTACTGCATCTATATTGTCTAAGTTCATAATGTGATAATTACAAGCTTGCTAGGAGTTGAGACTTAAGGCTCAACCCGGTGTAGTAGTTATCTTTACTATAACAACCCAAAGGTCCAAAAGTATTTTTATGGAAACACTGTTTCCTACTTAAGATAGCCTTGGCTTTGAAGAAAGTCGCGGGCAACTGTTTCAGCAGACTTACCCTCTACTCCCACTTCATAGTTCATACGACTCATCTGTTCCGCCGTAATCTTTCCAGCTAACACATTCAACACGCCTTCCAATTCCGGATGTTGTTTCAACAATGCTTCCTTCATTAAAGGTGCGCCTTGGTACGGTGGGAACAACTGTTTATCATCTTCCAGTACCACAAGGTCGTAGCGAGTGATTTCTGCGTCTGTAGAATACGCGTCGGTGATTTGAATGTCCCCCGATTGAATCGCTTGGTAGCGCAGGCTTGGTTCCATCGTTGCGACATTTAAGTTCAATCCATATACCTTTTGAAGGCCACGGTTTCCGTCTTCTCGGTCATTAAATTCCAGCGTGAATCCAGCTTTCAATTGTCCTTCGACTTTCTTCAAGTCCGAAATCGTCTTGAGGTTGTATTTTTCAGCAATCGTTCTTGGTACAGCAACGGCATACGTATTTTGATAGTCCATCGGCTTCAAATATGCTAAATCATCTTGTTTCAGAATGCCGTCTTTGGCTATTTCATACACTTCTTGTGGGTCATGCGATACTTTTGGTGCTGGTTTCAACAAGCTTTCTGTAATCGTTCCTGTGAATTCTGGGTAAATATCGATATCCCCATTTTTCAAAGCTTCATACAAGAATGTTGTCTTCCCGAAGTTTGGTTTCACTTCGACTTTCAGCTTCGTATTTTCCTCGATTAAAAGTTTATACATATTCGCTAAAATCTCTGGCTCAGGTCCTAATTTACCCGCAATGATAAGAGTTTGTTTCCCCATTGAAGGCATCATCCCTGAAACAAAAGACACACCAAGCCCTACAAATAAAACGATAAAAGTTGCAAAAATCGTTTTTAATTTGGCATGTTCCATCCATTTCAACAATGTACTAAACACAATGGCAAGGAGCGCTGAAGAAATCGCCCCGATTAAAATCAAGCTGGCATTGTTGCGGTCAATTCCAAGAAGGATGAAAGAACCGAGTCCCCCTGCCCCGATTAAGGCAGCAAGAGTCGCTGTCCCGATAATGAAGACTGCAGAAGTCCGAATTCCTGACATGATGACAGGCATCGCAATTGGAATCTCAAACTTCTTCAGACGTTCCCATTTCGTCATCCCAAAGGCAATTGCTGCCTCTTCTAAGCTAGGATCAATCCCCTGTAGTCCCGTAATCGTGTTTTGTAAAATCGGGAATAACGCGTAAATCACAAGCGTAGAAAGTGCTGGAACGGTCCCAATCCCCATAAATGGAATAAAGAGACCTAATAGTGCCAATGAAGGAATCGTTTGGAAGATTCCCGCCACTTGAAGGATCAATGCCGCAGAGCGCTTGTGTGAGCTTAATACAACGGCTAACGGTACAGCTACTACAATCGAAATCAGTAAGGCTAAGAGCGAGAGTTGTAAATGTTGCCCTAACGCTACTGTCCAGTCGCTAAAGCGCTCCTGGAAGGTCATTACCAAATTATGCATGAACGGCACCTCCTTTGAACAATTCTGCCACAAATTCCGTTGCAGGATGTGCTAAGATTTCTTCAGGTGGTGCGACCTGCTCGATAGCTCCATCTTTTAAAACCGCAATTCGGTCGGCCAACTTCAACGCTTCATCCGTATCATGTGTGACGAAAATCGTCGTCATCTTAAACTCACGGTGTAATGCCTTTGTGAGTTCTTGTAGTTGCTTACGAGAGATGGCATCTAAAGCCGAAAACGGTTCGTCCATGAGTAGCGTCATCGGTTCTGCAATCATCGCTCGAACGATTCCGACACGTTGTTGTTCCCCGCCAGAAAGTTCACTTGGAAGTCGTTTAGCGTACTCATCTGCTGGAAGGCCTACCTTGTCGAGTAGTTCTTTTGTTTTCACGGCGATTTGTTCCTTCTTCCACCCTTTCATTTCAGGGATGAGCGCGATATTTTCCGCCACCGTTAAGTTTGGAAATAGCGCGATTTGTTGAAGGACATAGCCCGTCTCTAAGCGTAATTTTCGTTGGTCATGTTCCTTGATTCGTTTTTCATTTAAATAAATATTTCCATCAGTCGGTTCAATCAACTGGTTGATCATCTTCAACATGGTTGTTTTCCCTGAGCCGGATGGCCCCACTAACACCATAAATTCACCGTCGTTAATGGTAAGGTTCACGTCTTTTAAAACGAGTTTTGCATCATAACGCAAGGCAATATTTTTATACTCAATCATACTAACCCTTCTTTATTTGTTTTTTTATTTTACTATCGAAATGTTATACCCTTTATTTGATAGATTTATACTCTACTTTCAAGCCCTTTTGAACAGCTGGGCGTTTTGCAATGCGGTCTACCCATTCGTTTAAATGCTTGTAACTTTGTGCATCAAGGAACTCTGCAGAATTTTGATACAAGTGTCCTTGAACAAGTCGACCGTACCATGACCAGATGGCGATATCGGCAATCGTATATTCGTCTCCTGCGATATATGGGCGTTTCGCTAATTCTTGATCGAGCAAGTCTAATTGGCGTTTTGCTTCCATTGTGAAACGATTAATCGCGTATTCAATTTTTTCTGGCGCGTAGTTGAAGAAGTGCCCAAATCCACCACCCAAGAATGGTGCTGCTCCTGTTTGCCAGAAGAGCCAGTTTAAGACTTCTGTACGTTTAGCAGTATCTTCTGGAAGGAATTTTCCGAATTTTTCTGCTAAATAAAGCAAGATATTCGCTGACTCAAAGACGCGAATCGGCTCATCTCCAGAACAATCTAAGAGTGCTGGAATCTTCGAATTCGGGTTAATCGCTACAAAGTCGCTACCGAATTGGTCTCCATCCATAATCGTAATTCTGAATAAGTCATAGGCTGCCTTGTCAATCCCTGCTTCGAGTAATTCTTCCAGCATAATCGTCACCTTAATGCCGTTTGGTGTCCCTAGCGAATACACTTGTAAGTCTGTTTCTCCAACTGGCAATGTTTGTTCAAAACGAGCCCCTGCTGTTGGACGGTTAATTCCTGAAAACTTTCCTTGGTTGCTATCGGCTGCGCTCCAAACACGTGGTAATTGATATTCTGTCATATTGCTTCCTCCTAGGACTTCTTTAGAATTATTTTAACATGATACTTCTTTTCTTTTTGCAACATCTGCTTGTGAATAATTTCTCAAGCAGTCAAAAAATAAAGCAGTTGTAACTTACAACTGCCTTATTTTTACACGTAAAACCAAATGACAATCACTACAAAAGACATCATGAAACTACCGTACATCAAATCTATGCCCGTAATACTTGGGTTCAGTCTTTGAATTCTTTCTTTAGAAAATCCTCTAAGTTCCATTGCCATTGCAGTATATTCTGATTGGCGTATCAAGCGAATCATCATCGTTGTCAAAGCTTTAAAGTACACAGCTCCTCCCGAAACTCCTCTAATTCTCAAAGCTAATTTCGATTGTTCATATTCCGTTTGAATGAGTGTTAAAAAGTTAATCGCAACTAAAATACTGAATGCTATCTCAACTGGTACTTTTAATTGTTTTATGAGGCTTGCGATAAATTCATTTTTATCAATGGACGTAGTGAGACTAATCCCGACAAATCCAAGAGCTAAAATTCGGCTACTGAGTTCTAAAGACGTTAAAAACGCTCCATTTTCTATTGAACGTACAAGGGTATTTTCATTTGGATGTAAATATACCGATAGAAAGTAAATAATCGTAATGATCGACAATCCACATCCTAATTTTGCAATTCTTGACCAAGTCTGTCTACGAAGTAAGAGGATAATAACGATTGCCGCAAGCATCATCGTAATATTTAATTCCCATGATTTAGTAAATAAAATGACAATCGACAGAATAAATGAAATCCCTAATTGTACACTTGGATTAATTCTTAGGTTCATTCGTCACTTCCTCCATTGTCTTGGAATGAATCTTAATGACTTTATGGGCATATTGACGAACAAGTCGTTGATCATGACATGTAAAAATACAAGACATTCCCTCTTTACACAATTGCTCTAATGCATTCATTATTAAGATGGCATTTTTCATATCTTGCCCATAAGTAGGTTCATCAACCAAAAGAATAACCTTATTAGGCCCTGTCATTGTAAGAAATGCAAGTCGTCTTTGTTGCCCCTGACTAATCAGCCACGGTGACAAGTCTTTTGTTTTCTCCAAGTAATACTGTCGCAATAAGTTTTCGAGATTACTTTCTCTTTCCGTATGAAACGTAACCTTAAGTTCCTCTAAGACTTTTGCACTGACAAACTGAAGAGAAGGATCTTGAAAGACGAGCCCAAGTGAAGCAAATAGCACTTTTGTCTTCATCTTTGATAAAGATTGGCCCATAATTTCGATTTTACCAGTATAAGGATATTCTTTTAAGAGTGTCTTAAAAAAGCTTGTTTTTCCACTCCCACTAGGACCAACTAACGCTATCATCTCACCTGCGTGAAGCTCAAGATTGAGATTTTCAAGAAGTACTTGATTCTTTGATACACAAATAGATACATTTTCCACCTTCAAAAGGACTTTGTTTTTTGCTGGACCACTCTTCTCTTTTAATGGCAATGTGCAAAGTAACCCGTTATTTTCTAAAAGGTGTTTATCTTCTATGGCTATTGGAAGTTTTATTTCTTTTAAGGCTCCAGAATCATCCAAGAGATACCAACGATTAATCCAATCCCAATACTCTAATCGGTGATCAATGATGCAAATAGCTTTTCCTTCCTCACTCAATAATTTGATTTGTTCCATAAAGTAAGGAATGCTCTCTTCATCAATATTTGCAAAAGGCTCGTCCATGATATAGAGAGGCGCATCAACAAGATTGGCACACGCAAAAGCCACCTTCTGTAATTCGCCTCCAGAGAGACTTGAGAACTCTCGATGCAATAAAGATTCAATCTTAAATTTTTCGGCTTGTTCTTTTACCTTTAATTCCATCTTTTCAATCGGAAATCGAAAATTTTCTAATACAAAAATCATTTCTTCATAAGGTGTTAACATAGCGAAAGAGAGTCTGGCATTTTGAAAAATTGAGCGGACGTAAGTGGTTCTTGCTAGATGCTTCATATTCATCAGCGAGTGTCCCAAGACTTCTAACGCCTCACATTGAACCTTAACTTCTTCATTTGGATAAACTCCATTGATGATATTCATAAGGCTACTTTTACCAACACCACTTCTTCCACAAATCAATACGATTTCTCCCGAACATACTTGAAGGCTCAATTTAGAAAATAGTTCTTTTTCTTGAATACTTAATGTGGCATTTTTTAAAGATAAAACAACTTCTGAATTAGCCACGTACTTTGACAACTCCTGATTTCACCATTTGATCGCATAATAACTTACTTACAAAACCTGTAAAGAATAAAGCTGATACTAGACGAATGACAAAAATTGCTAAAACAATTTTGAAATCAAGTGCTAAATAATTACTACGGAAACCTGTCCATAGAAAAGTAAAGATAGTTGTAATCACAGCTCCAAGCATTGTTGTACCATAAGTAATATCGCCGTATTTCTTTGTCATGAAGGCAATTTCTATTCCTAGGCCTTGGATAAACGCACTAACCACAACGATAATCCCAAACATGTTTCCTAGTAACACTTCAATAACGGCAGCAATGATTTCTGTAATAATACCAATTCCTGGTTTGCGGATTAAATAGAGCGTGAATACAGGTGCCATAAACCAAATTCCATAAAAAGGCTCATACCCTAACATTCCAAGTCCCATCGGTGCTAAAGCTGCTGAAAGAGCTCCTCCTGCGTAAACCGCTAATAGGTAAAACACTCCAAACAACACACAAATAAAACTAATTAATAAGTAATCCTTTAATTCTAATTTCTTTTTATTCATCAATTTCTCCTCCTGGTACATTGCATAATAACGTCACTTGTATTACAAAATGACTGACTTCTTCATTTAAAATATTAAAAACTTCTTCTAAATATCCAAACACCTCATGAACATCTCCGCCAAGAAATGTCACATAATGTCCGGTTCCAGTAATCGTTCCTTTATCGATTCCAAGATTGACAATTTTTTCAATGGTTTTCATATAGTTATCTGAGCCCAATGGATACACTGAGAATTTTCCAATGACTGGAAAATGAATACTCTGACTCTGCTGTTCATTTATACGACTTCCTTCAAATTGTAAAGGTGTATCCTCATCTACATCCCCCGGACAGCCTTTAGAAATAGTAGCTTCTAAAGAACAATGAACTCCTGGATGAAAACTATATACAAAACAAGCTTTCAAGGCATCAAAGACCTCGACACTTCCTCCACGATAGATTGTAGACGTATGATCTGTCTTTGCCCAGACATTAGACAAATCAACTTTCCTAATAGCACCAAGAATAATATCAATAAAGTTATCTGACATAGGTGCTAAATTAAAACGAGTACCAGTAATTGCCAGATGCGAACCTGGAATTCCAACACGACAATTACCGTACGACACATATTGAGACATAAAAAACCCCTTCCAGACCTAAAAATCCTGAAAGGGGTAAACATTTATAAGTGTATATAGGCATACTGCAAAAATAAATACAGTAACGGACGACATTGTAAGATACTCTCTACGCAACTATGATGTTGATCAGATAATATTGGTCTGTTTATAACACTCTCAGCCTCCCTAACGAGACTCCCAAGATCTTAATTATTTAATTACAGGGATAATCATAGCATTGTCTCTTCGTAAAAGCAATGTATTGAGCTTAGCCACTGTTAATCTCTTTTATAAAATATACTCTGCCAGTAAGCGTTCGAACTCGCGGATATTGATGCCGCGTTTCAATTCAATTTTAATATGGCCTGCTCTTGTCCACAATTCCACCTCTGCCGTGTAATCGAGGATGCCCGCATTTTCTGTAGACCACATATTTACTGCGCTATACGGTAAGGAATACATTTCTACTTTCGTTCCTGTTAGTCCTTGGACGTCTTTGACAATCAAGCGTTTATTCGTGAATACCGCTACGTCTCGTACCGTTTTGAAGGCGCGGTCTGCCACCTCTCCTGTCACAAGAATTTCTTCGATATCGCGTGGGACATCCACTTCTCGGTAGAAGACCCATTTGAGTGCGGTTGTTTCGTTTTCCATTTCCATATCCAATCCCCCATCTCGTTGAACTTTCTAGTTATAATACATCTACAATTTCCCAAAGAATATCCTTCCATGTAACCTTCTTACGTCCATTTATCGTTTCGAATAGATGGTACACTTTCAGATGATTGTCATTGCGAAATACAAAATCGAAGCGGAATTCGCGTCCGTTTGGAGAAATCGCATCGAACTTAGTTTTATATTTATCATGAACTGGGCTTACGGGATATTTATTAAACAGCATGCGACGCTCGTCCCCAGCTTCCTTGAGACAGTTCTCAAGCTCCTCGCAAAATTCCACAAACATCTGGTAGAGCTGTTCCTCAGAAAGCCTGCGACTGCGCACGAGTGACTTACAGTCTGAAAATCCCCAGCGTGTCATATCGATGGCAAACGAAAACCCTTCTTTATTGATTCTATTTAAAAACTCTTCACGGTTCATGCTTGTCCTCCATTACTGTTTTCTCTGGCCCATTCGGGATTGCTATAATAGCGCACGAAGAAATGAGGGTCTCCGCCCGCTTCGTCCATTTTATCTTTAATGCTCACTTCTGGATGAGTGACTTCTCCTGTTTTTGTAAAATACTCTCCGATGTTACCTGTGTGATTTTGAAGCCCCCACGCTACATCATTTCCTACAATCGATGCTAAGAAGCCGTGACTCTCCACCAAGTCAAAGAATTCTGCTACGGTAAGGCTTTCTGGCACCTCGAATGTCATCTCATGATTGTATATATCATCTCCGGCACAAACCGAATTGCGATCAACTATAATTTTCATCTGGCCACTTCCTCTAATGAAATACTTGTTACTCCATTATACCATATCCGCATTTTATTCTCGCTTTTCTGTCCAATCCGTTTGTAATTTAAACTATTCTTTAACCGATTAAGAAATCTTTAAAAATGACTCTTTAAAGCAATATAAGTTTATAAAATAAAAAATATGTGTTAGTATATTCGTATTAACTTTTTCGGAGGAAACATATGTCAAAACAAAAGATTAACCGTTTTGTTGGATCTATTGGAGCTTTTATTGGTTTCCTTGTATTTATTGCTTATATTCCACAAATTATCGCAAACCTACAAGGAAGTAAAGGTCAACCTTTCCAACCTCTTTTTGCTGCCGTTTCTTGTCTAATCTGGGTTATTTACGGTTGGACTAAAGAACCAAAAAAAGACTGGATACTTATTTTCCCTAATGCAGCTGGAGTCATTTTGGGCGGACTTACTTTCCTTACCTCTTTATAGTAAGAAATATGTTTTAATCGTAAACTGAATAGATTTATTTACAAAGGAATTAAGTACAATGTTTACTTAATTCCTTTTTCTATGCTCTCCATTTCTACAACAAAAAAGCACCCCAATAAATGGGATGCTATAGAATGTTAATTTCATTTTGGAAAAACGATTATGCTTTTCTATCAATTGTGCTTTGGTACTCCGCCCCTGTTAATCGGTCGAATAGGAAACGACGATTGAAGAGCGTCACGATAAGGATGATTAAGAAGTACAATACGAATACGAGTAAGGTGCCTGCGAATAATACGAGGAATTCCGGCGTCTCCGCTTCAAAGTTAAAGACATCCATGAGTGTGAGTAATCCTAGTGGAATCCAGTTGAAGTACGCTGTGATGAGGATACCTCTGAGTACTGTACGAAAGGCTTTGTTGTCTTTGAACTCTACTCCGAATTTGAGCAAGGCGCTTCCGAGTGTTTTTCCATTAATGAGTGGTACTAAGGCAAAATACAACGCAAACAATACAGAAACTGGAATGGTTGTATTCAAGAAGCTATACGGTACGTAGACAATTGCTGCGTCAATCAGTAGTGACAACATGACGCGAATGCTCGATACGCGAGTACCCTCCTCAAAGGATTTCTCATCAATGGCGTCTCTTGAAGGAAGAACCCAAACTGCAAGTTGTCCAATGAAGTACCCCAGTGCGCCACCCGTCGTATTTTGAATAATATCATCGATGTCACATAGACGGTAAGGACCGGGATAAATGAAATACAATCCAGATAATTGCGTGAGCTCAAAGAATAAGCTGAGTAGCGCCGTTAGTAGAATTGTCTTCTTGAAGCTGCATTTGAAATAATAACGCATGTAAATCCCAAACGGCACGAGCATCAATACATTGAATGCTGGGACGTAGAACGATGGGTATTTCATCGAATCAATCCAGGTCGATGGATCTGTCAGTACAAACGGGCTGTCGTTGAAGAAATCCGCCACAAATGAAAACGGAACAAGGTTTAACTTGTCTGTGTACGTCGTATGAATGGTCGATGGGTCAGGCAGTGGCAAGTTCACTAATGAATATGCCGCCAGTAAATATAAGATAAATGAATAAAAAATAACCGTGCGCAATTTATTCACCGAACCGTACTTCCGGTAGTTTGCAATCATGTACGGAATGGTAATAACAAACGCTAAAATGGGAAATAAAATCATCGCGATTTTAATAGTACTGATATAAGACATAAATACTCCTCGACTAATAAAGTTAATATCCGCATTATACCAAAATACGTGCAGTGAATAAATAATTCGTACTAACAAAAAAGCACCCTGCAAATACAGAGTGCTGAAATTTTGTAAGTAATTTCAAGAACGAATTAGTTTTTTTTACTAACAAAATTTAAATATTTTTTAAAGTAAATTTAGATATCGCTTATTTTAAGTGTATTAAATCTCCCTAAAAACATAATCTAGATTATATCAAAAGGTTAATACTATTACCATAAGCTATAAGCTATAAAAAATATCATTTATATTTTGTTAAATTTTACCATCATAGTACAGGGCTCTAATTTTTCTATCGTTATTAATATAGATTGACTGAGTTAAGAACATAATTTTTTTATCTAATCCAATCTATCTTCCCAGTCCACAATAATTAAAATCCAATACAAGTCTAGTTTAAATATTTTGTATCTGTTTTATAAACTTATGTGTTTTTCTACAATATACAATCTCTTGAAAATATGATATACTTCACAAGAAATAATAATTATACGAGGTACTTATATGGCCATTAAGCAAAGCGAAGATCGGAATTCATTAAAACAAAAATTAATAAACAGAAATTTACAATTTGAAGAAAAAGAACTTGACGAGGCTCTTGTAAAATATAACTATTTTAATTTGATTAATGGTATTGAAAGTATTTTACTGTCTAATCAGAATCCGAAAAAATTTAATAAAGTAACATTGAACGACTTTATTGCAATTTATAAATTTAATAAAAAATTAGCAACAGCAATTCTTGAATTGTTGGATAATATAGAGTCTAAACTAAAAAATTCTGTGTCTCATCATTTCACTCAAACTTATTGTTCAACAATAAATGATACTATGAACTACACTTCACCATCGAATTATGTGAATCCGGTAAATAGTCAATACGCTAATAACTACCCATTTGTAAATTTCCAAAACAAAAATATTTATAATAGTTTTAATAATTTTATTCTATTTAGGGATTATTATCTGACAAAATTAATAAACGAAAATGATCATATTGATCATCAATTTTATACAGACTTACGTTATAGTAATCCATTTCCCAACAAAGCTTTCCGAACAGGTCAATATCCGAATTTTACTTATCATCTTAATGTTGCAGTACCATTTTGGGTCGCAATCGAAACAATGACACTAGGTCAGTTAATATATTTGCTGCATTACCTGGATCCAGCTACACTAGGAAAGGTAATGCAAGACTTTAATATGACTATTTTTTATCGAAATGAATTTTTAAATATGTTCGATATTATTAAGTCACTTCGTAATTTTTGTGCTCACGGATCATTGGTCTTTCGCTTTAATTCTCCAAAATATATCAAATTGAATTCGAATTTAGTCTCTTTATTTAAGTTAACACCATCTCAGACAGGATCACCAGCGTCTGTTTTATCTTTATATGATGCTCTTCAAATCGTCAATTTTTTTGAAAGTACAAAACCATTAAAAAAGCATATAAATTCAATAATCTATCGTAACAACAAGTATTTTAAATCACCTGATTTCGATTTAAACAATCGTTTATTAACAAAAATGGGCAATCCCAATTTGAAAGACTGGAAAACTTATATTTTTACAGAATCGCAATTTAAATTTTAAATAAGTATTTATTAATTGACAATTCTATAGAAATATAATAATATCTTTATAGACAATAGATTTGCTCTTATGAGCGCTGAGGAATATCATTTTTATATTCTTCTCAATAAAGACCCTCGGTAGAAATACCGAGGGTCTTTTGGTTATATTGTTCCCCTTAGAAATAGGTTCTATAATTTTTAGGGTTGATGGAAATTTTCCACTAACCCTATTTTAGTGTATACAAAAAGGCCAACATCCGTTATATTAAAAGCGCTTAAACCTAATACAAAAGGATGATGACCATATGAACAATATACTAGAAGCTACGCTACAAATCAAAGATAAAAACATTATTTGGGATAATAATGTTCAAGAGACGATAGTTAAAAATAGAAAATCTTTATTTTATTCAGCTACATATACGCATGAACCAGAGTGTTGTACTGTCTGTGGATGTGTTAGCCAAAATAATAATATCGTTAAAAATGGGACGAAAACGTCTCGTATCACTCTCTGTTCTGTTTCAGGCCTTCCGGCCTACTTAAATCTACGCAAACAGCGATTTCTCTGCAGAGAATGTGGCTCTTCATTTACCGCAGATACTAGCCGAATCGT
>CAURBR010000008.1:0-65147 GCA_963523415.1 uncultured Streptococcus sp. | reverse complement strand
AGTTGCTTAATCCCTTCCTAAAATTTCTTCATCAACACTATTTGACAAAGAGCCTTTATTTTTTGTGGATTTTATCAAAAGAAAAACTCTTAGAAACAACTTGATTCGTGGTTTCTAAGAGTTATTTTTTATCGATTCTTATTTTGCTGAGAGATAAATTCTCGCATTCCAAGGAGCCAGTTCAATGTTGTAGTAACTAATAGATACATGAACAGTCCTACTCCCCCACCTAGACCCAATAGCCCAATTGCTGCATAGAGTGTTGCGGGTAACAGAGCAGCTGCTATCGTCAATTGTCTAGAGACTAATGGTGGCATTTGAATCCACGCCCCCATAAACAACGCTGTAAATAAACGTACAGTAAATCCTGCAATTATTAATATCATATAGATTAATGCAGAATTATAAATGAAGACAAACCCTAAAACTGCTAATAAAATAATCCAACGATTCGATTGAAACTCTTGAATCATTTCATGAAGCATATCATTGTTAAATCCATCTAATTCACTGTATGGTACTGCAATATCATTTAGAATAGTATTCAATACTATATGTTCCTTCAAGAATCCAATGGTAGGAACTCCTTGAGACGCTTCTGCATATACATCATTATCCGTCGATGTTCCACTTGGATCAAATACCACATTCAAAACATCCGACCGGTAAATAAACCCTTTTTCTACATCAGTTTTGAGTTGACTATCTTGCACCGTAAAACTTGGGAAACGATTTTCCACTAAAGTTACATTATCAACTATTTGTTGAAGGTCGTGTGTCACTTTCACAAAATTCGGTAATGAAACAATCAATACTAATAGGAAAAAGATGCCTTTTGTTTTTTTCAAAGGGGTTGTTAAAATTGTCCAAATTTTATTTGGCTTTAATAAACTAATTTTGACAAATTCTTTTATAGTCATATACGCCTCCAATATAAAGTTATCATTTAATCAAAATAGAGATTCGCATATTTAGAACTTCATTATTTACTCTTTTTCAATTGACTCTAACTCCTGATTTCTATTAATATCTACAAAAACTAAAGGTACTAACAAAGGAACCAACATAACATAAATATAAGCATATCTAAAATAATTCGTAACTGGTGAATAAATACAAGTTAGAATTACAGAAAATACTAATAAAATCAAAGGCATGATGTATTTGTCTTTACGTATCTTTGAAATCATCCAAATTAACAACAAAATTATCGTATATATACCAGATCTATAAAGTATTGAGACGATAGAAACATTTGATAATTCCCAATGGACATCATCTATTATTTTGTTTACTTTGCCAAGCATATTCTTTCCTTGATTTTGTTCCCAATTTTTATCATGCTTAATGTTATTTTCAAACCAATTTTCATTACCATGGTACATAGAATAGTAATAATTACCAATATAAGCAACATCACCAACACTATAAATACTCCAATATGAAACTGATAAGTTTAGAATCGCTTCTATATAAGTCTTAGGATGTAATAAATAACCTTTCCACCAAATTCTAAAAAACTCTTTTTCTCGTCCAGAAAAACTGCTATTTTTCATTTTTTGTTTAATAGGATCGGCTATACCATAACTAAAATCATCTAGGTTTTTCAGACCAAGAGTTTCATCATAAAATTTAATCTCATCTTCCGTGAAACTTTCCCGATGAAACTTCATAGCTGCTGCTAGTTGCTGAAATCTTGGAGATAAGTAATCATACTGAAATTTAGAAGGTTCGGGATTTAATATACTTTTCCCTGCTTGATTGAGCCCTACACTCAAAACTATTGATATCAAAGATAACATAATAATTTTCTTTCTACTTTTACTGTTATAGAAAATCAATGCTAATACAGCAACTATTACATAAATAACGGCTTTCCTGTGTAGCATGAATACAAAAAAGAAAGAAATTATGAATGAAGTAATATAAATTTTCTTGCTCCAAAATTCATTTGGGCAATATTGGATAAGAATGACACAAAGAAAGAAAATCATCAATGCATTCATTAAATGAGTATCCTTATATGTAGTAAAACTTGTGATAATAAAATTTGGGAAAAACAAATAAAATGAATATATAACAATCTTAATACGTCTCTCTACATTAAATCTGTAGAAAATTTCACATAAAGTGTATACAACAATGATAGAAGTAATAACCATCGTTAAACCATTAAGAATTGCTATTCCTACTCCAACTCCCCCAAAAATCTTTAATCCCAATTTTGCAAACAGACCTACCACATAAGTATAAATATAAGGATGAGAATTGCTTAGTGGAACATATCCCATTCCCTCCTTGAT
Organism: uncultured Streptococcus sp.; assembly: GCA_963523415.1. Taxonomy (GTDB): domain Bacteria; phylum Bacillota; class Bacilli; order Lactobacillales; family Aerococcaceae; genus Granulicatella. Next base: position 62,844 of record CAURBR010000008.1, on the reverse strand, counting down.
AATATACATACCATCCCATGTAGTAGACCCGGGATATAGTAAGAAGAAGAAAACGGCCCTTAAAAAAATAAAAGGAATAAAGAGTTTAAGAAAATCTTTTTTATTAAATCTAAAGCTGTTCTGAACTGTTATTAATTTTTTATCTCTAATCTTATTTAAGAGTAATAAATTACAGTGGAAAATACTCACAAACGAAACAAGTAATAAGCATAAGAAACAGATAATTGCCCATTTTCCAGAGGCACCTCTTAACAAATGATGTGTATAAGAAATATCACTTCCTACAATATATAAGGAAGAAAGAATTAAACTAAAAAGGGAAACGTATATATACGTTCTCCTATCTAATTTTCTAATTTTTTGTTTTGAATTGTAATAATACGCAAGTAAAAAAATAACAATAGAAGTTAAAGAATCAGATTCAAAAACTTGGATAAATGATACTGCATCTTTTACAATAATTGTCTTGTTAAAAGTGAGAGCTAAAACGATAAAAACAGAAATAAGAATATTATAAGTAACTTTTAAAAAAACAGATTTATTTTTCACGCTTAAAAACCCACCTTCTTTGAATCTGATAGCTTACCAAGAATAGCATACCATCAACTAAGACTTTAATCACTGTTTCTGATCCCTGAGTTAAATTCCAAATACTATTTACAAAAATAGCAGATAGGCACAACTGAACGACAGCCAATATATAATATTTATAGAGAGTTTTCTCAGTCTTTTTTTCTCCATTAAAGACAATATCTTTATTAACTATAAAATTATAATACGATGAAAATATACGAGCAACAATTGTTGCACACCAAATTAATATTGTTCCTCTTTCAAATCCAAATTGTAGCATTGAAAAAATTAATAGCTGAAAAATTGAAATATCTATAATAAAAGATGATACTGAAGAAAGAAAGAATTTAAAGAACGACGAAAATATTACCTTATATATTCTTAATGAATCTTTAATAGGGTTAAAATGAGTTTCAGCATTATTATCAAAATAAATAGTTTCTATTTTTACCTCATCTATCGCGACTTTATGGTCAACTACTTCAATCAACATTTTTGTCTCATACTCAAATCTTTCGCCATCAATATCCACCATCAAGGGAATAATAGAGTTCGGGAATCCTCTTAATCCTGTTTGTGTATCTGTAATTGACGTTCCATATAATAACTTAAATACAAATTTTGTTAGTTTATTTCCAAATTTACTCTTTGGAGGAACATTGTCAGAGTCAAAATCTCGACATCCCAGAATTAACGAATCTGGGCAATCATTTAATTTCGATACAACATTCAGAACATCCTCAACTCTGTGTTGCCCATCAGAATCTGCTGTAATAATTCCAGCAAACTTATTTAAATCATATGAAGTCAAATAATAGTTAAATGCGTTCTTAAGAGCCCTACCCTTTCCTAAATTCTTAGCATGTTTAAATATTCTACATTCTGTTGATACTTCTAATTCTTTAAATATAGGTTGAAATTTTTCTGAACTTCCATCATCAATTACCAAAATATCCTTTACTCCAGCTCGATTCAGATTCCTAACATACTCTATCAGTAATTCAGTTGGATTTAGTGCTGGTATTACAATTAAAGTCTTTTTCATTTTCTAATCCTTTCATTTTCATTAGACACGATCCACCCATTTACGTCCGTCTTTTTCTAACAAATCAAAACTCGCTTGTGGGCCTTTGCTACCTGCAGCGTAGTTTGGAAACTCAGATGCAATCTCGTTGTCCCATGTTTCTCGGATACTATCTACAAATTTCCATGAAGCTGCTACTTCTTCCCAATGCGTAAAGTTCGTCATGTCTCCTTCAATACAATCAAGAATCAAGCGTTCATAAGCTTCTGGGCTTCTCAATGAGAAAGTCTCATCAAAGATTTTCTCAAGATGACTCGTTTGAAGGGCTATAGTATTACCTACTGCTTTCGAATTGATTACAAAGCAGAAACCTTCTCGTGGTGTAATATGAATGGTAATTCTATTCGATGGGCATCCGTCTACAGAACAAAATAAAGGAGATCCTGCTTCTTTAAATAAGATATCAATCGTTGTTTCCTTTGAATCTAAGCTCTTACCAGTACGTACATAGAAAGGAACTCCTTCCCAGCGTTCATTATCAATAAAGACTTTCCCTGCCGCAAAAGTTTCCATATTTGAATCATCTGCAACATGCTCATCTTCACGATATCCTGGTTTTAGTCCATCAAGAGAAGGGCCATACTGACCGCGTACAAAGTTTTCGTTCACTTCTTCTTTCGTTGTATAAGGATGAAGCTGTTCTAGAACTTTAATTTTGTTCTTACGAATATCTGCAAATGACTTTGGTGGCTCCATTGCAACTAATGCTAAAATTTGTAAGATATGATTTTGAACCATATCTCTAAGCGCACCACTTGTTTCATAATATCCTCCGCGTTCTTCCACACTCACCTGCTCTAATAAAGAAATTTGAACATGATCAATGTGTTCTTTGTTCCAAAGTGCTTCAAACACACGATTTGCAAAACGTACTGCAGAAATATTTTGAATCATTTCTTTTCCTAAATAATGGTCGATTCGGTAGATTTGATTTTCATCAAAAGAAGCACGTAATTGTTGGTTTAGTTTCTCAGCTGAAGCAAAGTCTTTTCCAAATGGTTTTTCAATAATCAATCGATTAAAACCATTCTCTGTAATTAAGCGTTCTTCTTTTAAATGTTCTGTGATCGTTCCAAAGAAATTAGGAGCCATCGCCAAATAGAATACGCGATTTCCTTTTAAATGATATTGTGTATCTAACTTTTTTGAAAGTTCTTTTAAGACCACATAATGTTGTGTATCCGTAACATTATGTGATTGATAGTAAAAATGTGAGAGGAATTGATTTAATTCATCCTGCGACTTCACTAACGATTGAACTGATTGCTTAATGACTTCTCTAAAATAATCGTCAGTCCACTCTCTACGTGCCGTCCCAATCACTGCAAAATGATTTTGAAGATATCCTTTTTGGAATAAACGGAATAGCGCTGGGTAAAGCTTTCTATGAGCTAAATCTCCAGTTGCTCCGAACAGTGTAATCAGTACCTGTTGTTCGCGCATGAGTTGTCCTCCTTGAATAAAATAAGCAAGCCTCCCGCCTGCATTGTGATAAATAACTACTTTCCTAGTTTAAGTTATCCGAAAAAAAAAGTAAACTATAAAACGCTCCTTTTCTAAAGAAAAGGAGCGTTCTTAGATAAATCAATATCATTCTTATCTGCCATTTCAGAAGTTTGATTATGGTTAATTGGAATGATTTTTTTCAACAGTAGTAGTCTCTTGTGTTGTTGATTCTACCGTTGTATTTTCTGTAGTTTCTTGCACTGTCGTAGCTGTTGTGGTTGTTGTAGTTGTCGAAGTTGTGGTTGTAGTTTCTCCATCTCGAAGCCATCTACCTTCACTATCTACTTTGTATCCATCAGGAGTTATTCCGTTTAGAAGCATTGCGCCAGAACCTTTGAAGTAGTGATAATAACCATCAAACCATTTCCAACCAGTTTGCATTTCGCCACTTGCATTGAAGTAGTATTTATCTCCAGAGATTTCTTGAATACCTGTTAGCATTTTTCCATCTTTTTCATTGAGATAATACCACTTATTATTTTCTTTATACCAACCTTTTTTAAGGCTTCCACTAGCTTGATAGAAATAATATGCACCGTCAAACCATTTCCAGCCAGTTTGCATCTCTCCACTAGCATTGAAGTAGTAATTGTCTCCAGCGATTTCTTGTGTACCTGTTACCATCTTTCCATCTTTTTCATTGAGATAATACCACTTATTATTTTCTTTATACCAACCTTTTTTAAGGCTTCCACTAGCTTGGTAGAAATAATATGCATCATCTAGCCACTTCCAGCCAGTTTGCATTACACCGTTAGCATCAAAATAATACTTATCCCCTGCAATTTCATGAGAACCTCTTAGCATTTGTCCGTCATTTACATCAAGGTAGTACCATTTATTATTTTCCTTATACCAACCTTTCTTAAGGCTTCCGCTAGCTTGGTAGAAGTAATATGCACCGTTAAGCCACTTCCAGCCCGTTTGCATTGCTCCACTCTCGCTAAAGTAATACTTATCCCCAGAAATTTCTTGAGTACCAGTTAACATTTTTCCATCTTTGTTGTCTAAATAATACCAAGTGGATCCCTCTTTAGCCCATCCTTTTTTCATAGCTCCAGAATTTGCAAATAAATACCAAGCACCATCAACAAATTGCCATCCAGTTTGCATTACTCCTGAAGGGTCGAAATAATAAGTAGCACCATTGATTTCTTTAAAACCAACACTTGCTTGATTCTTGTCATCAAAATAGTACCATTTATTATTTATTTTCTTCCATGAAGAAGCTTGTTCGTTTTCGAGGATTAAAGCTCCGCTATCAGCAAATAGCATTTCCTTACCATTAAAGGTTTGCCATCCTGTCAGCATCTTTCCGTTCTTATCAAAGAGATATTTACTTCCTCCAATTTCTGCTAATTCACTTTGGCGACGAATACCATCTGACTGAATGTAATACCAACTACCGTCATGTTTGAACCATCCACCTGGTTGCATTGATCCATCATCATTTACATAGTAATATTCACCCGCACTATTATCTACCCAACTATCATTAGTGAATATCCACTTACTATGTTGCATTTGTCCTTTACCGTTGAAGAAATAAAATTTCCCATCAATCTTGTGCCAGCCAATCGCCATTTCGTCATCAGACATTCGGTATTTCCAGAAGCCATCTTCTTGATACCATTTTGCTTGCACTGTTGGAATATTAGGATATGCGTTAGAGATATCTTTGAACCCATCCGAAGTAACATCAAATACCGTTGCATTTTGTGTCTTACTTGATGCGTGGATTAGTTGAATGCCTCTATTAAGAATATCATTTTGTCTTTCCTGACTATTCATATCCGCACCAGTTGTTTGAACAATAATCTTTGGAGAAAGATTATTGACAAAGTTCACAGTATTTGAAATTCTAGTATCATAGTGATGATTCCATTTCATCATGTCCACTTTTCCGATTTTAGGACCAAGTTCATCCTCTTTACCTATAGAATTGTCTAAATCTCCACCTAGGTAAATTCTTTTACCATTTACAGTAATAACAGCAACAATAGAATTTGTATTATCATCAGGAACTCTTCTCAAGTTTCCGTCTGGGTCATACTCATTTTTATAGTTAAATAATTGAATATCCATATCTCCTAATTTGAAATGGCTATCCTTATCTGCGATATCCTGTATTACCTTTACCCCTTTATCTTTGGCTGCTCTAAGGGCATTGTTATAATTAAATAGGTTATCCCATAGCCCCCAGTTGGAGGTAATTCGATTATCCGAATATTTTTTTAGAAAGAATTTGTCAACTGGAAAACGGCTTAAAACTTCATCTGCACCACCGATGTGATCACTATGAACGTGAGTCCCTAAAATAAAATCAAACTTTTTAACGCCTACATTTCCAAGATGTCGAAATAGTCTATCTTCCAAGACTTGATAATTTCTAATGGCAATTCCCTGTCTCATAGGATATAAAGGATTACTTCCATCCGGAAAATCATAATCCTCTCCCATATCAATTAAGGCATAGTGACCATTACTTTCAAGTAAAATCGCATCACTTCCTGACTGTGCTTTTGTATTAATGAAGTGAATTCGGTTCGTTGAAGGTAATGAATTTTCTTCAGCGTTCACATTTGAAGCAGCATTCACTACACAGAATAAACAACTTGTTAAAAATATAATCGTCTTCTTTTTCATCTATCCATCCTCCTAAAATCTATTTTCCATTATAATCCAAACGAAAAAAAAAAGATACAAAAATTTCATTATTGTATCTTTTTAAAATCATGAATTGGCAATTTAACTGTAAATACCGAACCCTGATTAAGATGCGAGGTTAAAGAAATCTTACCATTATAGCCTTCCACGAGCTCTTTCGCTATAGATAGTCCTAATCCATTTCCTCCTCGTTCTCTAGAACGAGCTTTATCTACACGGTAGAATCGTGAGAATACCTTTTTCTTATCTTCTTCGCTAAGTCCCATTCCAAAATCCTGAATTCCAATTTCTACTTTTTCAGTTGTAGGTGAGAGACTTACGATAATTTCTTTTCGATTGGTTGAGTATTTCACCGCATTGTCTAGTAAGATAATAATTATTTGTTCGAAATGATTTCGATAAATCGGTGATTGAATTTCTTCTTTGGTATCGATATCTGTAATAAACGTAAAATCCGGATATAGAACTCTAAAATTCGTCACAATTTGCTCTAACGTTGCAACGACCTCTGTCGTAGCATCCTTATATTGTTCCCGGACTTGGGGTGCACGAGATAAATCCAGCATCTCTTGAACCAGTGTCTTCATTCGTTCAATTTCTGCTAATGAAGCTTCTAATGATTCCGCTAAAACTGCTGGATCATCTTTTCCCCATCGATTGAGTAATTTTAAGTGTCCTTCAACAATGGCTACAGGCGTCCTTAATTCATGAGAAACATCTTCCACAAAGTGCTTTTGTTGAGAAATATAGAAGCTGATCTTATCCAATAATTCGTTAAATTGTTGAGAGACAATCGCAAACTCATCATTTTTTTTGGGAACTATCAATCGTTTTGTTTCAATGTTCTCTTCATTAATAGATGCAATAATTTCATGAATTCGTTCAATTGGTCTAGAAATTAACCGAGAAATAAAATAAGCCAATATGACCGCTACGATAGCTTCCATGAATAAAAACTGAACATATAATCTTCCCATTTGTTTCTTCAAAGCTGAAAGATGCGATAATCGATTAATGACTTGAAGATGCCCTATCAGCACACGACTTTTTCTAGACAAGACAGGAATAGTAACCTGCAAACTTTCTTCTCCCGTTGATAGTGTGACAAATCTTGATTCTAATGAACTTGAAAACTGAATCGTATCTTGCCACTGTTGCGTCTGAAATAATAACTCTCGACTAGTATCAAAAACGCGAATATTTAATTCTTCATTCATCGGATAGAAACTACTATTTTTTTGATAGAGAACATTTTGAGATTGCTCATAATGTTCAGCATCATTCATTACCGACACCACATCTTCGGTCGTCAAATTTTCAGTTCTCTTTGAAAGTAAATCTGCAATCACTTGAGTGTAAACAATCGTTTGTTTTTTTTCATTTTCTCTGAGTGTCATGACTTGTCCTTGAATAAGTATCGTTGTCAAAACAGCCAGTAGAATAAAGATGGTGGCAGAAATAACCCACCACCACTTCATGGCTACAGACTTATGTTGTGAATTAAGCGTCATATCGCACTCCTCAGCTTCTCATAACGTATCCTGTTCCGCGAACAGTCTGAATATAGCTTTCTTTTCCAGGAATATCGATTTTGTTACGAATATATCGTACATAAACATCAATGACATTCGTTTCGACTTCGTTTTTATACCCCCAAACCTTCTTCAGAAGTACTTCTCTAGATAATACAACATCAATGTTTTCCATTAATAACAATAATAGTTCATACTCTTTCTTCGTTAATTCAATGACTTCACCCGCTCGGCGCACCACACGATTCTCTACTTCAATGACCAAATCACGGTATTCTACACGTGTTTGTCGAACAGTTCTGGACTGCTCTTCCATTTGTAATCGTCTGAATAATGCTCTTAAACGAGCTAGTAGCTCTTCAATTTCAAATGGTTTTACAATATAATCATCTGCTCCTTGGTCTAATCCTGCTACGCGGTCCATCACAGAATCTCGAGCTGTCATAATGATGACGGGTGTTTGTTTTACTTGGCGTAAACGGCGAACCACCTCAAGCCCATTCATTTCAGGTAACATCAAATCTAATAAAATTGCACTCCATTGTTCGTCAATAGCTGCTTGCAATCCGGATCTCCCATCTCCACAGACCTTGGTATTATATCCTTCATGTTTTAATTCTAATTCCACAAATCGGCTTAAGTTTTTTTCATCTTCGATTATTAAAATACTTGGCTTTTCTTTCATCATCATACTTCCTTTTTTATTGATCCCTATTATCATACCATACTCATTAGTTTCTTAACAGAATTTAATGAAATTTTCTGTCAATTTCATACAAATAGAGAATCAAAATTACCAAATATGTTAATTTTAGATAATAAAAAGAACTAATCTTCAATGTAGATTAGTTCTTTCATTTCTATAATATTCGTTCCATTTATTGAACTTGTTCCTCAGTAGTTGTTTGTACAGTTGTTTCAGGTACTGCTTCCGCTTTTTCAACAGGAATTAGTTCTGTTGTAGTAGATACTTTTGGTAACTCTTTCCAAATCCCCTCTTGATCAACATAGTAACCGTCTGGTGTTACTGTATTTCTGAGCATCGCACCTGACTTATCAAAGTAATGCCAGCCATTACCTAATTTGACCCAACCTGTCTGCATTACACCATTGCCGTCAAAATAATAAGTTGAGTTATAAACTTGGTACAAGCCTGTTACCATTTTCCCATTTTCTGCTAAATAGTACCACTTATTATTTTCTTGATACCAACCAGTTTGCATTGCCCCACTGCTCTTGAAATAGTAATAACCTCCAGCTATCCATTTCCAACCCGTTTGCATTGCTCCACTATCAGTAAAGAAATACTTAGCTCCAGCTACTTCTTTCAAACCAGTTTCCATTGCTCCTGATCCATTAAAAAAATACCAAGCTCCACTAATTTGTTTCCATCCTGTTTGTAAATAGCCATTAGAATCAAAGTAGTACCAGGTACCACTTAATTGTTGCCAGCCTGTTTGAAGAGTTCCTGCTGAACTAAAGAGGTAACGATTGTTTCCAATTGTTTGCCAGCCTGTAACCATTCCACCTGAACTATTTAAATAGTACCAAGAACCACTCAAATATTTCCATCCTGTCTGCATATATCCATTGTTATCAAAATAATACCAGACATTACTAATCTGTTGCCATCCTGTTTGCATTGCTCCTGCTGAATTAAAATAGTACCAAGTACCACTTAATTGTTGCCAGCCTGTTTGCATTACACCTGAGCTATTAAAATAATACCAAATACCACTGATTTTCTTCCACCCAGTCACCATGATATAGTTTTCGTAATAATACCATTTACTTTCGACTTGTTCCCAACCAGTAGCTTTTACTTTATTTAATGGTTTCCCATCTTCTCTACGCGAGCGATATTGGCCACCTGATTTATATATCTCACAGGCTGTTCCATCTTTATCACGATCTAGATGCCCAGCATATCCCGGTTCTCCAACTAAAATATCTCCATAACCAGCTGACCACGCCTCTGAACAACTTCTAAAATGAACTGTTTCTGCATGTACTGTGTTATCTACTGGTATAATAAAAGATACTATAATCGCAATAAAACAAATACTTACTTTTAAAAATTTCATACCTAAACTCCTTTTCAAATTTATAAACTCATTATATATGAAACCGCTATCTTATTCAATTAGTTTTTGTGAAATACTGTATAAAAAGCCCTAGCCAATTTGGCTAGGACTTCATCATTTATAATTATTGTTCAATTTCTTTTTCTTGAGCCCATTCGAAGTGGAATGTTCCTGGTTTGTCTACACGGTTGTAAGTATGCGCACCGAAGTAGTCACGTTGCGCTTGAATTAAGTTTGCAGGTAATGTTTCTGAACGGTAAGCATCATAATATGCTAACGCACTTGAGAATGTTGGTACTGGAATGCCAGCACGAACTGCTGTTACAACTACATCACGAACTGCATCTTGGTATGATTCTGTTACATACAAGAAGTACTTATCTAATAATAAGTTTTTCAATTGAGGATCACGTTCGAACGCATCTGTAATCTTTTGTAAGAATTGCGCACGGATGATACATCCTGCACGGAAGATTTTCGCGATTTCGCCGTAATTTAAGTCCCAATTGAACTCTTCACTTGCTACACGCATTTGAGCAAATCCTTGTGCGTAACTCATGATTTTAGAGAAGTACAAACCTTTACGAACTTGTTCGATTAAGGCTTGACGTTCTGAATTTGTTAATTCAGGAATCTTTGTTTCTGCTAATTCTTTACTTGCAGCAACACGTTCTTCTTTTAAGGTTGACAAGAAGCGTGCAAATACAGATTCAGTAATTAACGGAAGTGGTACTCCTAAGTCTAATGCGCTTTGAGAAGCCCATTTACCAGTACCTTTGTTGCCAGCAGTATCCATGATGATATCCACCATTGGACGACCTGTTTCAGGATCTTTCTTCGTTAAAATATCCGCTGTGATTTCGATTAAGTAGCTATCTAATTCGCCTTGGTTCCAGTCTTTGAACACTTCAGCACATTCTTCTACAGATAATCCACCTACACGACGTAAAATATCATAACTTTCGGCAATTAATTGCATGTCCCCATATTCGATTCCGTTATGAACCATTTTTACGTAGTGACCTGCTCCGTTTGCTCCAATGTACGTCACACATGGAGCACCATCGTCAGCCTTTGCAGAGATTTCTTCTAAAATCGGAGCTACTAAATCATAAGCATGCTTTTGTCCTCCAGGCATAATGGAAGGGCCTTTTAGTGCTCCTTCTTCACCACCAGATACACCAGTCCCAATAAAGTTGATTCCTGAGTTTGCTAACTCTTCATTTCGACGAATTGTATCTTTGAAGAATGTATTACCACCGTCGATTAAAATATCTCCCTTATCTAAGTGCGGTAATAAACTTTGAATAGTTTTATCTGTTGCTTCTCCTGCTTTGACCATTAATAAGATTCTTCTTGGTTTTTCTAAGGAATCCACAAACTCTTCAACTGTATAAGTCGGTACTAATTTTTTATCTGGATGTAATGTAATGACTTCATCTGTTTTTGAAGCTGTACGGTTAAAAATAGAAACCGTATATCCACGACTTTCAATATTCAATGCTAAGTTACGACCCATCACGGCCATTCCAACGACACCGATTTGTTGTTTTGACATGAAACTTCCTCCAATGTGATTTATTTTCATTCCTATGTTATCAAAAATAAGATTATTTTGAAAGGCTTTTGATACTTTTTCTTTTTTGTCTTCTTTTCATCAATTTTCAATGAGATTCTTTACTGACAACTTTTTGACTAGAAATTCAATCTTATTTAAGGTAAACTATGATTGACATTCAAAAAAGGAGCGATAATAGTGGCAAAGAAAAAACGTCATCTTTCAACAGTTGAAAAAATCACACGTGTCGTAGCAGTCTTAATGTTAATTGGTACGTTGGGAGCAATTATTTTACAAGTTGCTCTAACCGCATTGAATTATAAATAAGTAAAAGACCGATTGGAATTCCAATCGGTCTTTTTTAATTCTTAAAACTACTCTTCAGATGAAATACTCTCTATTTTATCGATTCCAAAATAGACAGCCATCCACTGATTAAACCACGCATCACTCTTATCATTTAAATTAGCAGTACCAAGGTAAGCATTATAAAGATGTTGGGGTTTTGGAAATCTCTTCAACGTTACACTAGTCTGACGATTGTCAATTGCTTGATGAATATCGTCGTATTGCTTCTGAACAATTCTATAGGTTGTATAGTTATCTTTCACTACATTTTTATAAGAAAAAGCAAACTTAACAACAACCAATAAAATAAGAATAACTGCTATCTTTTTAATCCAATCATTATTTTCAAGAACCGCCTTTGCAGCAATAATCATTGCGATGCATAGAAGAACACTTGCCCCGAAAAATACTCGAGGTGGCCATTCTCTTGAAGCAACTAAACTAAAAATACATGCAAAATGTGCTGTTAAAAGGAACCCAATAGAGATCAAATGATCTTTCTTAATATATTTTGCTAATATAGCAATGACCAGTAATACTATTAATATTACATACAGGACGGAATATCTTTCCCAAGAACGCTGAATTAAACTCAAGATATTATTTTTTAGGTTTGGAAGAATTGGATAGCCTCCCCCTCTCTTTTGAGAACCTGGGGATGATATCATTAGCACAAATCCAATCGTTGCACTGACTAATTCGATAATTTTAATAACTCGAAATTTTTTCTCTTTGATAAGATTATAAAATAAGAACAGGCCACCTAGTAATATCACCGCTGGCGACGTATTTTCATTGCCGGCTCCCATGAAAAAAGCTAATGGAATTGTTAAAATAGACCATTTTTTAGAAATAGTAAAGTTAATAAAAAGATACAACCACAATAAGTCAATAAAACCTGTCCATAAATAATTTCCTGAGCCTGAAACCCATAAAACCGTCTTACCGATTTCCGGAAGGAACCACCAAAACATCAAAAATAGAGATACAATATAAATGCTACCAAACGGTTTTCTCTCTTCTTTCATCATTCGTGAACTCAGTTTATCAGACATAATTATCAGCATTAAGAATATGATAGAATTCAACACATTAAAATACTCTTTATGAAATTGCATAAAAGTTTGTACTATAGAATGAGCCGTGAAGCGACCATTCCAGACCTGCCAATGAGTCACTTGAGAAGTTATTAAATCCATGAGATTTCTAATAGGTTGCTCATTTCCTGTTGGCATAGAATCTTGATAAATAAAATGATATACATAATCATCTGAGGTATACAGAGTAAAGTGATTTAATACATAAATTAATAAAAATATGCTGAGACAACTAGCAATGTATATCGTCTTTTTTCTATTTAATTTGTTTAACATGTTTCTCCTTTATAATATATACGGGACGTTTTTTTGTTTCCATAAAGATTTTCCCAATATATTTTCCTAGAATCCCTATAGTCATTAATTGAAATCCACCCAAAAATAAAATAACAGTCATAATCGAAGTCCACCCTGACGTTGGATTTCCAAATAGCAATGTTCTTACAAAAATAAAGAGCATCATTATAAAAGCTAACACGCACGAGAAAACCCCACCTACCAGTGCTATATTCAATGGGGTCTCCGAAAAGTTCACAATACCTTCTATAGAGTATTTAAATAAAGACCAAAAATTCCAGGATGTTTCTCCTGCTACTCGCTCAACATTTTTATACTCTAAATATTCTGTTTGGAATCCTACCCACGCAAAGATTCCTTTTGAGAAACGATTATATTCTGAGACTTCTAGAACTGCATTCACCATTTGACGTCTCATCAGTCGATAATCTCTCGCTCCATCCACCATTTCTACTTGACTAATACGATTTATAATTTTATAAAACATTCGTGCAAAAAAAGAACGAATTGGGGGTTCCCCTTCTCGAGTGACTCGTCTGGTTCCGACACAATCTAAATCTGCATCTTCGTCTAGCATTTGTTTCATTTGAAAAAGCATTTCTGGCGGATCCTGCAAGTCACAATCCATGACTGTAACATATTCCCCAGTTGATTCTTTTAGCCCAGCAAATAAAGCTGCTTCTTTTCCAAAATTTCTCGAAAAGGATAAATAGCTCACGTTTTTATTAGCTGTACTTAAATCTCTTAAGACTTCTAATGTTTTGTCCGATGAACCATCATTTATAAAAATATACTCAAAATTTTCTTGCATCTGAGCTCGTACAGATTCCATCGCATTATAGTACAAGCGAATTGTGTCTTCCTCATTAAAGCAAGGAATAATAATCGAAATGGTCATATCTTCTCCTAATAATTTACATATTTTCATTTAGTTGACCTTATCATACCATAAAACCAAATACTCCACATCAATAGGTAAAATTATTTCTATAAAATATAGGGTAGGTGAAAAAATTTCCACCAACCCTATATTTCTGTAATCAATTAAATTGTAATTTCTTCTCTATCACGAACCATATAGGCTTTTAATGGAGTAAGACTAGCAAGCCAGTATAATCCTCCACCGAGTAATGCAGTAAATCCACTACCTGTTGTAATAAGGAACACTGGGCTTTGAATCTGTTGCGTTACAGGGTTATAAACAAATAATACTGCCACGATCAATGAAATGAACACACAGCTCATCCCCACAATATTAAATCCTTTTGTAAATTCATATGCTTTGTGCCCTTTTAAAAAGTATGCTGATCGAAGAGCTAATTTTTGCTTTCTAAGTAGGAAGAAGTCGACAACAATCATTCCAATAATAGGGCCTTGGATATAAGCAGCTAAAGAAATAAATGAACCAAAGTATTCTTCAACGCCACCCCATATCGTCAATGCACTCACATATACAAAGGAAATCCATACCATCAGCTTGTAGCTGAGTTTTGGCATCCCACTTTTCACAATCATACAGTTTACGTAAGATCCGGTTCCTTGAGTACCAATGTTTGCAAAGGCCACTAATAATAGACTTAATAGTGCAAAAGCTGGTGTACTTAATGTTGCCAACATTGTTGTTGGGTCACTTTCATAAACTCCAGTTTTCACGAACATCGCAAGGGCCATAACTCCACCTGTTGCTACGAAGAAAGGTGCGACAACCCCATACGAAAGTGTTGTTGCCCAGTAACCACTACGTTCTGTTTTCGCTAAACGTGGAAGTACTAATGCTTGTGTTGACCAAGAGAATGCGAAAGCTACATTCCCTTCTGCTGACATCATAAAGCGTTCAATTGGAGATAAGTCTCCTTCCACTGCAGGTTGAACATTTATAATATCGCTTAATGGAACTGCCGCAAAACAAATTCCGACAATAATAACCCCTACTGCAAGTAATGCAATTACAAGGAAGCGGTTTGTCCATTTAATAACTTCTGGTCCCCCTACCGCAATTAACGTACCAAGTAAAACGCAGAGAGTTCCAAGAATTGGTCCCCAGATTCCTTTATCGAGGACGAGGCCAAAGTTACCTGCCAAATGAATCATGGAACTTGCAAACAAATTCGCAGCTACCGCATACCATCCAAAGTTTGCTAAACTGATGACCGTTGATAGTAAAGCCACACCCTTTTGGCCTAGAACGGCACGCAACCAAATCCATAAATCAATTCCATAACGAACCGCGAAAATAATTGGTAGACATTCAATAAATACCCAAATGATATTAAAGCTAAAAATATTAATAAGCATTTGATTAAATGATAAATATTGTGCCACATACGCGCCTTGTGTATAACACCATGTCGCGATGGCAAAACCACTAGTAGACAGGAATAAATCCCAGAACGAATATTGACGGTCGCCGTTCGTCATTGGAACAACACCCGTAATCGTTTCTTGTTGAATATAATCATTCATAGAAGCCATTATTGAATCACCCCACTCATCGCTAAGATTACGAGGAGTAAATTCACTCCAACGCCAATGACTACCCATGTGTAGTCCGCTTTTGAAAATCTTTCAGGGAAAGGATAATCTTCTTTTTCCATCATATTTAGTCGATTTTCCGTTTCATCCGCAATTAATTTCTCAATCGAAATTTCTTCTTTCACTTACTTTTCCTCCTCATAAAGTCGAAGAGCTTCTGCACAATATTGTTTCGTGTAACGATACCACTTATACAAAAATTCTCCTACTGGTTTTCCATTGCTTTCTTGGAATAAGGCCCATAAGAACCAATAATAGGATACCAGACCAATGATCCCTAAGAAATGACGTTCACTAGCCACGCCAGGATTATGTTCTAAATAGATTTGAATAAATTCTTTTGCTTGTTCTAATGTGTAGTCTGAACAAGCCACAAAGGTTCCAATATCGCTTGTCGGATCCCCCATACCAGAATATTCCCAGTCAATCAGACTCATATTTCCTTCTTCATCCACTAAGAAATTAGGACTATAACAGTCACCATGACAGATGGTGTGTTCAACCTGATCTTGTTCCAGATATCCGACTACTTTGCCGACCATCGCTTCTAATTCTTCTTTATCGTCGAATTCAAAACGATTTCTCTTGATTAATTTTTCTTTGAAGTCTACTAATCCTTTTTTAAATTCAATCGCATACGGTGTTGACTTTCCAGATTGATGTAATCTCGTCATTAATTGAACGGCTTTTTCGATATCCTCTTTATCATCATAATCTAACAAACGAGCATTCTTGATGAACTTAGAAATCTTCCACCCTTCTTCTTTGTTCATCACCACAAAAGTTTTATCAATCCCTAATTCAGCTGCAATTTTCATCGAAGCTGCCTCGCTGAGTCGGTTAATATACTCTTGGGTTCCTTTACCTGGATGGCGGTATACATACGTTTCTCCTTTGCAGTCGAAACAGAAAGAAGTATTGGTTAGTCCATCCTTAATCGGCTTAATGTTAATGATTTCTGCCGGAGTCACATTTAAAGTATTGCAAATATTCAATAAGATTTTCGAATTGCTATGCATTAAATAATGTTCATCAAAGGCACGTAATTCATCTAGTGAATCAAACTCTTTTATAATCTCATCAGAATAATGTCTAGCCTCTAGTACTAATGTATTCAAATGTCGAGCATAATAATCTTCCCATAATTGTAACTTGTATGCTTCATGTTTAAATTCGTTTTCCAAAATCGATACAAATTGTTCGCTAAATGCACGGTCAAAATAAACATGTCCAAGCATACACCATTTATTTTCTCCGCCGACTGTAACTTCTTTGATGATTCCATCTGTTGTTTCTGTTACACAGTATTCGTCCGTTTCGTCTTCTGCAAATACTGTTGAATAGTATCCACGGTAAACATACTCTTCAAATGGATTTTCTACAAAGTAATTATCGGATGAACAAATATACGTATTCCCTAGTTGTTTTCTAACAAGCATTAAGGAAGAACAATTGTTGTAGCGATAGTAATCTTCGTTCACAACAATCTCTACACCGAACTTGTCAGCTAAATAAAACATTTTTTCTTTCATGTATCCGACAACCACGATGATTTTTTGAATACCTGCTTCTCTTAGTTGCTTGATTTCACGTTCAATGAGACGTTCTCCCTTTACAACAAGAAGTCCCTTTGGCGTTTCATACGATAATGGTGCAAAACGCGTACTCATCCCCGCTGCCATAATAATTGCATTTTCAACACGATAAGGCTCAAGCGCTTTAAGACCTTTTTTTGTTACTTCATACTCAGATGAAATCCATCCATTCTCCTCAGCTTCTTGGATTAGTTTGTTGACGGTTCCTAGCGAAAATCCGATTTCTTCAGCGATTAATCTTTGATTCGTCTTTTCAGTTTTATTTTTCAAATTCAATAATAATTGAAATTGATTTCTACTTAACATATAATCCCTCCTACGTTCAAATTATACACTTTTTTTGAAAAATGTGAACAAATAGCAAAGAAAAAAATATTAAATTTTTCTTTTAAAAAAAGATGCTCCTAAACAAAATAAGAGCATCTTCCAACTGTTGCAAGCTGAACAGTATTGTATTTCTGGTATATTCAGATAGTTTTTCTGTTTATTATTCACTAATCCAATAGTTTTTAGCTTCTCCAGGTACTTGCTGTTCTACTGGAGGAGGTGTCATATAATCTTCTCCAAATTCATATACAAGAATTTCATGATACATTCTTGGAACTTTTAGAACCGTATCTTCATAAGCCATATCAATCGTATCATACAACCATTCTTTTTTGATTCCTTTTGGATAGTTTGGATCATATATGGAACATGTAAAATCCGAAGAATTTTCTTGATTATATTTTTTTGCTATTGCTTCTAATTTTAGATTCCATCCTTGAGGAGAAGTAAATCTGAAAAGAGCGGATGCGATATAGCGTGGAATGTTCTTTATTCCACCATTCGTAATTTCAATTCCTTTGAAATTTAAAGATGAGAGTCGTAAGAAGTTTTTGTACTGTTTCATTTTTTTACGGTCAGCTTCTTCTGTAACAACTCCATCATATGGGAAAATGTCCACACAAGTTCCTAACACTACACTTTTATCGATTAATTCAGCATCACGTCGAGTACGAATATCATAAACTCTTGCATAACTAAAAGGATATCCTGGGGTTTCTCTAAATGAAATAAGGCGATAATATGGATGATTCTCTTTTAACAGTACTTCATATAGGCGTTCGAATTCATCACGTGCTAGAGAAATGTCTGTATCATCATCCCATGGAATAAATCCACCATGCCGTACCGCACCTAATAACGACCCAAAATCAATAAAATATTTTATATCATGCTTTTCACAGATTTCATGCAAATATTTCAGGATATTGAGTTCTACCTCTTTTATTTCCTCTAAACTCATTACTCTTTCTTGTGTCATGATTTTACCCCTCTTTTTAATTTAGATACAATACCATTCATTATTGATTGGAATAAATCATCTTTACTTATCGTTAACGCAATAAGATAATAGATAACTGAACTGATTACTGTTAATCCTATATTTAATAACAGTGTTTTGTCTACTACCTGTCCATATGGCACAAAATAATTAACTCCTAGTGCTATAGGTACAAAACCTAAAGATAAGGTGATATACTTTTTCAACATTTGGAGTATTGGCTTTAAGCGAACTAATTCCATATTTCTGATAAAGATATATTCAAGTAATAACAAGACAATTTCTGCTGCCATCGTTGTAATAATATAGAACTCAGGGGCTGTTACACCCATAAAGAATAAGATACTATTTAATAACAAGTTTACTCCTCCACCTACGAAGTAAAGGATTGTTAGTCGCTCTTCATATCCATTAACCAGAATTACTTGAGTCCCAAAAATAATTTCTAATGCCCAACCAATGGTACGTATGGCAAACAATACTGTACACATACCGGCAAAAAAGTACTTTTCTCCACCATATAATAAGGTTACAGGAATTCCCACACTAGCTAACCCTACACAAATCGGAACTAAGAAGAAGAAGAAAGCTTGACTACCTTTATTGACTAAGTTTTGATAAGCCTTCTTGTCCCCAATCCCCAAATAATAACCTAATCTTGGTACACTGACACTTACAGCTCCACTAACAACACGAGCCAGTAAGGTTGCAATATTATACCCTGTAACATAATATGTTACATTTTCTACAATCCCCACATTTGAAAGAAATATTTGGTCAAGATAAGTGTAGAGCATATTCGCATTTGCTATTAGTAGAACAGCAAATAACGGACTCATCAGTTTCATCATATCTTTTAAATGAACCCTGACAAACTTAACTTCTCTCTTAATCCAAAAGAAACTTGCTAAAAAGTTAATCGTAGTAATCACAGACATGATAATCGTGTATGGAATGATATCTTCTGCACGTTTTACAAACATAAATACTGCAACTAACATCAATATCCGAATGATTAATGTTTTATAGAAGATAAACTTATAGTTCTCAAAAGCTTCATTCAACCATTCAATATAGAATAATTGCGAGAAAAGTTGAACTCCCATAATGTAGTAAAGAAACCGCAAATCTGGATTCTCCATGGTATAACGAACATAGAGATAATAAACAACGGTTGTTATAAGGGTACAAAATAGTGAAATATAAAATAATTGACTAAAGACCTGATTTATCTTATCTTTATTATCTTTTACTTTACTGATTTCACGCATCCCATAATTATAAATTCCTAATGTAGCAAAAGGAATAAACAAATTCAATATGGTATTCGCAACATTGAAATTCCCGAAATCTTCTTTACTCAATACCCGTGAGATATACGGACCCGTTATTAATGGGAATACAATATTCAATATCCGAACGAGCATATTCGTAAATGCATTCAGTTTAATGTTTTTCATAATAACCTCTTACGATTTAGAAATATCCACGATTTTCCACAATTTAAAATCATGGTGGGAAACTTGGCTTTCAATTGGAGGTAATTGCATATAATCACCATAATCTGACGTTAGTATATCGTGGAAATCAGCCGGGATCATAAATTTTTTCCCTTCAAAGTTTCCAACGATTACTTCTTGAAGCCATTCTTTTCTCCATACCGGTTTATTCATATCTTTATAAATCAGATAATCTACAAATTCATAATCTTCTACTTTTCTGCTTTTCGCAAGTTCATCAATTTGTTTCACAAATTTATTGGTATCTGTAAAATAGAAAATAATCACTGAAATATATCGAAGTAATGAATTGACAACACTCTTTCTATTAGTAATTCCTTTAAATGTATAGCAACTTAATTGACGTTTCTTAATTATTTTTGTCATTTTATTTTTAAACTCGGGATTATCTTCATATCCATCAATTGGAAAAATATCAACATAAATTCCCATCTTAGAATCAATTCTTACATCTTCTTCTAAGAGATATGTTTGATTATCCATCACTTTCATAAATGGATATACATAATTTCTGTTGTTTTTGTAAGACATAACTTCATAGCGAGTATCTGAATTATTTATCAGATAATCTTGGAGCTTTTCATAATCTTCACGTAACATACAGATATCCATATCATCATCCCATGGAATAAATCCATGATGACGTACTGCACCGATTAAACTTCCATATGCTAAGAAATATTTCACTCCGATTTTCTCACAGACTTCATGAATATACTCCATGATTCCTAATTCCATTTTTTGGATTTCTTCAACACTCGTAATTTCTTCATAACGGATATTTTCGTCTCTTTTACATATCATTACTCCAGCTCCTGCTACAAACCAGAACATGATATTAATAAAATTCGTAGAATACATAATTTGGCTTTCAAATAATTGTCCAAACAAAATTCCAAAAAATAAAATCATAACTAATTTTTCAGAACCTAATCTTGATACAAAGAGATATCTAATGAATTTTTGAATAAGATATCCAAGTAGAATCATAAAGGACAATAATCCAAGAATCCCAGAACTTACGAATACAGTGATAAATATATTATGGAAATTTCCACCTGTTAATGAGTTTTGAATTTCAAATTTACTGAAATAGTCAGCATAGTAATCAGGAATATTTCGCACACCATATCCGAATATAGGCTTTACGGTCCCCATTTTTATGGCATTTTTCCATATATATGTTCGCCCACTTGGAGTTGTTTCTATTAAATGAAGTTCTGTAGCTTTCTTAGTGCCACTCCCTTCATTCTCAGAATAAGTCTTTGCTTGAGCTAAATCATATACTGTTGCTCTTTGCGCAGCTATATATTGCGACGTTAAATAACTAATCCCAACATTCATTCCGAAAAAGATAATTGTTGCAGCTAAGAACGACGTTATTTTTTTAATGAACGTTCCACGAATAACAAATGCAAAATACATCCCCATCATTAAGACTAATGAGAGTAAGGCACCTCTACTTTGCATCGTTGCGAAGTAGATGAACTGAATTACAATGTTAGTTTTAAAATAAACAGCATATTTATGTCCTTCATGGATTAAATACAAGGCTAAAATAATACTAATATAGGTAAAGATAGCACTAGCATTCGGATTAACTACTCCCCATAAACGACCATTCATTACACCGTAATAATAAGATCTTTCTCCAACTTTAAAAAGAATTAGTACTCTTAGGAATAATAAAACAAGTGCAAATAATGCTGATAAAAATGAAACTATTTGAACCGTTACTGCAGTCAATCGAAAGACCTTTTGTAATTGAGATACACTAAGCATTAGAAATAATAAGATGTATGTTACCATAAAGATTATTTCAGTAATATTACCAAAGAAGTGACCGGAATGATTAGCTACTGCAGACAGCAAATGACTCAGAGCTACTAATACAAAAATTCCTAAATACTTTTTATCTGTTTTGATTTTTTTCCAATTCAACGCTACTGTTGCGACAATAAGAATAAACACCATTGCAGATAATCCTTTATAGAGAGGATTCGTCACTTTGTACACTAATGAACTCATACTTAAAATTGACACAAGTATGAACAAATAGGCAATTCCCACTTTAGACTTTTCAAAATATTGATTCATTTTTGAAAAACTCATATTAAACTCCTTTACACATCTTACTGTTTCATTGATACAATTTTTTTATATAAAAACGGAGAAAATCGGAGTAGAAGAATTGCACATTTTCTAAACTTCGTAAAATAAGGATCGCTTAGCAATTCCTTTTGATGAGAGATTATCCAATCTCTAATTTTCTTCTTCTCTCGAGAATAATCTGTATCATTCGCAAAAATAAGCTTATCATAAACTGTTATATAGGCCCATACTTCCCGGTTCTGTAGTTCCAACTCAAGCCCCGGAAATACATCCGATACCATTGCAATGATTTTTCTATATACAAGAATTGTATCAAATACAAATTGATTCACCGAAGTAGTTGCACTGCCTTCTCGATGATCATAAAAATAAATTGGCTTATCAACAAATACAGTTTGGCACTTCGTATGAAGCAATAACTCTGTTAAGAACAAAGCATCTTCTGCAAGATGATATTTTGTATTAAAAGTTAGCTCTTGAATCAAACTCTTACGAAACAGTTTGGCAACTGGGAAAAATGACGTCTTTTGAGTCGTCAATAACTCCTTAAGAGTCTGCTCTGTATTCCACAGATGAAGATTACTACTTGATTCAGGTACTGGTGTTACAACTCCATTTTGAATATGGTGTAATTTACCAATAGAAAAACCAATTGTTTCATCTGATCTAACTGGCTTTAATAAAGTTTCTAAGTAATCTTCTGTTACAAAGTCATCACTATCGACAAAAGAAATCCACTCACCTCTAGACAACTTGATTCCCAAATTTCTAGCATTAGAAACTCCACCGTTTGGTATATGAATCACTCGAATACGATTATCTTTTTGCGATAATTCGTCACATAATTGTCCACTTCTGTCACTAGACCCATCATTAATCAGAAGTAATTCAAAACTAACCATAGTCTGTTTTAAAATTGATTCCACACAGCGCTCAAGAAATTGCTCAACATTGTAAACTGGAACAATGATACTAACGTTTGGTTCCATAATACTCCCCTTTATACTTTTCGTATCCATTGTCAAGGTCAACAAACAAAGCATCATGATGTGCAACTTGTTTTTCTACTGGTGGTGGTGTCATATAATCACCAAATGCTGTTTTTAAGTATGCATCATATCCCACTGGAATTGGCATTTTAGTCTGCTCAAATGGTAAGAATAGTGCAGATTCAAAGCTTTCGATTGCATATTTATTTTTCATATATCCGGGACCAGCACAAAGTTCAGTAATCCCATCACTTTCTTCGCGTGTGTACTTTGTCATCTCACGCTGCGCCTTGCTCCAAATCTTATAACGTAATGAACGTGTTGGGAATAATCCTAATAAGAATAAGCTTCCCCACTTCATCAATCCACCATGTTTTTCAGGAATTGTTTGCGCACGGAACAATGAGTAAATCAATGCCCAGCGGACTTGTTTCTTACGTTCTGATTCTGATTTTGGATAATAATCTAGTGGAAGGATATCAATCGCTAAGCCGTGTGGGATATCTAAATCCGCTTGATAAGGCTTCACGCATGTCGTTTCTTTATCACGAATCGTCACAAACAAATTACGGTCTAAGTAATGTTCGTCACTGTTTGACATCACATAACGCGCGTCTGCTTCTTTTGGCCATAATTCGATTAATTTCTCATAATCTTTACGTGGCATAAAGAAATCTAAATCATCATCCCAAGGGATAAAGCCTTTATGGCGAAGTGCTCCAATGGCCCCACCACCGCATAAATAACATAATAATTCATGTTGCTTACAAAATGACACAAAGTATTCAGCCATTTCTAAACATTTCTCTTGTAATGGTTCCATGTTTTCCTCACTTTCTAAATATCCCATTTAGCCACTGTTTTAAATGGCGTTAATTTATCTTCCTCGAAGAAATGATAAATGTCTTTCATCTCTTGGATTGGATTTGATTCAAAAATAATTAAGTTCAAACGTGCATGTACTTTTGGATTTGCCATGAATTGAACAGCCTCTTCAAAGTCCTTGCGACCTGAACGAGAACTACCGACCCAAGTTAATCCTTTTTCAAGAATGTCACGTGTGTTTAATGGTACTTCAAATTCACTAACCCCCATCATCACAACTGTTCCTTGAGGTTGAATATGACGAATGATTTCGCGATACGCATCTTGAGTGCCGCTACCACCAACGCACTCTAAAGCATGATCAAACGTAAAGTCCTCCGGCAGGTCATTTACATCATATACTTCATCTACAAAAGTGAATAATCGAAGCTTTTCTGCATTTTTCCCAACAACAATGATTTTAGAATCTGGAAACTTGGTTTTGGCAATCGTGGCAACAACATAAGCTAAACTCCCTGATCCCCAAACAACAATACGGTTTCGTCTGCTATGTGCTACCTTATCTAGTCGTCGAAGGCCGTGAACCCCCACTGACACAAACTCTGAAATTGCAGCAACTCTATCAGGAACCTCTTCATATTTCACAACACGGTCTACCGGAATCGTTACAAATTCACGCATAAAACCATCATGCCCACTTGAGCGGAAATAGGTTCCGTTGACATAATTTTCATAGAATTCTGTTCCATGTTCAAAATCTTTTGGTGGTTGGTTAGGAATCATTACTACATGATCCCCCGGTTGATACGTTCCTGTTGAATCAGCTACAACAATCCCACAACATTCGTGAATGAGTGCCATCGGTAACTTTTTTTGTAAAACTTTAGCTGGTCTGGTCCCTTGGAAGTATCTTTGATCTGCATGGCAGAGCGCTAAATAATTAGGACGTATCACTACAGTATCTTTTTTGGTAAATGATACATCTTCATATTTGATTGAGAAAAACGATGGACGAATGAGTTGGTACACTCGATTAATCATTTTAAATCTCTCCTAACATGGCTTGAGCAATTTTCAAATCAGTTACAGTAGTAATTTTAATATTTGAATACTCTCCTTTAACAAGAGCTACATCTACATTGTTGACAACAAAAACTTTACATGCATCTGTTAATATTTCTTTCACTTCATCTGAAAGGCTATCATAAAGATCCGTGAAAGCTTGAATTTTAAATGTTTGAGGAGTTTGGCCTTGATACATATGTGTTCTATTTGGAATCGATGAAATAACTTTGCCATCAACCGATTCAACAATCGTATCATTAGCCATTACAACTGTATCCGCAACATCGTAAGTGGTCATTGCTTCAATATTATCCACAATCATTCGATAAGACACAAATGGGCGAACCGCATCATGGGTAATGAGAACATCTTTATCCGAATAGTCACTACCTCTCTTAATATCTGCGATAATACTTAAAATGCTATCATTGCGGTTTCCTCCGCCACTAACCACACGAATTTTTTCTTTATTGGTTACAATATACTTTTCCAACAAATCATTAAAATGACTGACCCAATCTGGATGAACTGCCACATAGACAATATCAATATTAGGTACAAATAGGAACTTCTCCACCGTATGAATAATAATAGGCTTATTCCCTAGTGGTAAAAATTGTTTTGGCATGTCTTGAATGCCCATGCGAGTTCCAGTTCCTCCCGCTAAAATCCCTGCATATATCATTTTTTCGTCTCCTAATCTGAATTTTATGGTGTAGTTAAATAATATAAATCTTCTCTTTGTTGTAATAATGGGTATGTTTGTACCGTTTTTTGATCCAATAATTTTCGAACGGAATTACTTGCTTTCAGTAGTTCTTCATCCGTTGCATAGGAATAGTAAATTTGTTCGCCAGCATTATTCGTTAATAATAACTGTCTTTCTTCCATAAAGGCTTGACTCAGATTTTCACTTTTTAGTGCTGGACCATAGGTATTCTTCAAAGCCATCACTTGTCCAATTGGTAAATCTGTTTTTACATTTTTACTAACAGCATTCATTACTTGTTCAAAATTCGTAACTGTATTAAAACTCATTAATTTTTCAACAAGTTTTTCAATCACAATACGTTGACGTTTTTGTCGTCCGTTATCTCCTTCAGGATCATCATAACGCATCCGAGCAAAGCGCAATGCGCTCTCTCCATCTAATAATTCTGTTTTTCCTTCTACAAAAGAACGTCCTTCATAAGTAAAGGTTAGTGGGCTCGTCACTTCAATGCCTCCGACAGCATCAACAAATTCCATAAGCCCCTCCATATTGATTTGAACATAGAAATCCACTGTTGTATCAAATAGTTTTTCTACGGAGTTAATCACCATTGGTGCTTTCCCATACGCATAGGCATGGTTCAATTTATCATAACCTCCCCTACCTACAATCTCTGTATACGTATCTCTAGGGATACTAAGTAATTGAGATTTCTTTTCAGAAGGATTTATGGTTAGTAATAACATCGTATCCGAGCGTCCATCTTCTTCAGTACGCCCGTACGCTCCATTATCAATTCCTAATAATAAAATATTAATAGGTTTTGCATTTTTTATAATTTCATTAGCTTCTTGTTCCGTTCTATTTCCAACATCTTGTGTAATTGAACTAATAGTGCTATTTATCTTACTCGCGTAATAAGTTCCAATCACTGTCACTAATGCGATTACGAAAATTAGAATAAACGCCAAACGTCCTCTTTTTTTCTTTTTTTGTTGTCTTCGGCTTTGTCTACTCCATTCATTTATTTCGTTCATACTTCCACTCCAATTCTATGGATTTTGTGTCGTAACCGGCTGTACTTGTGTCACAGGTGCTTGTGTACTAGGAGCCTGTGTTTGCGGTTGCTCTGTCGCTGGCGTCGCTTGTGTAGAAGGGGTCACCTGAGTCGCTGGTCTAGATGGAGTTGGTTGTTCCTCAGCTCCACTATCGTCTTGATTATTATAATTACTATTGTTGTCATTATAATTGCTACTTGGTGTCACATTCGGTTCTACATAAGTATCATTTTGTTCTTCTACGTTTGCATTTCTTTGTGGTACATTTTGTTCAATGTTCGTTGATGTCTGAACTTCTTTTGTTTCGATATGTTGTAATTCTTGAATTGGATCTAAATCCAATGATTTTCTAAGAACATTGGAAATACGAATCTTTTCTTCTTCCGGCACTACAAAATAATAAATCCCATTAATCATTTCACCTTGGCCAGCCACTGTATCTGTTTCGAAATGCTGCAATGCTTCTTTATGCGTTTGAGCAATTGACACTAGTTTTTCAACAGTAAAATCAGTTTTGACAGAATTTTCTAAAGTTTTTAGAATTTCTTCAAATTTAGAGATTGAACTTAATGTTAATAATTTTTCTACGATTTTTTGAATCACATATTGTTGACGTTTTTGTCTCCCCGTATCTCCTTCAGGATCGTCATAACGCATTCTCGCATAACGAAGAGCGGCTTCCCCATCTACATGTCGAGTCACGCCTGCTGTGAACGACTCACCTTCATACGTAAATGTTAAAGCTGGTGTAATATCAATTCCACCAACCGCATCCACTAATCCCATTAGCCCGTGCATGTCAACCGTAACATAATAGTCAACTGGAACATTAAAGAGATTTTGCACACTATTGATTGAAAATTGCTCTTTTCCGAAAGCATAAGCGTGATTTATTTTATCAAAAGTTCCATACCCTATAATTTCTGTATAAGTATCTCTTGGAATACTAATCATTGTTGTTTTCTTTTGCTTTGGGTTCACCGTTACCAATAACATAGAGTCCGAACGACCTACTTCTCCTTCGCGCCCATAAGCACCGTTATCAATCCCCAATAGTAATACAGAGAAGCTACCATCATCTTCAATCTCTTTATCACGTAAATTCACTGTCTCTACCTCTTGGTGAATCGCATTTTCTGCTTTTGAAATACGGCTCCATACAACGACCGCACCAACGATAAGAATCGATAATAATGCAATTATCGTTGTAATAAGAATCTTTCTTTTTTTAGCATTTTTTCGTTGTTTTTTTCTATTGGCTAACTTTTCCTCGTTCACTATCATCCATCCTATTCCAATTACTATACAATCAGCTTATTATACCATAAATTTATATGAACTTAAGAGTATTTATAGTTTTTTAAGAATTGATACCATAGATTATTTTTCCTCAAAATACTCTTGTTTAAACTCAAACCCAAAAATCCATCCTTTAATAGTTCCAATTCCATAGGCAAAATGAATTGCAATCATGATAAAAGGAATTAAAAGTAACGTGTGGTTGTATTTCTGTTTTGAAATCTCAAAAATAGATAATCCTAAGACTGCTAATATATAGAGCCCAAACACTGTTAACAATGGCGCAAAGCTGATTGGCGTCAGCAGCATTAAGACAAGTAAAGTCGCAACAAATACACCAGGGCCGAAATGGAATAATGATAAGCAATCACGGCAAACATGAGAGGTTAAACCAATCCAATAGCCGTTTGCAAATTTTTGTTGAATCATCTTTGAAAAGGTTGGGCGAATATATTGGAAGGACTCGATTGAAGTATCGTACCAAATTTTAAATCCGTTTTTACGGATACGGTAATGATATTCGTTATCTTCTGTACGTGTTAATTTTTCGTCAAAATAACCAACTTTATCGATAACATCACGGTGATACATTCCTTGAAATACAGAATCGACATAACGACTTGAATCTCCTTTTCTGTAGTTCGCAATACTGCTCCCAAGAGCAGATTCTTCAACGATATGTAATGTTTTTGAGAAGTCATCTTCTGCTTGAACGATAGTAGGTCTTTTTCCACCACAAACTTTTTGCCCAGATTCAATCACGTTGACATTGGCTTCGATAAAATTTGTAAGAATTTTAGAGTGTGCATCTACTTTTAGGAAACACTCTCCGTCTGAATTTTTAAAACCTAAGTTCAACCCTGTATTTAATGTTTTTCTTGGGTTATCAAGAATCTTCACACCGTAAAATAAATGCTCATTTTCTGCTTTAAATTGTTCCATTAAGGCACGAGTATGGTCAGTGGACATTGCATTCACTAATACTACTTCAATGTTTTTTAATGGATACGTTTGATTTTTTAAACTATCAAAAATTTCAGGCAAGTAATCTTGCTCATTGTAGGCACTAATATTTACGGAAACTAACATTTTTCCACCTCTTTATATATGATAAAAGGACTGAGAAAACCCAGTCCTTATCATTTTATTTCTTTTTATTGGCAATATCAATCAATTCATCATGCAATTCTTGTTCCGTATAATTTTCAAAGTTTTCAATAAAATTATACACACGATTGATTTTAGAATTATCAGCAATTCCTATATGAATCTTAGGGAAAACCTGTTTTGGATTAATTTCCCCTTCATTTAACAGTTCTTCATACATCTTTTCACCTGGACGTAATCCAGTAAATTTAATTTCGATATCTCCTTCATCAAATCCAGATAAACGAATTAAGTTTTTTGCAAGGTCTACGATTTTCACTGGTTTACCCATATCAAGTACAAAGATTTCTCCGCCTCTTGCAAGTGCACCAGCTTGAATAACGAGTTGTGCAGCTTCTGGAATCGTCATAAAGTAACGAACGATGTCAGGGTGCGTTACCGTCACAGGACCTCCAGCTGCGATTTGTTTCTTAAAGAGTGGAATCACTGACCCGCGAGAACCTAATACATTCCCAAAACGAACGGCAACAAATTTTGTGTATTCGCTCCGAGTAGCCATATCTTGAACAATCATTTCGCAAAGTCGTTTCGTAGCCCCCATAATATTTGGTGGATTAACGGCTTTGTCCGTGGATACCATTACAAATGCTTTCACACGTGCATGGCTTGCTGCTTCCGCTACATTTCTAGTACCAAGAATGTTATTCTTCACTGCTTCACGAGGGTTAATCTCCATTAACGGTACGTGTTTATGCGCAGCTGCATGATACACTACATCCGGTTTATATTTATCCATAACTTCGAAAATTCGCTTACGGTCCTGTACATCCGCGATTACTGGAACAATTGTGAAATGCTGTGAATATTTCCCTACAAGTTCCATATTCAATTGATAGATACTATTTTCTCCGTGACCAAGGATAATAATTTCTTTTGGTTTAAACTTGGCAACTTGACGGCAAATTTCAGATCCAATTGATCCTCCCGCACCTGTAACAAGTATTTTCTTCCCACGAAGTTGTTTTTCAATCATTGATTGATCCAAATGAACAGGATCCCGTCCTAATAAGTCTTCGATTTCAACATTTCTTAATTGTTGAACGTGCAAGTTTCCACTCATGACATCATCAATATTTGGTAAAATCACACACTCAACACCCGTTTTTCGAGCTACATCGTACACTTCATTTAATTTCTTTATCGGCAACGAAGGCATTGCTATAACGACCTTTGCAATTCCCATCGTGTCTACAATACGTTCAATATCTTTAATAGCTCCTAAAATTCGAACTCCATAGACATCTTTTCTGAGTTTTTCGGGATCATCATCTACAAAAGCAATTGGATCCATCTTCATCGCTGGATGCATTAACATTTGTCTTACTAGTAAAGTTCCAGCTGCGCCAGCCCCAACAATCAAAGTAGGTTTTGCATTTTCCATAACACTACTTTCTGCGAAGAACTCACGAAAAACACGCATCGAAAGACGAACTCCACCTACAGAAATCACTAGTAGTAGCCAGCATACAATCATAAATTGCCAAGTTACTTTAGTATCAAAGAACGCAAGGCCCGAAATAGTAGATACAATCACTGTTGCAGATACACATTTCACAACAGTAATCACTTCATAAACGCTAGCATATTCCCAGTCTCTCCAATACAGATTAAAGAAGTACGAGAATACATAATAAGCAGCAAGTGATAAAATCGCAGTAATGGTCAATCCATGAATATTACGAATTAACCCTTCAGTCACTAGTCTGAACCCTAAAAATACTGAACCAATTACTAATAAAGAATCTACGATGAATAATAATAAAATTCGTAATCGATTATTCATTTCAATATCCTCTCCTTATGCTCCCAGAACTTCTTGAATTACTTCTAAATAGTTTTGAATGATATACTCAATATCTTCATCACTTAGTAATCCATGTAATGGAAGAGTTACTTCATTTTCAAAGAATCTGTAAGCATTCGGATAATCCTCCATACGGAAGCCCATATTTTGATAAGCCGTTAACAGTGGTAATGGCTTGTAATGTACATTACAAGAAACCCCACGCTCTGCCATTTTCACAATAATCGCTTCTCTTTGATCATAACTAGCTCCATGAACACGTGTAATATACAAGTGACGAGAAGATTCATAATGCTCTCCATGATGAGGTAACACCTGGATTCTTGAATCTACTGATAATCCAGCATCTAATTGACGTACAATCTCTTTTCTACGCTCCAATAATTTCGGATAACGTTCAAGCTGAGCCAATCCTATGCCAGCCATAATGTCTGGCATATTGCATTTGAATCCAGGTAGAACAATATCATATTCCCATGATCCTGGTTTCATTTTTGCTAAAGCATCTTTTGTTTGACCATGAAGAGATAGTACTTGAAATTCTTTATACAACGCTTCTGAATCTAGTCCACGTTCAGGATTCCACGTAATACATCCCCCTTCAGCAGTTGTCAAATTCTTCACTGCGTGGAAAGAAAACGACGCAAAATCAGCAATACGAGCAACGGAAACACCTTTTCTAGTTGTTCCAATCGCATGTGCACAATCTGAAACAACAACAACACGGTTAAAATGACGTTGTAAATTCGTTGTTGGATGGAATAAAGAACGTTTTGATTCTACCACTTCGAAAATACGATCATAATCACACGGAACTCCAGCTAATTCTACTGGAATCACTACTTTCGTTTTGTCTGTAATCGCATCTGATAAAGCATCATAGTTCATTTCAAAATAATTTTCTTGAATATCTACCATTACTGGTGTTGCCCCAACATGTTCAATTACACTGCATGAAGCTGTATACGTATATGCTGGAACAATGACCTCGTCTCCAGGTCCAACCCCTAGAACGCGTAGTGCTAACTCTAGTGCAGCAGTAGCAGAATTCAAACAAACTACTTTGTCAGTTCCCATAAAGTTAGCTAATTGTCGCTCAAACTCTTTTGTTTTTGGTCCTGTTGTAATCCATCCGGATTTTAATACTTCTACAACATTATTAATTTCTTTCTCTGTAATATCTGGTGGTGAAAATGGTATATTTCTAACTTTCATGATTTTTCCTCCAACTTATTTCAGTACTGCAATTACTGTTTTAACCATAATTGCAATGTCTGTTTTTAAACTACATCGATTTAAATAATCGATATTATACTGCATTTTTTCTGGCATGATATGTTGAATATAAGCTTCATCTACACTCAACCCTTGCCCCGTCCATTGTGCAATCTTTTCTGACTCATGTCTGAATTCAATAGCCGCTAACGAAGTGACTCCCGCCGGTAATAATAAAGTAGTTTGCATTTCTGGAGTATATGCATCAACATACTTTTTAACTTCAGGCCTAGCCCCGACAAACGACATGTCTCCTAGAAGAACATTTAGTAATTGAGCTACCTCGTCTAATCGATAATTTCGAATTCTTCGACCCACTTTTGTAATCCTTGGATCATGGTCTTGTGTCACTAAAGGTCCGACTTTATCCGCATTCAGTATCATCGTTCTGAATTTAAAAATCCTAAACACACGTCCATTTGTTGTAATCCTTTCCTGTCGGTAAAATATCGGGCCACCATCTTCTAATTTGATAGCCACTGCTACGATGAGAAATACCACCGAAAGTGGAATTAGCAATAATAATGAAACTAGAATATCAAATACTCGCTTAGAAAGCAGATAGCCTCTTCTTCTTTGAAGTTCTTGTTGTTTTCTTCGTACAATTTCATGATTCATAAATTCTGGCAATCGACGCTTTTCTTTCATACGCTCTCCTCTCTTGCCTAATAGCCTTACTCATTATACCATACTTTACACATTACGGGTAAAAATCTCTGTAAAAGTTTTCATTTTCCACAACTCAAAAAGTACCTCAATCATCATCTTGTTATTTTCCTAATCTCGTTTATTTAAACAAGTTTCTTTAAAATTTAACAAAATTGATCGAAGTACTTTTCCAATCCTAAAGAACTTAAGTCAGTATTCTGAGAATTTACAGCACATGCTCCTTAAGTAGTTGCTTCCAAATTTCAACTGCTAGCTTTTCTTTTGGTAAAAATGGTAAAACAATAGATTTCTTTTCTTTCGTCAGAATAGTAACCTGATGATCATCTGCATTAAATCCGATTTCCGAATTAGATACATCGTTTGCAATAATCGCATCGGCTTTTTTCTTTTCTAATTTTGCTGCAGCATATTTTAATACTCTTTCAGTCTCTGCCGCAAACCCAATGACAATTTGGCCCTCTTTTTTAGAATGTCCAAGTCCTTTTAGGATATCTGGATTTTCCACTAGCTCTAGTTTTAATCCTGATTCATTGTGTTGCTTTTTGATTTTATGGTCCGAACGATTGGCTACATAGTAATCAGATACCGCAGCAACCATCACAGCAACATCTGTAGTTGGAAATTGTGCTGTAACAACTTCTTCCATTTCACGTGCAGATTCAACATATGTCACCTTCACTCCAAATGGAACTTTCAATTGTTTCGTCGCTGAAATCAAATGAACGTCTGCTCCTAGGATAGCAGCGGATTTTGCTAAAGAGTAGCCCATTTTTCCAGAAGAATCATTCGAGATATAACGAACTGGATCGATGCGCTCTTTTGTTCCACCAGCAGTGATTAAAATCTTTTTTCCTTCTAAAGGAGACTTGTATTCTCTTCTACTCTCGAAAAACGTCACTTGTTCAAAAATTTCTTCTGGTTCAGGAAGACGGCCTTTCCCATTATATCCTTCTGCTAAAAATCCTGTCGCTGGTTCAATGATCACTTTTCCATCTGCTTTAAGCTGTGCCACATTACGAACAGTTGCAGGATTTTCCCACATATGCTCATTCATTGCAGGTGCTACATAAATCGGAGCTGTTGTTGCTAATAATGTACTGGTTACAAAGTTATCAGCGATTCCATTAGCCAATTTCGCAATCGTATTAGCTGTTGCTGGTACAACAACTGCTACATCGGTTTTATCGGATAAATGGATATGTTGGACCTTGCTCGCTTCGTCTTCGTCAAATGTATCCGTGTGAACTTTATTCTTTGTTAGCA
This sequence comes from uncultured Streptococcus sp., assembly GCA_963523415.1. GTDB lineage: Bacteria > Bacillota > Bacilli > Lactobacillales > Aerococcaceae > Granulicatella. The sequence goes on along the minus strand of CAURBR010000008.1, from coordinate 28,886 downwards.
CTTGAAATGTTAATGGGGTAATGAATTTGCACGCACTTTTTGTCATCGCGACTTCCACATTCGCTCCTGCTTTTACAAATAAACGAACTAGTGTAGCTGCTTTAAACGCGGCGATTCCACCTGTAATAAAGACCGTTACATTTTTATCTTCCCACATAAACTATCCTCTTTTCTTATAAATGGTTACTAAAATAGATGCAATAATTGGTGTCACTACAGTTGCAGCTAAAGCTTCCGGAACCCCGTTTGTCATAACAACGCTCATTAAGAAGAGCGGCAATTCCGCAACAGTTTTTCCTTTTAATTCTGCATATTGATTTCCCATCAGTAAATAAATGGAACTTAATACGAATACCGTATTCATAATACTTCCAAGGAAACCAGTCACTGCCATTCTGAGTCGGTCAGACTCAATAAGTTTAGTTGCTTTGTGATAAAACAAAGCAACGAGTCCTCCCATCAATAAACGTGGCAAGATAGAAATCAATGGATTTGAAAAAATCATAAAACTAAGAATATTGGCTGATGTGTAAGCAACTAATAACGAACAAACTCCCCACGTAAATCCTAAAAAGAAACCTACTTGTGGTCCTAATACAATCCCACCAACAATAACTGTAATATGAATGATTGTAATATTTAAAGCCACTAATGGTATGTTCCCTAAAAATGGAACAAAACTTTGTAAAATAATCATCGCGATAAACATCGCACTTAATACCATTTGAAAAGTTCTTTGTCTTTTCATCTCTTCACCTCGAGTCTTAATGACTGTATTATACTAATGTTTACTGCTTCAATCAATGTAAAAACAAAAATGGCTAGGAAAGAAGTTCTTCTTCCTAGCCTACGATGCTAAAACGCATTATAAACAAAATCCGCTGCATTCGTAAAATCTGTGAAAATACAATATAAAATGGTAGTAGTTATAAGAAGATAAAAAATGATAGTCCATACAAATACGTTATCCATCTTATTTAAAAAATTGGACCAATTCTTTTTCAACTAAAGGCCACCCCTTCCATCCTGGATGTGATGCATCCCAAATATAATAAGGATCATAATCATGCTGTGTTAAATCGACTTGCTTCACATCACTTTCCTTAACGATTTCATTTACCTTTTTAGCAAACGTTTCACGTTGATATGAGTCAATCCCTATATAATCATACCAAGGACCATTTACAGGGAAAGTTACGACAAGGATATCCATTCCGAGTTCTTTTGCCATTTGCAAGAATAATTTGAAATCCTCATATTCTGGTGACTCCGTATACTTAAAAGTTGAGGCTGAATTCTTTAATGAATCTAATTTCCCTTGGATGTTCTTTTTATAATACCAGTCATCAAAATGATATTCATTAGTTGAAGTACTTAGTTTTGCATTTTTCTCATTAGACGATAGCACTTCGTCCCAATTATAGTCAGGCATTTTTTCACCTTTGGAAGGCTTATCTTTCACACTATGTTCAGCATAAAATGATTGAATCATATCTAAAGAATACTTTTCCAATTCAAACTTTATGACGATTCGGTCCAATTCTGAACCATCTCCTTCCACAAGAACTTTCTTATATCTCTCAAATGAGCTCTTTAGAGAAGCGTTCTTTGAAGACAATTCGATTACTCGATTAATGAATTTTAGTTTCGTTTCCTTTGTTAGCTTAGGATTAATCAACGTATAATACACATGTTCTTTTGAGATTCGACTCTCAAAAGCATCTTTTCTCATCCCAGTCTGATCAAACCAATTTAAGCTTTCAATAATTGCAACTTTCTTTTCCGGCATTAGTGGTTCAAGTGATGCTAATGTAGCAGCGTGTATAATATTCTGAAAATATCCTCCACCAACCTCCATTAAGTGAAAATCGCCATAATTAAACATCTGTGACGGATGGAAATCTTTGTTACTAGCAACACTTAACTCAGAAGATCCTAAAAGCAAATGTGTATTCGAATCAATATTTGCTTCTAAAATCTTTCTACTTTTATATTTAAAGTAACTAGTATTATATCGAACCCTATTATCTGAAACTGAATAATAGTCATGAATTGTTCGAATATGAATAGGAACAATAATGAATACTGTTATTATAGCCAATACTAACCCAATCAGAAAACCTTTTAACTTCTTCACAAAAAAACCTCGCATATTATTCTTCATTACGAAGTATACCACAGTACTCGCTTTGTGAACACACCCAAACCATATATATTTATCTTTTTTTAAATTATACAGAAAAAACACCTAAGGATTTCCTCAGGTGTTCAGGCTATCTATTCATTAGATTTTAGATACCGCTTCTTCAACTAACGCTTCAACTTCTTGAACAGTTGCACATTCGTTAATTGCTTTAGCTGCTAATACTTGCATATCGCCTAATGTTAATTTAGAAATTAGGCTACGTGTTTTAAGAACACTTGATGCAGACATTGAGAACTCATCTAATCCAAGACCTACTAATAGAGGTACAGCTGTTTGATCTCCAGCCATTTCCCCACACATTCCAGCCCATTTGCCTTCTTTGTGTGCTGAATCAATTACGTGCTTGATTAACGTTAAGATTGATGGGTTGTATGGTTGGTATAAGTATGAAACGCGTTCGTTCATACGGTCAGCAGCCATTGTATATTGGATTAAGTCGTTCGTTCCGATACTGAAGAAGTCCACTTCTTTAGCGAATTGGTGAGCTAAAACTGCCGCTGCAGGAATTTCAATCATGATACCTACTTGGATATCGTCGCTGACTGCAACACCTTCTGCGATTAATTTAGCTTTTTCTTCTTCTAATAATGCTTTAGCACCACGGAAATCATTTAACGTCGCAATCATTGGGAACATGATACGTAATTTACCGTATACAGAAGCACGTAATAACGCACGTAATTGTGTACGGAACATTTCAGGTTCGTGTAATGAAATACGAATCGCACGATATCCTAAGAATGGGTTCATTTCGTGTGGTAATGGTAAGTATGGTAACTCTTTATCCCCACCGATATCCATTGTACGAACAACAACAGGTTTACCATTCATGCCTTCTAAAACAGCTTTGTAAGCTTCAAATTGATCTTCTTCTGTTGGCATTTCGTGAGAATCCATGTATAAGAATTCTGTACGATATAAACCAACACCTTCTGCACCATTATGTACAACCCCTTCTAAGTCTTTAGGTGTACCAATGTTTGCAGCCAATTCAACTTGATGGCCGTCTTTAGTGTAAGTTTTTGAATCTTTTAGTTTTTCCCATTCAGCTTGTTGCGCTGCAAATGCTTCTGCTTTAGCACGGTATTCAACAATCACTTCTTCAGATGGGTTAAGGAATACATCACCAGCTAAACCATCCACGATAATGATATCTCCGTCTTTAGCCAATAAAGTTACTTCTTTAGTACCAACAATTGCTGGGATTTCTAAAGAACGAGCCATAATCGCTGAGTGTGAAGTACGTCCACCAATATCCGTAACGAAAGCTTTTACGTATTGGCGATTTAATTGTGCTGTATCACTTGGAGTTAAGTCAGCAGCAACGATAATTACTTCATCTTTAATTGTTGCAGGGCTAGGAATTTTAACGCCTAATAAGTGAGCTAAGATACGTTTTGATACGTCACGAATGTCCGCAGCACGTTCTTGCATATATGGGTTATCTTCCATTCCAGCAAAAATAGAAATGAACATATCTGTTACTTCTTTTAATGCAGATTCCGCATTCACTTTGTTAGATGTAATGCTATCTTTCACTTGTCCAATTAATTCTGGATCGCTTAAAACCATTAAGTGAGCATCGAATACTTGTGCTTCTTCTTCACCTAAGTTTTTCAAAGCAGTCTCTTTGATTAATTCAACATCTTTTATTGACGCTGCTAATGCATCATCCAAGCGTGAAACTTCTTTTTCTGAATCTTCAACAGTTACTTTTGTCACTGTTAAATCAGGTTCAGTCAAAGTATATACTTTGGCAATTGCAATACCATCACTAGCAGCAATTCCTTGTAAAGTTGGTTTCATATTATTCAGCTAATCCTTCTTTTTTCATTGTTTCGTCAATTCCTGCTAATGCTTCAGCTTCGTCAGCACCTTCAGCAGAAATTACAACGTCAGCACCTTGGCCAACACCAAGAGACATAACGCCCATGATTGATTTTAAGTTAACAGATTTTCCTTTGTATTCTAATTGGATATCTGAGCTATATTTACTTGCTGTTTGAACTAATAAAGTTGCTGGGCGAGCGTGGATCCCTGTTTCTGCGATTACATGATATTCTTTCTTTTCCATAATTGAAAGTCTCCTTTGAAAGTAAATTTTGTTAAGAAATGTACGTTCGAGGACATTCATTCCTCAAAAATACAACCCTTTCATTGTTAAGATTACCATTTTTTGGGAGATTTAACAACTATTTCAACATATTTTTTAAAAGCACTTTCATAAAATTTCTCCCGCAACTTTTTTGTCTTTTTCAAATTAAAATTTCTTCAAAAAATAATAGTTTTTCTTAAGAATGTAGATGAAAATTTACTCAAAACGCTGTATAATGATTTCAAGGATTTTTTAGCAAAAGGAGGCTGTATCTAAAATGAAACTCATCGACATTACCAATTCTCATTCACAGCTCGTTAATGAGCAGTTAGCAAATACAGATGCGTTTTTTATCAAAGTATACTCCCTTGGCCAAACGACTGTATTTTATGCTGATGCGGCCACTCACAAAGATATTTTGATTTATAATAAAAAAAGACGCATTAAAGATGTTGAAATTGACTTTGTTGTTCATCGCCTATTCCATCGAGAAGTTGAGGGATTAGATATGATACACGCAAATGACTTCGTAGAAATTAGCATTCCCGTCGAACAAAAGAAACCAAACTTTCAATAAATAAACAGGGCACCAATATATCATTGGTGCCCTGTGTCTATTCTTATTGTTGAATCCTTGAATCAGATTCCTACCATTTCTGAATATAATCTATGCGCATAACTATCTGTCATTCCCGAAATAAAATCGGTAGCTAACAATAACCGCAAGTATAATTTTTCCACTTCGTTTTTACCTTCTGCAAAGAAATGATAAGATCGTTTTTGACTTTCCGAAATGATTCCAATTTTCTTCAATTCAACATAATCTAATCTCCGCTCTGTATCATATGACACCAAAGAAGGAACAAAACTGTCCAATAAATAGGTTAATGTCGTATATCCTGCAATTTCTAAACGTAGAATATTTTTATTATCATAAATTCTTTCTTGAGAAATGCGACGTAGTGTTTTATATAAATCTTCAGCCCAAGAATCTTTAAATAAATCTTGGTTAAAGGTCCCTTCCATAATCTCTTCATAATGATTCACAAATGAATGCCTTGCCCCATCTATCAATTTATCACGTAAATCTACAAAGAAACGATTGACACTAAATACTTTTTCATCAATTGTAGTCAGTATCTGACGCGTGTGAACAGAATGCGGTGCTTGTGTTTCATTAATGCTAAGATTTTCTAATAGGAATTCTCGCACGTCTCTAAAGGAGATAATACCTTTTCCAATTGCATCTTCCATATCCGCCACAAGATATGCAATATCATCAGCAGCTTCAAGGATAAACGTTAATGGGTGTCGATTTTCACCTGCGCCTGTAATAGCCGTCACTTCTTTAAAGACATCTTCCTCAGCCATAAAATAACCGACTTTTTTAGTCGTAATATCAACTGTCTTTGGATGCGAAGAGTTATAGGTGTACTTGAGAATCGTATTTAATGTCGCAGCAGTTAAATCGAGTCCATCAAATTCACCTCGAAAATCATGCAGTTTAGATACGATGCGTAGGGATTGAGCGTTCCCTTCAAACCGATAAAAGTCATTCACATAAGGGCTATTTAAAAATGCTTCCGACACATTACTTCTTTCCCGAAGAATTTCTGGTAAATTCTTTTTAAACCATTGGCGAATAATATCTTCTCCAAAATGCCCGTATGGCGGATTTCCAATATCATGGACTAGACTAGCACATTCAACAATCTTAAGTACATCTTCTTGATGATCGACCATTTCTTGTTTGCTTGTGTTCAAAGGGGCTTCAGGATTTTTTTGAATATTTTCCTGCAATAAAATAACAATCTCTTTAGCTAGCGATCTGGCCACCATTGCCACTTCTAATGAATGTGTTAGTCGTGTGTGAATGAAATCTAATCTCTCCAACGGAAAGACTTGTGTTTTATCTTGTAAACGACGAAAGGAGGGACTAGTGACAATCCGTTTATAGTCATCGTCAAACTCATTTCTGTGTCGCGTTTCTTTACCCGACAATCGTTTTGTTGAAAGTAATTTTGACCATTCCATCTCTCATACTCCTTTCATTATTCATTTTATTATATCAAAACTTCATCTTCCTTTGGAATTTCACGCATTTGTTTTCTATAAACCATAATACAAATGACAAAACAAATTAAGTCCGAAAGCGGTCCTGCATAAATAAGTCCATCAACACCAAATAAAGATGCAAATATAATCATTACTGGAAGCAAAACAAATATTTGTCGTGTTAAAGAAAGAATCGCCCCTAATTTTGCTTTTCCAATTGCTGGAAAGAACGTTGTCACAATAATAGTAGTCCCATTAATAAACGTAAAGAATAAGAACGCTCTTGCATATCTCACTCCAAATTCATAGTAAAGAGCATCCCCACTTCCAAACATTTGGATGAGTTGAAGCGGAAAGGCTTCGAATAGAATCCATAAAATCGTCGATAAAATGATGGTTACTTTCAGTAGTAAATTCATCGTTTCATGCACACGTGAATATTTCTTCGCACCATAGTTAAATCCTAAAATCGGTTGTGCTCCTTGATTTAACCCAATCACAACTGCAATGAAAATAACGAAGATTTTGCTCACGACTCCCCCAACCGCTATCGGGATATCACTACCGTACACCGATTGTGCTCCGTATGTACGAAGTAAGTTATTCGATGTAATTTGAACGATAGTCGCAGAAATTTGGAAAATGAATGATGTCAATCCAAGAGACGCAATGACTTTCACATCTTCAAACGATAATCTAAAGTCACTCCGTTCAAAACGAACGGATCTAAATCTTGGAATATATGCGAGTAACACAAGCGCTGAAACAACTTGACTGATAACTGTTGCCCAAGCTGCTCCTGCAATCCCCATATTAAATCCAAAAATGAACAACGGATCAAGAACGGTATTCAGCAGTGCTCCCACAATAATCGCCATCATCGAATACGTTGCTCTACCATCTGCACGAACTAATGGATTAAACCCAATCGAAATCATGAAAAACGGAATCCCAAAAGCTGTTATCCCTGCATACTCACTGGCGTATCCTAAAATCTGATCAGTAGCACCAAATAAGTTCAATAATGGTTGTAAGAACAGTAGAACCACACTCATAATCATTAACCCAGCCGTCACCAATAACACCACTGCAGTCCCAGCAACTGCACGAGCATGCTTGTCCTCTTTTCGGCCCAGCGCCAGGTTAAAGTTTGACGCGGCACCAATCCCGACCATTAAACCAATCGCCATACAAATGGTTGTTATTGGGAAGGCAATATTCGTAGCTGCATTTCCTAAGTATCCTACTCCTTGTCCAATAAAGATTTGGTCGACAATATTATAGAGTGCATTCACCACATTCGCGACAATAGCAGGAATCGCCATCTTTCTAAGAAGAGTCGCTATCTTTTCTATGCCTAATGGATTTTGTTTTTCTTCAACTATCATTTAAACTCTCCTTCTCAATTCATTGTATATATGCATAAAAAAAGTCCCTCCACACCCGGAGAGATCTACCAATAAACCTATCTTAACTTTGTAATCTGATTTTGTCAAACATCCACTTCCACTATTTCAGAACTCACTTCACCATAAACAGCACCAGAAGGCACTCCATAAAAAACACAGCGGGCGCTCCAATTTTAGCGAACACTAATTTTTTGCAAGACTCGTCTTTTTTATCCGCATTTTGATTTATGGCGATATAAGAAGCAAAGTTCACCTTATAAAATATACGAATAGATTTTTAATTCTTCGTTCTGAAGAATCATACGGATTCTATAAAAGCAGTAATGGGGAATCATATCAAAACGAATTAACGGGAGTTAGGGATTTATTCTTTACTCCCGTTTTGAGGCTTTGAAGGTGCAAGACCAAGGCTTGCACCGGTATCCCATTACAGCTTTTATGAAGACATCCGCATCGATTCGAAAGATCGAAACTTCAAATAAATAACACAGCGAACGCTCCAATTTTAGCGATAACTAATTTTTGAAAGACTCGTCTTCTTTATCCTCATTTTGATTTATGGCGATATAAGAAGCGAAATTCACCTTATAAAATATACGAATAGATTTTTAATTCTTCGTTCTGAAGAATCATGCGGATTCTATAAAAGCAGTAATGGGGAATGATATCAAAACGAATTAGCGGGAGTTAGGAATTCATTCCTTACTCCCGCTTTTGAGGCTTTGAAGGTGCAAGACCAAGGCTTGCACCGATATCCCATTACAGCTTTTATGAAGACATCCGCATCGATTCGAAAGATCGAATCTCCCATTAATTACACTCTTACTCGTATCCTTTTATAAGAATCATCCAATCCTTCTCAAACCACACACCGCCATAAATCAAAACCTTCGGTTTTATATTTATAATTAAGCACAAAAAAAGACTCGTATTGCTACGAGCCTTTGAAAAATTAGTCTTCAAGCGGACGAGAGAAGTTTGCAATCTCACGTTGTACCAATTCAAGATAAGCTTCAACTGTCATTGTCTTAGTTTCTTTAGAGCCATAATGACGGACTGTAACAGTACCATCTTCCACTTCTTTATCCCCAATTACTAATTGATAAGGAATTTTTTGAGTTTGAGATGCACGAATCTTGTAACCCATTTTTTCGTTGCGATCATCTAATTCAACACGCATACCTAAACGATCCATCTTTTCCTTCAACTCACGTGCAGCATCATAATGATGTTCCACACTTACAGGAATAATCGTTGCTTGTACTGGAGCTAACCAAGTTGGGAATGCTCCTTTATATTCTTCAATTAAGTATGCTACAAATCGTTCCGCAGTCGATACTACTCCACGGTGGATAACAACTGGGCGATGAGTATTTTCACCATCTTCACCAACATATGTTAAATCAAAACGTTCTGGTAACAAGAAGTCTAATTGGATTGTAGACATGGTTTCTTCAAGTCCCATCGCTGTACGGAATTGAATATCTAATTTAGGACCATAGAATGCTGCTTCACCAATAGCCTCAAAATACTCTAATCCCATTTCATCCATCGCTTCTTTTAGCATAGACTCTGCTTTGTTCCACATTTCGTCATCATCGAAATATTTATGTTTATCTTCTGGGTCACGATAGCTTAAACGGAAACGATAATCTTTCACATTAAAGTCACTATATACTTCGCGAATTAAATCTAAGATACGTTTAAATTCTTCTTTAATTTGATCAGGACGAACAAAAGTATGTCCATCATTTAGAGTCATTTCACGTACACGTTGTAAGCCTGATAAGGCACCTGATTTTTCATAACGGTGCATCATACCTAATTCAGCAATACGGATAGGTAATTCACGGTAGCTGTGAATATGGTTTTTATAGACCATCATGTGGTGTGGACAGTTCATTGGTCGTAAGACGAGCATTTCACCATCGCCCATATCCATTGGTGGGAACATATCTTCCTTGTAGTGAGCCCAGTGCCCTGAAGTCTTATACAAACCTACATCTGCCATTACAGGAGTATACACATGTTGATATCCAAGACTTACTTCTTTATCTACAATATAACGTTCAATAATACGACGAATTGTAGCACCTTTTGGTAACCAGAATGGAAGTCCTGAACCTACTTCTTGGCTAATCATAAACAAATCTAATTCTTTACCTAATTTACGATGATCACGTTCTTTAGCTTCTTCACGCATCTTCAAGAATTCTTTCAATTCATCTTTGTTAAAGAAAGCTGTTCCGTACACACGTTGCATCATCTTATTATTAGAATTTCCTCTCCAGTAAGCACCAGCAAGCGATAATAATTTAAAGACTTGAATACGACCTGTAGAAGGTACGTGAATTCCACGACATAAATCTACAAAGTCTTCTTGTTGATAGACTGTAATTGTTTCATCCTCTGGTAATCCATTGATTAACTCAACTTTATAAGGATCTTTTGCAAAGATTTCTAAAGCTTCTTGACGGCTTACTTCACGACGAACGATTGGATAGTTAGCTTTCACGATTTTCATCATTTCTGCTTCAACTTCTGGAAGAGCTTCTTCCGTTAATTGATTTGGCATATCCGTATCGTAATAAAATCCGGTTTCAATAGCTGGCCCAACCCCAAAGTGAATTCCTGGGTATAGGTGAGTAAGTGCGTGTGCTAATAAGTGCGCAGCAGAGTGACGTAAAATTCCTAATGCATCTTCGTGATCAGGTGTTACGATTTCAAGAGCTGCATCTGCTTCGATTGGACGATCAAAGTCTACTAGTTCTCCGTTCACTTTCCCAGCTAGTGCTTTTTTTGCTAAGCTCATGCTAATACTTTCAGCAACTTCTTTTACTGTAGTTCCTTTAGGAAATTCTTTTACAGCTCCATCAGGAAAAGTAATTTTAATCATTGACATTTTCTTCCTTCTTTCTTTTCAAAAATGCTAAAACAAACAAAAAATCCCATAGTCTGCACGAATACAAACTATGGGACGCTATCTTCTACGTGGTTCCACCCAATTTCATTTATCTATATAGATAAACCTTTCCGGAATAACGCTCCGTTACGCTTTACTCTACTTTTATTCAAGCAAAGATTCAAAAGTGGTAAAACTATTCTGGATGAAGTGTTACACCAACCCACTTCTCGCTGAAAGATAACCTAGAGATAGTTTCTTGTCTTTTTCATCATTTTCAAAATATTTGGTTCACTAGTATTTAACCACTAATCTATTAGATTTTCAAGCATTTTTCATTTAAGACGGATTTCTACGATTTTTTCCATCTAGAAAATACTCTTTCGCTAGGAATCGAATCCGTTCTATTAATCGTTTGGCCTTGAGAAGTTCTTGATTTCCATTCGTTGAATTTGCAAGATGTTCCTCTAACTGTTCAATGGTAAAGTTTGAAGTGAAAAAGGTAGGTAATTCTTGCGACATACGATGTTGTAAAATAACCATCAACACTTCATCTCTAAACCAAGCACTATTCATTTCTGCACCAATATCATCTAGAACTAAAATAGGGGTGTTTTGAATAGGTAATAATTTTTCCTCAACGGTATTTGTTTTAATCGCACGTTTCATTTCTGCACTATATGCCGAAACATTAATGAGAGTCGTTTCAACCCCATTTTCAGACAACTCATTTGCTAAAGCTCCCATTAAAAATGTCTTTCCAACTCCAAAAGGGCCTACTAAATAAAGTCCTTGATGAAACTCGTTTGGTGATTGAATATAGTTTTGAATAAAATTCAATAACTCCTGAAGAACTTCTTGTCGTTCTGAAGTTATCGCTGCACTTTGGAATCTTGCTTCTGCAATATTCTTAGGCATATTAATAGAGCGAACTAACTGTTTTCGTTTCTGTTCTTTTTCTCTTAAAATGGCTTCTTGTGTACGTCTATAATTAACAATGATAAAGCCATTATGAACATCTAAAAAAGGCTCTAGTGTTGGAACTTGATTTTCCTTTGGATGTTGTATTTCTTCTCTTCTCGTAAGATATTCAAACAAGGCAGACATTCCTTTTTTAAGGGCTTCTGGGCGCAATTCTCCTTTACGTAGTTCTAAGAAACGACGTACATCTGTATCTGATAGTATTTTTTCTTCAAGTACTTTTAAATCTGGAACACCTTTAAAGGTTCCCTTTTGGCTCACGATGCTTCCAACATCTTCCATAACTAACCCCTCCGTTATTAGTCTTGTTTTTTATCACTTGTCTGTAGTTTTGCAATCCGATCAGTAATATCTTTTAAGTCTGAAGGTGATTGATTTTCTTTGGGTTCCGTCTCCAATTTATCTTTTTGTTCCTTAGCCCATTCAGGTAGTTTTTCTTGATATCCTTTAGCTTTTCGATAAGGTTTTTTGCCAGCATTATGAAATTGCTGCTTCTGATGTACCTCCCGCTCTAGGTTTCGATTACGAACCCATTCGATAGCTGCTTCTGCAGAATCAATTCTCCTAGTTGCCCAGTCACTGGCAATTGTATCGACATAATCTTTAGAAAGCGTTGATTTCCCTAACTGAACCAATACGTAATGGAATAAAATATTGAGCACTTCATTCTTCAAGCCACTTACTTTTACCAGATTATATATAATTTCACTTTCATTATCTGTAACAAACGAATTGCCTTGTTCTTTAATGCTTGTCACAAAATCGTGCGGTGCCATATTTTTTGACAAAAGAATTAATTGTTGAATCACTGCATCCTCAACTGTTGGAAAGACTTGCTGTTCCTGTGAGACAGTAGCATTCTTTGCAGTCTCTGGAACAGATGGTGCTTCTTGAGTAGCTGAAGAAGCTTTACTCTTTGTATATTCTCTACCATACTTCAATAAAACATCTTCATCGATTTTTTTCGTGCTGATATCTGCCGACATGACTAAAATTTTAGCAATCTCCTGCTCAGAAAGTCCAAATGCACGATAAAGTGTATCTACAATTTTACGAACGGGTTTGGTCACCGAAGCAACATCCACAAATTCTGCACTAATAATTCCATTAATTAAGTCCCAATCTACTTCAGAAACAAAAGGCATGGATTCTTGTTGCTTCACATCTGAGACCATCTTATTTTCTTTATAAATATCTCTGGAGTATTCACTCAAATTATAAGGAGCTTGATAAGCTTCTTCAAAAGTGGCATTTTCTAATTCTTCCGATTTAAGATCTTTTTCTACTAGAAAGCGCTGTTTAAGTTTTTCAAAGCGATAATGTCCAACTTGATTAAATAATAGCATGGATAGTAAGGCATCTTTAAAAAATAATCTTGGTGAAGATGGTGCTAATAATTCCATAGTGTAAGTTTGTACCTTTGTTGGAGTTGGTACGCTTTGATACGTATTCAGTAAACCTATCCCTTCTAAGCGCACCTTTGCTCTATAAAAATCGGGCATCCCCAAATTGGTCATCGATAGTAATTCAGAAATAGAAAAGACATCACTCTTATAGCTTGAAGGTGAGAGTTCTCCATACAGTGTTATGTACAAAAGAGTAGCCTCTCTCCCAATAAAAGGAGCATACAATTGCATTAAAAATTGAATTTCTCTTTCGGTAATCCATACGGGCTGTACCACTAGGATTCCATCTTTTGGATTATATTTAGTCCAGGGAAACTCTTTTGGTTGCATGTTCGTGTTCCTTTCTATTTTTCTTTATTATCCATTTCGCGAGACATTCTTTCTAATTCTTGCAAGAACATTTTTCTATCTGTAAATTGGCGGTATACACTAGCAAACCGAATATAAGCAATATCATCAATCTTAGCAAGATGGTCCATCACCATTTCTCCAATTAGTTCACTAGAAACTTCATTTTCACCTTTTTGGTTAATTGCACGTTCAACACCCGTTACAATGGCTTCCAGTTGGCTAAGCGAGATAGGTCTTTTTTCTGCAGAACGAACAAGTCCGTTTAATAACTTTTCACGATTAAATTCTTCACGTGTTCCATTTCGTTTAATCACTAATAATGGAGCTTTTTCAATCCGTTCGAATGTTGTAAACCGATATCCGCACTCGTCACATTCTCTTCTTCTACGAATTGACCGTCCATCATCAGCTGGGCGACTATCCACAACACGCGAACCATTATTTTTACATTTTGGGCATTGCATCCGTATGTCCTCTCCTTTTTATGCTTATTCGATTCATTATATCATTATTTGTAACGGTTTTCGAGTAACCAATGATGAACCGTAGTTTCTAACTCTTTCAAGTCTCCCTCATTATTCCACACAATCGTTGCTTTCTTTACTTTATCTTCTAATGGCATTTGAGCATGGATTCTTTGCAAAGCTTCCTCTTGAGTATATCCATTTCTCACTTGCATTCTAACAATTTGAGTTTCTAAAGAGACCGCAATAACAATAATTTCATCACACATATCTTCATATTTCATTTCAAATAGAAGGGGAAGATCTAAGACAATCAAAGACTCTCCTTGTTCTTGATACGCCTTCATCCTAGCAGTAATCTCTTGGCGAATTAGCGGTTGAAGTATGTCGTTAACTTCAGTACGAATCGCATCATCGCTAAACATTTTCCGTCCCAGTTCATTTCGATTTAGAGTTCCATCTTCATTCAAGATAGACTCTCCCAAATGAGTTATGAGAGTTTTTAATCCGACTGAATCCTTTTCAACTACTTGTCTAGCAACAAGATCCGCATCAATAACTGGAACTCCAGAAATTTTAAACAAATTCGAAACGGTTGATTTTCCGCTGGCGATACCGCCTGTTAATCCAACAACTCTCATCTTTTTCCTCCAACATTTCTTGTAAGACCTATGTTAGTTCAAAACGCCCATTGTCGCAAGTTCTTTTCCTGATTAGAGCATATATTGATACAAAAATACCGCATCCTCGAATTGAGAATGCGGTCAGTTGATTATAGACGTTCGTTTAATTCTTTCGCTAAGTCTTCGAATCCTGGTTTTCCAAGTAGAGCAAACATATTTTTCTTGTATGCTTCTACCCCTGGTTGGTCAAATGGGTTAACACCATTTAAGTAACCCGAAAGTCCAACTGCGATTTCGAAGAAGTAGATTAAGTGTCCTAATGTGTAGGCTGACATATCAGGAATGTTCACTACAAAGTTTGGAACTTGACCATCTGTATGCGCAAGTAATGTTCCTTGGAAAGCTTTTGTATTTACAAAGTCCATTGTTTTACCTTGTAGATATCCTAATCCATCTAAATCTTCTTCTGTTTCAGGAATTGTTACTTCTTTATTTGGTTTGCCCACTTTGATAACTGTTTCAAAGATATTACGACGACCTTCTTGGATGTATTGTCCTAGTGAGTGTAAATCAGTTGAGAAGTTTGCACTTGAAGGGTAGATTCCTTTCAAGTCTTTCCCTTCTGATTCACCAAATAATTGTTTCCACCACTCAGAGAAGTATTGTAGTGTTGGTTCATAGTTAATTAATAACTCTGTCACTTTACCTTTGCGGTATAACACATTACGAGCTACAGCGTATTGATATGCTTCGTTTTCTTTTAAGTTTGGTGAACTGTATGCCACACGTGCATCATCAGCCCCCTGCATCAAAGCATCCACATCTGCACCCGTCACTGCGATTGGAAGTAAACCGACAGCAGTTAATACTGTGAAACGTCCTCCAACATTATCTGGAATCACAAATGTTTGATAACCTTCAACATCTGCTTCAGATTTTAGTGCTCCACGAGCGCGGTCCGTTGTAGCGTAAATACGATTTACAGCTTCTTCTTTACCATATTTTTTAATTAATAAATCTTTGAAAACACGGAAAGCAATCGCTGGTTCTGTTGTTGTACCAGACTTAGAAATGACGTTAACTGAAAAATCACGGTCTCCAATTAAATCAATTAAACCTTGTAAATAGGTTGAGCTAATACTATTACCTGCAAATAAAACTTGTGGTGTTTTTCTTTCTTCTGCTGGTAAATAGTTATAAAATGCGTGGTTTAAGAAATCAATGGCAGCACGGGCACCTAAATAAGATCCACCAATACCAATGACCACTAACACCTCAGAATCTTCCTGAATTTTCTTAGCAGCAGCTTTAATACGCGCAAACTCTTCTTTGTCATAGTCGCGTGGTAAATTAATCCAACCAGTGAAGTCATTACCTACGCCTAAGCCTTCACGTAAATCTTTATCTAACGCATTAACTGTTGATTGTAAATAATCAATTTCCTCTTGTTTAAAAAAAGTTAATGCTTTTGAATAATCAAACGTAATATGTCCCATTAGAATTCCTCCTTAAAAATTCTATCATCCATTAATGATGCTTACTCTTTTCTTTTACAAATTTTTCTTGTGCTTCTTCAATCCAACCTGGCATTTTCTTCGCTAAGCTTGAAAATCCAATCGATGGCGTGTAGCGTTTACGAGTTTTCTTCATTCGTGTTGGTGTGTCAGGTACATCTAACTTTTCCAGAGCTCGAATTGATAAACTAATTTTATTCGAAAATTCATCAACATCAATTACTTTGGCAGTTACAACTTCACCAACTTTAACAAAATCATACACATTATCCATATACCCGTGCTTACACTCTGATATATGAATAAGGCCTTGGGTATTCTCATCTAACTCCAAAAATACCCCGTAATTCTGAACGCCTGTTACTTTGGCAGTCACAATATCTCCAATTCGAAAATGCGTACTCATGGCGCCACCTTATTCTTTTACGTCCATAGATTCAATCACAACATCTTCTAAAGGTCGATCTTGTCCATTACGTTTCACGCCTTCAATTTTAAGCACAATATCCATACCTTCTACTACGCGTCCGAATACTGTATGGCGATGGTCTAACCACGGTGTACCGCCTACTTTTGCATATTCTTCAACGATTTCTTCAGGCCAACCACCATCTTTTAATTGCTTCAACATTTGCGCTGGAACTTGCTTTGCAGTAACAATAAAAAATTGAGAACCATTTGTATTTGGTCCTGCATTCGCCATTGATAAAGTACCGTACAAGTTGAATGCTTCTCTTGAAAACTCATCTTCAAAAGTACGTCCGTAAATAGACTCGCCACCCATTCCAGTCCCGGTTGGGTCGCCACCTTGAATCATGAAATCTTCAATCACACGGTGAAAAATTACTCCATTATAGTACCCATTTTTTGCGTGAGTTACAAAATTTTCAACTGTTTTAGGAGCAATTTCTGGAAACAACTCTAATTTAAAGTCTCCTAAATTCGTATGTACAGTTACAAGCGGATTTTGTTCATTGACTTTATCTAATTGTGGGAATTGACTCATTTTTCCATCTCCTTTACTCATTTATACGGATGATTAAAAATCATCGACCTCCTCTATTAAACCACAAATACCTACAAGGTGCATGTAATATACACCATGCCACTTTCTAAGTTAAAAAGTTTCACCACTTTGAATAAATTTTCTTTAGTGATTTTAGAGATTTCGTGGTATAGTTATAAGGTATAAAGATAGAAAGAGTGTATATTGAATGACGATATTACAAAATTATCCATTAGTGGCATCGATTTGTTCCATTTTATTTGCACAATTTGTCAAATTTCCGATTGCCTTTTTTTCAAAAAAAACAGATGCTCACGTCTCACTAGTGACGAGCACTGGTGGAATGCCTAGTTCTCACTCGGCAGCAGTGAGCTCATTAATTACCGCTCTCATTATTGAATATGGTTTTGCATCACCATTAGTGGCGATTGCCACTACCTTCGGACTCATTGTAATGTTCGATGCAATGGCTGTTCGCAGACAAAGCGGGGAACAAGGAATCCTATTGCAACAACTATATGAGGAACAATTACGTGAAGCGTCTAGTTCTCTCAAAAAGTTTGAAATTGAATCCGAAGATGATCCAATCGATATCTTTGATACTGAAGAAAACAAAAAACTCATTATTAAGAAATACCTAGGTCATAAACCAATTGAAGTTTTTGCTGGTGTTTTAACAGGCATTATCATTGCCTTCATCTTAAGAATGTTCTATTAAATAACCGGAGGTAGCAAGTGACTAAAGAACAAGAAATTGTCGATATTATTATTCTAGGCGGTGGTCCTGTTGGACTTTTCACCGCTTTTTATGCTGGGCTACGACAAGCATCTGTAAAAATTATTGAAAGCCTTCCACAACTCGGTGGCCAACCTGGCATGCTCTATCCTGAAAAATTAATTTATGATATCCCAGCATATCCTGAAATTTTGGCAGGTAGTCTTATAGAAAATCTAATAAAGCAATTGGAACGTTTCCCCGAAACTCAATTTTGTCTTGGGGAAGAAGCCTTTCAATTAAATAAAACAGATTTTGGATATGAAGTTGTCACT
Organism: uncultured Streptococcus sp.; assembly: GCA_963523415.1. Taxonomy (GTDB): domain Bacteria; phylum Bacillota; class Bacilli; order Lactobacillales; family Aerococcaceae; genus Granulicatella. The sequence goes on along the minus strand of CAURBR010000008.1, from coordinate 10,824 downwards.
CCAAAACAAAAGCATTATGCAAAAACTGTTATTATTGCATGCGGCAATGGTGCTTTTCGTCCAAGAAAACTAGAAATTGAAAATGCTAATCTCTATGAAAATACAAATTTACATTATTTTGTAAACAATATTGAACGTTTTAGAGACCGAACTGTTGCTATTTGTGGCGGAGGTGATTCTGCAGTTGATTGGGCTTTAACGCTTGAACCGATTGCAAAAAAAGTTTCGATTATTCACCGTAGACCTCAATTCCGTGCTCAAGAACACAGTGTCAAACAACTAGAAGAATCCAATGTAGAAATCCTTACTCCTTTTGTCCCAGAATGTATCAACGGTGACGGGAATACTTTATCCTCCATCACTCTGAAGCAGGCGCGTGGTGAAGAAACCGTAGAACTTGAAGTAGACGATTTTATTGTCAATTACGGATTTTCATCCTCTATTGGAGCGTTAAAAAATTGGGGATTCGAGGTTGAAAGAAACTGCATCGTTACCAATAGCAAAATGGAAACAACTCTTCCTGGAGTCTATGCAGTCGGTGATATTGCAACTTACGAAGGTAAAGTCAAGATTATTGCAACTGGTTTTGGTGAAGCTCCTATTGCTGTTAATAATGCGATGGCCTTTATGAACCCTGATGTACGTGTTCATACAATGCATAGCACATCTTTATTTTAAAAAATAATCGAAAAACGTCCAATTGTGTTGGGCGTTTTCTTTTTTTTTGTGGTAAAATAAGAAGCTGCTCTTCTAATGAAGAGGCAAAAAAGATTTTTTATAGGAGGAAAATAGATGAAAAGCCCTAAAGAATTGCATGAACGTGCATTAGAATTATTATCAGAACGCGGCGTTCCTCTAGAAGCAATTGCTGATCTAGTATTTATCTTACAAGAAAAATATGTCCCAGGACTTACAAAAGAGGAATGCCTATTAAATGTGCAAAGTGTTTTAAAGAAACGCGAAGTGCAAAATGCTGTGATTACAGGTATTGAAATGGATAAACTTGCTGAGCAAAAAAAATTACATCCATTACTTAATGATATCCTAGCTGAAGATGAGCCTTTATACGGTGTTGATGAAATTTTAGCCCTTTCTATCGTCAATGTATATGGTTCAATTGGTTTTACCAACTACGGATATGTTGATAAATTAAAACCTGGAATTTTGCGAGAATTAGATGATAAGTCTACAGGAAAAGTTAATATCTTCTTAGATGATTTAGTAGGTGCTATTGCAGCTGCTGCCGCTAGCCGCCTAGCTCATAGTATTCCAGCAAAAGAAGAATTAGACTAATCAAGCAAAAAGGATGAAACATAGCACTTCATCCTTTTCTATAAAAATAACGTTATACCGTATACGGTATAACGTTATTTTTTGGTTCTATAATTTTTAGGGTTGATGGAAATTTTCCACTAACCCTATTTTAGTGTATACAAAAAGGCCAACATCCGTTATATTAAAAGCGCTTAAACCTAATACAAAAGGATGATGACCATATGAACAATATACTAGAAGCTACGCTACAAATCAAAGATAAAAACATTATTTGGGATAATAATGTTCAAGAGACGATATTTAAAAATAGAAAATCCTTATTTTATTCAGCTACATATACGCATGAACCAGAGTGTTGTACTGTCTGTGGATGTGTTAGCCAAAATAATAATATCGTTAAAAATGGGACGAAAACGTCTCGTATCACTCTCTGTTCTGTTTCAGGCCTTCCGGCCTACTTACATCTACGCAAGCAGAGATTCCTCTGCAGAGAATGTGGATCTTCATTTACCGCAGATACTAGCCGAATCGTAGAAAAACATTGTCATATTTCGAAACGTTTAAAAAATGAAATTAAGGCAAAAATAAGTGAAACAGTATCTGAAACATATATCGCAAAAGAAACAAATGTTTCAATTCATACCGTTAGACGTATCATAGATGATACAGCACGATTATTGACCATTAAACCATTACACGATTTACCTGAGCATTTGTGTTTTGATGAATTTAAATCTGTTAAATCTTCCGATAGTAATATGAGCTTCATTATTTGTGATAGCACTACACACAAGCTGGTCGATGTTGTACGAGATAGAAAATCTTACAGTTTGAAACAATATTTTTATCGTTTTGAGCCTAAGACTAGATTAAAGGTAAAAACTATCTCCATCGACATGTACTTACCATACATTCAATTAATAAAAGAAATGTTTCCTAACGCTAAAATTATCATTGATCCTTTTCATATTGTACAAGCCTTAAATAGAGAATTAAATCGAACTCGGGTACGTGTCATGAATAAGCATCGCTATAAAGATCCTAAATTATATCGAAAGTTAAAATATTATTGGAAGTTAATTTTAAAGAACCCTAATGAACTTCAGAACTATAAATATAATCGTTATAAGCTTTTTGAAAGCTTTATGACAACCCAAGGAATTGTGGATTATATCTTAGAAAACAATCCATCTCTTAAAAATGATTATGAGGTTGTACATTCACTTCGTGAATGTATTCAGGATAGAGATTATATAGAATTCAAGGAAACGATTGAAGCAGCTACGCAATTAGACCTATCTCCTGGTTTAAAAAGAGTATTAAAGACTCTTATGACTTACTTGCCATATATTCAAAATACTTGTGAGTATCCAACTAGAACAAATGGCCCTATCGAAGGAATAAACAATAAAATAAAAGTGCTTAAAAGAAATGCCTATGGCTTTAGAAACTATTACCATTTTAGAAACAGGATTATTTTAATAACAAAAATGTTTGGCCCAAAACAAAAAGGAATTAAGCAACAATTAGTTGCTTAATCCCTTCCTAAAATTTCTTCATCAACACTATTTGACAAAGAGCCCTTTTATTCATTCCGTTCTCGTGTTGTTTGTTCACGATTGTTGTTCTGTTGTCCGTTTGAGTTTGCTCCTTGATTTGTGGTTTGCTCTTGAACGGTTGTTGGCTGTTCAAGTTGGAACTGATTCGTAATTGGGTCAGAACTATTTTTTCCGACAGTAACTACAATCGATACAACCACACTTGGTCCAGAAATGTTTTGGAATTTAACAGAAGTTCCAGAAACAGTTTGAGTTTGTCCATTAGCTGTTACCTTAAATTGTGGAGCTTCATGTCCATTACTATTGTATTTGTCCCAAGTTACGGTTAATTCTTTTTTGCTCTTATCGTAGGAAGCTTTGAGTCCAGAAGGTCCTTCAATTGTAGTGCCATAGTGAGATGATTCTTGTGTAGGAACATGTCCTTTTACAAATAATTCTGTAGCAATTAGGTTTGAAGGTGTTCTTGGGCCAGGTAGGCTAAGCGGGTTAGAACCTAACTCAATTTTTTGTTTTACGACACTATCTGGTTGTACCCAGTCATCACCGCTTGAATATTGAGCCATGTATTTCATTAAGTAGTAGTAAATAAACTTAGCATATCTTTGTTCTGTAGCGTCTAAGCCACCGCCTTTTTCATAAGGATTATCATAACCAGTCCAAACTGAAATCGTATAGTCTGTTGAATAGCCAATGAACCAAGAATCCGGAATGATATTTTCGTATTCTGAAGCGCCCATTGCTAACTTTTGCTCAGTGGTGTAGTTTGATGAACCTGTTTTTGCTGCAGCAGGGAGACCAGGAATGGCTACTTCTGTTGCAAATCCGTACTTGAAGGAATCTTTCAATACATCTGTAATCATGTATGCTGTAGAGTCTTTCATGGCTTGCTTTTGGTCTGGTTTAAATTCATACACTTGTCCATCACGTGTTGTTACTTTTGTAACCGTGTATGGTTTTGAATAAGTACCACCGTTGGAGAAAGTAGCATACGCTGCTGCCATTTTGATTGGAGAGATATCAGCACCGATTGCATTACTTTCTACTAAATAATCTTTACCATCATTTGTAATTTGAATGTCAAGATTCTTCAAGAATGATTTTATATGATCTTCGCCAACTGCTTTAAATGTTTGTAAAGCAGTTGTGTTTCTTGAATAAACAAGCGCAGTTCTTAGTGTCATATTTCCTTTGTGGTCAAAGTCCCAGTTGTTAAGCTCAACACCGTTAGAGTAGGTCGTTTTTTGGTCAACAATTGTTTGACCGGTAGAATAATTCAAATATTCAATGGCTGGACCGTAGTCGATAATCGGTTTAATTGTTGAACCTGTACTACGAGAGTTATCCGTTGCACGATTATAACCTAGTAAAGTGTTTTGCTTACGTCCACCATTTATAGCACGTACTGCTCCTGTCTTAGAGTCTAGCATCACAACAGCATTCTGAATTTTATCATTAGGATATTCTATATAGTCATTCGTATTTACAATATTGTAAAGTTGTTGCTGAGCTTTAGAATCTACAGTAGTTTCAATTACAAGACCATCATTGTAAGGGTCTAATCCTGTTTTTTCCTGTACTTCTTTAAGTACCATTGTTACAAAAGAATCATAGACAAGAGACTTATCTTTGCTATCTACAGTATTATCATGTGCAATTAGCCCATCATTAATAGGAGTAGCTACTGCTTGATCATATTGCTCTTTTGAGATTTTACCGTTCTCTTTCATCGAAAGTAAAACAAGGTCACGTCTTTCTTTTGCTTGTTCCGAATTTGTGTATGGATCATAACTATTTGGAGCTTGAGGCATCCCTGCAAGTAAAGCTACTTGAGGAAGAGAGAGTTCGCTCAATTCCTTATTAAAATAGTAGTGTGATGCTGTTCCAAAACCATATACATTATTGGCCATGTAAACTTTATTTAAGTAAAATGTTAAAATTTGTTCTTTTGAATATTCTCTTTCGAGTTGTAATGCAAGAATCACTTCTTGTATCTTTCTCTTATATGTTTGATCTTCTTTTTTAGTAGAGAAAACGGAGAGTTTTACTAATTGTTGAGTAATTGTGCTACCACCTTGAGTAATACCTCCTGCTTGAGCATTTCTTAAAAATGAACCAGCAATACGAATTGGATCAATCCCAATATGAGAATAGAAACGTCTATCTTCAATTGAAGTAACCGCATCTTTCAACAACTGAGGGACTTGATCGCTCGTAATAATATCTCTTTTTTCTCCTCCTAGAGAAGTGATTAGCTCACCGTCTTTATCGTAAATTTTAGTTTCTGTAGCTCCTTGCAGGTCACTTTCTTGAATATGAGGTGCTGAAGCTCCAAAATACATAAATGTTCCGACAATTGCTAGGACAGCAATTAAAAAGAAAGTAGCTAATCCAATTAGGATTCTTTTCCATATTTTCTTTCTTCCAATTGAAGGTTTTTTCTTCTTTGGAGTGTGACGGTGTTGCGATGAACGTGATAGTTCATTATTTGTTTCAGTCATAATTGACCTCCTTTAAAGTAACTCGTCGACTGCATCTAAGTAATTCAGTGTCATTTGCAGTGAGAGTTGAATCGGATATCCTACCTTTTTTAAGTAGGAGAGAGGAATGGATTGACGGTTTTGGTCAGATTCCTCAATATATTTTTCTAGAGAAGTATATTCTACTAAATAAAATTCTTTAAGACTAGAAAAATAAAATATAACAAAAGCAATTCCCCCTTGTTCACAACATTCTTTCATGTGTGAAAGTTGGTGCTCGTGAATATTTTTTAAAGGAAAGGAAGTTTTATTTTTCGTTTCTTTAGCTTCGAAATCGATATATCGTCCTTTATAGACTCCATTATAATCCGTTGTAGAAGCTTGACGAAAGTACGCTTCAGTAATCTGTGCGGCACTTCGTTTGGGGTAATTTACTTTTACTATTTGGATTGGAGTAGGCTTTTTATGAATTACAGCTCGTTTTTGGAGTCGGTATAATTCATTAGTTTGATTCAATAAGTTCTCTAAAATCATTCCACGACTGCTATAAATAGTTTCTTTTTTAGCTGAAGTAATCGGGGTAGATTGTATACTTTGTCCTTTTGGATATTGAATCATGGAATCCCTCCTTTAGGCTCTATTATAACATTTTAAGTAATAAATGAGAATAACTATTACTTTTGTTATCATTTCTTAAAAGAATATAAAAGTCGTTGTTAAAATTAAAGTTGTATAAGTCAATTATGTTTTACAAATGAGAAAGAGTATTGTAGAATAAATGAGTATGTAAATCCATTCATCTTTGAGATGAATAATGAATTTATGGAGGAATAATATGTCAGCAAAATTTGAAAAAGTTGGAACAAATGATGTTGTTTTAACATTTGAAATCTCATTAGAAGATATTAAAAAGGGGTTAGACCAAGCTTTTAACCGCGTGAAAAAGAACGTAAATGTTCCAGGATTCCGTAAAGGAAAAGTAAGCCGTCAAGTATTTGAAAAAATGTACGGTGAAGAATCTTTATATCAAGATGCGTTAAATATTCTTTTACCAGATGCATATGATAATGCAGTAGAAGAAACAGGAATTTTCCCTGTAGCACAGCCTAAAATTGATATTGAATCAATTGAAAAAGGTAAACCATGGGTGATTAAAGCAGAAGTTGTTGTAAAACCTGAAGTTAAATTAGGAGAATACAAGGGCTTAACTGTTGAAAAACAAGATCGTACAGTTTCTGACCAAGATGTTGAAGATCGTTTATTACAAGAACAATCTCGTGCAGCTGAATTAGTTGTAAAAGAAGATGCAGCTGAATTAGGCGACACTGTTGTGATTGACTTTGAAGGATTCTTAGGAGATGAAGCTTTTGAAGGCGGAAAAGGTGAAAACCACTCATTAGAATTAGGTTCAGGATCATTTATTCCAGGATTCGAAGAACAATTAGTAGGCGCTAAAGAAGGCGACAATGTTGAAGTAAAAGTGACTTTCCCTGAAGAATATCATGCTGAAAATTTAAAAGGTAAAGATGCAGTCTTCAAAGTTAAAGTTCACGAAGTTAAAACAAAAGAATTACCTGAATTAACAGATGAATTTGCTAAAGATGTTGATGACTCTGTTGAAACATTGGCTGAATTAAAAGATAAATTCCGCGAAGAATTAGAAAAAGAAAAAGAAGCAGCGGCTAACGAAGCAGTTGCTGACGAAGCTTTACGAAAAGCAGTAGAAAATGCTGAAATCGTTGAATTACCTGAAGTAATGGTTCATGATGAAGTTCATCGCCAAATGGATCACTATTTAAATGATATGCGTCGTAATGGAATCACTCCTGAAATGTACTATCAAATTACTGGTACTACAGAAGAAGATTTACACAAGATGATGGAAAAAGACGCCGATGTTCGAACTAAGACTAACTTAGTATTAGAACAAATTGTTAAAGAAGAAGGTATCGAAGCTACTGACGAAGATGTTGCTAAGGAAGTTAAAGAATTAGCAGCTCAATACGGTATGGAAGAAGATGCTGTACGTGGTGCTGTATCTGTAGATATGTTGAAAAATGATATCTCAATGAAGAAAGCATTAGCTGTAATTACTGATTCTGCTAAAGAAGCTTAATTCATATTTAAAAGTGTTAAACGCCAATTTCAATGAATGAAGTTGGCGTTTTTCTTATTTAAGATTACATTTCTTGTTGAATGCCTATTCTTATGGTAATCTTAGAAAGAGAATCTGACAAAGATGGGAGGTTTCTTTTTGGAAACGAAGCAAGTAAGATGTTCTTTTTGTGGTAAGTCACAAGAACAAGTGAAAAAAATAATCGCAGGTCCGGATGTATTTATTTGCAACGAATGTGTTGATTTATGTAAAGAAATTATTGATGAAGAAATCTCAGCTTTATCAGTAGACGAAATGATTGATGTTCTAAAGCCAAAAGAAATTCTTTCGGTTTTAGATGAATTTGTAGTAGGACAAGAACACGCGAAAAAATCTTTAGCCGTGGCGGTTTATAACCATTACAAACGAATCAATCACCTATTTAGTGACGAAGATGATGTCGAATTACAAAAGAGTAATATTTGTTTAATTGGGCCTACAGGTTCTGGGAAAACTTATTTAGCACAGTCTCTTGCGCGCATTTTAAATGTACCTTTTGCAATTGCAGATGCAACAACATTAACAGAAGCTGGTTATGTTGGGGAAGACGTAGAGAATATTCTTTTGAAATTATTACAAGCTACCGACTATGATGTTGAACGAGCTGAAAAAGGAATCATTTATATTGATGAAATTGATAAAATTGCTCGTAAAAGTGAAAATGTTTCTATTACTCGAGATGTGAGTGGAGAAGGTGTTCAACAAGCTTTATTAAAAATTTTAGAAGGTACAGTTGCGTCAGTTCCACCACAAGGAGGTAGAAAGCACCCTCATCAAGAGCTAATTCAAATTGATACTACAAATATCCTGTTTATTGTGGGAGGAGCATTTGATGGTATTGAAACGATTGTTAAGGAAAGACTTGGAGCGAAAGTTATCGGGTTTGGATCTTCTAATAAAAACTTAACGAATCATGAAAGTTTAATGCAATTAATCATTCCTGAGGATTTACAAAAATTTGGATTAATTCCTGAGCTTATTGGTCGCTTACCGATAATGGCAGCTTTAGAACCTTTAACCAAAGATGATTTGGTAGATATTTTAACAAAACCAAAGAATGCCTTAGTCAAACAATATCAAAAATTGTTTGCTATGGATGATGTGAACTTAGAATTTGAAAAAAATGCATTAGAAGCTATTGCTGCCAAAGCCATTGAAAGGCGAACTGGAGCTCGTGGATTAAGAAGTATTATTGAGTCCGTTATGATGGACTTAATGTTCGATATTCCAAGCCGTGAAGATATAACTAAAGTTGTCGTGACAGAAGCTATTGTCAACGGGACAGGGGAACCTGATTTATACGACGACGAAAATCGTCTAATATCCTAATCAGGGTATAAAGAATATTAGTAGAATAGAATGAGATGTTGAATTTTTGATGTATCTCATTCTATTTTAATAGAAGAATTGAGGGAGAAAACAAGTATGAGAGGATTAATGTCCTTGATAGAAAAAAGATATACAAAGGAAGAATTTTCATGGATTTTGCAAGATTGGGCAAATTCAGTTTATTCTTTAATGATTACTACAGCAATTTTTCCTTTGTTTTTTAAGTCAGTAACTGCAAATGCAGGAATCTCTTCTGCGGATTCTACAGCGTATCTTGGGTATGCTAATTCTTTAGCGACATTTGCTGTTTCCATTATGGCTCCTGTATTAGGAGCGTTGGCTGACTATAAAGGGTATCGAACGCCAATGTTTACTTGGAGTACTTTATTGGGAGTATTCTCTGTATTAGGAATGATGTTTGTTGAAAATGATCAGTGGATTCTTTTGTTAGTATTATATACGCTGTCTGCAATTGGATATTCAGCATCGAATATTTTTTATGATAGTTCCATTATGGACGTAACTACATTTGAACGGATGGATCGCATTTCTGCAGCTGGGTATGGGTATGGATATATCGGAAGTGTATTTCCTTTTATATTATTCATGATGATTATGCAATTTAGTGGATTAAACTCAAGCGCTGTTGTAATTGCTGGATTCTTTATTACAGCAGCTTGGTGGTTTGGCTTCACTATTCCGTATTGGAGCTTTGTAAAACAAAAAACTTATATTGAAAAATCGAATCATCCGATTAAGGATAGTTTTTCGCGTTTATTTGAAACAGTTAAGCGAATTGGAGAACATAAGTATGTATTTATCTTTTTAGTTGCTTATTTCTTCTATATTGATGGAGTAGGAACTATTATAAAAATGGCAACGGCTATTGGATCTGATATGGGACTAGATAGTAATAGCTTAATTGTTATTCTCCTAATTGTTCAAATTGTTGCGTTCCCATTTAGCCTCTTTTATGGGTATTTGTCTAAAAAGATTGGAAATAAAAATACGTTATTCGTTGGAATCGGAACGTATATTGCTATTTGTGTAATGGCTTTAGGATTAAAAACGTATAACGATTTCTTGCTATTGGCAATTTTAATTGGAACAGCACAAGGTGGAGTTCAATCACTAAGTCGTTCGCTATTTGGTCAATTGATTCCAGCGAATCGGGCCAATGAATTTTTTGGCTTTTATAATATTTTTGGGAAATTCTCATCTATATTAGGGACTACATTGTTAGGGATTACTGCTCAAATGACCGGAAACTCATTGGATGGTGTATTTTCTCTAATTGCGTTGTTTATTATAGGAACAATCTTATTACTTTTTGTTAAGATTCCTGATAAGAAAGGATTAGAAAATGAAGGTTAATAAAGCTGAATTTACAATTAGTGCAGTGGGTCCTGCACAATATCCGGATTCTGACCTTCCTGAGATTGCATTGTCCGGACGATCAAATGTTGGAAAATCTTCTTTCATTAATCGTTTAATCCAACGAAAGAGTTTAGCTCGTACTTCTAGTAAACCAGGTAAAACACAAACATTAAATTTCTACAATATAAACGATTTGTTCTATTTTGTTGATGTTCCTGGGTACGGTTATGCGAAGGTTTCAAAAAAAGAACGTGAAAAATGGGGAAGGATGATTGAAGAGTATATAACATCAAGACAACCTCTTAAACTAGTATTGATTTTAGTCGATTTTAGACACGAACCTAGTCAAGAAGATGTTCAAATGAGAGAGTTTCTTGAATATTACGGAATTCCTTACCGGATTGTAATGACGAAATGTGATAAGATTCCTCGTGGTAAATGGAACAAGCATGTTAGTATCATCCGAAAAGCTTTTGGAAAACCTTCAGAAGATTTATTTTTAACGTTTTCTTCTGAAACGGGTGAAGGTGTTGAAAAAGCTTGGCAATGGATTGAACAATCTATAGCAGAATCATAATACAAAAGAAGACTTCAGAGATGATATGTACCCCCTTTACTGGACAAACCAGTAAAGGGGGTATTTATTATGCGT
>CAURBR010000007.1:0-72814 GCA_963523415.1 uncultured Streptococcus sp. | reverse complement strand
CATAATAAATACCCCCTTTACTGGTTTGTCCAGTAAAGGGGGTACATATCAAATTACGAGACCTTCTTTTCAAATTCAATTGAAATAGACTATTTGTTAGCTACACCCGTTTGATCAGTTAACTCAACTTGGCTCCAGTCAGTTTCTTGACCTTGAGCGATACTGTAGTTTTTAACACGTTTGTTTACAGCTGTAATAGAGTAAGCATAGAAACGAGGAATTTCAAATGGATTTTCGAATACGAATTTTTGCCAGTTCTTGAACATTTCAGCACGTTTTGCTGGGTCAAATGAAGCTGCAGAAGCAATTTCTTCAATCATCTTCGTATGGTCTTCATTTACATAGTGTCCAAAGTTGAACGCTGCTTTAGGACCATATAATCCATCTGGGTCAGGGTTATAACCAATTGTGAATCCACCTAACCACATATCGAAGTCATCTGCATATTTAGTAAGTTTTTCAGCATAAGCGTTGAACTCTAAAGAACGACCATTTAGTAATTCAACACGTAAACCAACGTTCTTCCACCATTCAATATATTGTTGAATAACGGCTTCATCTGTTTCGCTTCCCTTAGGAGCTAATAATGTGATTGTTAATTGTTTGCCTTCTTTATCTTCAACATAACCATCACCATCTGTATCTTTGTATCCAGCATCTTCTAAGATTTTCTTAGCTTGGTCTGGATTGTAAGTGAATCCTGGAACTTCAGATTTATCTGCATAGATTTCACCAAAGAATGGAGATAATAATGTATTTGCACCCATACGTAAACCTTGGTAAGTTTCGTTTGCAACAGTTTCATTATCAATTGCATAAGCGATTGCTTTACGTAATTCTGGGTCACTCATCTTCTTAGCTGGTTCAAAGACATGTTCTTTCTTCGCTTTATCAAAGTGTCCCATGTTGAATCCAATATAACTGATTGAGTTTGTTACATTACCTAATAATGTTACGTTATTTAAATCTTTATAAACGTCGTATTGATCAGCTGGCATAGAGGCAAAGTCATATTTACCAGATTTCATTTCAGATACGATTGAATCTGGAGAAACGATATCCGCTTTCAATCCGTCTACTTTAGGTTCTCCTTTATAGTAGTAAGGATTTTTCTTAAATGTTACAGATTCCCCTGGAGTTACTTTATCTACAATGAAAGGTCCGTTTCCTACAATGTTTTTACGAGATGCATCTGAAGCCGCAGCTTCTTTATAAGTCATATCTTTAAAGATATGTTTTGGAATCATATTTCCTAAGATTGCATTCCCACCTAATTCTAATGCAGGATATACTTCGTTTAAGTGAATTTTGACCGTTTGATCATCCACTTTTTCAAGACCAGAGATTGAAGATGCTTTACCTTCATGGAATTCTTTCATCCCAACAATATTTTCAGCATTTTCGTCGTAACGAGGTCCATCATAATCTGGACGTCCCATAAATTCATAACTGAAGATGTAGTCATCAATTGTTAAAGGTTGTCCATCTGACCATTTATAGTCTTTAGAACGTAATTTTAATGTTACGATCTTATTATCTTTATCTAAATCAAATTCAAGCATACCGCCATCTTTTTTGATACGTTGGTTAGCATCGAATTCGAATAAAGATGCATTTGTTAAGTCCACTAAAGTACCATCTGCAGTATCTACATACATCAATGGGTTAATAAGTCCTTTAAATGGTGAAGCAGAAACGATTGCATAGTTAATCGTTCCACCTTGGATTGGTGTTCCTTCATTTGTTACTTCTGTTGGGAATTTATGTTCTTCTTGTTTTGAAGCAGCAGTATCCCCAGCTTTGTTGCCATTATTACATGCAGCTAATGTTACTAAAGAAGCGGCACCTAATAAACCAGCAATTGCTTTTTTGTTCATTTGATTTCCCTCCTGATAGGATATTCTTCAATACCTAAAATAATACCACTAAGATTATTTCACTACAATATTGAAAAACGGTTTTTCATTGTATTTTTATTCCATTTTAATTATTTTATCATGTAAACGTATTCTTAATTCCTGCCTATACCTTTTTCTATACAAAAACAACCTAGGCTCCCTGTAGGAGCAGGTTGTTCTCTTTTATCTCTTCCATGTTAGGAAAGTTGAATTATGCTTGGTGAGAAGCAATATAATTTACTGCATCTCCAATCGTTGTGATTGATTCCGCATCTTCATCTGAAATTTGTACACCAAATTCGTCTTCTAATTCCATTACTAATTCAACTACATCTAGTGAATCTGCTCCTAAGTCTTGTTGGAACGTCATGCCTTCAGTTACTTTTGCAACGTCTACACTAAAACGGTTCGCAATCAATTGAGCTACTTTATCAAAAACTTCTTGATTTGACACAACTGTCTCTCCCTTCTCATGGACTATTCTTTATGAAGAAAATTTATGTTCTATATCCTCATTCAATCGCTATTAAAGCGTTCTATCATCTTGATAGTACTGTTATTTTACAGAATTCTTGTTCGATTGTCCACATCTTCAACAAAAAGTACCGAATTCTTAGTTGTTTTTACGTAATTATAGTAGAACAAAATGACCTGGTTCAACCTCTTGTAAGCTTGCTTCTTCGCTAAATCCTTCCCCTTTATAGACCACACGTTTGCGATTCTTTTCTTCGCGTGGGTCTGGAAGAGGGATAGCCGAAAGCAGGCTCTTTGTATACGGATGCTGCGGGTTATTATACACGCATTCTGCCGAGCCCAATTCCACAATACGACCACGATACATAACGGCGATACGGTCACTGATATATTTCACCATAGACAAGTCATGGGCGATAAATAAGTACGTAAGTCCGATTTCTTTTTGTAATCTCTTCAGTAAGTTCACGATTTGTGCTTGAATCGATACGTCTAGCGCTGAAATGGCTTCATCACAGACGATGAATTTTGGATTCACGGCTAAAGCACGCGCAATCCCAATCCGTTGACGTTGACCGCCTGAGAATTCATGTGGATAGCGGTTCGCATGTTCTTTGTTTAGCCCTACGATTTCAAGAAGCTCATCCACCATGGCATCGCGTTCTTCTGCTGTTTTCGCAAGACCATGAATATCAATACCTTCTGCAATAATATCACGTACTTTCATACGGCCATCAAGGGAAGCATATGGATCTTGAAAAATCATTTGTGCTTCTTTTCGAAACTCAAGCAATTCTTTCCCTTTTTGCAAGCTAGCGATATCTTTCCCATCAAACAGGATTTCACCATCGGTTGGCTTATATAAACGAAGTAGGGCACGTCCAGTTGTCGATTTTCCCGAACCAGATTCTCCAACGAGACCGAATGTTTCGCCTTCAAAAATCTCAAAGGAAATATCATCAATGGCTTTTACCACATTTTTCTTTGAACCAAAATACTGTTTTAAGTGTTTTACTTCAAGCAGTTTTTTTCTATTTTCAGTATTAGTCATGCACCTGTCCTCCTTCTGTAAAGAAGAGGTTTCGTCTTCTTAAGATTTCTTCAGGAACAGGTACTTTTGGAGCACGCGGATCCAAGAGCCATGTAGCCGCAAAATGTGTTGGGCTCACTTCAAACATCGGTGGTTCCTTCACACGGTCAATCTCGAGCGCCACATCACTACGAAGCGCAAAGGCATCTCCTACTGGTGGGTCGAGTAAGTCTGGTGGGCTTCCAGGAATCGCATAGAGTGTATCTCCTGTATGCAATGTTGGCATAGAACGAAGCAATCCCCACGTATAAGGATGTTGCGGATTGTAGAATACTTCATCTGCTGTTCCTACTTCAACAACTTTCCCGGCATACATCACGGCTACACGGTCTGCGACATTGGCGACCACACCAAGGTCATGCGTGATAAAAATAATCGCCATTTGGAATTGGTGTTGAAGTTCTTTTAAGAGTTCTATAATTTGTGCTTGAATGGTTACATCAAGTGCTGTCGTCGGCTCATCGGCAATCAGCACATCTGGATTGCACGCCAAGGCAATGGCGATGACAATCCGTTGACGTTGCCCACCAGAGAATTGGTGAGAATATTGTTTCATCCGTTCTTTTGCATTTGGAATACCGACTAGTTCAAGTAATTCTTCAGCACGTTTATTAGCTTCTTCTTTTGAAGCTTTCTCGTGCTTCATAATTACTTCTGTAATTTGTTTTCCAATCTTCATCGTCGGATTTAAAGACGTCATAGGGTCTTGGAAAATCATCGCGATTTTTTTTCCACGAATCGATTGCATTTCACGTTCGCTCTTTTCGAGGATGTTTTCACCTTTAAAAGTGATAGCTCCCTCTTTAACGACCGCATTATTCGATAATAGTTTCATGACACTTTTGGCAGTCACACTCTTCCCTGAGCCGGACTCACCAACAAGAGCAAGTGTTTCGCCTTTTTGTAACTTCAGATTCACTCCACGAATCGCTTGTACTTCTCCCGCAAATGTTTCGAAGTGGATTCGTAAGTTTTCAATCGATAAAATAGTTTCGCTCATTCGAATACTCCTAGTCTTTCATTTTTGGGTCAAAGGCATCTCGTAACCCGTCTGCCAATAAGTTAAAGCTAATCATTAGAACACAGAGTACTCCTGAAGGGAACCACATCAAGTGAGGATAGATTCGGAATGTCTTGTATCCCCCATTAATGAGAGAACCTAATGAGGCATCTGGACTTGGAATTCCAATTCCAAGGAAACTTAAGAACGCTTCAAAGAAAATCGCTGAAGGAATTGAAAACATTGTCTGAATAATAATTAACCCTGCCATATTGGGTAATAAATGTTTAAAAGCAATCTTCCAGAAACTTTGCCCTAATGCACGAGATGCTAAGATATACTCTAAGTTTTTCTGTTTCAAAGTTTGTGCACGAACAACACGCGCCATTGTTACCCAGCTAGTAAATCCAATCGCGATAATAATCGACACGAGACCTGGTTTTAATACGAGTAACATTAATACAAGAATGATTAAGTTGGGAATCGCTGAGATGATTTCTAAAAACCGTTGCATCACAGTATCCACACGGCCACCAAACCACCCTGAAATAATTCCGTATGTCACACCAATCGTAATATCAAACAACGCTGCCACAAAGGCGATAATGAGCGATGTTTGCGTTCCATATAGTACACGCGAGAACAAGTCACGACCAAGGTTGTCTGTTCCAAAGTAGAAATTCACACCTTCTGGCACTCCTTGTTGCGCATACACATCGACGCCGTTACGGTAGCCGTTGAAGAGACCCGGAATACGCGCTGGCAAGTTTGCAAATGCCGTATTTTGTTCTGAAGGATTAAATGGTGCAATTACCGGTGCTAATATCGCAAGTAGCACGATGACTAAAATAATGAATAGAGAAACTAATGCTCCTTTATTCTTCGTCAATCGTCTCCAAGAATCTTGTAAGAAGGTAAGCGATGGTGCTGCAATTTTTTCACGGTCAGCACTATGAGTTAAATCCACTCGTTGGAATAACTCTTTTTCTGTTAATTCTGCCATTACGCCTTCCCTCCTTCATCAGTAATACGAATACGAGGATCAATCCATCCGTACAGCAAGTCAACAATCAAGATAACAAAAACGAGCAATGTCGAATACAGCATTGTTACACCCATAATGGTTGGGTAATCATTGGTTAAAATTGATTTTACAAACTGTTCCCCAATTCCAGGAATTGCAAAAATATTTTCAATAACCATTGATCCCGTCATGAGCCCAACAAGCATTGGACCAAGAACAGTCACCAGTGGAATAATCGCATTTCTAAATCCATGCTTAAACGCGACTTCAAAACGGCTTAAGCCTTTTGCACGCGCCAATTCAATATAGTCCGAATGCAACACTTCTACCATTTCGGTTCTTACAAAACGTGCCGAATCGGCAATTGGTGAAATCGCAAGCGCCATTGTTGGAAGAATCGAAGAGATAAACCCTTGATTCCATAGTGCAATTGGTAGAATTGGGAAAATCACTCCAAAGACTAATTGAAGTACAACGGCAAACACGAAACTTGGTACCGAACGTCCAATAATCGCAAAGAATGTTGCAACTGTATCCACCCATGTATTTTGTTTCATCGCTGCCACCATTCCAAGGAGCGAACCCATTACCGTCCCGAAAATTAAGGCTTGAAATCCTAATTGGAAACTTGGTCCTACACGAGAGAAAATTAGGTTTGCAACTGTAGAGTTATATTGGAACGATTCTCCAAAGTCCAAACGGAATAATCCAGTAATATAAATCAAATATTGAACAAATACAGGCTTATCTAACCCATACTTAGCATTCATAATTTTTAGTTGCGCCTGTGTTAACTGTTCTTCATTGGCATATGGAGACCCAGGTAATAGTTTCATTAGAAAGAATGTAATCGTCGCAATCAGGAATAACGTTAGGAACATGTAGAAAACACGCTTCCCGATATATTTTAAATAGTTTTTCAACTCTGCACCTCCATCAATCTCTTCATTCTGTTTCATCATACTATCTAAAGAATTAAAGTTTCAACTAATTCGTTTCAAGCTAGCCGTTGCGTATTTCGGAAAGTTCTGCTACAGTGAAAAGAACGACACGAAAAGGAGGAAGCTTATGTCATTCGACTATAAAAAAATAGGACTCATCTCTGGAATCCTACTATTATTATGTATGGGCTATGTAACGCTGACGGGCCCCTTTAGTCTACTTGCCCTTAGCAACGCTCTTTTTATGTGCGCACTCATTAGCTTAATGATTGGGATATTTTCTTATTTAAGTCTCACAGATTTCTTCACTCTATTTTTAAAAAGCTTCACTCTTATTAAGGAGCATAAGAATCATTCACTTTTCACCTCTTCTTCGACAATTCTCTTTTTAGGGGTAGCAGTCACGCTAGGAATCCTTTCCGTTTTATGTGGTATCTTCCTAATCTAAATCAAAAGCCGTGTCCTTTTTGATAGGACACGGCTTATTTTTATAAAATCCCTGCAGACTTTTGTTCTGCTTTATCTTTTTCAATCTCTTCCCGAAGTTCTGGAAGAATGTGCGTGAAATCCATCCGAATCTCTTGTCTGAGTGAAGGCTCCACTTTTCTCACAAAATGAAAATGAGAAAGACGTTCAGTCACACTTTCCACTTCATCTTTAGAAACATATAGATAAATGTATTTGAGACGTTTAGAAACATAATGAATATTTCCAAACTTCTTCAACTGTTTAATTGGTTTCAATGTATACAACCAAACAACGAGCGCTTGTCTTTCCTGTTGTTCCATCGGTTCTCCCTTCTACATCGCTTTAAATTCGATAATTTTTTCCTCTTCCTCTTCTGGAAGTTCCTCTCTGTTTAAAGGAGGTGTTTGTTCACGGCTTTCTTTATCTTTACGGGCAGTCCAGAGGACTAATCCAATTCCAACGCTGGAAGCAAAGAAACTGGATCCACCATAACTAATAAGCGGTAACGGAACTCCGGTTAAGGGTGCTACCCCTACAAGTGCACCAATATTAATTCCTGATTGAATTAAAAATAAGATAGCCACGCCATAACATAAGTATTTTCCAAACAGATTACGACATTGATTTCCCTTACGGATGATTGCGATAATTAACCCTAATATTGCAAGAAGCAAAATAAAGATGGTAATATACCCTAATTCCTCACCAACAATAGCTAAGATAAAATCGGTATGGGCTTCAGGTAAGAATCCCGTTTTTTGAACAGAATTCGAGAGTCCCGTTCCAAACCAACTCCCCCTTGACAACCCTAGATATCCTTGAATAGATTGATATCCAGCTCCGGTTGGATCACTCCAAGGATTATGAAATGATGTAAACCGACTCAATTGATACGCTTTTAACCCGATTTTTTCGAAAATTGACGAATCAAGATATGTCAAACCATATCCTGCCGCAAATATTCCTCCCCAGATTCCTAGAGCTCTATTTGAAACGCCTGTCATCAATCCTAGTAATATAGCTACCCCAGCGATAATTATCGAAGTCCCAAGGTCAGGTTGTAACATAACCATCATAATAAAAAATACAGTAACACCCGTTGGAATTAAGTAAAATCTAAAATCGCGCTTATCTTTCTCATTTCTACTATAGATATAGGCAGAAATCCAGATTACAAATAGTTTTACCATTTCAGACGGTTGTAAACTAAAGAGTTTCAAATTAATCCAACTCTTTGCCCCGTTAATTCGAGGAGTAAACAATACAATCACTAATAAGAGGAAAATAACTCCCGCCACAGCACCCATGAATTTCTGACTCTTCATGAACTTTTCCGGGAGCAGTGAAATCCCAAGTGCAATGAGCACCCCAACTACAATAAAGAAAAATTGTTTTAACATGAATGCTTCTGAGTTGCCTTGATTGGTCAATGCATAGTAACTACTTGCACTATAAATCATCACTAATCCAAAGACAGAAAGTACCAGATATAACCCCATAATCAGAGGATCTACATTCAGAATATGTTTCATTCTTTCTTGAAACTTTTCCACGATAGTCCCCCTCTAACGTTCACGTGACGTTTCGTACACTTGAGTATACATATCGTTTAACGCGTATTCTAAATCAGCCATTATTTGATGTCCTTCATTGACGTGAATTAAGTTCATTGCGACAGCAAATTCAACTTGTTTTGATAATCCGAATAATTGTGTGTCGATTATTTCTTCAAAGGCCGGACATTTTGCCAAGCAAAGATGTGTCTTTTGTTTTGAAATCAGTTGATAGATTTGATTTGCATTTTCACTCAACTGAATTAAAGCAGGATTTTGAGTCATCTCGCACTCCCCTTTCTGATAATAAATGCCTAAAGCATATACTCTTTTAGTATACTTCTATCCATCAAAAAATACCACTAATGCAAGTGGGATTTACTGAAAATTTAAGTGTGCTTTGGTGGAAAGATGATTCCTCTTCGACTATCGGATGCTTTCATTATCACTGTAACGTTGCACCGGTTCGAGCCGTTCCGTCTCTCACCTTCGAAGCTTCAAACTCGGAGTACGGGACAAGTCCCTACTCCGCGTAATTTACATTCGATGCGTATCATGTTACTGTGATTATAGAATCCGTTAGTCTTAGCGGAATCATCTTTATGCAGCAACTTATTTTTTACTTTCCACTTTATTAGTAATTTTCTGTGCAAGTAACTAAAAGAGAATGCTACATTCCAACTAAGACATCTTTATGATTGTATAAAAACGCTATTACGGAGTCCTGCACGGAATCTATAGTAGCGATCATAACGAGTGTAACTGATGCGAACTAGGGACTCTAGGAGTCAGCCGTAGAGTCCCTTTGAGGCTCACCCCGGTACAGCTATTGTCGCTACTATAAAGAACTCCTGCTAGGAACTGCCATACACGCTTCCTTCCCACTAAAGCATCTTTATGATGGCAAAAAAAGCTATTACGAAGTTCTGCACGAAATCTATAGTAGCAACAATAGCGAGTGTAACTGATGCGAACTAGGGACTCTAGGAGTCATCCGTAGAGTCCCTTTGAGGCTCAGTAGGGAGTGAGACGCAAGGCTCACCCCGGTACAGCTATTGTCGCTACTATGAAGATTCCAAGCAGAACGCAGTAATAGCGTATAAACATTTTTATTTATTTTCCGGTCCAATCATAGAGAGGCCGACACGACCTTTCTTAAGGTCAAGCTCCGTCACCCAAACTGTTACGATATCCCCAACCGCAACGACATCACTCGGATGTTTCACGAAGCCTTTTTTCAACTTCGAAATATGCACAAGGCCGTCTTGTTTCACACCGATATCTACAAACGCTCCGAAGTCTACTACGTTACGAACGGTTCCTTCGAGTTCCATTCCCACTTGTAAATCTTCCATCTTCAAGACATCGCTACGTAAGATTGGGCCTGCAACTTCTTCACGTGGGTCACGTCCTGGTTTCAATAATCCATCCAACACTAATTCCAGCGTTTCTTGTCCGATGCCAAATTCTTCTTTCAGTTCTTTCATATTCAGTCCTTTAAGGGCTTCTTCCAGCTCTGGTGAACCAAGCGCTAATTTTTCGGCATTAGCTTTTTTCAAAATAGATTTAGCAACATCATAAGACTCTGGGTGAATGTCAGTGCCGTCAAATGGATTCGTTCCATCGATGATTCGTAAGAACCCAACGGCTTGCTCATAAGCTTTTGGCCCTAAGCGAGGTACTTTCTTCAATTGCGTACGGTTTGTGAACTTACCATTTTCATCACGGAAAGCGACTACGTTAGCTGCTGTTGTTTTAGTTAATCCCGCAATGTGCTCTAAGAGAGCGGCACTCGCCGTATTCACGTTGACCCCAACCTTGTTCACGGCTGTTTCAACGACAAAGTCTAACTGTTCATCTAATTGTTTTTCTGGCACGTCATGTTGATATTGTCCAACCCCAACGGCTTTTGGATCGATTTTAACCAATTCTGCTAGTGGGTCTTGCAAGCGACGAGCGATGCTGACTGCGGAACGCTCTTCGACTTGGTAATCTGGGAATTCAAGACGTGCGATATCGCTGGCAGAATACACAGAGGCACCTGCTTCGCTGACGATAGTATAAACAACCTTACGAGGGAGTTGTCGTAATTGTTCCGCCACAAATTGTTCAGACTCACGGCTAGCCGTTCCGTTCCCAATCGCTACAAGTGTTACACCATACTGTTCCACGATGCGACGGAATTGTCCTCCCGCTTGCGCACGTTTAGCTTCTGAAGCTCCTACGTGAGGGTAAATTACAGACTTACCAAGCACTTTTCCAGTTTCATCGATTACCGCTAATTTACATCCTGTACGGTACGCTGGGTCGAGCCCTAAGATGACTTGGCCTTTCATTGGTGCTTGCAGTAATAGATTCTTCAAGTTCTCCCCGAAAATCGCAATCGCTTGTGTTTGCGCCTTTTCACTTAATTCATTACGAATTTCGCGTTCAATCGCTGGTCCGATGAATCGTTTGTAGCTTTCTTCAATCGCGCCTTCGACAATCGGTGCAGATGGTGACGACGGATTTTTGATTTTCTCTTCTTTAATCTTTGTAAGAGGGTTTGTCACGTCGACTTCAATCGTCACACGCACTACGTCTTCCTTTTCTGCACGGTTTAAGGCAAGCACGCGGTGAGGAACGATGGATTTCACTGGTTCTTCGTAGTCATAGTACATTTCGTAGACTTTCTTCTCATCGAGCTCTTCTTTCTTCACGACAGACTTCACGACACCGTTCTTTTGCGTAAATTGACGTAATTGTTTACGGTATTTTGCTTCATCGGAAATCCATTCAGCGATAATCTCTACAGCACCGTTAATCGCATCTTCGACCGTTAGAATCGCTTTTTCTTCATTAATAAATGTGGCCGCTTTTTCCTCTACAGAATCCTTCGTCGTCATGAGTAACCATAATGCAAACGGCTCTAGTCCCGCTTCTTTAGCAATTGTTGCCTTCGTGCGACGTTTTTGTTTATACGGACGATAAATATCTTCTAATGCCGTTAAAGTTGTCGCTTTGCTTAATGCTGCCGTAATCTCTGGTGTGAGTTTGCCTTGTTCGTCAATGAGACGGCTAATTTCTTCTTTTCGTTTTTCGAAATTTTCCAAATAACGTTGGCGCTCTTCAATTTCACGGATTTGCACCTCATCTAAAGAGCCGGTTTGGTCTTTACGATAACGTGCAATAAACGGTACTGTATTCCCATCTTGTAAGAGACCTAATACCGTATCGATTTGTTTTGGTTTATATTGAGTGAGTTCTGCCTTCACAAGCGCTACGGAACGCTCGTATACAGTGATTTCAGTTGTTTGTTCTATCATAGTCAACTCCCTTTCTGTCTCCTCTATCCTATCATGAAATAAAAGGAAAAGCACCTAAGCAAAAATACCTAGGTGCCCTATTACGGCCAAAGTTCAATAAAATTGTTCACTATCAGCTGAATGTTACGCTTATATAAAAAACTTATCCATTGAAATGCTAACCCCTTTTGTTCGTTTATTTGATGACTTAAGTATACTAGAACTATTTTCGTATTATAATATCAAACACGTACATATTAACTTTCAAAATTTATTTTCGTTCACTTTAAGAAAATTCGTTTCCTCCATTTGTTATAATAACAACATTTTCACCTTCAAACACGAACATAGGACTTAGAATAACAAAAACGTCAGAGCACTCTTGTACTCTGACGTCTAAAGGCTTTATTTATCTGAATTCCACACTGGGAAGTATTGCCCTGGTGCGATTTCATTCATTTTCTTCACTACATCATCTGATTGATACAATTCAACAATTTTTTTGTATGTTGGATTATCAGCATCTTCAGCTTTTACAACAATGATGTTGTAACGATCTTTAGGAATCGTATCTAAGTGGTCTGCATCTGAGAAAATATTATCTTCAATTTTTAGTCCAGCATCTTGTGCCATCGATCCATTAATAGACGCTGCATCGACGTCTTGAAGCATACGAGGAGCTTGTGCAGATTCTGCTTCAATGATTTCTAAGTTACGAGGGTTGCTTGTGATATCTGCTAGAGACGCTTTCGTACCCACACCTTCTTTTAGCGTGATTAAACCTTCTGTTTGTAACGCTACTAGCGCACGTCCTTGAATCGCAACTTCTTTTGGAACTAACACTTTTGCATGATCTGGTAAATCTTTTAATGATTTATATTTTGTTGAGAAATAGTATAGTGGTGTGATAAAGGTTACTCCAATTTCTTTTAAGTCACTTCCTTTATCTTTATTCCATTGCGCTAAATAAGCACGGTGTTGGAATGCATTCATTTGTACAGAACCTTCTTCAAGCGCTGTATTTGGTAAAACGTAATCGTTCATTTCTACAACTTCGATATTGATATTTTCTTTTTTCGCTTTTTCAGCTACGTAATTCCAGATTTCATGTGCCGCACTTCCTACTACTGCTACTTTCACAGTTTGCGCTGGCGCTGCTGTTTCTTTTTCAGATGATTGTGAACTTTGATTTCCGCACGCTGCTAAAGTAATCGCTGCAACGGCTGTTAAGAATAAGTGTTTGATTTTCATATTTTTCCCTCCATTAAATAATTATTTATTTTGTTAAGTATAAGTTGATTTGAAACATTCCTCCTTGCACTGTCGAACACAATAAAAAAATCCCTTGCCTACGAATAAGCAAAGGACGATTATTACAAAATACCGTGTTACCACCTTTATTCGTTCATTCATCACTGAATAAACCTCACCCGATTCCAAAAAAATTCTATTTGAAATCGTACCGCTATAACGGGCGCCCCGTACTTCTCTTACTATCGTTCGAAAAGTCTGCTCCTTGGCCATTTTCGTCATAACAACACTGCTTAGTTTCACCACCCCTAAGCTCTCTAACAAGTGTGAATATGAGTACTTTCCATCTCTTAGCATTATAGATTGAATTATACTCTTTATTTTTTTGCTGTCAATCAATTCTACCTACTGTGGACATCTGTTTTTAATTTTTTTAATATATCTATCAAAAAAGGAGAAGAAACTGATGAATTCTGTTTCTTCTCCTTCAAAAATTACAATGTCTGTCAGACTATTATCTAGTTACAACCGGCTGTATAGTCATGCAAAGGGCATTAGTTTGCTGTCGTTGTTTGAGATGTAGTCGTTGTTTGAGATGTAGTTGTTGTTTCACCTGCTTGCATGAAGTTCTTCAATGCATTTTGTAAGCTTTCATCTGAAATTTTCACATCAGCATCTTTTAATAGATTTACCATCGTTTGTTGAACAAATGCTGTATCTTTTAATTTCGCTTGTGTCATTTCATCTACGATTTGATCTTTCATTTCATCCAATGATTTCTTTTCATCTTTAGATACTAATTTAATAATGTGGTATCCAAATTGCGTTTGAACTGGAGTTTCAGTAATATCTCCTACATTTTTCAAATCATATGCTGCTGTTGAAAATTCTTTAACCATATCTGAACGTTTAAACGGTCCAATTTTTCCACCATTTGAAGCTGTACCAGTATCTGCAGAGTTTGCTTTTGCTAATTCCGCAAAGTCAGCACCATCTTTTAATTGTTGAATTAAATCTTCCGCTTTTGCTTTTGCTGCCGCTTTTTCTTCATCTGATGCAGATGATTTAGCCGCGATTAAGATATGTTGCACTGTAATTTCAGGTTCCCATTTATCATAGTATGCTTGAATATCTTCATCTGAGAAGTTTGCAGCTTTTTTAACTGCTGCTGTCATTAATTTATTTAAGTAAATCGTTTGACGATAAGCATCCACAGAAGTAATACCACTTTGTTGCAGCGCTGCTAACAGTTTATTTTCTCCACCATATTGAGCAACTAATTTAGCTACTTCTTGTTCTGCTTCAGTTTTTATTCCTTTTGCATCATCAACTGAACCTTCAAGAACTTTTGTTAATACTAAACGTTGAAGGGTTTGTTCCCCTACTGTTTCTTTCATTGCTGAAACGAATTCTTCTTTTGTAACATTTCCGTATTTTGTTGTCGCAATTGTTTCTGGCGTATTATTTGAGCAAGCTGCTAAAGCTAATGATGAAGTTAATAGCAACGCTCCAACGAATTTTTTCTTCATAAAATTCCCTCTCCAATCGGTTTCTATTTTCTAATCGATGGTACTAATATACCATAGTTTCCATACCTTTCCCAGTTTCCAAGCCATGTCTAACCTTTTCTTAACTTTCTATAAAAAAATAAGAGCCCGACTGTTAGCCAGGCTCTTCGTTAAGTTTTACTAAAATCGGTGACTATTGTAAGACACGAATCGTGATAGTACGACGTCCAAAGTTGTACACATCAGATAAGTTCACTAAGTGAACATCGATTCTGTTTCCGTTAATAGCTCCACCAGTATCTGCAGCACGGAAAATACCATATCCTGGAATTTCAACGTATGATCCTAATGGAATAACTCTTGGGTCTACCGCGATAACGTTAGGTTCATTCACAAGATTTGTTCCATCAGCAGTATAGCTTGACAATCCTGACTCATTATATGAGTAAGCTGTCGCCTCAACTGTTACATAATAACCACCTTGTGAAGAAGATTGAGTGTTAGTCGTTGTTGAGCTAGACGTTTGTGCTTCTGATTTTTCAACTTCCTTCACTTCATTGTTGTCTTGTACACGATATGAATGTTGTTCATTTCCATTTTCTACTGTCACTTCTTTTTGGTCAGCTGAGAAACGAATTACTGTTCCAGGGTAGATTAAGTTAGCATCTTGAATTTCGTTTACTTTTA
Organism: uncultured Streptococcus sp.; assembly: GCA_963523415.1. Taxonomy (GTDB): domain Bacteria; phylum Bacillota; class Bacilli; order Lactobacillales; family Aerococcaceae; genus Granulicatella. The sequence goes on along the minus strand of CAURBR010000007.1, from coordinate 57,636 downwards.
TAAGTGTATCTAACGAAACATCCGTTGCTTCCGAGATAACAGATAATGTGTCTCCCCATTTAATAGTGTATTCTTGCGTTCCTTTATCGTCTTTTTTGACGTCTTGTTTCACTTCTGAAGCAGTACGGGCTGTCCACGCTACTTCTTCCGCATTTGCTGAGTTTACTGAAAATCCTGCAAATCCTAAAAACGTAAGTGATGCTGTCACCATCATCAATTTCTTTTTGATTGGTTTCATGTTGATCCTTTCCGATTTTTGAATTTGTAAAAGTCAAAAACCTCGTTCGCAATATTTTTGTTTTGGGTGCGAACTTATTTGATGTTCTTACTTTACCATGAAAAAAATTGAAAATGTTGATTTCTAGGGCTTTGTTAAGGCTAATTAATTTTTTTGACTTTATCTGATGTTTTTGTTACAAAAAGATTACAACTTTTTTATTTTTTGTAACATTTGATATAGTTTTGTTACGAGTTGGTAGAATTTCCTTAGTTTCTCAGTCACATTTTCTTCATTTATTACACTGTTTTTTGTTCCTTTTAAGGGTAAAATACTATTAAATCGCTGTTTTCTGTCATTTTAATCATCAAAAAAGACCTCCCTATTCATCCATAGGAAGGTCACTAAACATCGTTAAGCTGTTTGATTTAATTCACTCATTTGAATTGTTTGATCGATATTTTCTTTTAACGCTTCAGGAAGATGGTGCGTTACCCATAAAACGGTCACGCTCTTATCTTCTAAGATTGGCTTCAACACCTCAATGGTTGTCTTTTCATCTAAATTGGAGCTGACTTCATCGAGCAAGAAGACTTTTGGTTGTTTCATCAATCCACGTGCAAAAGCAATTCGTTGCAACTGTCCGCCAGATAGATTTGAATCGCCATCGCCTAAGACTGTATCTAATCCCTGCGGCAAGTTTCTTACGATAGAAGCAAGTCCTACTTTTTCAAGAGAGTCCCAAACCTCTTCATCCGTATACGCTTCAGTGAGCGTTACATTTTCGCGAATCGTTGTCGTGAAGATATGTGGTTTTTGAGCGATATAGACCATTTGACGATATAACTCATTATAGGATTGTTTCTTCACATCGACTCCAGCAAGTTTCACTTCTCCTAAATACTCCGTTAACTTAGCAGCGATAATATTTAACAGCGTTGATTTCCCTGTTCCACTTTCACCAGTAATCGCGTATTTTTGTCCTTCATTAAAGCCAAGAGACACATGATTTAATATCACCTTTTCTCCGTAGTTAAACGAAACATCACTCACTTCAATAAGAGTGCGCGGTGCCTCTTCTGGTGCTTCCTCTACAAGAGCTGCTGGTTCTAATTGTTCATATTTGTTAAACAATGAGTCCGTACTCTTAATCGAACCAATCTTTTGACTAATATTTCCGAGCACGTTGAAGATGGTGCTACTTAGTGCCATTGCTGCTAGAATACTCCCGATACTCACTTCGCCAATATAAGCCAAGTATCCCGTTAAGATGAATACTGAAATTTGGCTAAAGACATTCCCGATACCGCCACTAACGGCAACTTTGGCCATCGACTTACTAAAATCGCGATGCATATCTCCTACTTCAACCGATTTTTCATGAATTTTGTCTTTTAAATACGCTAGCTTCCGAAAAACAAATAGGGTATCATATCCGCTTAATAAATCCGAAATGGATTTTGCGAATTTTTCATTGGCTTCTGACACTTTGATGGTTTTTTCTGTCAGTTCTGCTGAGAACAAAGCCGGCAACACGGCCATGATGACAATACAGATAGCCGCTAGTAAGACGATAGACCAATGATACATAAATAATGCTACCGCAGAAATGACCGCAGAAATAATTCCTCCAATGACATCAAAGGTTGGATCAATCGCATTCCCTTTAATCTGTTCCAAGTCACTTGTAAACCACGAGATGTACGTTTGACTATTCTTTTCATAAAAGCGTCCATAAGACGTCGCTTCAATAGAATGACTAATACGGTCCCGTAACCATGTCGCTACTTTTTGATTAAAGTAGGCTTGATAGCGAATCAGCATATAGGTAAACAATAAATAAAATGCAAAAATAATGACTAAACAAATCGCCTTATAAAAGAAATTATGAATATCCATGTTCACTAAAGTATCTAAAGTCTGCGCATTCACGATACTGGATACAAGCTGCGCCCCTGCAATAAGGGTGAGCAGCATAATCATGATGAACACTTCTTTTTTAAATTTTTGAAAAACAACCTTCATATATACTCGCTCCAGTTCTAGTCTATGTTACATTTAGAGCTTAACACATTCTTAAACAATTAGGCATCGGACTTTAGGCGGAAAACAAAAGAAAAGTGAGAATTTTTCAAATTCTCACTTCCTTATATTTTTTAACCTTAATCCAATGAATATAATGGAGAAAGTCATTCCTACAAAAGCTCCTATCACAAGCGGGACTCCCTGCTGTAGAGCTGGTAACACACTAATCGATAAAATAGACCCTAACGAATACCCTCCAATACTCAAATATCCGAGGATAAAGAGGACAATCGCCGACACCATCGTATCTTTAATTAAGAAAAAGAGTAGCATCTGTGCAATGAATAATCCAACAATTGCTAACAATGGATATCCAATCTCCAGCAGGATTCCTTGAGTCGCTGAAATAAAGATTGTTTCCCCATTAGTCAAATACGATACAGGAAACAGAAAAACATTCTCTTGAATTAGAATTCCATATACAACTACAGACAGAATCACAAGAAGACTAGGAAAAGCATAAAAGTATTTCAAAGAATAGACCGTTTCTGTCAATAATTCTTCTTTATTAGAAATCGGCACTACTTCTAGTAGCGTTCGGTGTCGTTGTTTTCTTTCTAAATATCCCCCAACTTGTACAAGGAAAAGGAAAACAAGGGTTCCGTAGCCAAGAAGTTGGAAAATCGTCTGTATAAAATCACCATACTGGTAATAGGTTTGGTAGGATATTTCTTTTCCAACTAAATAATGGAATAATTGGAGTTTCGCTTTAATTTGCATAGGACTCTCTAACGAATCCACCCATTCATGTGACCCACGTCCTAGAAGAGACTCAACCAATTCCAACCGCTTTTCATAAATCGGAATCAGCCGTTCCGTTTTCTCCTTCACTGTATAAATCCCATTTTCTTGTGCATATGTTTGGTAAAGCGCCTGGAAAGTAGTATTCATCTCTTTCTTTGTATCTTCATCGATCGTCATTTGATTCTCAAATGAATCTTTCAGTTCATCTATCTGAGAAAACTGTCGCTCAATCACATCTCTTAAGGACGGTTTTCCTGTAACGTGATGATATCCCATGGCAAGCACCGCAACTACTAAGATAAGAAGGGGTATCTTATAGAAAAATCCTCTTTTCTTTAAATGTATTCTATCTAATTGAACCCATCTACTCATACCAAACCTCCTCGTCTCTGACGCTCTTGCCAGCAAGAAGTTCCAACCGTCAATAAGAAGAACACGAACGCTCCCACAAGTAAGCTAGTACAGCCATTTGAAATCGTAAACGTACCCATCGCGTAAAAATCATCTTTCATACCTTGGATGACAGAGCCAAAGTTCACATAGTACAGTGGCAACTTGTCTGCAAAAGAAGGATAAATCTTCATTGAACGGAAGATAGGCTCTGCCCAAATAACCATCAGCCCTGCGATGAACCCTACCATCTTATTTCTACTCAACTGATTACACCATGCAACGAGATTGATTAAGAATAGTAGCACACACGCTGCAAAGAGTAGGACGATTCCGATAAATTGTAACGGTAGCATGAGAGTCTCCTTCTCCCCACGAAATACAAGAAACGGCGAAGTGAGGTTGTCCCAGCCAAAAGATATGCTCTGTACTAAGAAAACTACAAATAAAGCAAGAATTACAATCGCCATATTCACAACCCAGTAACTACTGATTTTTTGTAATAAATATTTCCACTGACGAATCGGCTTCACAGCTAACATACTACGATGCTTCCAATCGTCTAAAAGGATAGGACTGATAAATAGTAGCAAGATTGAAAATAGAACTGGCAACCAATACATCATCGGTTCATTATATCTTGTCCATTCCATCCAAAAAATTCGATTGACCATTCGTAAAATATCGTCTAATTGATAACGACCCTGTTCGTCTAAAGAACGAAACTCCATCAAATGTTGTTTGATATTCTTATACTCTAACTGTTCCTGCTTACTAGGATTAAATCCAATTGTATTATAAATCGGAAGGGGCGATTGTTCTTTATCTCTTAATTCGAGTCGCAACTCCCAAAAATGAATCTGTTCTTTTATATAAGTTTTATAATCTTGGTTTTGAAACGCTGTTACTGAACGATGATAAGCAACTGCATTCTCTAGCCATTTTTCCTCTGTTTCCGTTAAACTTCTGTTCTTCGCTTCCTCTTCATATTCATTGATTAGTATCAAATGAATTTTATCTCCTTGATTTAAAGTGCTGTTCAAAAGTTCATTGAGAGAAGATTTTTGTTGAAAATTCACCACAAGAAACACAACCATCAGCAATACACAACCGATGAACTGAATTTTCATTAATCGATTTCGAACAATCAACAGTAATTGTGTTTTCATGCTAGCTTCTCCTCTCTTTTTAAACTTTCGATTGTACTATCCGTACAGTTCTTTATAAAGTGCGTAGCAACCCTTTGCTCCAATCTTAATTTCACTACATTGATGGATGTTTTCTAGTATCCACTTCCATTTTTCTTTTGGAAGCTCACCCTCCGTAAGGTGAATGCTAAGCTGTCTTTCTTCGCTATTCAGCCTTTCTACTTCTCTTGGAAATTGCTCTACAAACTTTTCGAAATACGCTTTGGAAACAAAGGTCAATTGAAGTGTATCAACGCCTTCTTTTTGCGGTGCATATTCCAAGGCGATTCGTTTCTCTTTCATAAAATAAATCTTGTCGGCAATCGAATCGAGATTGTTCAGTAAATGAGAGGCCATCATAATCGTTTTTCCTTCATTCCGTAACTGTCTCAACACTTTAGAAATCAATTCTACATTATCCGGATCTAACCCGTTCATCACTTCATCCACAAGCATATAGTCTGCTTTTGTAACCAGCACTAATGCAAAACAAAGACGTTGCCGCATCCCTAGTGAATACCCACCCACTTTTTGATGAATATAGTCTTCCATTTTTAACTGCTCGACCACGGCTTGAACAGTTCCAGAAGCTACCTTCCACATCGAAGCATAGAAATTCAAATGCTCGATTCCATTTAATTCATCGTATAATTCAGATTGATCCGGCATCTTCACGATATGCTGTCTCATAAATAATGTATCAGTCGTATAATTCTTTCCGTGATAACTCACCGAAATACCGTTATTTCTTAAATGTCCAGATAGTATTTGGATAAGCGTAGATTTCCCTACACCATTTGGTGCTACTAGCCCAATAATCTGAGCCGGTGGAAGCTCTAAGTCAATCTGATTTAGAATCTCTTTTTTCCCATATGAAAAACTCTGAATATGAACTTCTAACATTCGAACGACTCCTTCCTGTACTTGTATCTTAATTTAACTGTTTCTGTTACCGTTTCCTTTATTAACATTATAGCAAATTTTCTTTTATAAAATAGAGTCCTTTTGTTGATTTCAATCAAATTCCTATAAAAATATCGACTTTTGTTTGATTTTTGCACACAAAAACCACACCTCTATTCTGAAGTGTGGTATCTCTATTTTATTATGCTTTTGTTTTTTCAGCGCGGTCACGTTTCATTTGGCTTGAACGTAATTGTCCGCAGGCTGCTTCGATATCATGTCCGAATTCTTTACGAACGACACAGTTGATGTGATTTTTCTTCAACACATCGTAGAAGGCTACTACGCGTTCTTTTCCACTACGTTCGTATTGGTCATGTTCACGCACTTTGTTATAAGGAATTAAGTTGACATATGAAAGACGTTTCTTATCCGCAAGAAGGTCAGCCAATTGTTGCGCTTGTTCCACCGAATCATTCACGTGATCGAGCATGATGTACTCGAAGGTTACACGACGATTGGTTTTAGCAATATATTCATTAATGGCATCCATCACGACTTCGATTGGATATTTACGGTTGATACGCATGATACGAGAACGTGTATCGTTATCTGGCGCATGAAGTGATAATGCAAGGTTGACTTGTAATCCTTCGTCTGCGAACTCGCGAATCTTTGGAGCCAAACCACTTGTAGATACTGTGATATGACGAGCCCCAATTGCAAGGCCTTTATCAGAGTTGACCACTTTCAAGAATTTAATCACGTTATCATAGTTATCGAATGGTTCCCCAATCCCCATGACTACGATATGGCTGACACGGTCCCCAGGAGACACTTCATCTAATGTTCGTTGTACGTGCATGACTTGCGCTACAATTTCCCCAGCAACAAGATCACGTTGTTTTGCGATAATTCCGCTGGCACAAAAAGTACATCCGATATTACATCCTACTTGTGTGGTCACACAGATGGATAAGCCGTATTCTTGTGGCATTAATACCGTTTCGATTAAGAGGCCATCTGCTAATTCAAAGAGGAATTTACGTGTTCCATCTGTTGATTGTTGTTTGATACGTTCGTTTAACACTGGGAATGTGAATTCTGCTTCTAACTGTTCAATCAGTGGTTTTGGTAAGTTTGTCATTTCTTCAAAACTGGTTACACGTTTGCGGTAAAGCCAGTCCCATAATTGACCTGCTCTGAATTTCTTTTCGCCTTTTGCCTCAAACCAAGTAGTTAGCTCTTCTAGTGGCATGCCGTAAATAATCGGTTTTCCTTCATATTGACGAACCACTCGTCCAATTTTTCTAACCATATCTATTCCTCTTTCCTATACTTGAAATGCTCTAATGATTGTCTCTCTGTTTGCATGAGCGCTTAATAACACAGATAATTTCACACGAGCCTTTTGCCCGCTAAGTCCTGTTGTGAAAATCACTCCTGCTTCATGGAGCTGTTTGCCTCCGCCAAGATAATTATAGACGTCATACGTTACACCGTTAAATGCGCGGGATACAAGAACGACTGGAATTCCTTTGTCTAAGCAACGTTGCAATCCAGGAAGTGCCATTGGTGGGAGATTCCCTGCTCCAAGAGCTTCGATGACGACTCCATTGGCATCTGAATCGGCAATGGCATCAAATAACATGGAATCCATTCCAGCATATGCTTTTATTAAGTATACCTTATCCAAGAGTTCTTTAATTGGATAATATTCATGATGTAAGAATTTTTGGAAGTAAATGACTTCACTCTTTGATACTAATCCAAGCGGCCCAAAGGTTGGTGTTTGGAAAGTCGCCACGTTTGTAGTATGTGTCTTTGTCACATATGTTGCCGCATGAACTTCATCATTCATCACGACAAGAACGCCTTTATCCACACTCTCTGGACTCGTTACCGTAATAATGGCACTGCGTAAGTTCGCTAACCCGTCCGCTCCAATTTCATTGCTAGAACGCATCGCGCCCGTTAAAACGATTGGGAATGTTCCATCTGTTGTTAACTCTAAAAAATACGCCGTTTCTTCTAATGTATCGGTTCCGTGAGTCACCACCGCTCCGTCAAAGCCTTCCTGTTGCGCTTGAACGATTCGTTTTTGAACTTCCCACATTTTTTCCTCCGTCATATGTGGAGACGGAAGATTAAATAGATCCTCTACGACGACACTTGCGATTGGAGCAAAAATGGTGTCGGAGTTGGTTAATGGGTTTGTGCTTGTTGGGGTTACGTTACCGGTTGAGCGGTCTTCACTCATGGCAATCGTACCACCGGTGTTTATGACGATAATTTTCTTCATGGTGCTACTACTTTCTTTCATTTTCTCTTTACATAGGATACCACAAAATAGCAAAAAGTGCTGAAGTATTTGTAAGTAAATATGCACAAAAAAGTGATACCTTCGAATCCTTGCGGATTATTTTTATAATCGCTGTTACAGGGCACCGGTGCAAGCCTTGGTCTTGCACCTTCGAAGCTTCAAAAGCGGAGTACGGGACAAGTCCCTACTCCGCCTAATTCTTCTCCGATGCGATTTCCTGTTACTGCGATTATAAAATCCGCAACTTTCTTTGGTATCACTTTTTGTGCATTTTATTCAAATCTCTTATAAAAAAATGAAAAAAAGAGTTGCGCCAATCATTTTGATGTAACCCCTGCTGGGTGGTAGAGAGCGCATCCCAGAGTCGTTTCTTCTTAATAACGATAATGGGGCACCGGTGCAAGCTTTGGTCTTGCACCTTCGAAGCTTCAAACGCGGAGTACGGGGCAAGTCCCTACTCCGCCTAATTTACATCCGATGCGATTCCCTGTTACTGCGATTATAAAATCCGCAACTTTCTTCGGTATCACTTTTTGTGCATTTTATTCAAATCTCTTATAAAAAAATGAAAAAAAGAGTTGCACCACTCATTTTGATGTAACCCCTGATAGGTAGTAGAAACTGCATCCTATCGGGGTCTCTGAGACTTTTCGGTAATTTGAAGTGGGATGTGACTGAAAAAATTTTTTGATTTTTTCTCGGAATTTTTACTACTCTATTCCGAAATTATGCAATGCCGCTAAAAATAGGTTGTTGAGCAAACTACTAAAAACCGCATCATTTCAACGTTTATATTTTACTTTTAATTTTAAAATTTGAAATGTAACATATATGCTACATTTTTATTTTTTGCATCTTCAACAAAAAAACCGCAGCCTTATACGGGCTACGGTTTTCGCTTTATTTGATTGTGTATTGACGCTGATAGTTAACAACGGCTGTTAATGTAATCGGGCTGTTGTCTTCACGTGTGAAAATTTGTTCACCGCTTGCGTCCACCACTTCTGTGAAGATTTCTTCGTATTCTTCTACTGTCAACATTTTACGGTTTTCTAGTAACGCTTTATGTTCTGCGATATGCAATTGGTTTTCGAACCCTTCGACTAATTCGCCGGCGAAGAATTCCCCAACGGCTCCTGATCCATAGCTGAAGAATCCGATGCGGTCTCCGGCTACTAATACAGAACTATTTTCTAATAATGAGATGAAGCTTAAGAATAATGAACCTGTGTAGATGTTTCCGACTTGGCGGTTATACACGGCTGCTTCTTGGTAACGCGCTGTGAAGCGTTCTTGTTCCTCTTCGCTCATTTCTTCTAAGAATGGCTTGAAGGCTTTCATCCCCATTTTTGTATATGGTAAATGGAAACAAATCGCGTCAAAGTCTGAGAACTGCGCATTTGTTTTTGCTTGATAATCGTTCCATACTTCTGCAAAGAAACGGATGTATTGCTCGTTTGAGAATTTCCCGTCAACGATTGGATAATCCTCGTGATTGGGTCTCCAGAAATCCATGACATCATCAGAAAATAGACTCGTTTCTTGGTCTAGGGCTAACAAACGTGGATTAGCAGAAACGATCATCGCAACTGCTCCGGCTCCTTGTGTTGGTTCTCCACCTGAGTTTAATCCATATTTAGCAATATCACTTGCGATAACTAACACTTTTGAAGTTGGATTTAAGGCAATATGTCCTTTTGCTAATTGTAGTGCTGCCGTTGCCCCATAACAAGCATGTTTAAGTTCTACACAACGTACATGGTGAGACAAGTTCAATAATCGTTGGAGGTACACTGCTCCTGATTTTGATTGGTCAATTCCTGTTTCGGTTCCAAATAGAACCATGTCTATAGATTCTCTGTCATCATCATCAATAATAGATAAAGCAGCATTTGCGGCTAAAGTCACGATATCTTGGGTTACTGGAGCTACAGCCATTGTCGACTGTCCAATCCCAATCGTGTATTTAGCTGGCTCTACCCCACGTGCCACTGCTAATGTTTCCATATCTAGTGCAGTCGGAGGCACAAAAAAGCCAATCTTATCTATTCCAATATTCATCGATTGTTCTCCTTTATATAGGGAGTCTCTCCACACCATATAGACCCCTGTTTCTTTCTTAGCAACCCTTATAGTAGCAAAAAAACACCTTTCCTACAATTGAATTCCCTAAAAGTCATCGAATTTAAAAAATTCTTTACTATTTATTCTATATAAATTGGTAGGTTTCTTTTATAAAATCCTATAGAATACAATAGAAGTAGATTAAGAGGGAGAGAAAACACATTTATGAACGGAAATGATATCGTCATCGTTAGTGCAACTCGTACGGCGATTGGTAAATTCGGTGGACAATTCAAAACAACATCTGCTGTTGAATTAGGAATTACGGTTTCAAAAGCTGCCATTAAACAAGCAAATCTTTCAGCAAAGCAAATTGATACCGTTATTTTTGGAAATGTCTTACAAGCAGGACTAGGTCAAAATCCTGCTCGTCAAGTAGGGTTAGGTGCTGGGCTAGAACATACCAGTACTGCAGTTACGGTCAATGCAGTCTGCGGATCTGGATTAAAGGCCATTATTTCGGCGGCTCAATCTATTCGACTCGGAGATGCTAAAATTGTTCTAGCTGGTGGAATGGAAAATATGAGCCTTGCTCCTCATTTATTACAACAACGGTTCGCACCTAAAAATGGTCCTGTAACCTTAGTAGATTCTTTATTCAATGATGGCTTAACGGATGCCTACTCACAAGATGCAATGGGGATTACCGCAGAAAACATCGTTGAAAAATACGGATTCTCCCGCAAAGAACAAGATGCTTTTGCTGTTTCCTCTCAACAAAAAGCCGCTAAAGCGCAAGCAGAAGGACGATTTAAGAAAGAAATTACTCCGGTTACTATCTCTAACCGAAAAACAAAAAACGAAGAACAACTAGATACCGATGAGTTCATTCGTGCAAATACTACTCTGGATACACTCTCTGGCCTAAAACCTGCCTTCAAAGAAAATGGGACGGTCACAGCTGGAAATGCTTCGGGTATTAACGATGGAGCGGCGTGTGTTATTATGACTACACGCGAATACGCTACAGAACTTAACCTTCCGATTCTTGCAACGGTAAAAGGCTATGCCGAAGCTGGTGTTGATCCTTCTATCATGGGGATTGGTCCTGTTCCTGCCATCCAAAAATTAATTGCTCGAACACGTATTCCTGTAGATAAAGTCGATATTTTTGAGTTAAATGAAGCCTTTGCTGCTCAAAGTATGGCCGTCATTAAAGAATTAAAGATCCCAACTGAAAAGGTTAATCCTTTTGGCGGTGCAATTGCGTTGGGACATCCAATCGGCGCTTCTGGTACCCGTATTGTGGTCACGCTCATCAATGCTCTCGACCAACTCGACGGAAAAATCGGGGTCGCTTCCCTCTGTGTAGGCGGCGGCATGGGTGTTGCCATCGCGATTGAACGCGAAAAATAATATAAACAATAAGAGTTGCCCGAAATTCACTTATAAGTGAATTTTGGACAACTCTTATTTTCTTTTTACGGTTCACGGAACGAAGAAAGAAATCAATTTCAGGATTACAAAGAATCTGACGGATTCTATAATAGCAGTAACGTGAATCCGCATTAAAACGAGGGAGAAAGACAGAAATGGCATAGATATAATTGCATCTATGCCATTTCGTTTTCTTTCCCCCACAAAGTTGAATAGGAATGAGATAGCTGTTTACAGCTAAACTCATTCCATTCAACCACTGTGCTTAGAGGGAGTATAAAATTTATATCTTAGTTACATTATAGAGTTAGACGCAGTAGCTGATTGGATTAAGCTTCATCACTTGTGATTTGCTTAATCCAAATCATCCTTGCGGAAATCCTTCACGGTGCGAAGGATTTGAGACCACTATAAGAAAAATTACTCACACTGTGAGTAATTTTTTATCTTTGGTCTTACTCCCAAAGGTGAGAGACATCGGCTCGAACCGGTGCAACGTTACAGCTATTATAAAGATATCCGTAAAGATTCGAAGTAATCCTGTAACTCATTTATTTCTCTTCGTGTTTCTTTTGTTCGTGTCGTTGTTGATAATAAGCACGAATCTCTTCATTTTCTTTTGTTGCCTGATAATGTACTTCGAAACGATTTTTCTTCCAACTCAAACTGGTCAGTAATTCATCCCAACTAGGTAATTGTACACTCGGCATGTTAAACTGAATTAATTCGTTAATATCTATCGATTCTTTCCAAACATCAAATCTTGTTTGAACAAGTAGCAACGCAATCCGAGTCAATAGTTCTCGTTTTTCTTCATCCATTTCTCCAGCAGCTTTCAAAAACTTCTGTACATAATACATAAATTGACCATATAAGTCGTTCACCGTTTCAATCCCTACAGAGAATAATAAATCAAAGAAAATATCCCAGAATAGTTCAAGTTCCTCATCACTGACAGTTTCTGTCCACTTTTTAAATGTTCGATCGTTTAATTGACTATTTTTTGTCAATTTGTCCATCGTCACAAATTGACCATCCTCAATCTCCCAAGTCATTGTGCTATGTTGCATGAGTCCATTAGCATTACTTCTGATAATCACATACGGCACTTCTGACTCGAGCATTAATCCTACCAAAGAATCTTGCGGAATATAACGTATTGCTAATGGTATTACATTATGATATCCCTTCGTTTCCAGGACAGAGCGATGGAGCCCTGGAGAATCGAAGCAAAATATATCCACGAGACGTAGTTGTACGTCCTCACTTTGAACAGCCGCTGCATATAGCGCTAGATTTCCGCCCTTTGAATGTCCTGAAACCATTAAGTCACCACCCCATAAACTTGCTTGTTCAGCCAAATACTCCTTGGCATCCGTTTGCGCCTCAATAAGTGGCGAATACGTCATCAGGAAATCTTCTTTCCAGCCGATTAACGTATCGTCTGTCCCTCTAAAAATAACGAGTCTGACGTTAGTTTCTACTTCAACCGTCACAGCTGCAAATTGTTTGGTATTATCTTTATCCCAAATGCTTACAGCTCCGAACCATTTTATCCTCTTAAAGCGACTTGAAGAAGCTACAGAGTAACATAATTCTAGGCGTTCTTGAGTTATCATCAACGGATTTTCTTTAGTTAACTCCGCTTGATGTTCTTGTATGTATCTTACAATATTCATTAAAGATACAAATGGCTTTCCTATCATATTCTCTGGAACGATTTTCTCAAGAGGTAAATATTCTAATTCCGTTAAAATCAACGCATCAATTGCAGAAAAAGGTCTTTCTTTAAAGGACACTTCTCCAAATTCCTGGATATAATGAATCATATTTTTCATTGAATATTCCTCCGCTTCTTAGGGTGAATCCAATACTATTCTACTCTGTCAAAAAAACACTTGCAACTCTTTTTCCCACCCTTAAAAAAGCTTGATTTTTCTATAGAATTCCGCATTTTTTCATGCTATACTACTGAAATAAAATAAAGGGGGTTGTTCTATGAAATTAGGATTTGATAGCGAGAAATACCTTGAAGAACAAAGTGAATATATTCTTCAACGAGTGAATACTTATGACAAATTATACTTGGAGTTTGGAGGTAAACTGATAGGTGACTTCCATGCCATGCGTGTACTACCAGGATTTGACCCTAATGGAAAAATCAAACTACTCCACAGACTACGAGACAAGGCGGAAATTATCATTTGCGTATACGCGGGTGACATTGAACAAAATAAAATTCGCGGTGATCTAGGCATCACTTACGACCAAGACGTCCTTCGATTAATGGACGACCTTCATTATTGGGACCTCAAAATTAATAGTGTTCTCATCACTCGTTACACAGGACAACCTGCAGCAACTCAATTTAAAAACTCACTCGAACGACGAGGAATCAAAGTCTACACTCACGGATACACAGAAGGTTACCCGATGGATGTTGAAACCATCGTTAGTGATGCTGGATATGGTGCCAATGAATTTATCGAAACGACTCGTCCGCTCGTCGTAATAACGGCCCCAGGAGCTAACAGTGGAAAACTTGCTACTTGTTTAAGCCAACTCTATCATGAAACCAAACGTGGAAATCGTGCCGGATACTCAAAATTTGAAACATTTCCTGTATGGAATTTACCCCTGAACCACCCAGTTAATGTAGCTTATGAAGCAGCCACTGCAGACTTAGAAGATGTTAACATGATTGATACCTTCCACCTTGCAAAATACGGCGAAACAACCGTGAACTACAACCGAGACATCGAAGCATTCCCACTTCTCCGTCGTATTTTGACGAAGATATACGGTGATGCCCCAATCCCTTACAACTCCCCTACAGATATGGGCGTCAACCGTGTTGGATTTGCTATCACTGATGATGAAGTCGTTCGCGAAGCTTCAAATCAAGAAATCATCCGCCGTTATTACTCAGGTCAATGCGACTACAAACGCGGTATCGGAACGCTTGAAGCAGCTCAACGAGGCAAGTACATCATGGAAGAAAGTGGGCTATCCCCTAAAGACCGTCCTGTTGTAGCAGTAGCTCTACAAAAAGAGACCAGTTCAAATGTCCCTGTTGTGGCGCTTGAATTACCTAACGGGGAAATCATTACTGGAAAACAATCGGATACAATGACTGCTGGTGCTGCTTGCTTGCTTAATTGCATTAAATACCTTGCAGAAATCGGAGATACTATTCACTTACTCCCTCCTGTAATTTTGAATGCCATCGAGCAATTAGGCAGTGACGTCTTAAAACATCAACGTCGTTCACTTGATAGCAAAGAAGTCCTTATTGCACTTAGCATCTCTGCCGTGACAAACCCCGCCGCCGAAGCAGCTAAAAACCAATTACAAAACTTACGACACTTACAAGCACATAGCACTGTGATTCTTCAAAAAGCTGACGAAGAAACCTTCAGAAACCTTGGAATTATGGTCACGTGTGAACCAAAATTTGCAGGAGCTAACCTTTATTACACAAACTAATACTAAGCCCTCTCCATTTGGACGAGGGCTTTTTTATCGGCACTGAACAGAAGTACAAACAACCTCTTAGCACCCTTTTGGCACTCTCCTTGTTCCTCTAGCCGTCCCTAAGACCTATTCCTCTTTCCAACATCTCTTTCAAGAAGCAGAACTCCAAAAGTCCGAACACTCTCCTTTTTTCAAAAAAAATCTTCGTTTCTTTGAAATTCGACAAAATAAAGGAAGAGTGATTTATCAATAAGCTCAATGAGCCTAAAATCCACGGATTCTATAGTAGGAATAGTGGCGGTTGTAACCGATGTGAATTAGTGACTCTGGAAATTTATTTCCTAGAGTCACTTTGAAGCTCGGTAGTAGTTGAGACGACAGGCTCAACACGGTACAGTCACTATCACTACTATAAAGATATCCGTAGGATTTAAAGGCGAATGAAACTCTATTCCATCTTCTCTTCTTTTATGCCTGCACCCGAATTTCAAAGGAACGAAGTTCCTTTATTCATTTTTTGCATAAAAAAAGTCGAGAGAGTGTCTCAACTTTTCTTAGTTTCTAAAGATCTTGGCTTCTAAAAAGAGGTCGTTGTAAAGCGATAATAGGTCGGTTCCTAAATTCTCGTAAACCTCCATCTTCTCCATAGCCTCTTCACTCGGATAAAAGCTCTCATCCGAAGTTATTTCTTCTGGTAGTAAAGCCAATGCATCTTTGTTCGGTGTTGCATATCCAACATATTGAGCATTCTTCGCTGCGATTTCTGGGCGCAACATGAAGTTGATAAACGCATATGCGCCTTCCTTGTTGCCAACTGTTTTTGGAATAACAATATTATCAAACCATAAGTTCGTCCCTTCGCTAGGAACTACATATGCTAAATCTTCATTCTCATTTAACATTTTTGCAGCTTCTCCAGAGAAAGTCACTGCAATATTAGCTTCACCCTGAATCATATACGTCTTCATTTCATCGGCAATAATCGCTTTAGCATTTGGCATTAAAGTCTTCAAGTATTTTCCTGCTTCTTTTACTATCGTTTCATCTTTTTCATTTAAAGAATAACCTAATGTTTGTAAAGCAATCCCCATCATTTCGCGAGCTCCGTCGATAAATAAGATAGAATCCTTAAGCTCTGGTTTCCATAAATCACGCCATTCCTTCAAATAACCTTCTGGATATACCTTAGTATTGTATACAATCCCCAGTGTGCCCCAAAAATAGGGAATACTGTACGTGTTCTCTGGATCAAATGATTGATGTAAGAATCGAGGGTCAATATGTTCCATCCCTTTGATTTTTGAGTAATCCAGTTTTTCTAGTAAGTTTTCTTTTACCATTTTATTAATCGTATACTCACTTGGAATGGCAATATCGTAGTTCGTTCCACCTTGCTTAATCTTTGTTAACATCGCTTCATTTGAATCAAAGGTTTCATAAATAACTTTATAGCCCGTTTCTTCTTCAAACTGGGTAATCAGTTCTGGATCGATATAGTCTCCCCAGTTATAAACAATGATTGTATCTTTACTTCCAGCAGTGGCCGTCTCAAATTTTTTGCGAATGCCAAACAAAACTAAGCAAGCAACCAAAATTGTACCGATTAGAATGCTTAATCGTTTCATAAAGTGACTCCTTTCAACAAGTCACTTTCTACACTCTTTCCAGTCATTCGTTTTTGTTGGAATTTTTGAATAAAGTAATATCCAATCACTAATGTTAATGAGAATAAGAACATTAGTGTACTTAAGGCATTGATTTCTAAACTAATTCCTTGACGAGCACGTGAGTAGATTTCAACGGCAATCGTTGAAAATCCATTTCCTGTCACAAAGAATGTAACGGCAAAATCATCTAATGAATATGTGAACGCCATAAAAAATCCACTTAAGATTCCTGGTGTAATTGATGGCAATACGATACGTGTTAACACTTGTGAGCTTGTTGCTCCTAAGTCCCTTGCCGCTGTAATCATCGATGGGTTCATTTCAGATAATTTTGGTAGAACCATTAAAACGACGATTGGAATATTAAACGCGATATGTGCAAGTAATACGGACATAAATCCGAGTTTGAATCCAATCACTGTAAACAGAATTAAGAGGCTGGCACCGATGATAACGTCTGGTGAAACCATCAAAATATTATTAAAGCCTAATAATACCTGTTTACGACGATTTGAACGGATGTAATGAATCATGATAGCCCCAAGTGTTCCGATAATAGTCGCAATCAATGCAGAGAGTAGTGCCAGAATTAATGTATCTAACACAATTCCGATCAAACGTGTGTCGGCAAGAACGGCTTTATAGTGGTCGAGTGTAAAACTCTCGAATCCGTTCATACTACCTGCGCTATTAAATGAATAGAAAATCAAATAGAAAATCGGTGCGTATAATACTACAAATACAAAAAGTAAGTAAAAATTACTCCACTTGCTGTTTTTTTCTAATTTCATTCAGATACGCCTCCTTTTCTACGGTCTCTTGTAATAAACATTAAAACAATCATCGCTACAATCAATACAACCCCAATCGTAGAACCCATTCCCCAGTTTTGAGTAACTAAGAAATGTTGTTCAACTGCTGTACCAAGTGTAATCACGCGGTTTCCTCCAATTAAACGCGTCAACATGAAGAGTGAGAGCGATGGAATAAATACCGCTTGTACTCCACTACGCACCCCGTTCATCGATAATGGAACGATGACACGTCTAAACGTATCCCATTTTGTAGCCCCAAGGTCGCGGCTTGCCGCAATCAGAGAGTCCGGTAATTCTTCAATCGAGTTGAAGATTGGCAAAATCATAAATGGTAACTCAATGTACGCTGCTACCGTTAAGAAACTGAAGTCAGTGAATAGGAATTCTTGTGGTGCCAATCCGAATAATGAAAGGAAGTTATTCACTGTTCCTGTTTGGCTAAAGATTCCAATAAACGCGTATGCTTTTAATAGCAAGTTTACCCATGTCGGTAAAATGATTAATAAAAGCCATAATTGTTTATGTTTTGAACGACTAAGGAAGAGCGCCGTTGGATAACTAACAAGTAACGTTACCAGTGTGACTAGAAATGCATACCACACTGAGTTGAATGTCATTTCTAAGTAGTTTCCTGACGCGAAATAGTTTGTATAGTTTCCAAGCGTTACTTGCCCATTGATGTCAAAGAATGATTTATAGAAAATCATTCCAAGTGGCGTTACGACGAATAATAACAACCAGATAAAGTATGGAATGGAAAATAAGAAACGAGATTGTTTAGTCATTTTCTTCTACCTCGTCTTCGTAGCTTTCCAAACGAGCGTCGAAATCTTCTTCACTTTCTCCAAAACGCATTACGTGTATGTCGTGTGGTTCGAAGTATAAGCCTACTTTTGATCCAACTTCTGCTTTACGAGTTGAGTGAATCATCCATTCGTTGCCATTTTCGTCATAACAGATAATTTCGTAGTGAACCCCACGGAATAATTGAGTATCCACTTCAACCGTTAATTTTCCTTTTTCGATGGATGTTAACGTTAAGTCTTCTGGACGAATCACGATTTCAACTTTTTCGTTTGGACGCATTCCGGCATCGGCACACTCGAACTCTTTACCAACGAATTCTACAAGGTAGTCTTCCTTCATAACCCCATCAACAATATTACTTTCACCGATAAAGTCCGCAACGAAACGGTTGATTGGCTCATCGTAAATATCTACTGGCGTTCCTGATTGAACGACTTCACCTTTGCTCATAACGAAGATTTCATCACTCATCGCCAACGCTTCTTCTTGGTCATGTGTTACGAAGATAAAAGTGATTCCTAAACGTTGTTGCAATTCACGAAGTTCATATTGCATGTCTGTACGAAGTTTTAAGTCTAATGCTGATAATGGTTCATCAAGCAGTAGTACTTCTGGTTCATTGACAAGAGCACGGGCGATGGCCACACGTTGTTGTTGTCCACCAGACATTTGTGAAATTTCACGGTTTTCGTAACCTGATAATTGCACCATTTTTAAAGCGTCTGCCACTTTTTCTTTAATGATATTTTCTGGAGTTTTCTTTAAGCGTAATCCAAACGCGATGTTTTCGAATACGTTCATATGTGGGAATAATGCGTAGTCTTGGAAAACAGTATTCACTTTACGTTTATTTGGTGGAAGTTTTGTTACATCTTCTCCATTTAAAGTCACTTTTCCGTTTGATACATCTGTAAATCCAGCAATGATACGTAAGATTGTTGTTTTACCGCATCCTGAAGGCCCTAGTAATGTATAGAATTTTCCTTTTTCGATTTCGAAGTTGATATTTTTTAAAACATGAGTGTCCTCATAAAATTTGTTCACATTCTCAAATGAGATAATTGTGTTGTTTGACATTGCTAGCACCTAACTTTCTTAATTATAAATACGAATCTGTCGCCACAACTAAAACTTTCGATGTTTTGTTAGCGGCGTTACTAATTTGGTGTTTGGCTTTCGCCTCAAAATAGAAGGACTCTCCTTTGGAAACTACTTCAACTTGTTTACCGACCTTGACCTGAATAGAACCTTCGAGCACATACCCAAATGTTTCAGATAATGAAGGTTGGAAAGTCTTGTACGCTCCACCTACTTCAAACTCTAGTATCACGGGTTCCATCTCATGCTCGTTTGAGTCTGGATTGAGCCATGTAACCGTCGTATGGTATTTGGCGTCTTCCATCATCGTCATATCCTCTTGGCGGTAGATGGTGAGCGCCTCTTCTGGCCCCTCATCGAAAAAGTCCGCTGCAGGGCATCCCAACACTTCTAGAATATCAAAGAACGTATCCATTGATGGCGAGCTCAAATCATTCTCTAATTGCGAGATATATCCCTTTGACAAATCTGTTCTCTCTGCTAACTCTTCTTGCGTTAATCCTTTTTGAATGCGAAGAGCACGCAACTGTTGTCCAATTTCCATTGTCTTCTCCTTTTAAACTTAATGTTTACTAACACAAAGAGTATTATACAATAAGTTTAGTAATAGTCAACTGATAAACCTCAATATACATTGCTTTTTCCTACCTTGCTGAATATCTTTAAAACATACTTTTTTAGAGAGTATTTCTATTCCATTTTTAGTACAAAAAAAGCAGGATTCGGTACCGAATCCTGCTTATCCTTTTCATTTGAAACTAATGATTAGAAGTTTTTTCAGTTTGAATTTCTTTACCAGGAACATCTGTTGTTTTTTTCAACGCCGTTAGATTTTCCTTCATAACAGAGATATAATCTTCTCCTTTATCCATTTCTTCTTGGGTTAAAGATTCAATAGGACTTAACACTTCTGCGATTGCTCCTGTCTCATCCGCCAATGTCTTAGCAATTTTTTCAGTAGCATTCTCTTCAAAGTAAATAATTTTAATTTCATTCTCTTTAATATATTTCGTCAACTCTGCTAATCTTGCAGGGCTAGGTTCGGCTTCCGGTGAAATACCCGTCACCCCAATTTGGTTCAACCCATAGTCTAAAGCTAAATAACGGAACGCTGTATGTTGCGTTACAAAATTCTTTTGTTTGGCATCTTTCAACGCAGTCGTGTATTCGTTATCTAGAGCCGTCAACTTCTCAATATATGCTTTGGCATTTTTTTCAAAGGCTTCTTTGCGATCAGGGAAAGCTTCCACTAACTGCTTCGTAATAGTCTCTACCATTTGAATAGCGCGTTTCGGAGATAACCATACGTGCGGATCATATTCATGGCTGTGGCCTTCTTCAGCGTGATCATGGTCTTCCTCTTCTTCACCAGCAGGAAGTAGTTCCATATCTTTTGTCGCACTAATGGCTTTCACTTTACTATCTGATTCGATTGTTTTTAATACTGCTGGAATCCAAGTTTCCATATATTCACTATCATACACAAGCGCATCTGCTTCACTCATTTTCGCAATTTCTTTAGCAGAAGGTTCATACTCGTGCGGTTCTACTCCAGCTCCAATGAGAAGTGATACCTCACCTTCACCCCCTACAATATTTCTTGTGAAATCATATATCGGATAAAAAGTCGTTAAAATTTTTAGCTTTTCTGATTTTGTTTGACTCGTAGAGTTACTTGGCGTACATCCAACAGCAACCAGTATAAACATCAATAATAATCCAATAAAAGTTGTTTTTTTCATGATTTATTCTGTCTTCCTTTCTCAAATCGTAATTCTTACGTTTTACATTGTAGCACCTCACAAGATTCATTGCAAGGATTTCTTCTGTAAAAAAAGTCTTATCCGCATCATCGCAAATAAGACTTCTCTCCTATTAGATTAATACTTTCGATAAAAATGATTGAGTCCGTTCCATTTGTGGATTCTCGAGGACTTCTTTTGGATGGCCTTCTTCAATAATGACACCACCATCCATGAAAATTAAACGCGTTCCAACTTCACGAGCAAATCCCATTTCATGAGTTACGACAACCATAGTCATGCCGCCTGCCGCTAATTCCTTCATTACATTGAGTACTTCACCGACCATTTCTGGGTCTAACGCTGAAGTTGGTTCATCAAATAAGAGTACATCCGGTTCCATTGCAAGCGAACGTGCTATCGCAATTCTTTGTTTTTGCCCGCCAGATAAAGAATTTGGATAAACATCCGTTTTATCAGCTAAGCCCATTTTTTCTAGAAGTTCGTGTGCTTTTTGTTCTGCGACCGCCTTGTCGATTTTCTTTAATTGAATCGGTCCAATCGTGATATTTTCTAAGACGGTTAAATGCGGGAATAGGTTAAAGTGTTGGAACACCATGCCTAAGTGTTGGCGCACGCTATCGAGGTCCACCCCTTTTTCGTTGATGCATTGGTCTTTGAAGAACACCTTCCCGCTAGTTGGCTCTTCTAATAAGTTTAGACAACGTAAGAAAGTCGATTTCCCTGATCCTGACGGGCCGATAATCACTAACACTTCCCCTTGTTCAACGTGTGTACTAATTCCTTTTAATACTTCTTTTTCACCATATTTTTTCGTAATTTTTTCTGTTCTAATCACTGGCTTGTAACTTCCTTTCTAGTTTGTCCATAAAGAATGCAATCGTTGTTGTCATTACAAAGTATAAGAATGCTGTTGCAAGGAGCGGGATAAACACTGTAAAAGTAGCCCCTCTGACAGTATCAGAACTATACATTAAATCATGAATTCCGATTAATGACACGATTGACGTTTCTTTAATAAGAGAAGCAAATTCATTCCCAATGGCAGGTAAAATATTTTTCATTGCTTGGGGTAAAATGATTTGTTGCATTGCCATTGCTTTTGGCATTCCCATTGAACGAGCGGCTTCCATTTGACCTTTATCCACCGATTGGATTCCGCTACGAATAATTTCAGCAATGTATGCAGTTGTATTCACGGAGACTGCAATGACTCCAGAAACAAAATCGTTTAAATCAAAAATAGTAGCTAAGCCGAAATAGACAAGATATAACTGTACTAGAAGCGGTGTTCCACGAATCACATCAATATATACCTTAGCAAATTTTGAGAGCCATGAATGATGACTTAATCGAGCAAGCGCCATTAACGTCCCACAAGCTACCCCGATGAGTACCGAGAAAAGCGATAGTAGTAAAGTGGTAGTTGCTCCTTCTATAAATAGTGGCCAATATTTGAATATAATTTCCATTTACCATTCCTTCTTCCTATTCAGACATTAAGTTCGTATTTTTGATAATTGATTCTTTCAATTTCCCAGAAGCTTCCAATTGATCTAGTACGGCTTGGATTTTTTCTAGAAAGGCTTCATTCCCTTTTTGGACGACGGCTGCAGTTCCTAAGTCCTCACTCGGAATTTCTACCGGAGCAATCGTAATATCGGGATTCACTTTTACAAATTCATCTGCTGCAATATTATCCATAATGACTGCATCTAATTTTCCTTGTTGCAACGCTAAAATTAAGGTTGGATTTTTTGGTTGAGAAGTCAATGAAGCTCCGGTTAATGTATCTTTTACAATTCCCTCTTGAGATGTCCCTTTTTGAGCTCCTACTTGGGTGCCATCGAAATCCTCAAGTGTTTTAAACTTAGAGGCATCTTCTTTTCGCACTACTGCCACCATTTTTGTATCATAATAAATCTTTGAGAAAGCGACTTCTTTAGCACGTTCTTGCGTAGGAGTAATTCCAGCAAGCACAATATCTACTTTTCCAGATTTCATTGCGGCAATGAGAAAATTAAATTCCATTTCTCGAATTTC
This sequence comes from uncultured Streptococcus sp., assembly GCA_963523415.1. Taxonomy (GTDB): domain Bacteria; phylum Bacillota; class Bacilli; order Lactobacillales; family Aerococcaceae; genus Granulicatella. The sequence continues at coordinate 34,619 of CAURBR010000007.1, read as the reverse complement.
AACTTCAACCCCTAACGCTTTTCCTATCTCATTAGCAATATCAATATCAATTCCTACTACTGAATCTTGCCCATCTTTGACGAAATGCCATTCAAACGGAGGATAATCTGCCGTTGTTCCAATCACAATTTTTTTCTTTGACAGTACTCGGTCTAACACTACCGATCCTGTGCTATTTTCTATACTTGTAGGTTTCTGACAGGCAACCAGAAACACACTCACAATCATCATCATACTAACGAAGATGATTTTAATGTTCTTCATATTATTACCTCCTTCTAAAATAAAAAAGCCTCTTATGCAAAACTCATAAGAGACGATGTCTGTCGTGGTACCACTCTAAATTTGACGGGGAATTACTTCCCGATCCTTTTGCTTGATAACGCATGTCCTGCGAAGATGGATACTCCGTTCTCCATCCCTTCTACAAAGTGCGCTTCCAGAAATTCTAATCCGATGAGCTTCCACTCTACCTCATCTCGCTGCAGACGCCGAACTTCTGTACTCTCTTTGTCAAAGAATTTATTTTCGTTAACTTGACTTGTATTTTAGACCCATTTTTTTCATCTGTCAACCACTAAATGAGAAAATCATTAGAATTTAATGATTATTCTAGAAGAAAAGGAGCTTCTGTGTCTATTCAAATCCTGAGCAGACCAGAAGCTCTCTATCCCATTTTAAATTAATAGTGAAACTCTTTTTTTATAATCAAAAGATTGTAATGTCAAATCCCAACTCTGCACTTTCCCCAGGTTCTAGATACCGTACATTCTTCTTACTTTCAAGACTTTCTCCTTCTTCAAGAGAGGTTGAAAGACCTGACCAAGGTTCAAGTGCGATGAAAGGACCCTTATTTGTTGTAGACCAAAGAATCAGATAATTAAATTCTTTAAAGTTTAAACTTAATCCTTTATCATGTTTTTTTGATTTTAGAGAGATGACTCTCGATTGCAATTTATCAAGAGTAATTGCATCGTGGCTGAATAATGCATAATCTAAAGGCAATGTCTTTTGATTATATAGCAGTTCTGTCCGATCTTTGACATCTAGCAATCCTGTTTCTGGGAAAGATTTTGGAACGCTGCATGTTTCAACTTGATCAAATTCTAGATAATAATCTTCATATTGTTCATCCGGTAATAATGGGCAATTAAATCCTGGATGACCACCGATAAAGAATGGCATTGTCTTTTGAGTTTCTTTATTAATTACCTTGTATTGTGTCCGAACCGTCTTTCCTTCAACAATATATGTAATTTCTAGTCGGAAATGATATGGATAATTAGCGAGTGTATCCTCACTGCTTTCGATTGCAAAAGTAATACTATTGTCTGTTTGACCAACAAGTTCAAATTCTTTTTTACGAACCAAGCCATGTCTAGGAATCTTCCCAGTTACTTCTGTACCGTATTTCACTGTATCATTTTTTACTGAACCACAGATTGGGAACAATACAGGAGCTTGTCCACTCCAGTAGGTCGCATCTCCTTGCCATAAATATTCTACTCCGTCTGCATCCTTAATAGAGGTTAATGCTCCACCGAATGTAGCGAATTTTACTGTTAAGTCTTTTGTTTTCAATTCCATGTTGATCATCTCCGTTACTAGATAGAATAAGAACTAGGTTGTCTCCAATACAAAGGGACAACCTAGCACTTTTATTAGATTTTTATCTGATTATTTTTCTTTTGCAGCGTATTCTTCGTTACGTTTAATCATTTGGCCTCTATACCACATAAATAATCCAGTATAAACAGCTAAGAAGACGATAACTCCTACAATCGCCATGATATCACCAGTTGTTGCATTACCAATTGTCCAACCTAATAGTTTTTCAACTGGTCCTTCTAATGTTGAGTGAGTGATTAAAGCTGTTTGGCTTACTCCTTCAGGAATAGCATTTACACTCTTAGCTAATTCTGTAGCAAATGGAGCGATTAATGTACCAGACAATAAGAATAATGGTAATAATAATGATCCAAAGATAATCATACGAAGTAATTTACCACGAGTGACTACTAACAAGGCTGGTGTAACACCCATTGCAATAATTCCTGCTAAAGGTAACACACCATTACCAACACTTGATAATAATACAGCTTCAATTAACATAATTGGTGCTAATACATTGGCACATGCCCAGATTTCAGCACGTCCAGCAATGAATGGCCAGTCAAGACCGATATTGAATTTACGTCCTTGTAAACGTTTAGTAGCTACATTCGTGATTCCTTGAGATAAAGGTTCTACGGCTGCGATGAACCAAGATCCGATTATTGAGAATAATTCCAAAGAAACCCCAGCTGTTAACCCAAGAGATAACCAGCTCTTAATAACTAGTTGCCATGTATCATAATCCTTCAAACCTTCTACTGGTTGAGGAGTTCCCATAATACCAATTACAATACCAAGGATAAATCCAATGAAGAATTTAGATCCCCAGAATCCGATTTTCTTATTTAATTTTGCAGCATCAAAGTCATATTTGTCTAGACCTGGTAAAATCTTATCAAAAATTTTATCCAACACCATGATGATTGGATTCATCATGTAGTTCATATGAGTTGATGTCATTGGTGATGAATTTGGTGCATTTAATAAATCATCAAATGTTGGTTTCATTAAGTCTGAGTTGATGATTTTTAATACCCCAACGAATACAACTGCTAAAGTCGCAACGAATAAAGAAACTCCTGCACTGACACCATTGTTATCAGCATACCATTTGATTAATAATCCTGTAATTGACAAGTGCCAAATATCAAAAATATCCACATCTAATGTATCTGTTTTCTTCATTGCAAGCATAACAACATTCACGATTAACATGATAAGTAAGAAATATAAAGTCCATGCAGAACCCCATGTGATTGTTGCTAGAGGAGCCCAACCTACGTCAGTGATGTTTAATTGGATTCCTGTATTTTGAACGAATTTAGCAAGTGATGCTGAGAACGCTGTATTCAACATCCCAATAATTGCCCCAATACCCGTTAAGGCAATTGCTAGTTTAATACCACCTTCCAATGCTTTAGAGAATTTCACTCCAAAGATCATTGCCAAGATTGTAAGAATAATTAACATTACAATTGGTCCACCCATTTTAATGATTGGATCAAAAAAACTATTAGCAATAGAAATAATTGCATCCATTAAAATAACCCCCTAAAATAAGTACCTTTATTTTTACTTCAATCCATGTTCTTTGATGGCTGCTTCGATACTATCGTAAACAGGCGCACTCATCGCAGGAATACGGAATAAAATTGGCCCAGCTTCAATCACTGGAATCCCAGGTTCAAAGCCAAGATCAGTTGCGGCAATCGGTGTGAAAATATCATACCCCTTGATTAAATCTTCATTCACATCTTTTACCATTACAGCATCGCACTGAACATCATATCCACGATTAGAAAGTTCTTCTTCAAGAGCGTTTTTAATTTGGTGGCTTGAGTTCACTCCGGCGCCGCATGCAGCTAAAATTTTAATCATCACTTTACCCTCCTTTTCAATAAAATATAACACCCATTATTCAGCAGTTGCCTCGCTAATAAAGCGATATAAAGCAGCTGGCGTTTCTAACTTAGACAACTCTTCTAAATGGCCACTTCCAGTGAAGAATTCCATGAGTTGTGCCAAGATATTGGTTTGAGCGGTGCTTGAATTATTAATAATAAAGAATCCGAAAGAAACCGAAACTTCTTTATCTGGAGCAATCATATTATGAAATGTAATTGGACGTGCTAATCGAACCACTACTACCTTTTCTGTAAGATTATGTTGGATATCCGTATGTGGAATCGCAACATTTGGTAATTCCTTCCCAAGAAATTCCATGTCTAATCCAGTAGGAAATGATTTCTCTCTTTCTTTGATTGCTGCTCGATAAGTTGATTTCACAACGTTACGACTTTCTAATAAATCGGCCACTTGATCAAACAATTCTTCTTGCGTACTAGGGTTCAAACAAAAAACCAAATTCTCATCAAAAAACTGATTTAATCCCATAATAAAACAGCACTTCCTTCTGTGATTTTCCTTACAATATAAGTCTACTACTAGGTGTAATCGGTGTCAATACAGTTTTTTATATAAAAACAGCTCCTCTACCGTGGTAAAAAGGAGCTGTTTTCAAAGGCTTACATTTGGACTTATATAATTATTTATTTAATCCTTCAATAATTTTATCTAGATTCCACTTCATCATACTGTAATAGCTATCCCCATCTTTGCCTGCTTCCGCAATTGAGTCAGTGAAGATTGTTGAGTAGATTGGTAGACCCGTTTCTTGAGATACCGTCTTCATTGGACGTTCATCTACACTACTTTCAACAAATAATGACGGAACTTTTGATTCACGCAATTGACGAACCAATTTTGTAATTTGTTCTGGAGTTCCTTCTTCTTCTGTGTTAATTTCCCAAATATATGCTGATTTAATATCATAAGCTTTAGAGAAGTATTTAAAGCAGCCTTCACTAGTTACAATTAAACGTTTTTCCTCAGGAATTTTAGCAATACGTGCTTTAGCATCTTTATCTAATGCTTCAAGCTTTTCAACATATGCTGCTAAATTCTTCTCGTATGTTTCTTTGTTCTTTGGATCCTTTGCAATCAATTGTTTTGCAATGTTTTTCGCATAAATAACTCCATTTTCAATATTTAACCATGCGTGAGGGTCTTCTTTTCCAGCTTCATTTTGCCCTTCTAAGTAAATAACTTCAACGCCATCACTCACCGCAAAGTAATCTTTGTTGGCTTCCTTCTTCGCATTATTCACCATCTTCGTGAACCAAGCATTCCCACCGTTTTCTAAGTTGATTCCATTATATAAAATCAAATCTGCTTTTTGAACCTTTTGAACATCTTCTGGTAACGGTTCATACTCGTGAGGGTCTTGTCCTACCGGAACAATACTATGTAAGTTCACTAAATCGCCGGCGATATTTTTTGTCATATCATAAATAATAGAGTTGGTTGTCACCACATTGATTTTTTCATTATTTGCCTTTGAACTATTATCTTTACTTGTAGCGCATCCTGCAATTCCTAATACAACAAGTGCTGCTACAAAGAGTTTTTTCATTTTATTCATGAGATTTCCTTCTTTCTCTTTGCTTTGGTGAAACGATAAAACTTACGACAAAAATTGTTGCTGCAGTTAGTACGATGGTTGACCCAATAGCGATGTTAAACGTATATCCAATAAACAACCCTAATATCGATGAGACTGAGCCAAATATTGCGGCTAAAATTAACATTGTTTTAAGACGATTTGAATATAAATACGCTGTTGCAGCAGGGGTGATTAATAGCGCCACAATCATAACCGTCCCTACACTTTGCATTGCCGTAATGGATACTAGTGCCAATAGGAACATCAATAAGTAATGATAAAACTGTACATTCATCCCTGCAGATTGAGCAAAGACTGAATCAAAACTCGTTACTTGTAATTCTTTAAAATAGGCTAAAATAACGACTACTACGATTACGCTTACCACCAATGTAATGAGTAAATCAATATCTTGTACGGCTAAAATATTCCCGAATAAAATATGGAATAAGTCTGTTGAACTCTTCGCCACACTAATCAAAATAACTCCCAATGCCAAGAACGAACTAAAGGTAATCCCGATAGCTGTATCGCCTTTGATCGTACTATTTTGATTCACAAACGCAATAAGGAACGATGCTAATAATCCGAACACAAGGGCTCCAATAAAGAAGTTAATGCCTAAAATATACGACAATGCTACACCCGGTAATACTGCGTGAGAGATAGCGTCTCCCATTAATGACATCCCTCTTAAAATGATGAAACATCCTAAAATTCCAGCAACTGCACCAATCACGACTGCTGAAACAAGCGCATTTTGTAGGAAATGAAATTCCATTAATCCTTCAAAGAAATTATGCATGTTGCTCACCTCCTTGTGGAATATAGACACTTCCGCCGTACACATCATCTAAGTATTTCTTAACGAATACGTCTTCTGTTTTCCCAGAGGCTACAATCGCATGTTTGACAAGGATAACCTGGTCAAAGTATTCTTTCACCTTCGATAAGTCATGGTTGACCATTAAAATAGTCTTTCCTTCCTCTTTCCATTTACGGATAATCGTCATAATTACTTTCTCACTAAGCATATCAATCCCTACAAATGGTTCATCAAGGAAAATATATTGTGCTCCCTGAACCATACAACGCGCTAGTAGTACACGTTGGAATTGACCACCAGAAAGAGCGCCGATTTGGCGAGTAGCTAAATCAGTTAATCCAACTTCTTCAATGGCTGCATCGACCTTTCCCCAATCTTCCTTTGTTAACCGTTGCAAGGGTTTCTTTTTGACAACTCTTCCTAAAGCAACACACTCACGAATCGTAATTGGAAATGTAAAGTCAATCTGACTTTTTTGTTCAACATAGGCGATTTTATTCAATACTTTTTTTGTGGGTTCTCCATCAATCAGAATTTCTCCGGATGATTGAATCAGTCCTAATATTGCTTTTAATAATGTTGATTTACCTGCACCATTGGGCCCAATAATCCCAGTAACGGTTGGCCCTTCAATGGTTGCATTACAATCTTTTAAGACATATGGTTGCATCGCGTACGATACCCCAACATTTTTAATCGTAATCAATGAATTCATCCTTTCAAAATATATAGATTCTACAATTATTAGGTTACCCTAAAAATGTCATTTCGTCAAGTACTTTTTTTAGGTTTCCCAAAACTTTTCAGAAAATTTTTTGAAAACTCTCCATTAACATATTTGTTAATTAACAAATATGTTAATTTTTGACACTTAAAAATGCTTTTACAACAGCTATTTCAGGCATAAAAAAAAGACGCCTTTCGTTACCTGAAAGGTGCCTTGTCTTTCTATTTATTTTGTTAATAATGCTGCAGCTGCTTCATCACAAATCACAGTCACCTTTGGATGTGTTTGTAAGATACTAGCAGGAACTTCTTCTGTAACTGGGCCTTCCACTAGCCCTTTAATCGCATGAACTTTTTTAGGGCCAAACGCAATCAATACAATTTCTTTTGCATTCATAATGGATTGTAGTCCCATTGAGTATGCATACCGAGGTACATCTTCTTCCTTTTCAAAGAAACGCTTATTCGCTTCGATAGTTGATTCTGTTAGATGAACCTTATGCGTCCGTTGAGTAAATGGTGTGCCTGGTTCATTGAATCCAATATGTCCATTACTTCCGATACCTAATAACTGCAAGTCTACTGGATTTTCTTGAAGAACACGTTCATAACGTTCAACTTCTGCATCCACATCTTTTGCAATTCCATTTGGTAAATAGCTGTGTTTAAATGGTTTCGCATTAAAAAGATGTTCATTCATGAAATAAGCGTAGCTATGTTCGTCCGTTGGTGCTAACCCCACATATTCGTCTAAGTTCACTGAAATTCGATCTGAAAAATCGATATCACTTTGGCGTAATAAACGATATAATCCTACTGGACTTGATCCCGTAGCTAATCCAAATACTTTAGCTCCTTCTTGATACGCACGTTTGAAAATTTCAAATGCAACTTGCGCACCTTCTTCTTGTGTTTTTACAACCTTGACTTCCATTTTAATGCCCCCTATTTTCCCTTACAATGAAGAGTCAAAAATCTACTTGAAAATTTTCTATACCTTTATTTTAACAGAAATTCAGTAGTCTTTAAATAGCTAAATTCATTTTAATAATTAAAATTTTCATCATACATCTCCCAATGTTCATAATATTTCGCATCGAATGTGCTCGAAGGATAAGCGGCCTCTAATACGAGCGGAGACGCATTTTCGACGCTCACTTCTTCTAGCGGGACCCACACAATCCCCTTCGAATCGTTCTTCTCTTCGCTCGTCACAAAGTCTTCTACTGTTTGCGCACCCTTTTCTTCAATATCGACGGTAAACAAGACAAACTCATGATGCACGCGCGCGATTTCTGGAACGGTCACAAACACATCACGAATTGTATTCTGGTAGATGGCAGATACTTGGAATCCCGTCTCCTCTAACATCTCTCTACGCAATGTTTCTACCAAGCTCTCACCTTCTTCTGGTGTTCCTCCTGGCAAATCAAATCTCCCGCGGTATGGCCCACGCGTCTTACGGATGCAAAGGATACGTCCCTCGTGAATACAAACACCATACACTCCAAAATGTTTCATTTCTTTCATTGTCTTCCTCCACTCACGAAAATAGAGGTGGCACGCCACCTCTATTTCTTTTTCTGAAGCCGTTAATGTGACTTCCTTTGTTGGGATTCTACGCCATGTTTTACGGCTAATCGAATGATCCAGTAGAACAAATATAGAGCAACTCCCATCAGTGCAAACGTCCCCAGAAACATTGGTAATACTAAGTCCATAAAGACCACCTCCAATGAAATTGAAAACTATTAACCGTCTATTGTTACTTTAATTATAGCACTCCTAATTTGAAATTCAATAGAGCATTTGCTTGGAATAACAAAAAAAGACTATCCCGTAAAAGGATAGTCTAACGATTATGATTTCAACATAAATCTTGCAAAGAACTTTCCATACCATTGCTCGTTAGTAATATTTAAGTACTCTCTATATTCTTTGCGATACTTGAAAAAGTAAAAAGCCTTTATAAAGCATTTCAAAAGCTGGCCTTCCGCAAGTAACAAAAGACTAGTAAAGCCTATAAATAACCAACCGAATAAGAAACTCATAAGACCTGGATTATCTTTATTAAATTCTCCAAAATTAAAAGTCCAACGATTTAGAATAGATAATCCTAATAATATTCCACCATATCTTTTTACAAATTTATTGATAGAGGTTCCCCAATCTTTACTTTTTATTTCTTTTTCATCATAAAGGGATGTCTTAACTTCCTTAATTACATCGATAATTAGTATCTTAACTAAATAACCACTGAAAATTAATTGAACAACAAAAGCAACGATTCCAAATGCTCCAATTGTCAATCCAACTGTTAATGGTAATGTAGCTACTGCAACTACAAAGATAAATGAAATCGTGAGGGTAGTTCCATATAATAATTGATGTGCATAATTTATTTTTGGAAAAATGTTAAAAACAACTAATACTGTATACAAAATAATAGCACCAAGAATAATTGGTCTAAGGTAAAACCCTACTTCTCCAATTTGAGCCCCTGTACTTTCAGAAGCCACTTGAATACTCTCAGGTGCATCTCTTAAACTATCCGGCAAGTGGATACCTACACCATAAGTAATAATATCAGCCACTAAAAACACTAATAAAGAAACTCTCTTCCAAAAGCTCATAGAGGAAAATGATCCAATTTGCGTACCTTCTTCTGTCAGAATATCATCTTTTACAATCCTCTTTGATTGTTCAAAATTTGCTCCGAAGAGTTTATTTTTCCCCTGCATAATTAATTTTCCTTCCCAAATAAAATTATTTCGACATAAATCTTGCACGAAACTTTCCATACCATTGTTCATTGGTAATATTAAAGTACTCTCTGTATTCTTTTCGATATTTAAAGAAATAAAAGGATTTTACAAAATTTTTCAAAATCTGACCTTCTGCAAATAATAAGAGACTAATGAGCGGTATAAATAACCAGCCAGACAAAAAACTCATAAGCCCTGGATTATCTTTACTAAATTCACCAAAATTAAAAGTCCAACGATTTAGAATAGATAATCCTAATAATATTCCACCATATCTTTTTACAAATTTATTGATAGGTGTTCCCCAATCTTTATCTTTTATTTCTTTTTCATTATAAAGGGATGTCTTAACTTCCTTCATTACATCGACAATAAGTTTCTTAACTAAATAACCAAAAAAGATTAGTTGAACAATAAATGCGAGTGTTCCAAGCGCTCCAATTGTTAACCCAATTAATAAAGGTAACCCAGAAAAAATTGTTACTAACCCGAACATTATTAATAAACAATTTCCATATATTAATTGATAAGCATAATTAATTTTTGGCAAAATATTTAAAATAATTATTGCTGTAAATAAAATTACTAAGACCAAATTGATTGGGCGAAAATACAATCCCACTTCTCCAATCAAAGCTCCCGTACTTTTAGAGATTACTTGAACACTATCTGTTGAACTTCTGAAACCATCGGTCAAATATATCCCCGCCCCGTAAGCAATAAAACTAAACATTAATCCAACTAGCCCAAACACTCTCTTCCAAAAACTCATAGAAACAGACACTCCCATTTGAGCACCGTCTTCGGTTGCATAACTTCTTGGAACTATTCTCTTTGATTGCTCGAAACTCGCACCAAAGAGTTTGTTTTTCACTTGCATCATTAATTTTCCCTCTCCACATTAACTTATTTCGACATAGATCTCGCACGAAATTTCCCGTACCATTGCTCATTGGTAATGTTAAAGTACTCTCTGTATTCTTTTCGATACTTAAAGAATTAGAAAGTTTTTACAGAAATAGCAATTAATATTCCAAGAGAATAAAGTAGTATAGCTGCAAAAAAAAGAAATAAACATCCTGACAAAATAAATAAAAACTGTGGGTTATCTTTAATATTCTCACCAAATTTAAATGTCCAGCGATTTAAAATTGATAGCCCTATAAGGATTCCCCCGTATTTTCTTATAAATCTTGAAAATCTAATTATCCATTCATCACCTTGTACTTTTTTGCTACCGTATAAGCAATCTTTTAAATAAACAATCTTACTTACAACAAACTTATTAAATAAAGAAACACATATAACTAGTTGTAAAACGAACACTATCCATCCAAATGCACCGATTGTAATACCAATCAGGAAAGGTAATGTCGAAACAATTGTCAGCATCAACATAACCCATAACAAAACAGTTCCATATAGTAATTGATGGGCGAAGTTTATTTTCGGCAAAACATTAAGAATAGTTAACACTACAAATGCAATAAGTAATATTATCACCAACGCACGGACATAATATCCTAACTCTCCGATTAAAGAGCCTGTCTCACTGGAAATTACTCTTACATTTTCAGTTGTCTTTCTGAACTCATCAGGCATATATACTCCAACTCCATAAATCACGATAGAAAATACTGCCATTACTAATCCCGATAATCTTTTCCAAAAACTCATCGAAGAAAAAACACCCATCTGTGCTCCTTCTTCAGTCAATATACTCTTATCAATAATTTTCTTTGATTGCTCGAAACTTGCCCCAAAGAGTTTGTTTTTTGTTTGCATCATCAATCCCCTTTTCTAATCCTTCTCTTTCTTGTTTGAGTTATTCCCATCATCTACTCAAACTTCTCATAGTTCTTAAGATATCAGTTTTTATTAAAATGTCAACGTTTTTCCATAGTCCACACTCTGCTTTTTCGAACAAAAAAGCTATCCCTACCAGTTACCTGATAGGAATAGCCTTTTAACTTTTATTTCCAAAAATCATCGTAGATTGTAATTGGTAAGTGACGTTTATGTTCTGTCTTTCGATACCAATTTTCAATTGTCTCAGCCGCTTTTTCGTTGATGTCTTTTCCTTCGAGATAATCATCAATCTCTTCGTAAGTCACCCCTAGTGCCACTTCGTCTGGAAGCGATGGGCGATTTTCTTCAAGGTCTGCTGTTGGAACTTTCAAGTATAGATGTTCTGGAGCACCTAGTACTTGTAACATCGCACGACCTTGACGTTTATTAAGACGCCATAGCGGAGTGATATCCGCAGCCCCGTCCCCAAATTTCGTATAGAAACCGGTCACCGATTCAGCCGCATGGTCTGTCCCGATGACGGCACAACCCGTTTGGCCGGCAATCGCATATTGAGCAACCATGCGTTCACGCGCCTTGATATTTCCTTTGTTGAAGTCTGAAATTTCCATTCCTAAGGCTTCAATACTGCGTTCAGACGCATCTACCGCATCCTTCACATTCACGCGAAGAACATCCGTCGCCTTCATAAAGGCAATCGCGTCCATGGCATCTTGTTCATCTGCTTGCACGCCGTAAGGAAGGCGCACAGCATAGAACCGATACACTTTTTTGTCTTGTTCTTCGTTTAATTCATCAATTGCCATTTGTGCTAATTTCCCAGTAAGCGTTGAGTCTTGTCCCCCGCTAATTCCAAGAACATATCCATTTAAGAAGGAGTGCTTTACAAGATACGCTTTTAAGAAGTCCACCGTTTTACGAATCTCTTCTTCCGGATTGATGGTTGGTTTGACACAAAGCGCTTTGATAATTTTTTGTTGTAATGGTCTCATAACGTTCCCCTTACTTTGCGTTTTCTTTGACCAACTGTTCTGATTTAAGACGCACTTCTTCTCTGATTTCCGCAATACTTGCCATTTTTTGGTCGTATGTCTTTTGAGAAAGGTCCACAGGATATTGTTCTGGGTTCAAGATACGTTTGTATTCATCCCATAGCGCTTCAATTTGCTCATCTTTATATTTTTTAATATCGACCAAAGCAGGAAGGTCATATACTCTTTCGCCATTTTCAAAAATTAGTTGTAAGATTGGGCGAGCTGTAAAGTCTTTAACGGTCTTATTAATATACGTGTATACTGGATGGAACATAAAGAGTTCGTCTAATTGGTCAGGACGTTCATCCCATAGCGCGATATAATCTCCTTCTGATTTCCCATCAGAATTTCGGGTAATCCGCCATACTTGTTTTTTACCTGGTGTCGATACTTTTTCGGCGTTACTTGAAATTTTCATTGTATCCACCATTACGCCGTTTTTGTCTTCGATACTTACAAGTTTATACACACAGCCAAGTGCAGGTTGGTCATAAGCCGTAATTAAACGAGTACCGATTCCCCAAACATCGATTTTAGCCCCTTGCATCTTCAAGTTGAGGATTGTTTTTTCATCAAGGTCACTTGACGCATAAATTTTTGCTTTCGTAAATCCAGCTTCGTCTAATTGTTGACGAACTTTTTTCGACATATAAGCCATGTCACCACTGTCGATACGAACACCTAAGAAATTAATTTTGTTGCCGAATTCTTTAGCCACACGGATTGCATTTGGAACTCCTGATTTCAAAGTATCATAAGTGTCCACTAAGAATACACAGTCACGATGCGTTTTAGCATATGCTTTAAAAGCTTCATAGTCATCTCGATAAGCTTGCACTAAAGAATGTGCGTGTGTCCCAGAAACAGGAATACCAAACATCTTACCCGCACGTACATTACTTGTCGCATTAAATCCACCAATGTATGCTGCACGTGTTCCCCATAATGCTGCATCTAATTCTTGCGCACGACGTGTACCAAATTCCAGTACGGGGTCATTATCTGAAACCATACGTACACGGCTCGCTTTTGTTGCGATAAGTGTTTGGAAATTGACGATATTTAATAAGGCTGTTTCAATTAATTGGCATTCCGCAAGAGTTCCTTCTACTTGAACGAGTGGTTCATTGGCAAAGACGAGTTCTCCCTCTACTGCAGAACGAATATTCCCTTTAAAACGGAAATCTTCTAAGTAAGAAAGAAATTCTTCAGGATATTCTCCTAAAGTTCGAAGATAATCGATATCTGTTTTGGTAAAACGTAATTGTTCAATATAATGAACAATTCTTTCAAGCCCTGCAAAAATCGCATATCCATTTTCAAATGGTAACTTTCTAAAATAGGCTTCGAAAATTGCCTTTTTTTCGTGGATACCCGTTTCCCAGTAAGTTTTCATCATATTAATTTGATATAGGTCTGTATGTAGCGTTAAACTATCATCATTATAATGTAAGTTCATCTTGATACTCCTTTATTCATTGTATTTACCTCTTTATTCTACAACAGTTCTAGAGCAATGTACACGTTTGGAGCTTCACAACAAAAAAGTAGGAGAAAATCAAAAAATGAAATATTTCTGGTTTTCTCCCACTTCTAGAGAGTTACTCGTTTAGTGTTATTATAGAGTACAATCTTTATACTTCTATTTTCTTCTTTTTGATGATATTTTTGATGATATATCATATTCTGTTAGCAATTGAGAAGTTCCTATTAAAACTCAGAATGACAATCAAACCATCCAATGAAATAGCGCTCTTACAAAATGCAAGAGCGCTACTTCCATTTTTTATTTTTCTAATTTCTGTAAGTCAGCTTGTAAAGCCGCTAGTTTTTCTTTTGCTTCACTTTCGCTTGAAGCTTTTACCCCTGTATAGAACTTAATTTTTGGTTCTGTACCACTTGGACGAACTGCAATCCAAGAACCGTCTTCTAAAATATATTTCAATACGTTTGAAGTTGGTAGTCCAATTTCTGAAACAACTCCCTTGTCATCTTTTTGTTCATTAACGGAGAAGTCTTGTGCTAGAACCACTTTCAACCCACCAAAGCTTGTTGGTACTGATGCGCGAAGACCTTCCATAATAGCTTTAATCTTTTGAGGTCCTTCTAGTCCAGCAACTGTTACTGAAATTGTCTTTTCTAAGAAGTAGCCATGTTTTGCATACAATTCTTGAAGCCCATCATATAAGGTTTTACCTTCATTCTTGAAGTGTGCCGCTACTTCTGTTAATAATAGCACTGCTTGAACAGCATCTTTATCACGAACAAAGGATTTCACAAGATATCCGTAACTTTCTTCAAAACCGAACATGAAAGTATGTTCTCCAGTTTCTTCATCGTGTTGGATTTGTTCTGCGATAAATTTAAACCCTGTTAATACATTTTTCATTTCAGCGCCATAGCTTTCAGCAATAACTGTTGGTAATTCACTACTTACAATTGATTTTACAACTAAGGCATTTTTTGGCAATGTGTCTGCTTGTTGATGAGCATAGAGTAAATAGTTCACTAAGATTGCTGCAATTTGGTTCCCTGTAATCACTTGGTAGCTTCCATCTGGCAAACGAACGGCTGCCCCCATTCGGTCTGCATCTGGATCTGATGCTAAGAGAACATCTGCATGTACTTTCTTCCCTAATTCAATGGCATATTCGAAAGCTCCAGGTTCTTCAGGGTTTGGTGATTTCACAGTCGTAAAGTCGCCATCCGGAACAGCCTGTGGTTCAACAATATGAAGTCCTTTGAATCCAGCTTGTTGCAATGCACGTTTTACAAGCATTAAGCCTGTTCCATGCAATGGGGTATAGACAACGGAAAGTCCTTCTACTTCTTTTAAAAGATTTGCGTTGACAGAGACTGCTTTAATTTCTTCTAAATAAGCATCATCAACGTCTTTACCAATCATTGTAACCAATCCACTAGCTTTAAGCGCATCATCATCTAACACTTTTAAATCTAAAGGATTAGCAACTTTTCTAACATACGCTGTTAATGCATCTGCATCTTTAGGAGGCATTTGCCCACCATCTTCCCCATATACCTTGTATCCATTATAGGCTGCAGGGTTGTGACTTGCTGTAATCATAATTCCAGCAAATGTCTTTAAATGACGAACGGCAAAAGAGAGCTCTGGAGTTGGACGTAAACTTTCAAACACATAAGAACGAATACCATGAGTGGCCAACGTACGAGCAGATTCCATTGCAAATTCAGGAGAAAAATGACGTGAATCATAAGCAATTGCTACACCACGTTTTTTCGCTTCTTCTCCGTAGGTTTCAATCAAACGTGATAATCCTTCAGTCGCTTGACGGACTGTATAGGTATTCATTCGATTAATCCCTGGTCCCACTATCCCACGCATTCCCGCTGTACCAAACTCTAAAGGTTGATAAAAAGCTTCTTCCTTTTCTTTTTCATTCATTGCCTGTAGTTGTGTCTTTAGACCTTCTTCTAGTTGCTCAAAAGCTTCCCATTGAGCAGCGGTTTCTTTCCAACTCATTGCATTTCCTCCTTTAGCCAAAAAAATGATAGGGCTTTCTTTATAATTCTATTATCTCTTATTATCCACTAAGTTTCAACTACTTTTTGAATTAAAAATCAAGATTTTTAACTTCGAAACCATATCCCTGAATGTGAAGTTTCAACATATATAAGAATCGTTCTGCCTCTTTCGATAGCTTTCTTTGGTCGTGCTGCAGGATTCCTAATTGCATGGTATCTTCAATTTCCAAGGGAACAGCAACAATTTTATCGTCATTTAATTTACTACTAATAATTCCTGAACTAATCGTGTACCCGTTCAAGCCAACCATCAAATTAAAAATAGTAGCTCTATCACTGACCTTGATGCTCTTCTTATGCTCCATTGTACTTAGAATTTCTTCTGAAAAATAGAACGAATTTTCTTCTCCTTGTTCATAGGATAAATAAGGATAATCTTCTAGCTCCTCTAGCGTAATCGTTTCTTTCTTTGAAAGAGGATTTTGTGTGCTTAAGAATACATGCGGTTTAGCTTCGAATAAAGGTGTAAAGATAAGATTTTTCTCCGTGAATAATCGTTCCATGACTTTTCGGTTGAAATCATTCAAGTAGATAACACCAATTTCACTCTTATAAGTGGTTAAGTCTTCTAAGATATTTTGCGTTTCAGTTTCTCTAAGCGTAAATTGATACTCTTCTCCAGCTTCCTTTTGAATAAACTCTACGAAAGCATGCACCACAAAAGCGTAGTGTTGCGCCGACACGGAGAAGGTTCGTTTTCTCTTGGTTTGTCGTTTGTATTTTTCTTCCATTAAGTTCACTTGATCCAGCACTTGTCTAGCATAGGAAAGAAACTCTCGTCCCTCATCTGTCAAAGTGATTCCCGTATTCCCACGTTGAAAGAGTGTGATGTCCATCTCGATTTCTAACTCTCGAATGGCCTTAGATAGACTTGGCTGGCTTACAAATAATTCTTTAGCGGCCTCATTCATAGACCCCTTCTCTACTATTTTTTCAAAATAAATGAGCTGTTGAATTCTCATGGTAACACTCCTTCCACTAACTAGTGCTATTGTAACATTTTCTATATAAAATAAAAAATAACTCCTTCATGCCAAAGCATGAAAGAGTTATTTGATTGAATCTTATTCTTGGAACTTGAATACGACTGCAGAATCGTACAATTTAAGAACTTTTTCGAATAAAATTTTGCTTGCAATAGCTGCTGCGATTGGTACAACAAACCATACAATCGCTGCTAAGGCAACATTCAATCCAGCATCGATAGAAGCTAATGGTCCTACCAACCCTACGATACCGAACCCTGCAGATTGTGGAGTACCACTAACTGAGAATAGGGCTACTGGAATCGCTGAAAGAATCGCTGTTGATAAACATGGGATAAGAATCTTTGGATATTTGAATAGGTTTGGCATCATGAGTTTCATAGCCCCTAATGCAATCGCTAATGTTACCCCTGAGTTATTTACTTTCCATGAATGAACCACTAATGCTACGGCTGTTGCGGCAACCCCCATTGCAGCGGCCCCTGCTGAAACCCCGTTTAATTGAATCGCTAAACCAATCGCTACTGTAGAAATTGGAGAGATAATTAACGTTGCAAATGAGCAGCAGATTAAGATAGACATTAAAATTGGTTGTAATGTTGTGAACTCGTTGATCACTGTACCAATAGCAGTTGTAATCAATTTAACGTGTGGTAATAATAGCAACCCGATAAATGCAGATCCAACTCCGACAACGATTGGCATTGCAACGACGGCTGTTGAACCGAATTTATCTTTAATCAACATTAACATTCCAACAGCGATACCAGCAGT
Source organism: uncultured Streptococcus sp. (assembly GCA_963523415.1). Classification (GTDB taxonomy): domain Bacteria; phylum Bacillota; class Bacilli; order Lactobacillales; family Aerococcaceae; genus Granulicatella. The sequence goes on along the minus strand of CAURBR010000007.1, from coordinate 17,019 downwards.
GACCATTGTATTAATTAAGTCTCCTGTACCCGCACCAACGTAAGCCTTCAAATCAGGGTTAAACGTAATAACCCCACTAGCTACGAAACAGGCTCCAGCTACAACCATCATTTGCATTGGCTTGAATCCAAATTGTAACGCAATTAAGCCCCCAATAATGAGTGGTGTAGCCAATTGGAAAATAACGGCGATTTGTGTGATTGTCACCGCAATTGGATATTGGTTAAAATACTTCAAGATTGCAGATAAAACAGCATTTGGAATTAATCCGACAATAACCCCGAGAGCTGTCCCAGATAAGATTTTATTAACAAAGACTTTTGCAGTCATCTTTGATTGTGCTTGTGCTTCCATCTCTCTTCCCTCTTTCTTCGAGCTATTTAGCTCCTAATATTTGTTCCTTACAATGAACTAGTGCTGTTAAAAAGGCACAATACGGTGTTGACACTCCATATTTTTGTCCTTTACGAACAACCGCTCCATTAATGTAGTCTATTTCTGTTAAACGATTATTTTCATTTAAATCTTGATACATCGATGGGTGGTGAAGCCCAATTGTTTCACGATTATAACAATTTTTTTCGATAAAATCTACAATTTCTGAAACATTTAACAGAACATTTTCATTTTTTGCAACTTCAGAAAATTCTTTCACAATATTTTCAACAATCATATGTGCTGTAGTTGTTGAACCGAATTCGTACATATTACTTAATAGAATCGTACAAAGCCCATTCATCGTTCCATTCACACAAGCTTTCTTATAAATAGCAAATAGAATATCTTCAGAATAAGAAGCATTTAATCCGCCCTTATTTAATGTTTCAACAATTTCCTTTGCTGCTTCTTTAGCTGTTGGTGTATCTACCAAATTTTTCAAAGCAACAGTTCCACTACCGAATAATTTTACTCGTCCAGGGCCTTCCATACCTGATGTCCACATAGTATTTCCAATAAAGATATTTTCTTTTGGTACAAATTTTTCGATGATTTCTTCATGCCCAATCCCATTTAATAAACAAAGAACTTTTGTATGGTCATGAATGACTGGCTTCAAAGAAGTCAACATTTCTTCTAATTGCATTGCTTTTGTAAATAAAATAATTAAATCACTGGTCATGGAAGCATCAACTTCACTTTGAAGAACTGCTGGTAATTTTGCAACGACTTCTTCTCCATTAAAGTTGGCCTTTAACCCATCTTTCTGAATGGCATCTACATGCGCTTTCCAGCCATCCACTAAAAATACTTCTTCTCCCGCATTATGTAACATTAATCCAAAGCGGCTACCCATTGCGCCTGCTCCTGCGATTGTGATTTTCATATAAATTCCTCCTCTATAACTTTAAGACCATTGATTCCGTATTTTTTCTTTGCTACAATAATTGTGTTAACATTCACTAAATGAATAGGAGTCAAAAAAATGGATATTAAACACCTTCATTATTTTATTAGTATCGTTGACCATGGCGGATATTCTAATGCCGCGCGTAGTTTATTCATTACACAACCGACCCTCTCTCAAACCATTAAAAAATTAGAATCCGAATTACATACTCCCCTCTTTATTCCACAAAATAATAATAGCATCCGTCTGACAGAAGCAGGACAGCTCTTATACAATAACGGCAAAGAAATTATTTCACTGATGGAAAATACGGTTTCACAAATTCATCAGCTACATCATCCGCAAAAAGAAACCATTCGTATTGGGCTTCCTACCCTTTTTGCTATCAAATTAATGCCTGAGTTCTCTCGATTTATGCTGTCGCATCCTTCTACTCATTTAACCATGATTCAAGGTGGCTCTCGTGAATTACAATCCGCACTTGCTCGGGAAGAATTAGATATCGGAGTCCTTTCATTTCCAAAAATTGAACCCAATATCGAAATTGAACCATTTCAGCAAGACTTTATTGGATATCATGCTAGCTTGGTTGTGCCAAAAGGTCATCCACTTTCAACGAAAAATTCCGTCACTTTTGAAGACTTAAAGGACGAGCGATTTAGCAGTCTCTCAGAACAATTTATGCTGGGAAGACTACTTCATAAGCGCTCCAGATACTTCGGATTTGATCCAAACATCGTTTATGTAGATGATAACTGGGAAGTCGTACTCTCTAGCTTAACGACCTTTCAATCCGTTTGTATCATGGCTCTTGAATATAAAGAATTTTATGCGGATGAAGAACTTGTTTGGATTCCACTTTTGGATAAGAATGGTTTCTTCCCAATCGGTGTTGCTTATCGCCCATCCAGCTCCTATTCGCAAAACGTCTTAGAACTCATTGAATTATTACGAACTTTATAAGGATTCCTCTACTTTATTGTACAATCATTGTGAAAATATTACCAATTGATTTTTTTTATACTTATATTAGTTTTTCTTATACACAAAAGAGGAACCAACAGGAGTTGGTTCCTCTTTTTTTTAAATTTCCAATCATTGAGCTAGATAGCCCAGTCTCCGTTACGGAAGATTGGAACAACAGTACCGTCTTCACGGATACCATCCACATTCATTTCTGGTCCACCAATCATGAAGTCCACGTGAACATCAGCACGGTTTAATCCAGCTTCTCTTAATTCTTCCTCAGTTTCGAAGTTTTCTCCACCTTTAACACTTGTAGCATAGGCAGAACCGATTGCTAAGTGGTTTGACGCATTTTCATCAAATAATGTGTTGAAGAATGTAATGCCTGATTGTGAAATTGGTGATGGATCACTTACTAATGCGACTTCTCCTAATCCACGTGCACCATTGTTTTCGAAGACTAAGTCCTTCATCACTTGGTCCCCTTTTTCAGCCGTAATATCTGTGATTTGTCCGTCTTTGAAAGTCACTTTGATTCCTTCGATAATGTTACCGTTATAACTCAATGGTTTTGTACTTGATACATATCCGTCTGCTACACGGAAGTCAGGAGCTGAGAAGACTTCTTCTGTTGGCATGTTTGCAATGAAGTGTTCCCCTTGAGCATTCAAGCTTCCTGCACTTTCCCATACGTGATTCTTAGGCATTCCAAGAGTTAAGTCTGTTCCTGGTGCTGTGTAGTGTAATTTTACGAATTGTTCTTTGTTTAAAATAGAGGCTTTAGCATCTAATTTATCTTCATGTTCTTTCCATGCTGCAACAGGATCATCAGCGTAAACACGGCATGTTTTGAAGATTTGATCCCATAATAAGTCTACAGCTTCTTCATCACTTGCTGCATTTGGGAAAACTTTCTTAGCCCATTCTTTCCCTGCCGCTGAAGCAACAGTCCAACTAACTTTGTTTGCTTGAGTAGCTGTACGCATTGGTTTTAAAGCCAAGCTCATTGCTTTTGTTGCTTTTTGAAGGCGTTCTGCTGATACTCCAGCAAAAGCATCAGGATCTGCTGATCGTACATTTAATCGACTCGCTTTATTGTCTAATAAGTAGTGCATTTCTGCGACACGATACTCTGGAACATTTGTAATGCGGTCTTCTGCAGCATGTAATAGTCGTTCACGTCCTACAACATCATCCGCCCATGATACGATAACTTCACTAGCCCCGTGCGCATAAGCTTCTTTAACTAACAATCGTGCTAGAGGTGCTTGGTCTACATCAATAGAGATATTTACCGTATGCCCTGGTTGTACGTTAATCCCTGTTGAAATTAATAGTCTTGCATATTTTTCTAAATTTTTATCGAAATCTTTTAATACCATTATTATTCTCCTTTTCTATTCATTATTGTCATCCTACCATACTTCTAGTTGAAATTCTCATAAAAGACTTTATCCAGATATAAGCCATGTGGTGGTGCAGTCGGCCCAGCAAGATTTCTATCTTTAGCATCTAGGATTCTCTTCATCTCTTCGACTTCACGAAGTCCATCGCCAATTTGAAGAGCCGTTCCTACCAAGATTCGAACCATATTATAAAGGAAGCCTTTCCCTTCAAAAATGAAAATCAACTCTTCTCCATTTCGCTTTACTTCCGCTCGAGTGACTAACCGAACCTTTGACTCCTTGTCACTCTTTATCGAGCAAAAACTTGTAAAATCATGTTCCCCAATAATGGATTGGAATGCAAGGTTCATTCTGTGTTCGTCACTTTTAAACGGATGGTGTAGCTCGTATTGTCTTAAAAAAGGACTTTGTACCTGCGAGGTCGTTACCTTGTAAACATATCGCTTTCCAATAACACTATACCTGGCGTGAAAATCATCTCCTACTTCTTCAACTTCAATGATTCGAATAGAGGTTGGTAATAAACTGTTTAGTGCTCTTATTAAGGAAGATGTCTCTATCTGAGTTGGATAATCAATATGAACCACTTGTCCATTCGCATGAACGCCCGAATCCGTACGTCCAGAGCCACTAACAGGAATGTACAAGCCCTTTGTCATCTTATTCAATGCCTTATTTAGTTCTGCTTGAATACTATTTCCATTCTTTTGGACTTGGAAACCTACATACGGTGTCCCATCATACTGGATGGTCATTTTATAGCGTGGCATATTGCACCTCCTCTTCTTAGGCTGCTTTCAATAGAAATAACAAAACAGTGATGATTACAAGAGAAATTCCAGCAAACGCATCCCGTTTGGCGTATTGAAGCACTCGATACTTGCTTCTTCCTTCTCCACCTTGGTATCCTCTTGCCTCCATCGCAGTTGCTAAGTCTTCAGCACGATTTAAAGAACTTACAAAAAGTGGAATTAAAATTGGTATGATTGCTTTCATTTGTTCAAAGATATTTCCTTCCCCAAAATCCACACCACGAGCTCTTTGTGCATTCATAATTTTTTGAGCTTCATCCATTAAAGTTGGAACGAATCTTAATGCAATGGATAACATTAAAGCAACTTCATGCACTGGAAATTTGAATACGTTTAAAGGCTTCATGACCGACTCAATAGCGTCTGTCAACTGCAAAGGTGCTGTCGTTAAGGTTAATAATGTTGAAAATGAAATAATTAATACAAATCTCAAAAAGATAAAGATAGCATTAATAATCCCATCCGAAGTAACTTGAATAAATCCCCATTGGAAGTAGACTTCTCCTCCATTAGTAAAGAGGACTTGTAGTAAGACCGTAAATAAAATGACCCAAATTAATGGTCTAATTCCTTGCCAAAAAAAGGACAATTTAATTTTAGAAGCTAGCAGTGCGATTAAAGTATACGCAATCAGCAAGCCGTAAGTGACCCAATTATTCGCCAAGAAAATAATAATAACAAATGCAAACGTTCCAAGTAATTTTGTACGAGGATCTAATTTGTGAATCCATGAGTCCCCTTGAAGATAACGACCTAAGATTAACTTATCAAGCATGTTCGTTACCTCCTTTGCCTACATTTGAAAGAATCAGATTGGCTAAAGCTTCTAATGTCATTGGCCTTTCATCCGTCTGAAATCCTCTTTGCCTTAATTTATTGAGAAATTCTACAGTAAAAGGAAGCCCCAATTGCTTTTGCTGTAACCATTGTTCATCTGAAAATACTTCTTCTGGCGTTCCAGTCTTTACGACCGTTCCTTTTTCACAAACAATAACAAAGTCTGCATAATCGCTCACATCATTCATTTGATGGGTCACAAGAATAATTGTCATTCCTTTTTCATGTTTGAGTTTTTCAAACATAGCCATCATCTCACTACGACCTTTTGGATCTAAGCCTGCTGTAGGTTCATCTAACACTAAGACCTCAGGTTGCATCGCTAAAACACCTGCAATGGCCACTCTTCTCATTTGTCCACCCGACAAATCAAATGGTGATTTTTGAAGGACTTCTTCTGGCAACCCCACAATTGCTAAAGTTTCTTTGGCAATTTGATTGGCATCCTCTTCACTCACACCAAAATTCTTTGGGCCAAAAGCGATATCCTTTTCAACAGTTTCCTCAAATAATTGAGATTCTGGGAATTGGAACACAATTCCAACTTTCTTTCTCAACGGTTTTAAGTCTTTATTGCTAGTTTCCGCATTCACAACTCTATCACCAAGGACAACTTGCCCTTCTGTTGGTTTTAGCAAAGCATTTAGGTGTTGTAATATAGTCGATTTTCCAGATCCTGTGTGTCCAATAATTGCGATGTACTTTCCTGAAGGAATATCAAAATTCACATCATGTAAGGCTCTAGTCTCAAAAGGCGTTCCTGCTTGATATGAAAAGTTTACTTGTTCAAAACGGATGTCCATAACCAATCCACCAATCCTTCCTCATCAAGATACTCCTCGGGAACAGCTAGTCCTTTTTCTTTCAGTACTTCCTTTAACTTTTCTGGAAACGGAACATCTAGCCCTTTTTCTACCAAGCGACTTCCATACTGAAAAATCTCATGTGGTTGACCAATTTGCTTAATTTCTCCCTTTTCCATTAAAACGATTCTGTCTGCTTGAGCAGCTTCTTCTAAATCATGCGTGATGGAAATAACTGTAATATTTTTTTCCTTGTGTAATTGCTGAATCGTTGAAATCACTTCTAGTCTTCCTCTTGGATCCAGCATTGAAGTTGCTTCATCTAAAATAATAACACTTGGTTCTAATGCTGTAACTCCTGCAATCGCTACTCTTTGTTTTTGTCCACCAGACAATCGAACAGGTTCCTTCGTTCTAAATTCAAGCATATTGACTCTTTCCAATGCTTTTGTCACACGTTCAATCATCTCTGGGCGTGGTAATCCAATATTCTCTAAGCCAAACGCAATATCATCTTCAACAGTTGTTCCAACAAATTGATTATCTGGATTTTGAAAAACCATTCCTACCGCTCTTCTAGCTTCAAAAACAGTATCTTCCGTTAATAATATGCCGTTAACCGTAACACTACCTTCATCAATTTCCAATAAGCCATTCATGACCTTTGCAAGCGTAGACTTTCCGGAGCCATTATGTCCGATAATAGCTAACCATTCTCCTTTTTCTACAGATAAACTAATACCCGCTAATGCTTCTCTTGCGTCATCTTCATGATAACGAAAATGAACGTTATTCAATTCAATTATAGAAGTCTTCACGGTTGCACCTCTTCTCTATCTCAGTATTGAGTATAAATATGTATAAAATAAAAAAGCACTATTCCATGATAAAGTGCTCTCCCGCTTATTTAGATAAGCGGGAAGGCAACGAGCTAGACTAAATAACCAAAGAAAGAAGAAGGCTACTTTTCAGCAGCCTCAGACTTTCTTTCTTACATTTGTAAGAAGATTATTACCATCATGACGCTCTTCTCAACCATCGAAAAGTGTTCGATTGAATGTTTATTAAACTAATTCAATGATAACCATTGGTGCAGCATCGCCACGACGAGGTTCAGTTTTAAGAATACGAGTGTATCCACCTTGACGTTCGTTGTAACGTGATGCTAAATCATTAAATAATTTTTGTAAAGCAGTTTCTACAACGATTTGTTCGTTTTCTTCACGAACATCTGCAACTTCGTTACGAACAAAAGTAGCAGCTTGACGACGAGCATGTAAATCTCCACGTTTACCTAAAGTAATCATTTTTTCTACAGTAGAACGGATTTCTTTAGCACGAGCTTCAGTTGTAACGATACGTTCGTTAATAATTAAGTCAGTTGTCAAGTCACGTAATAACGCTTTACGTTGTGAACTTGTACGTCCTAATTTACGATAAGCCATTTTTTAATATTCCTCCTTCTTAAGAGTTTCTATTAGTCTTCACGACGTAAATCTAAATTTAAATCGATTAATTTTTGTTTCACTTCTTCAAGCGACTTACGACCTAAGTTACGAACTTTGATCATTTCCGCTTCAGACTTGCTTGTTAATTCATGAACCGTGTTGATACCAGCACGTTTTAAGCAGTTATATGAACGAACTGATAAATCAAGTTCTTCAATAGTCATTTCAAGAAGACGTTCTTTTTGAGTTTCTTCTTTTTCGACCATGATTTCCATAGGATGTGCTTCATTCGTTAAATTAACAAAAATATTTAAGTGCTCTGTTAAAATACGAGCTGCTAAACTAATTGCATCTTGAGGTGCAATTGAACCATCAGTCCAAACATCAAGAGTTAGTTTATCATAAATATTCTTTTGACCAATGCGAGTATTTTCGACTTGGTAGTTCACTTTACTAATCGGAGTATAAATAGAATCAATTGGAATTACACCAATTGGCATATTATCAGATTTATTGTAGTCAGAGCGAACATATCCACGACCATTCTTAGCATTCATGCGAACATGGAAGTGATATCCTTCAGCTACTGTACAGATATATAAATCAGGATTTAAAACTTGAATGTCACTATCATGTTTGATATCTCCTGCAGTTACAACTGCTGGGCCTTTAACATCAAATTCTAAAACTTTATTTTCATCTTCGCCAAAAGATTTTAATGCAATTTTTTTGATATTTAAAATGATTGCAGCTACATCTTCAACGACACCATCTATTGTTGAAAATTCATGTAAAACGCCATCCATTTGGATATCTGTTATCGCAGTACCTGGAAGTGACGATAATAAAATTCGGCGTAAAGAATTTCCTAAGGTAGTACCATAACCGCGTTCAAGTGGCTCAACAACGAATTTACCAAATTTTGCATCTTCGCTGATTTCGATCGTTTCAATTTTTGGTTTTTCAATTTCGATCATGTTTTTTACCCCTTTCAAAACGTACATTCAATGTGCGATTGTCCGACAATATTCAACAATAACAATCCATTACACACGACGACGTTTTGGAGGACGACATCCATTATGAGGGATTGGTGTTACGTCACGAATTGCTGTTACTTCTAATCCAGTCGCTTGTAATGAACGGATAGCAGCTTCACGACCTGAACCAGGACCTTTAACAGAAACTTCTACAGTTTTCATTCCATGTTCCATTGAACCTTTTGCAGCAGATTCAGCAGCCATTTGAGCAGCAAATGGTGTTGATTTTTTAGAACCTTTAAATCCTAAAGCACCTGCAGAAGACCATGAAACAGCATTTCCATGTACATCTGTAATCATAACAATTGTATTATTAAATGTTGAACGGATGTGAGCTACACCAGATTCAATATTCTTTTTCACGCGGCGTTTGCGTACAACTTTCTTTGCCATGAAGAATTAACCTCCTTCTTCTCTAAATTATTTTTTCTTACCTGCAATGGCCTTAGCTGGGCCTTTACGAGTACGAGCATTATTTTTTGTATTTTGACCACGAACTGGTAAACCACGACGATGGCGAACTCCACGATATGAACCAATTTCCATCAAACGTTTGATGTTTAAGTTCACTTCACGACGTAAGTCACCTTCGATTTTTAATTTATCCACTTCAGCACGGATACGGTCTAATTCATCATTCGATAAGTCACGAACACGAGTATCTTCACTTACATTAGCAGCAGCTAAAATATGTTTAGAAGTTGTAATACCGATACCGTAAATATAGGTTAAAGAAATAACAACACGTTTTTCACGTGGAATATCCACACCTGCAATACGAGCCATACTATTAAGTACCTCCTTATAAATTATCCTTGACGTTGTTTATGTTTGGGATTTTGACAAATCACCATAACTTTACCATTGCGTTTGATTACTTTACATTTTTCGCAAATTGGTTTTACTGATGCTCTAACTTTCATTTAAGTTCCCTCCTCTATTTCATTAACGGAGTCCATTATTTAAAGCGATACGTGATTCTTCCGCGCGTTAAGTCGTACGGTGATAATTCAACCGTTACTTTATCGCCCGGTAAAATTTTAATGTAGTGCATCCGGATTTTTCCAGATACATGCGCTAAAACCTCATGACCATTTTCAAGTTCGACCTTGAACATCGCATTGGGTAATGTCTCATTAACAATACCTTCAATTTCAATTACGTCTTCCTTTGCCATGTCTTATCCTCCTCACTTGTAAAAAGTTTTTACGGATTTTTTGACGGACTTCTACCGTTATCTAACTCTCTGATTATACCATTTCAGCTACAATAAATGCAAGATAACTGGCAGAGCCTAGCGAGGTTCTCCCATAATTGATTGAATCGTTTTAAACAGATTGTCAATGCCGCTTTCTCCATCTACATTACGTAATATGCCTTTTGCATTATAGTAGTTTAAGATTGGTTTTGATTGTTCAATATTAATTTGAATTCGATTTTCCACTGTTTCAGGTTTGTCGTCTTCACGTTGATAAAAATCATGAGAACCACAACGATCACATGTACCTTCTACTTTAGGTGGATTATTTGTTATGTGGTAAGTTGCTCCACAGTTACGACAAATAATTCTTCCTGTTAGACGTTGCATTAAAATATCTGGGTTCACTTCGATATTAATCACTGCATCAATCGAGCGATTTAAATCTTTCATGATGTTATCTAGTGCTTCTGCTTGTGCTTGAGTACGTGGAAAACCGTCCAATAAGAATCCTTTTTCTGTGTCTGGATTTTGTAAACGTTCCTTTACAATCCCGTTTGTCACTTCATCAGGAACTAATTCGCCTTTATCCATATATGATTTAGCTTTAAGTCCTAATTCAGTTTCTTGTTGCATAGCAGCACGGAACATATCTCCTGTTGAAATATGTGGAATTCCGTATGTAGCAACAATTTTTTCTGCTTGAGTACCTTTACCTGCTCCAGGTAAACCCATTAAAATAATGTTCATAGTTGCCTCCTAGAATCATAACTGAAGAACTGACAAAACGCATTCCTGCATCTTGTCAATTTCTCCCATTATTCCTCAATAAATCCTTTATACTTCCGTTTGATTGTACGGCCTTCAACTTGTCGGCTTAACTCTAACGCTACACCAACTACGATTAGAAGGTTTGTACCTCCAAGCATCAATCCTCTTGGTAAACTCCATAAAGCTGAAGCAATCATCGGTAAGATTGAAATACCACCTAAGTATAATGCACCAACTGTACTTAATCTTAATAAGGTTCCAGAGACAAAAGACTCTGTATCTTTCCCAGGACGAACACTCAAAATATATCCGCCAGATTTTTGTAAGTTTTCAGCAACTTTCTCAGGGTTGACTTGTACGAAAGCATAGAAAAATGTAAATACAACAATTAACACTGTGTATAATGTTGCACCAGCAGGTTTTGAAAAATCAAAAATATTAGTAGCAAATTGGTACCAACCAGACTCACTATGATTATTTGCATACAAACTTAAAATAGTTGATGGCAATGTCATAAATGAGCTAGCAAAGATGACCGGAATTACTCCTGCAGAGTTGATTTTCAAAGGTAACCAAGAAGTTTCACTTGATCCTGTTGCACGTTTTGAGTATGAAATTGGCAGGCGACGTTGCGCTTGTTCAAAGTATACAACCAACATTACAACTAAAATGATTGCGACAATCAGTGCCGCTGTGAATCCTAATGCACGATATAAATCAGTGTCTGTACGACCTTGGATTTGCGTTACATAGAACTCATAAATATCATGTGGCATTCTTGCTACGATACCTGCGAAGATAAGAACAGAAACACCATTCCCAATCCCCTTAACGGTTATCATATCTCCTAACCATGTTAGGAACATAGAACCAGCTGTTAACACAAGTGCAATCATTAAAAATGTTTTCACTCCTGGATTATTGATTAATCCATAGTTTGACCAAACATTAAATCCAAAAGAAATTGCATATGCTTGGAAAAATCCAATCACAATTGTTAAATAACGAGTCGCTGAATTTAATTTACGACGACCTACTTCACCTTGTTTAGACCATTCAACAAATGTTGGTAAAATATCCATTTGTAAAAGTTGAACAACAATGGAAGCAGTGATATAAGGCGAAACTCCTATTGAGAACAATGAGAAGTTTGACAATGCCCCACCACTAAATGTATTTAACAAACCAAAAATTCCTGTTGTAGCAAATGTCTGGATTGCTCCAGCATTTACTCCAGGAACTGTTACTTGTGAACCAATACGAAAGATAATTAGAATCATCAATGTGAAAAGTAGACGATTTCTAATTTCTTTCATTTTAACAGCATTTTTTAGTAGAGTGAACATTAGATCACCTCTACAGTTCCACCTGCAGCTTCAATAGCTTCTTTTGCTGCTTGCGAGAATTTATTTGCTTTTACGGTTAACTTGCGTTCAAGTTTACCATTAGCTAACACTTTGATACCGTCTTTTTCGTTTTTAACGATACCAGCCTCAACTAGTACAGCCGCAGTTACTTCTTGACCATCTTCAAAACGATTTAATGTTCCAAGATTTACAACTGCATATTCTTTACGATTAATATTTTGGAAACCACGTTTAGGAATACGACGGAATAATGGAGTTTGTCCACCTTCAAATCCTAATCTTACGCCACCGCCTGAACGAGCTTTTTGACCTTTGTTACCACGTCCAGCAGTTTTACCATTTCCTGAGCCTTGACCTCTACCAACACGGTTACGTTCTTGACGTGAACCAGCAGCTGGTTGTAATTCATGAAGTTTCATGTTTCGGGCACCTCCTCTTATAAGTTTCTAATTAAACTTCCTCAACATCCACTAAATGTGAAACTGTGTTAACCATACCTTTGATAGCAACATTGGCAGGTTTCACAACTGTTGAACGAATTTTTGTTAAGCCTAATGCTTTACAAGTATCGATTTGGTTTTGAGGACGTCCAATTAAGCTTTTCTTTAAAGTAATCTTTAATTCTGCCATTTTTTATGTCCTCCCTATTTTAAAAGTTCTTCTACTGATTTGCCACGTAATGCAGCAACATCTTCAACACGTTTTAATTGTTTTAAACCTTCGATTGTAGCACGAACCATGTTAACTGGTGTGTTTGAACCTAAAGATTTTGAAGTTACATCTGAAATACCTGCTAATTCAACAACGGCACGAACTGGTCCACCTGCTGCAATTCCTGAACCGGCTTGAGCTGGTTTTAACAATACGTTACCTCCGCAGAAACGACCGATAACTTCGTGAGGAATTGTAGAACCACTAGTTGGAACTTCAATAAGGTTTTTCTTAGCATCTTCAATAGCTTTACGAATAGCTTCTGGTACTTCTTGAGCTTTACCAGTACCGAAACCAACATGTCCATTATGGTCACCAACAACTACTAAAGCAGCAAAACGTAAACGCCGTCCACCTTTTACAACTTTTGTAACGCGGTTAATCGCAACAACACGATCTTCTAATTCTAAGTTTCTTGCATCAATGTTAACCATGAATTGTGGATCCTCCTTTTCCTAGAATACTAGTCCATTTTCACGTGCAGCTTCAGCTAATGCTTTTACACGTCCATGGTATAAGTATCCACCACGGTCAAAGACTACTTTCTTAATATTTTTTTCAAGTCCGCGTTCTGCGATTAATTTTCCAACTGCAGAAGCTTCCTCAGTTTTTGTTCCGTTTTCTACATTAGTATCTAAAGTAGAGGCACTTGCTAGCGTCACACCCGCTACGTCATCAATTAATTGAGCGTAGATGTTTTTGTTAGAACGAAAAACGTTCAAGCGTGGGCACTCAGCAGTACCAGAAATTTTGCGACGAACACGTGCGTGACGGTTTTGACGCACTTTATTTTTGTCTGGTTTTGTAATCACAATTTTCACCTCTTATTATTTTAATTATGCTGCGATAAGCGCAACAAAAGGTAAATAATCATTAAAATTATTTACCTGTTTTACCTTCTTTACGACGTACATATTCATCAACGTAACGAATTCCTTTACCTTTATAAGGTTCTGGAGGACGTACGCCACGAATATTAGCAGCTAATTCGCCAACTTTTTGTTTGTCATAACCTTTTACGATTACTTTTGTATTTGAAGGAACTTCAATTTCTAATCCTTGTTCAGGAGTAAATTCAACTGGATGAGAATATCCAACGTTTAATACAAGCTTTTTACCTTGTAATTGAGCACGATACCCAACCCCGATTAATTCCAATTCTTTTTGGAATCCTTCAGTAACTCCAACTACCATATTGTGGAATACTGCGCGAGTTGTTCCGTGGATTGTTTTGTTTTCTTTTGAATCATCTGGACGAGTGAATACTACTTCGCCTTCTTTTTGTTCTAAAGAAATATTGTGGTTGAATGTGTGTGATAATTCACCTTTTGGACCTTTAACAGTAACTGTATGGTCTTTAATATCGACTGTTACTCCAGCAGGAATAACAACTGGTTTATTTCCGATACGGCTCACTTGGCTGCACCTCCTTGTTTTCTAGATTACCAAACGTATGCTAGAACTTCTCCACCTACGTTTTTAGCTCTTGCTTCTTTATCTGTAATAACACCTTCAGATGTTGATACGATAGCGATTCCTAAACCATTTAACACTTTAGGAACTTCACCTGTTTTAGCGTAAACACGTAAACCAGGTTTTGAAATACGTTTCAATCCTGTAATTACACGTTCGTTATTTTTTCCATATTTCAAGAACACTTTCATGATGCCTTGTTTTCCATCTTCTTCAACTGAGAAGTCTTTAATGAACCCTTCAGATTTTAAGATGTTTGCAATAGCAACTTTCATGTTTGATGACGGAACTTCTAGTGATTCGTGACGAACCATGTTCGCGTTACGAATACGAGTTAAGAAATCCGCGATTGGATCTGTCATAACCATTAATGAGTACCTCCTTTATCAAGTAGTAATGATTACCAACTTGCTTTCTTCATTCCTGGGATTTGCCCTTTATAGGCAAGCTCACGTAAACAAATACGGCAAAGTTTGAATTTACGATAAACTGAATGTGGTCGACCACAACGTTCACAACGAGTATATTCTTGAGTTGAATATTTTTTTGGACGTTTGTTCTTTGCGATCATTGATTTTTTAGCCAAACTACTCGCCTCCTGTGAGTTTTATTTTTATTTTTGGAAAGGCATTCCAAGTTGAGTTAATAATTCTTTTGCTTCTTCGTCAGTGTTAGCTGTTGTAACAATAACAATATCCATACCACGAACTTTGTCTACGCGATCGTAGTCAATTTCAGGGAAGATTAATTGTTCCTTAACACCTAATGTGTAGTTACCGCGTCCATCAAAAGATTTTTTAGAAATTCCACGGAAGTCACGTACACGAGGTAATGAAACAGTTACTAACTTATCTAAGAAGTCATACATACGTTCACCACGTAGAGTAACTTTAGTTCCGATTGGCATACCTTCACGTAAACGGAAACCAGCGATTGATTTCTTCGCAGTTGTAACAACTGGTTTTTGTCCAGAGATTAATGTTAACTCTTCAACTGCTTTTTCTAAGTTTTTTGCGTTTGATGTTGCATCACCAACACCCATATTAATAACGATTTTTTCTACTTTAGGAACTTCCATAACTGATTTGTAGTTGAATTTTTCAATTAAAGAAGCTACTACTTCGTTTTTGTATTTTGCATTTAAGCGATTCATGCAGGATGGTCCTCCTTCCTCAAATTACTGAATTATGCTTTATTACGACCTTTTGGTACACGTACCTTTTCACCGTTTTCTACTTTAAAGCCTGTACGAGTTGCTTTACCTGTAGCTGGGTCTACGAACATTACGTTTGAAACATGAATTGGAGCTTCCACTTCAACGATTCCCCCTGTTTGGTTCGCTTGAGATGGTTTTTGATGTTTCTTAACAATGTTAACACCTTCAACGATTACACGGTCTTTTTTAGGAAAGCTCTTTAAGATTTTTCCTTCTTTACCTTTATCTTTACCTGAGATTACTTTTACGATATCACCAGTTTTAACGTGCATGTGTTACACCTCCTTCGATTTTGATGAGAATTATAATACTTCTGGAGCTAATGAAACGATCTTCATGTAGTTGTTATCACGTAATTCACGTGCAACTGGTCCAAAGATACGTGTTCCACGAGGGCTCTTGTCATCACGAATGATTACACATGCATTTTCGTCGAACTTAATGTATGAACCGTCTTTACGACGTGCACCTGATTTAGTACGAACGATTACAGCTTTAACGACATCCCCTTTTTTAACAACTCCACCTGGTGTTGCTTGTTTAACGGATGCAACGATTACGTCACCGATATTAGCTGTTTTGCGGCCAGATCCGCCTAGAACTCTAATTGTTAACACTTCACGAGCGCCTGAGTTATCAGCCACTTTTAGTCGAGTTTCTGTTTGAATCACTATTGGTTCCTCCTTTCAAATGTATACACAATTGAAATTAAATAATTACTGCTTCTTCAACAATTTCAACTAAGCGGAAACGTTTTGTTTTTGACAATGGACGAGTTTCCATAATCTTTACAATGTCCCCAACTTTTGCTGAGTTATTTTCATCATGAGCTACAAATTTTTTCGTATATTTAACACGTTTACCGTAAGTTGAGTGACGTTTGTAAGTTTCGATTGCAACTACTAACGTTTTGTCCATCTTATCTGAAACAACGCGTCCTTGATATACTTTACGTTGGTTACGTTCTACAGTCATGTTCATTGCCTCCTTTGCTGATGATTATTTTTGCAATTCTTCTTGACGCAATGCAGTCTTGATACGCGCAATTTGTTTACGTACTTCACGAATGCGTGCTGTACCTTCTAATTGACCAGTAGCAAGTTGGAATCGTAAGTTGAATAGTTCTTGTTTTAATTCTTTTTCTTTTTCAACAAGTTCAGCAGTGGATAACCCTTTAAGTTCTTTTCTAAGTGCATTAACCTTCATTCGATTCACCACCATTTTCTTCGCGTTTCACAAATTTTGTTTTTAATGGCAATTTGTGTGATGCCAAGCGTAAAGCTTCACGTGCTACTTCTTCTGATACGCCAGCGATTTCAAACATCACTTTACCGCGTTTAACTGGTGCAACCCATCCTTCAGGTGCCCCTTTACCAGAACCCATACGAACCCCGATAGCTTTAGCTGTATATGATTTGTGAGGGAAAATTTTAATCCATACTTTCCCACCACGTTTCATGTAACGTGTCATAGCGATACGCGCTGCTTCGATTTGACGGTTTGTAATCCAGTGTGATTCTGTTGCTTGTAAACCGTATGTACCGAATGCTACTTCTTTACCACCTTTTGCTTCCCCGCGCATTTTTCCACGGAACTCACGACGGTGTTTTACACGTTTAGGTA
>CAURBR010000006.1:0-76095 GCA_963523415.1 uncultured Streptococcus sp. | reverse complement strand
CATCCATGTGTTCAGCTTAATTTAAAAATGTGTCCAGGATTCTGGGTACATATCAAATTTGCGAGGCCTTTTTTGTTGTATTCTGGAGACTCTTTAATTGGGAGGTAATGAGTGTGTAGAGAAGAATAAATGGCAAACTTAAAATCAACTTAAATCGTAGAAGGATATTGCTTGCAAAAAATTAAATTTCTGTTAAAATGACTTCATAATTAATTTGTCAGACAATTCAATTATTTTATTCAATAAGGACAGTTGTCTGAGAGCGGAGGAAAGAATGAAAAAGAAAAGTTTCTTATTACTATCGACTGCTGCTGCAGCGTTAACTCTTGCAGCATGTGGCAATTCTAATAACAACTCTTCATCTGAACCGACAAAGGCAAAGGCAAACTCAAAATCAAAATTCAATGCCGAAGTCACTCATGATGGAACTGCCATTGAAGGCGGAACATTAAAATATGCAATTGTTGCAGCTTCACCTTTTAGTGGGATTTTCATTGACGAATTAGCTTCAAACAATACAGACTCTACGATTGCCAGCCAAGTGGACCAATCAATGTTTGAATACGATGAAAACCGTAAAATTACAAATACTGGTTTAGCGTCATTAGAGTTAGATGTTGATAACAAAACAGCAACTGTAACTCTAAACGCAAAGGACTACAAATGGTCTGACGGACAACCATTCACAATTGACGACTACATTTTTGCAATCGAAGCTATCGGAAATAAAGAATATACGGGTTCTCGTTACAACGATCGTTTCCAAAATATCGTTGGAATGAAAGACTTCCACGATGGAAAAGCTTCTTCTATTTCTGGGGTGGAAAAAGTGGATGACTACACAGTAAAACTTCACTTTGATAAAATGCTTCCATCGATGCAATTAGCAGGTGGAGCAATCCCTTCATACGTAATGCCAAAACATATCTTCAAAGATATTCCTGAAAAAGATTGGGAATCAAGCGACTATGTTCGTGGTACAAAAGTTGTTGGCTTAGGGCCATTCACAATCGAATCAATTGTTCCTGGTGAGTCAGTAACATTGAAAGCAAATGAACATTACTATAAAGGTCGTCCTAAGTTAAACAGTGTTGTGATGCAAATCGTATCACCGGATGCTATCGTTTCAGAAATGAAAGCTGGTAACTATGATATCGCGACAATGCCAAGTTCACTATATGATGCGTTTAAAGATTTAACAAACGTGACTTATGTAAGTTCGTTCGCATCTTCATATGAATATATTGCGTTCCACTTAGGTAAATACGATAAGAGTCAAGGTAAGAACGTGACAAATCCAAATGCGAAAATGGCAGATGTGAATCTTCGTCAAGCGATGGGATATGCATTAGATATTGACGCAGCAGGTGAAAACCTTTATAACGGTTTAAACTACGGTACAAATTCAGTTATCTTACCGTTCTTTAAAGATGTTTATAATGCAGAGCAAGAAGGATTCACATACAACCCAGATAAAGCACGTGCATTGTTAGACGAAGCTGGATATAAAGACGTCGATGGTGACGGAATTCGTGAAAATAAAGATGGTTCTAAGTTAACAATTAACTTTGCTGCTCGTACACGTGATGCTGCCAACGAGTCATTAGTACAACAATACCTAATCTGGTGGAAAGAAATCGGATTGAATGTACAACTTTACACAGGACGTACAATCGAATCAAATAACTTCTATGAAAAAGTACAAGGTGATGATCCAGAAATCGATGTATTCGCAGGAGGCTGGGGAACAGGATATGATCCAAACCCATCTAACTTATTTGGTGAAACAGCGAAATTCAATTTCTCTCGTTATGTAAACGACAAGGGAACAGAAATTATGAAGAAGATTTCTTCAACAGAGGCCTTTGATGAAGCAAAATTAAAAGAATTCTACAAAGAATGGCAAGCATATGCTAAGGACCAAGCGTTCTTAATCCCAACATTAGTAGGGGATAGTGTAACAGCTGTTAATAAACGTGTTAAATACTACAACACTGAAATTAACACAAGTAATTCTAAAGCACAGCTTTACCAATTGGAAGTCACTTCTGATACACCAGCAAAATAATTTTTTGAAGCCTGAGCGAGTAGCTCAGGCTTTTTTATTCTTTAATTGAAAAGAAAAATGAGCAAAATATGATAAAAATTAAAAAAAGATTAGAAATGTATTGCAAAATGCTCATAATTGTTGTATGATGATTTCAACATAAATTTATGAACTAAAGTTGTAAATGAACAACCAAAAGAATGGAGAATGAAAATGAATAAGAAAAATGTGATGATTCTGTTTTCTGCAACAGCTGCATTAACATTAGCAGCTTGTGGACAAAAAGCAGATAATGCATCAACAAGTAGTGAAAAGACAGCTGTAACGAAGTACCCTGACGAAGTAACTCATGATGGTACTCCAATCCAAGGTGGAACATTGAAATATGCAATTGTTGCTTCTTCACCTTTCTCAGGAATCTTCGCTGATGAATTATCAAGTGACTCAACTGATGCGTTGCTTGGTGGAGCAATTGATGAAAGCATGTTTGAATACGACGAAAACCGTAAATTAACAAATACTGGTTTAGCAAGTATTTCATTTGATGTAGAAAATAAAACAGCTACTGTAACTTTAAATTCAAAAGACTATAAATGGTCTGATGGACAACCAGTTACTATTGACGACTATATCTTCGCATATCAAGCAATCGGTGATAAAGACTACACTGGAACACGTTACGACGAAGACTACCAAAACGTTGTTGGGATGGAAGATTACCACAGTGGTAAAGCTTCAAGTGTTTCAGGGTTAGAAAAAGTGGATGATTACACTGTTAAAATTCACTTTAAAGAAATGACTCCTTCAATGCAATTAGCTGGAGGTAGCGTTTCAGCTTATATTATGCCAAAACACATCTTCAAAGATATTCCTGAAAAAGATTGGGAACAAAGTGATTATGTACGTGGAACTAAATTTGTTGGTTTAGGACAATTCAAGATTCAATCTATTACTCCTGGTGAATCTGTAACAATGGTTCCTAACGAATATTACTTCAAGGGAAAAGCAAAAATTGATAAACTTGTTTTTGAAGTAGTTTCTCCTGATAATATCGTATCAGAAATGAAAGCTGGTAATTATGATATTGCTACAATGCCAAACTCTCAATACGAATCTTTCAAAGACTTATCAAATGTAAGCTTTGTAAGTAGTGAAGCGTCAGCATACGAATATATCGGTTTCCACTTAGGTAAATTCGATAAGAGCCAAGGTAAGAACGTAACAGATCCAAATGCGAAAATGTCTGATCCAAGCCTTCGTCAAGCGATGGCGTATGCTTTAGATATTGACGCAGCTGGGGAAAATCTATACAACGGATTACAACACAGCTCTAACTCAATCATTATCCCATTCTTCAACGATATTTATAATAAAGATCAAGAAGGATTTAAGTATAATCCAGAAAAAGCAAAACAATTATTAGATGAAGCTGGATATAAAGACGTCGATGGTGACGGAATCCGTGAAAATAAAGATGGTTCTAAGTTAACGATTAACTTTGCTGCTCGTACACGTGATGAAGCTAACGAATCATTAGTTCAACAATACTTGAACTGGTGGAAAGAAATTGGATTAAACGTTCAACTTTATACTGGACGTACAATTGATGTCAACTCATTCTATGATAAAGTACAAGCAGATGATCCAGAAATCGATGTGTTTGCAGCAGGTTGGTCTACTGGTTACGATCCAAATCCAGAAGGATTATTTGGTGAAAATGCTAAATTCAACTTCGAACGTTATGTAGACCCTGAAGGAACTGAAATCATGAAGAAAATCAGTTCAACAGATGCCTTCGATGAAGCGAAGAATATTGAATTCTACAAAGAATGGCAAAAATATGTTCACGATAAAGCATTTATCTTCCCAACTTTAGTCGGAGAATCAATTACTGCCGTGAACAAACGTGTGAAATACTATGATGTGAAATTAGGTAGCACGAAGTCTAACCTATATCAAATCGAATTAACAAGTGATACTCCAGCTAAATAGGAGTGAGCGAAGAGACTGACGAAAGTCAGTCTCTTTTTTTGTATGAATGAGGCAATGTCTCTAAATAAAACCAGAATGAAAAATAAAGATTCCGCTTACACTTTTTTAAAATTAAAATGAAATGAGAAAAGTTAATTTTTTGCTCATAAATAATAGCAATCGTGCGTAATTCATGGTAAACTAAAAATACGCTGTATCTAGAAAAGAAATTGTCTTACAATTTGCATTCGCTAGAGAGGCAACGTATAATAGAAGCAATGTTTATTATTAAAAAATTGATATAGTTTCACTATGAGAATGAGGAGGAATCGGATTTGACGATTGATAAGCCACTATTAGAAATCAATAACCTACATGTTGGTTTCCGTATCAAAGATGATTTTTATGATGCAGTTGATAATGTTTCACTGACATTAGAAAAGAATGAAATTTTGGCCATCGTTGGGGAGTCTGGATGTGGGAAGTCTACATTAGCGACCACAATCATGGGCTTACACAATAAGAACAATACAAAAATTACAGGGGATATCATTTATAATGATGTCAACTTAGTGAATTTAAATGAAGCGTTATACAATAAGATTCGTGGAAATGATATTGGAATGATTTTCCAAGATCCATTGGCTTCACTAAATCCACTCATGACTATCGGAGCGCAAATCGACGAAGCTCTTTATTATCATACTGATTTAGATGAAAAACAACGTACAGAACGTGTGTTGGAATTGTTAGGTCAAGTAGGAATTCCAAATCCACAACGTACGTTCAAACAATATCCACATGAATTATCAGGTGGGATGCGTCAACGTGTGGTTATCGCGATTGCATTATCATGTAAACCACCAATTATTATTGCTGATGAACCAACAACAGCGTTAGACGTTACAATCCAAGCACAAATCTTGGATTTATTAAACGACATCCAAGAAGAAACACAATCAGGAATTATCCTAATCACACACGACCTTGGTGTAGTAGCAGAAACTGCTGACCGTGTTGCCGTGATGTACGCGGGACAATTTGTAGAAGTAGCACCAGTTGAGGAATTATTTACGAATCCAAAACATCCATATACACGTTCGCTTTTACAATCTATTCCACAAGCAGGTGAAGAAGGTAAAGAATTACACGTAATTCAAGGTACAGTTCCACCTCTACCAAAATTACCACGTAAAGGATGCCGCTTCGCACCGCGTATTCCTTGGATTTCTGCACAAGAACATGAGGAAGACCCACAATTACATGAAGTTGGTCCAAATCACTTCGTTCGTTGTACATGTTACAAACATTTCCATTTTGAAGGGGAGGAAGCATAATGAGTGGTTTCGTAAAAATTGAAGACTTAAAAGTGCACTATCCTATTCGTAGTGGATTCTTTAACCGAGTAACAGACCATGTCTATGCGGTTGATGGCGTTTCTTTAGAGATTGAAGAAGGAAAGACATACGGATTAGTTGGCGAATCAGGTTCTGGTAAATCAACTATCGGTAAAGCTATTATCGGTCTTGAACGTGCAACAAGCGGTAAAGTGATTTACGAAGGTCAAGATGTAACAAATAAATCTCGTCGTCGTACTTCAGACTATAATCGTAACGTGCAAATGATTTTCCAAGATTCTCTTTCTAGTTTTAACCCTAAAAAGAGAATTTTAGATATTGTTGCAGAACCACTAAGAAACTTTGAACGTCTTTCTCCAGAAGAAGAAAAAAGACGTGTCGTTGAATTAATGGAAATTATCGGTTTAACTGACGAAGCATTATTAAAATATCCGCACCAATTTTCTGGTGGTCAAAGACAACGGATTGGTGTTGCTCGTGCTTTAGCAAGTAACCCACGTTTAATTATCGCGGATGAACCAGTTTCTGCGTTAGACTTATCTGTACAAGCACAAGTATTGAACTATATGAAACGTATCCAAGATGAATTCAATCTTAGTTACTTATTCATTTCCCATGACCTTGGGGTTGTAAAACATATGTGTGACGAGTTGTTCATCATGTACCGTGGACGTTTTGTTGAAACGGGTAAAGCGGAAGATATCTACGCTAACCCACAACATATCTATACAAAACGTTTATTATCAGCTATTCCGGTAATCGACCCAGAAAACCGTGGCGCCAATAAACTTCGTCGTATTGAAGCAGAAAAATTCTATCAAGAAAATCAAAAAAATTATTACGATGAAAATGGACGTGTATTTGATTTACAACCATTAACAGAAACACATTCTGTTGCATTCAATCCAAAAGGAGGACATTAATTATGTGGAAAACCATTTTACGTCGTGTGTTACTAATGTTGCCACAAATCTTTATCTTAAGTGTGTTAGCATTTTTAATCGCGAAGATGATGCCAGGGGATCCATTTACAGGGTTAATTACTCCAGAAACGGATCCAAATACAATCGAAGCATTACGTGTGAAGGCTGGATTCTATGATCCACTACCAGTTCAATATTGGAATTGGATTTCAAAAGCCTTCCATGGAGACTTCGGACAAAGTTATACTTATAAATATGAAGTAACAAAATTAATCGGAGAACGTATCGGAAATACAGTATGGTTATCATTAGTAACATTAATTTTAACTTACTTAATTGCATTGCCATTAGGGATGATTGCCGGACGTTACCAAAACTCATGGGCTGATAAAGTAATTGTTGTCTACACATTCATTACTTACTCAATTCCAGTCTTTGTATTTGCCTTATTACTATTATGGTTATTTGGTTATACTTTAGGTTGGTTCCCAACTCGTGGTTCGGTAGATTCAAATGTAGTGTCAGGAACATTAGGCTACTACGTCAATAAGTTCCACCACTTAATCTTACCAGCCTTCACAATGGCGATTCTTTCAACAACTGGTACAATTCAATATTTACGTACAGGGGTTATCGACGCCAAAGCTCAAGACTACGTTCGTACAGCTCGTGCAAAAGGGGTTCCTGAAAAAGTGGTATTTAACCGCCATATCTTCCGTAACTCAATCTTGCCAATCGCTGCCTTTTTAGGATATGAATTCACTGGTTTAATCGGTGGTTCTGTGTTCATTGAAAACATCTTCTCATATCCTGGAATGGGGAACTTATTCGTTTCGTCAATCACAGGTCGTGACTACTCAGTTATCTTAGCGTTACTATTATTATTTGGTACAGCCACTTTATTAGGTACGTTATTATCAGATATTATTATGAGTATTGTTGACCCACGTGTTCGTGTACAATAATAAAGGAGGAGTAGCAAATGGAGCAAAATAATGTAAACACAGTTGAAGAATCTACTGTTGAAGAAAGCACCGTCACTACACCACCTGCTGGTTTTCAAGTTATTGTACGGGAGTTTTTAAAAGATAAAATTGCGTTAGGAGCTTTAATTCTTTTAACGATTATCTTCTTAGTTATCTTTGTTGGGCCATTCTTTATTGACCAAGAAACTGCTTTGAAAGTAAATATCTTGGGCCGTTATAAAGCACCAACAAATGCACACTTATTAGGGACAGATGAAAGTGGTCGTGACGTTTTAGCCTTGTTAATTATCGGGGCTCGTAACTCAGTTATGATTGGTTTCTCAGTAACTATTCTTACATGTATTATCGGGATTTTTGTTGGTTTGATTTCTGGTTATTATGGTAAATGGGTTGATACTACTTTAATGCGTATCGTAGATTTTATCATGATTTTACCAACATTGATGATTATCATCGTGTTCGTAACAGTAATTCCAGACTATACAATGTTCCACTTTGTACTGATTATGTCGCTCTTCTATTGGGTAGGTTCTGCTCGTTTATTCAGAACGCGTACTCTACAAGAAGTAAGCTTAGACTATGTTAATGCATCGAAAACATTGGGCTCTAGTGACTTCAAGATTATGTTCCGTGAAATCTTACCAAACTTAAGTTCATTAATTATTGTTAACTTGATCTTACGTTTAGCAGGGAATATCGGGATTGAAACAGGGTTGACTTACCTAGGATTCGGGTTACCATTCACAACTCCATCACTTGGTACATTAATCTCTGCAGCTAAAAATGCAGATATTATTGAAAACAAACTATGGGTATGGTTACCTGCAACATTATTAATTTTAGTGATGATGTTATGTATTAACTATATTGGTCAAGCCTTAGGTCGTGCTGCAGATGCACGTCAACGTTTAGGATAATCAAAAATAAGAGATTGGTTTATGCCAGTCTCTTTTTTCATAACAACTATTCAAGTAAGGAGGAAGTGGGATGAAACTGGGTCAGGCGTTTGAAATGATATTAGAAAGTCGTCAAGTAAAACTCGAAAAACAAGAACTCCAAAATAATAATGTTGCTTATGTAGGAACGTATACTGATCTTTTATCCGAAGAATTTCATTTCAGTGTTATTTTCGAAGATACACAGGATCGAACAGATTATCTTATTACCTATAGCGGTATTGGACAACTACATCAGTTAGACCTAGAGCTTTCAGAAGTATTGTTTCTAGTCAATCAACTTAATCAGGAAAAAATTGCTTATTATACACTTTGTTTGAGCCCAGATGGAGAGTTGTATCTTCGCCTAGAAGGACGTGTGACGCCTAATGAATCTTTTACTATTTATGAAATGCTTGTTTTAGGATCTAAAATGGCCTCAGAAGTACGTAGAACATTATTAGAGTTAAAGGATGAGAACGATAGTTAAGAAGTATTCTCATTTGATAAAGCCATTCGACATTATTATTGTGCTCGTGTTATTGGGGCCATCATTTTTATCAAATGCCATTTTTGCTTGTCAACAAGCAACGAGAAAAGAAAAAGCAAAAATTTACGCGATTCTCACGATTGACGGTGAAGAAACCAATTATTTTGAATTCAGTGAAAATACACCACATGAAGAGTTCATCTACTTCCCGCACGACGATCAATATAATATTATTGAGGTCGATGGAACGCATATCCTTGATAAGGAGGATAATAGTCCAGACCAAATCGCGGTACAAACTGGTTGGATTTCCCAGCCGGGTCAGACAAGTATTTGCTTGTGGGCTGATGATTGAGATTGTCTCAACTGAGCTTGCTACTAGTGATAATGACACCATTATCCCATTATAAAGCAATGGAAAGTTCGCTATGTGAATAGCGGACTTTTTTGTTTCTCGACTGTCCCCATTCCAAGGAGGAGAGTATTTTGCCAGTAGCCTTTAAGATGCGCTAAATTACCTAAAATTACACAGCGCATTTTTAATAAATAAAGCCTATTTCAGAGTTTTTTAAATAAGAAGTTCTTCTTAGTAAGAATTTCTCTTTGAAGTAGACGATAAGGAGAATCAAGCGGATTTTATAATAGCAGTAATGGGGAATGACATAAAATGCGAATTAGGAGCCGTAGGAAGTCTTTCCTTACGGCTCCTTTGAGGCTTTTGAGGTGAGAGACGAGAGACTCGAACCGTTGTCCCATTACAGCTATTATAAAAAAATCCGCAAGGATTCGATGCATCGTCATTATTAAATTCATACAGAAATACTTTCTAGAAGAGAGAGCTTATTATTTTATAAAAAACTCACGAATCATAGTGAATTATGGTATGATAAGAAACATAGGAGGAATGCACTGTGCGAATTATTTCAGGAGAATTTGGTGGAAGACGCTTAAAGGCAGTACCAGGCCAAAATACTCGTCCGACGACTGACAAGATAAAAGAATCGCTCTTCAATATTCTTGGCGGTTATTTTGACGGAGGAGTCATGTTAGATATGTATAGTGGCAGTGGTGCAATTGCCATCGAAGCTGTTTCTCGTGGGATGGATTGTGCATTTCTATTTGAAAATAATCGACTGGCTCAAAAGACTATCGAAGAAAATATTACGATTACAAAATCACCTGAGCAATTTCATTTGAAACGACAAAATGTGAAACAAGGTTTAAAGACTTTAGCGAGTGATCCAGCATTTGAACCATTTGAGTTGGTGTTTATGGATCCACCGTATCGCTTGCAAGAAATTGTCAAGGACATTGAGCAGTTGCAAGAATTGAACCTTCTTGCCCAAGATTGTGTCATTGTCTGTGAGGTAGATAAGGAAGTGCAACTTCCAGAACGAATTTTAGCATTTGAACAATATAAGCGCGTGGAGTACGGTATCACAGCCTTAGTGTTTTTTGACCGTGCATCCGATGAAGAGGAGGCTTAACATGAGAAAAGCGGTAGTAGCAGGGAGCTTTGATCCGATTACTAATGGACATTTAGATATTATAAAGCGAAGCAGTGAACTCTTCGATGAAGTCATTGTCGTTTTATCTCATAATGTTCAGAAAAAATATTTATTTTCTTTAGACGAACGAAAATCATTGGTTGAAGAAGTCATAAAACCGATTCAAAATGCTAGTGTTGTAACGGTCAGCGGAGGCTTAACGGTAGAAGCAGTAGCTCAATTAGGAGCTAGTGTGATGGTTCGGGGAGTCCGAAATGCAACAGACTTCGAGTATGAAGCAACGTTAGCTTCACATAACCGTGTTCAAAATGGAGAAGTTGAAACTGTATTGTTACTCAGCAAGGAAGAATACCGATTTGTAAGTTCGTCCATGATGAAGGAATTAGCACGATTTGGTGGAGATGTGAGTTCATTTGTTCCGGACAATGTTGCGGCAGCCTTGCAATGGAAGTATAAAGACGCACCAGAACGTGAAATCAAAATGAATGAGGAGATTCTGCATGTCGAAAATTAAGAAAATTTGGCTTGTTATCTCAATAGCGGTGCTTATTATCACTGCTTTGGCATTTATCCGTCTCCCATATGTAATCGAATCTCCTGGGAGTGCAGAAGATGTTTCCCAATTTATTACTGTAGATGGAGTCGATCAACAAGATACTGGGGAGTTTCGAGTCTTAACAGTGTATGTGGAAGAGGCTACAGTGCTTACTTATCTGAAACAATTCTTACCTCACCATGAGCTCTTTCCAGAAAAACAAGTCTTTGGTGATTATACTCCTGAAGAATTTAATTTACTCCAGGATTTTAATATGAGAAATGCACGTTCTACAGCCGTTCAGGTAGCCTTTGAAGCTGCGGGAAAATCTGTAGAGACGAAAGTGAATGGAATTTTTGTGACGAAAGTAGACCCATCTTCTGATTTACGGGATTCTTTAAAAATTGGAGATCTGATTGAAACAATTAACGGAAGAAGAGTTGAAAATACAAAAGAGAGCTTGGAAGACTTTAAAGAGTATTTAAGAAGCTTGAATCCTGGAGATACGATTTCATTAGAGGTCAATCGTGATGGAGAATCGGTTGCTTTAGAGGGGACAATGAAAATGGATAGTCGTACTCATAAAGCAAAGCTAGGATTTCAAGGTGAATTGGACATAGAGGTTCAAACGACACCTGAAGTTCAGTTTGATTCGCACGGGGTTAGTGGACCATCTGGTGGGCTAATGTTTACATTAGAACTTTACAATATTTTAACCAATAGCCATTTGAAAAACGGAAAAAATATTGCGGGAACTGGCACGATAGAACCAGATGGTAAAGTGGGACGAATAGGAGGAATTGATAAGAAGCTTATAGCGGCGATAGAAGCGGGGGCTACCATCTTCTTAGCTCCAGATGACGAAATTACGGATGAAATGAGAGCCTATGATCCTACGATTAAATCCAATTATGAAGAAGTAAAAGAGGCTGCTGAAAAAATAGGAGCCAATATTAAAATTTATCCAGTAAAAACGTTGCAAGATGCAATTGATATACTTAAGAGTTTATAACAGGAAGTCATTTTTTTCATATCTTTAAATGGAGAAATCTTTTTAAGGAGTGAATAAAATGACTTTTTTTGATGCTTGGAAAGAAAAGTGGGATTTGGTGGATAATCGTGTGAAAATAGCGATCACTTGTCTGTTGATTGGATTGATGAGTTTCATAGTGTGGGGGGTTGCGCACTCTCAGATAGAGGAAGAAAGGGCGACTGCAGAAATTACTACAGAGGCGATAGTGGCAGAATCTACACAAGAAGTGAGTACAACGGTAATCCTCTACGTAGATGTTAAAGGTGCAGTGAATCATCCGGGAGTGTACCAGGTGTCACCAAACAGTCGGATTCAAGACGCAATTCAATTAGCCGGTGGACTAACAAACGAAGCAGACCAAAAGCAAATCAACTTTGCGCAAAAGCTTGAAGATCAAATGGTGGTGAATATCCCAAAAATAGGAGAGGAAAAAGGTCAAGAAGTGACAATCACTAATGCAAAGGATACTTCGGGAAATCAGGGGGCAAAAGATTCAAAGGTGAATATCAATACAGCTACCGTTGAACAACTCATGACATTAAAGGGTGTAGGGCAAAAGAAAGCAGAAGCGATTATCGAGTACCGAAAGAAAAATGGAAGTTTTAAATCCAAAGAGGAGTTAATGAAGGTTCGGGGAATTGGGAAAAAGATGTTTGAAACCTTCCAAGAGAGGGTTGTGACACAATGAGTTGGTATCTTTGCTCGCTAATTTGGAGTGCTATCATTATTGTATTTGAATGGCATCCTGCATTCTTCGTATTGAGCGCTTTGTGGTTTGGTATAGGATGGAAGAATGAAAAGGCTGGATATAGAAGAGTAGGAATGTTGTTGTTAGCTCTTCTTTTATTCTTTCGGTTATATCAATATACCAACGAAGTCCATCAATCTTCCTTTCGAGAGGGAGACAGTGTGGAAGGTATCTTAGAAGTAAGCCCCAATCAACTGAAGGTAAACGGAGATTTGATGACTGGAACGGGAGAGTTGAAAGTCCATGGTAAGGCTGAAAAGGTATTTTTTCGTACAACATTAAATACTAAGGAAGAAAAAGAGAGATGGCTGTCACTTTCACATGTTGTAGAAGTAGCCATACAAGGGCAGTTTGAAACAATCGAAAAAAATCGTAATAAAGGAAATTTTGATGCGTATCATTATTATTTAAGTTTAGGAGTTAAGAGTGGACTTCATATTCAGAAGTTAGAAACCTCTGTTCAAGAGAAAAAAAGCTTTCGTGCCTTTTTTGAGAACGTACGCACGTGGATTGTTAAAACCATTCGAGGGCAGAAAGATAGTAAAGTGAAGCAATATACACAGGCACTGTTATTGGCTGATCGTCAAGATTTTGATGAAGAGGTATGGCAACAGTATAAAGAGTTAGGTATTTTACATTTACTGGCTATTTCAGGGTTACATATCTCTCTGATGGTCAGTTGTATTGAAAAGATACTCTGGAGGATGGGATTGACCAGGGAAAAGACTGGCTGTGTACTTCTTTTTCTCGTGATGTTATATGGAATTGTAATAGGGTGGACGATTAGTGGGACAAGGGCTATTGGAATGGTAGTTTTGTCTATTCTTGCCAAACAATGGATGGGGAGGATTCAAAATCTTCAAGGTTGGTGTCTGATGTGGATGGCTGTTCTTTCTATTCTTATCTATCCAGCACTTTTATTCAATGTTGCTTTTCAACTGAGCTACCTGTTGACAGCTTTGATTATCTTCTTTTCCAGATGGCAAAAACGAGTACTCCCAGATTCCAGATTGGCGCGGCAAAGCGTTCCAGCAGTTGTTAGTTTTGTAGCACTGCCATTCATCTGTCGTTACTTTTTCTATTGGAATCTATTTAGTATTTTATTAACAATCGCATTCTCGTGGCTATTTTCTTTTATATTATTTCCAATGCTAGGCACTTACTTGATAGGTGTTTTTACAGGTGCGACGTTCTTAGTCAGTGTTGTGACATCGATAGGGGGTATCCTACTGGATGGCCTTTCGATACTATTATCTTTTTGCCAGCAGGTTCCATTTACAAAATTTATTCTCGGCATCTGGGATATTTGGGAATGGTTGACTTACTGGGGGCTAATTGCGATCGTTTGTCTCATTTTTGAAAAACGGAAGATGACAGCGAAGAAGGGAGTGCTTCTTTTCGGAGTATTGTTGTGCTTGCTAGTAGAAGTTCCTTATCACTTTGGAGTAGAACTGATTTTAGTAGATGTTGGACAGGGAGACTCGATTTTGTGGCTTCTTCCTGGATGGAATCAGGCAACCTTGGTGGATACAGGAGGATTACCTACGTTTCAGAAAAAGGATGAGTGGCAACATCGAAAGAAACGATCTCAAGGAGAAACAACCGTAGTTCCAGCATTAGAGGCAGAAGGGCTTTCTGAATTATCACAGGTGATGTTGTCTCATGGTGATGAAGATCATGTCGGAAATTTGGAAGTTATTGCAAAGCATCTTTCGATTCGCAATATTATTATTGCAAAGGGGATGGAGAAGATAGAGCGAATGCAAAAAATCAAAAAAAGCTATCCGAAAATTAAATGGAAGTTGGTCAGTGCAGGTGATGCTTGGAATTGGAATGAGTCTAGGTGGGAAGTGCTCTCGCCTGTACATGAATCTAACGCAGAAAATGAAGATTCAATTTTAGCGCTTGTTACGGTTTCCAAACAAAGTGTTCTTTTAACGGGAGATGCTTCTACTCATGTAGAAGAGGAAGTTCTTAGTCGTTATCCTAAGCTTCATTTTACGATTTTAAAAGCAGGCCATCATGGAAGTAAAACATCTTCAGGGCAAGCTCTATTGCAGCAAGCAAAGCCGGCTTTGACGCTCATTTCTTGTGGGAAAAATAATCGGTATGGGCATCCTTCGCCAGATACCTTGCAACGACTTTTGAAGATTCAGTCGACTGTATTTCGTACAGATCAAGATGGTCAAATTCGTGTACAATTCAAAAGAAGAGGTATGTTTATTCTTACAGAGTTATCCAATCGGAAGGTACTATTGAAACAATAGACAAAGTGAGCAATTCAAGATAAACTAAAATAATAAGGGGGGCAAAAAATGGAATTTGAGAAACAACTCAATCGAATTAAACAAGGAAATGTCAGTTTGATCTATCTTATTCAAGGAAAAGAACCTTACTTACAAGAACTTGCTCGTAAAGTATTTTTAGATACCGTTATTGCTCCTGAAGATCAAGATTTAAACGTGGGACGATTCAACATGGAGGAGGTATCCGTGCAAACGGCTATCCAAGATGCAGAGTCAGTACCATTTTTTGGTGACCGTAGACTGGTTATGATTGATAATCCAACCTTTTTGACAGGAGAAAAAGAAAAGAAATCTGTCGACCATCAGTTAGAACGCCTACAAGCGTATTTAGAACATCCGATGGACAGTTCAGTAATGGTTTTCTTTGCGCCTTATGAAAAGCTGGATCAACGTAAGACAATTGTAAAACAGTTGAAGAAAGTGGCAGTACTTCTGGATGCAAGTGAACTTTCAGAACGCGATGTAAAACAATATATCAAGGATTTTTTGAGGGATAGTCAATTTGATATTCAAGAAAATGCCTTAAATTCCTTGCTAGTTAAAACGCAATATTCGCTTACAACAAGTATGAAAGAGCTTGATAAATTAATGATTGCTGCTGCTGATTCGAAAGTCATTCAAGTAGAATCAGTAGAGGCATTAGTCGCGAAAACATTGGAACAAAATATTTTTGATTTAGGAGAAGCCGTCCTCAAAAAAGATAGTATTAAGGCCCTTCAAATCTATCATGACATGTTATTACAAAAAGAAGATCCATTGAAGATGAATGCCATTCTATTAGGACAGTTTCGTTTGTTACTTCAAGTTTCTTATTTAAAACAAGGAGGCTATCAACAACCGGAAATCCAAAAACTGTTATCAGTACATCCGTATCGTGTACAACTGGCTCTCAACCAATGTAGCCGATTTGGAATTCCGTTATTAGAGCAAGCTTTCCAGCAATTAGTTGATACGGAGTACGCCTTGAAGACAAGCGCAGGAATTAAAGAAATGCAATTAGAATGGTTCATCCTCCAATTTTGCGGCCAAAGAACATTATAATTAGTCTATTTAAAAAGTCGATATCTTATTAGAGTTATCGGAGTTGAGTGGTTTTTAAATAATAATCTAATTTTAATTAACATTTGAATTGAATTAATAAAGTTGTGTAGTACGATGTATATACAAATAAGGAGGGGGTTAAAATGAGTACAATTTCATTACGTTTAAATAAAGAAGAAGAGCGCCTTTTTAAAAATTATGCAGAATTTACTGGTGAAGGGTTAACGACCTTATTAAAGAAAGCATTAGCTGAGAAAATTGAAGAAGAGTATGATTTACAAGCTATTAAAGAGTACGAAAGTGATAAAGCTAATGGAGAAGTTAAATTAGTTGACCATGAGGAATTCTGGGGAGACTTATAATGAGGTACACGCTTTCTTATGATGAACGTCTCAAAAAGAAAATTAAAAAATTAGATAAAGGAACAAAAGTAATCTTAAAAAAATGGATTGAAAAAAATTTGATAGACTGTGAAGATCCAAGAAGTAAAGAGAAATCTCTGAGTGGAACCTTATCAAAATATTAGAGATATAGAATTGGAAATTATAGATTAATTGTAGAAATCGAAGATGACCAATTAAGAATTATTGTGTTTGAATTCGTGCATAGAAGCAGTGTTTACAAATTTATGAAATAGGAGAAACCAATGGAATTATTAATCGTTATCATCGCTGTTGTTTTAGTAGCGGTGATTGCTCTAGTGTTCCGCACAAAACTAAATGCAGGTGGCGCGGTGGAACAAGCTTCATCAACACAAGAGAGTACACTAGTTGAAGAAGTGTATATCCCAGAGGAATTAGAAGAGTGCTTACGCGAATTGAAACGCAATGGCCAACCTATTAACGCCATCAACAAATTACGGAATGTCACAGGAATGAGCTTATCAGAAGCCAAACAATATATCGACAATATGAACATCTAACAAAAAAGAGTACCCGAGAAGGAGACCAAACACCTCCCGAGTACTCTCTTTTTTTCACCCAGCACCGTCTCCTTACTTGATTCCCTTTTCCAGCACCATTTCCTCCCTCGGCCACTTGTTCCCTTCCTCGGAGTAGTTCCATTGATTGGGCTTCTTTTTTTATCTCTGAAATTAAGGAATTAGGAATGGGTAAAATTCTTACGGATTCTACGGGTGAAATCTACATAGAGGATAAACAAAAAAAGAATCAGTTTATTGAAAGAATAGCGGGGAAGTGCATTAAATGCGAATTAGCAGGAGTAGGAAGTTCTTCCGTACTCCTGCTTTGAGGCTTTAAAGGCGAGAGACCTAGGATCGAGCCGTTGCCACGCTATAACTCTTTCAATAACAACACTGATTCTTTTCAGTTTATCCGATATAAGACTCTACCTTGAAGAAATCCGTAAGGATTTTACCTAATAAAAAAATTCAGAGGAGTTCGAAGGGTGTGTTCTACTCTTTTCATTCATTACCCATAAGGCGTTCTTATTTTTCGAGCATAAAAAAAGAGCCCGAGATCAATTCTCAGGCTACAGATTATTTGCTTAATTTTGAAGCAAGACGTGATTTGTCACGAGAAGCTTTGTTTGCGTGGATTAATCCTTTAGAAGCAGCTCCATCGATTGCTTTGTGAGCAGCACGTAATAATTCTTCAGCATTTTCAGCACCTTGTGCAGCTGCAGCTTCAAATTTTTTGATAGCAGTACGCATAGCAGAAGTTTGTGCATTGTTTGCTAGTGTTGACTTTTTGTTAGTGCGAACACGTTTGATTTGTGATGCGATATTTGGCAATGGGTTCACCCCTCTTTCGTTTAACATGTATAATCACTGATCAGTTGTTTCCAACAGGAACTATTATACAAAAGTCCTTCTTGAAATGCAAGCAAGGTATTGATTGTAGAAGCGGTCAACCGTGCAGAAAATATCTGTCAATGATGGTATACTAGAGTCAATAGAAAGAAGTAGAGGTGCAGGTATGGATCAATTTAAATTAGTGGCTCCCTATAAACCGAACGGGGATCAACCACAAGCCATTCAAGAATTAGTCGATGGAATTAAAAATGGGGTAAAAGAACAGACCTTACTTGGAGCGACAGGAACAGGAAAGACGTTTACGATTGCAAATGTGATTCAAGAAGTGAATAAACCAACATTAGTATTAGCACACAACAAAACGCTAGCTGGTCAATTATACGGTGAGTTAAAAGAATTCTTCCCAGAAAATGCCGTGGAGTATTTTGTATCGTATTATGATTATTATCAACCAGAAGCTTATGTTCCTTCTAGCGATACTTATATTGAAAAGGAATCTAGCGTCAATGATGAAATCGATAAACTACGCCACTCGGCAACAAGTGCACTCTTGGAAAGACGAGATGTCATTGTTGTGGCCTCTGTTTCTTCTATTTACGGTTTAGTTAATCCAGAAGATTACCGAGATCATGTCTTATCACTTCGTGAGGGGATGGAAATTGAGAGAGATAGCTTACTCCGTAGACTCGTAGAAATGCAATTTGAGCGCAATGATTATGATTTTCGCCGTGGAACATTCCGCGTTCGTGGAGATGTAGTTGAAATCTTTCTCCCAGGAAATGATGCGACGGCATTTCGTATTGAGTTCTTCGGAGATGAAATTGAAGCCATCAAAGAAGTTGATGTTTTAACGGGTGAAATCAAAGCAACCGTGGAACATGTTCCGATTTTTCCAGCAACGCACTTTGTGGCGAATGAGGACCAAATTACAAAAGCAGTCGCGACTATTAAAGCGGAACTGTCTACACGACTTCAAGAATTACGAGATGACCATCAATTGTTGGAAGCTCAGCGTCTTGAACAAAGGACAAATTATGATATCGAAATGCTTCTTGAAATGGGTTATTGTAACGGGATTGAAAACTATGCTCGTCACATGGATGGTAGATTACCAGGGCAACCACCATATACGTTATTAGACTTCTTCCCGAAGGATTCTCTCTTCGTGGTGGATGAATCTCACATTACATTGTCTCAAATTCGAGGAATGTATAATGGAGACCGTGCACGTAAGGAACAATTGATTCAATACGGATTCCGCCTTCCAAGCGCTCTTGATAATCGTCCGTTGCGTTTTGAAGAGTTCGAGGAACGGGTTCCACAGATTATATATATTTCTGCGACTCCAGGTCCATATGAGTTAGCTCATACACCAACTGTAACTGAACAAATTATTCGTCCAACGGGTCTATTAGATCCTCTCGTGGAAGTGCGCCCAATCAAAGGTCAGATTGACGATTTGATTAGTGAAATAAACATGCGTGTCGAACGGAATGAACGCGTCTTTATTACGACTTTAACCAAGAAGATGTCAGAAGACTTAACCGACTACTTAGAAGAAGTGGGTATTAAGGTGAAGTACTTGCATAGCGATATTAAGACATTGGAACGGACGGAGATTATCCGTAACTTACGACTCGGGGAATTCGACGTATTGGTTGGAATCAACTTGCTTCGTGAGGGGTTAGACGTGCCAGAAGTATCTCTTGTGGCAATTCTGGATGCGGATAAAGAAGGGTTCTTGCGGAGTGAACGGTCACTTGTTCAAACGATTGGACGTGCAGCGCGGAACGCTAATGGCCGTGTGATTATGTATGCGGATAAGATGACGGATTCGATGCAAAAAGCGATTGAAGAAACGAATCGTCGTCGTGCCCTCCAAGAGGCGTATAATAAAGAACATGGCATCGTTCCGAAGACCATCGTGAAGAATATCCGTGATTTAATCTCCATCACACACGAGGTTGAAAAAGAGGATACTCCTACAACTGCAAAAGACTTCAAGAAGATGACACAAGAACAACGACGTGAAGCAATTGAGTTGCTAGAGCTAGATATGCGTGCAGCTGCGAAAAAATTAGATTTTGAGAAAGCAGCAGACTTGCGTGATGTGATTCTCGAATTGCGTGCCGAGTATCGCTTATAAGAGGATGCACTTATGAAATGGAATTTAACAAAGGACATACCAGAACTGGAAGGGAAAGTCCTTCCAAGCCAAATGGAGGGATTTTGCTTTCAGGTAGTGAGTGCCAGCAAAAAACAAGGCTTAGAACTGATAGCACTCGATGACTGTAACGAGCGATACACATTGTTTGATATCCCAACAACAAGTAGCAGTATCGCTCAAGCGTTGCGCGAAGAGGCAGAGGAGCTAGCGTTCCAGTGGATGCATCCCGAGCAATCGGGCATCGAAGAAGCGCGCCAGAAGTGGACGAAGTGGATGACCGAAAATATCGTCCCGTATCATGGCAATCCGTTTGAGAAGACGGAGGCGATGGGTTTTATGGTCGAAGATAAAGGCAAATGGTATGGGCTCATGATGGAAGTGCCGCTTCAAAAACTAGGAGTGACTTCCCAGGAGAATGCTCTTATTTTGAACGTGAAGATTCATCCGGAAGATAAGGAGCGACTTATTGCAACTGAAGGGATTTTCGAAGCGTATCATATGAATAAGAAGCATTGGATTTCGATTGCATTGAATGTATGCACAGATGATGCACTCATGAAAGAGTGTATTTATACCAGCTACAAATGTGTTGTGAAGGAAGACGTTTCTTTACTTTCAAAGAGAGATTCGCTATAATTTTTCTCATAGTGTTTAATAAAAGGAGATTTTTTATGGTAAATATTGCAATTGTAGGAGCAACAGGTGTTGTAGGGAATAAAATGATTGAACGGTTAGAAGAAAGTAACTTACAAGTAGATCACTTGTATTTATTTGCATCAGCGCGTTCAGCAGGAAAAGTCTTACAGTTTAAAGGAAAAGATTATGTAGTCGAAGAATTAACGGAAGACTCCTTCAAGCGTGATATTGACTACGCCATCTTCTCAGCAGGGGGCGGAACTTCATTGAAATTTGCGCCAATCGCAGAACGTGACGGCGTGATTGTTATCGACAACTCAAGCGCATGGAGAATGGATCCAGAGATTGATTTAGTCGTACCAGAATGTAATGCACCAACATTAGAGCGTAAGATTATCGCAAATCCAAACTGCTCAACCATCCAATCTGTTGTGCCATTACGTCCATTGCATGATGCATTTGGATTGAAACGAGTGGCGTATACAACTTATCAAGCTGTTTCAGGTTCTGGACAAGCAGGGATTAATGATTTAAGAAATGGAGAAAAAGGAGAAGCTCCAACAAACTACCCACACCCAATTTACAATAATGTATTGCCACATATTGATGTTTTCTTAGGAAACGGCTATACAAAAGAAGAAATGAAAATGATTCAAGAAACTCGCAAGATTCTAGGTTTATCAGACGATGTAGCCATCACTGCTACTTGTGTACGTGTACCAGTATTCAACTCACACTCTGTAGAAATCAATGTGACTTTCGAAAAAGATACAACTCCTGAAGAAATTCGTGCGATTTTAGAAAAAGCACCAGGTGTAATCGTATTAGATAAGCCTGAGGAAAATGTGTATCCAACACCATTACAAGCAACTGGGCATGATGAAGTGTATGTAGGACGTATTCGTCGCGACATCTCTCAACCTAACAGCTTCCACATTTGGTGTGTGGGTGACAATATTCGTAAGGGTGCAGCAAGCAACGCCATCCAAATTGCGGAGTATATTGAAGCGCACGGTTTGCGTAAATAGGGAGTAAGACAAAAGCTAAAAACGGACTCACAGTGTGAGTCCGTTTTCTTATAGTGGTCTCAAATCCTTCGCACCGTGAAGGATTTCCGCAAGGCTGATTAGGATTAAGCAAATCACAAGTGATGAAGCTTAATCCAATCAGCTACTGCGTCTAACTCTATAATGTAACTAAGAAAGAAATTTTTAACTCCCTCTAAGCACAGTAGTTGAATGGTATGAGCTGCACTGTAAACAGCTTGCTCATACCTATTCAACTTTGTGGGGGAAAGAAAACGAAACACCCTAGATACAATAATGTATCTAGGGTGTTTCTGTCTTTCTCCCTCGCATTTAATGCTATCCCACGTTATGGCTATTATAGAATCCGTAGAATTTTTCGTAATCAACTTTCTAATACCCAGTCTTCTAATAATTATTGGCTCCACTAAACTCAACTGTGGGAAAAAATTGTTTTGTATCATTAATGATACATCTTTAAAAAGTAAAAAAAGTGAGTGTAACATTTTTGTTACGTAACATAATTGTTACACCCTGAAAAATCAAAAGCAGGAAGCAACTTTTTCCGCTTTTGAAGAGGATAAAATATGATACAATAAAAGTACTATGAATGTAAAAGGAAGTACGCGTGTGAACAAGTTAAAACCTTATTTAAAGCCGTATCTGAAAGAAACGATATTGGCACCGTTATTTAAATTATTTGAAGCAATTCTGGAGTTATTTGTTCCACTGATTATGGCGGTCATTATTGACAAAGGGATTGAAAACCAAGACACGTCCTTGATACTTAGTCAAGGTGCGATTTTGATTGGACTAGGGATTGTAGGTGTTGTCGTGTCGATCACCGCTCAGTATTTTGCGGCAAAAGCGGCAACTGGATTTACGGCTGACGTGAGACAGGCGCTCTTTTCAAAAATTCAATACTTTAGTTTCTCGCAACTCGATGCGTTAGGCAATGACACTTTACTCACGCGTTTGACGAGTGATATGAATCTTGTGCAAAACGGGTTGAACATTGCACTTCGTCTATTGCTACGTTCGCCGTTTATCGTCGGGGGAGCGATTGTGATGGCCTTTGTCGTGAATGTGGAAATGGCATGGACGTTTACCATCACAGTTCCAATCTTAGCAGTCGTTGTATTCGGGATTATTTACTGGACGATTCCGATGTATCGCCGTGTGCAAGGAAAACTCGATCGCATTATGCGCCTCGTGCATGAAAACTTACTCGGGGTGCGTGTGATTCGTGCATTTAACCGAGAAGAAAAAGAAATTCAGTCGTTTAGAGAGGATACCGAAGCGTTGAATCAAGCGCAACAAAAAGTGAGTGGCCTCTCAGGAGCCATGAATCCTATTACGTTTGTGATTGTGAATGTGGCGCTCATCGTCATTCTTTATGGCGGGGCAATTAAAGTGGATACAGGCACCTTAACGAAAGGGGAAGTCATCGCTTTAACAAACTACATGTCTCAAATCTTAGTGGAGCTTGTAAAATTCGCAAACCTGGTTGTATTGCTGACAAAATCAGTGGCAAGTGCAGAGCGTATCGATACGATTCTATCGATTGAAGCGGATATGGTCGAAGGTACTGAAAATGTTCATCCTGAAGGGGAAGTGGCGGTGGCATTTAAAGACGTGACGTTGACGTATCAAGGAGACCAAAACGCAGCGCTGAACCATATCTCATTTACTGCGCTGAAAGGACAGACTATCGGCGTGATTGGTGGGACTGGTAGCGGGAAATCTTCTCTTGTGAATATGATTCCCCGTTTCTATGATGCGACCCAAGGGAATGTAGAGGTGTTCGGAGAAGACGTTCGTCGCTACCGTTTTGCATCGCTTCGTGGAGCGGTCGGAATGGTCTTGCAAAAGGCGCAACTCTTCCGTGGAACGATTGCCGACAATGTTCGTTTTGGAAATGCATCAGCTTCGAGTGAAGTGGTAGAACATGCACTCGGTGTCGCTCAAGCCAGCGAATTTGTACAGACGAAAGAAGGCGGACTTGATTATGGCATCGAACAAAATGGTCGCAATTTATCCGGTGGGCAAAAACAACGGATGACGATTGCACGTGCGATTGCTCAACATGCACCGATTTTAATTCTAGATGATAGTGCTTCGGCATTAGACTTTGCGACCGATGCGAAATTACGTGAGGCGATTAAGAACCAAACGCCGCGGCCAACGACCTTTATCGTGTCTCAACGGGCGGCGTCGGTGCAGTATGCAGACTTAATTCTTGTACTCGATGAAGGAAATCTTGTCGGAAAAGGCACACATGAAGAGCTCTTAGCCAACAATGAGATTTACCAAGAAATTTACTATTCACAATTTCCAAAGGAGGATGAAGCATGAGACAGAACACCCAATGGGAAACGATCCGTAAAGTCCTCTGCTACATCCGTTGCTACCAGATTTATTTCATAGCGTCCATTCTTTTGGCGAGTGTGAATGTATTTGGGACGTTAATGATTCCAAAATTAGTCGGAGAAGCCGTAGACCAAATGCTGGACACGGGCCAAGTGTTCTATGAAGGACTATTTGCTATCCTTTGGCAGATTGCACTTTTTACAATAATAGCTTCTGTTGCGCAGTTTTTTATGAACCTCAGCAACAACAAGATGACGTACTCTGTGGTTCGTGACCTTCGTAGAGATGCGCTTGAAAAAATCGAGACATTGCCACTCAGTTATTTAGATATTCATCCAGCCGGAGAAATCGAGAGCCGTATCATTGCAGACGCGGATCAATTTGCGGATGGATTATTGATGGGATTCACACAGTTATTCACCGGTGTGATGACAATTCTAGGAACCTTAGTCTTTATGCTCAGTGTCAATATGACATTGACGCTTGTAGTAGTGGTAGTGACGCCAGTATCCTTTGTGATGGCCAGCTTTATCGCGAAGAAATCCTATCATTTCTTTAAACAACAATCGGAAATTCGTGGCGACCAAACAGCCTATATGAACGAGATGATTGAGGGGACACGAATAGTTACTGCCTTTCAACAGCAAGAAAAAGTCATCGAGGACTTCGCGGTAATTAATAAGGAGTTAACGGATGTATCGCTCAAGGCTATTTTCTTCTCGAGCATTACGAATCCGGCGACGCGCTTTGTCAATAGCATCGTCTACACCAGTGTGGGCGTGTTCGGGGCGTTCTTCGTGATGAGTGGTGGCGTGACGGTCGGACAATTGTCGTCCTTCTTAAGTTACGCAAACCAATATACGAAACCATTCAATGAAATCTCAGGAGTCATTACCGAACTACAAAATGCGATAGCCTGTGCGACCCGCGTGTTTGAACTGTTGGAACAACCTTCTGAGAGTCCAGAACGTGCAGGTGCTGTGTCTCCTGAAAGTTTCAACGGAGCGGTGGAATTTAGCCATGTGGACTTCTCTTATGTGAAAGACCACCCGCTCATTGAAGACTTCTCGCTTGAAGTCAAACCAGGGCAACGTGTGGCGATTGTCGGTCCAACTGGAAGTGGGAAGACGACATTGATTAACTTATTGATGCGTTTCTACGATATTAATAATGGAAAATTAGCCATCGACGAGCTTTCGATTGAAGACATCAGTCGTCAGTCCTTACGAAATGGCTTTGGAATGGTGCTTCAAGAAACATGGCTTCAAACGGGAACTGTCCGTGAAAATATCACGATGGGAAATCCAACGATTAGCGAAGAAGAGATGATTCGCATCGCCAAACTCTGCCATATTCATGGATTTGTAAGTCGTCTACCACAAGGATATGATACAGTGATTTCAGATGATGGTGGGGACTTCTCGCAAGGGCAAAAACAATTGCTCTGCATCGCGCGTGTGATGATGGGACAACCAAATATGCTGATTCTTGATGAAGCGACTTCTTCTATCGATACGCGTACCGAGTTGAAGATTCAAGAAGCCTTTCAACATCTGATGGAAGGACGCACGAGCTTTATCGTGGCACACCGCTTATCGACCATTCGTACCGCGGATGTGATTCTAGTCTTAAAAGACGGACATGTCATTGAAAAAGGAAATCATGCCAGCTTGATGGAGCAACGTGGATTTTACTACAATCTCTATCAAAGTCAGTGGAAAGGATAAACGGATTAAAACTATTGTGGAACCTCTAACCCAATCAATAAGGAGATTAGAGGTTCCTTTTTTTGATTTTTGACATGATATTTTATGTGAAAAAAATCTCAATAAAACAAGAAAAACGTAAAATAAAGAATAAAAAAGATACTTTTCTTAAGAAGTGTGTCAAAAAAGAGGTGCTTCATGAAAGAGCTAGCTCAACCCATCAAAAAAATAGTTTAAAAACAAACAGAAAAAAGTGTTTGAAATGAACGAAGAAAAAGTTTATAATAAACAAAAAGGAGGTAGAATGTTTGAAAAAGAATGAAAGAATTTCAAAACTATTAGAGCTAGTAAATAAAAATGGCTCTATTTCCGTACATGAGTTAGTAAGTCAATTAAAAGTGTCCGATATGACCATTCGTAGAGATTTAGCATTTTTAGAAAAGACAGGCGAACTTATAAGGACCCATGGCGGGGCGAAAAGTCATGCGCCTCTTTCTATTTTTGAGTTATCTCACGAAGAAAAACATCAAAAGAATTTAGTAGGTAAGCAATTGATTGCAAAGAAGGCTGCCAGTTTGATTCAAGAAGGAGATAGTATCTTTCTTGGACCAGGAACTTCGATTGAAATGTTAGCGTCTGTCATTTCGTGTCTAAGACTTCAGGTGGTTACGAATTGTCTACCCATTTTTAATCTGATATCTAAGAAACGAACGGATACATTCAAGGTCATTCTCATTGGAGGAGAAATGCGTGAGCGGACAAAGACATTTGTCGGTGAAATGACGAATCAAATGCTAAGACAATTTAACTTTTCTAAGATGTTTTTTAGTTGCAATG
Organism: uncultured Streptococcus sp.; assembly: GCA_963523415.1. Classification (GTDB taxonomy): domain Bacteria; phylum Bacillota; class Bacilli; order Lactobacillales; family Aerococcaceae; genus Granulicatella. The sequence continues at coordinate 49,699 of CAURBR010000006.1, read as the reverse complement.
GTGTTAAAAATGGGAAGGTTCTAACCTCTGATTATAGTGAAGCACAAACGCAAAAATTAGCGATGAAGTATTCAAATCAATGTTTCTTGCTTCTTGACTCGAGTAAAATTGGAAAAGAAGACTTTACGTCGATTTGCTCGTTACAAGAAATTACCGGAATTGTCACGAATGAAGTGTCTGAAGAAGTGGTGTCTGAAATTAGAGGAGAAACTACGGTGTATCAAGCGTAAACATAAAAAAGAATTGAATTTATTTCGGTTCTTTTTATTTTTGTTCGTTTTAAACAATTAACACTTGAAATTCCTCTGAAAAAGTAGTATATTTTGTTTGTAAAAAACAAAACTGAAAAGTTTTAAAAAAACAGTAAAGGAGCTGAATGGAATGGCAATTGTAATTGGAGCAAATAAAGAAGGTCTTCGCTTAAAGGAAGTTGTGAAAAACTTTCTAATTGGAGAAAACTTCGAAGTTGTGGATGTATCAGACGAAAACGGTGATTTCGTTGATGTTACATTAGCAGTTGCAGCAGAAGTTAATAAAGGAGAAAGTAATTTAGGTATCGTAATTGATGCTTATGGTGCTGGTCCTTTCATGGTAGCAACTAAAATTAAAGGAATGGTCGCTGCTGAAGTTTCTGATGAACGTTCTGCATATATGACTCGTGGTCACAACAACGCTCGTATGATTACTATGGGTGCTGAAATCGTTGGTGATGAATTAGCTAAGAATATCGCTAAAGGTTTCGTAAATGGTAAATACGACGGTGGTCGTCACCAAATCCGTGTCGATATGTTAAACAAAATGTGCTAGTGGAAGGAGAAGAAGAGATTATGAGAATTGCAATCGGATGTGACCATATTGTAACAGATGAAAAAATGGCGGTTTCAGAATTTTTAAAAGGGAAAGGCTATGAAGTAATTGACTTTGGTACTTATGACCATGTACGTACACACTATCCAATTTTTGGTAAAAAAGTAGGGGAAGCCGTTACAAGCGGACAAGCTGACCTAGGTGTATGTATCTGCGGTACTGGTGTTGGTATTAACAACGCTGTAAACAAAGTGCCTGGTATCCGTTCTGCTCTAGTAAGAGATATGACAACCGCACTTTACGCTAAAGAACAATTAAACGCTAACGTTATTGGTTTCGGTGGTAAAATCACTGGTGAATTATTAATGTGCGACATTATTGAAGCATTCATTCATGCTGAATACAAACCAACTGAAGAAAACAAGAAGTTAATTGCGAAAATTCAACACGTTGAAACTCACAACGCTCATCAAGCAGATGCTAACTTCTTCACTGAATTTCTTGAAAAATGGGACCGTGGAGAATATCACGACTAATTTCTAAGGAGATTTCGTATGATTTTAACAGTAACGATGAATCCAGCTATTGATATCTCCTATCCATTAGAAGAATTCAAGTTGGATACAGTAAACAGAATTTCAGATGTCTCTAAAACAGCCGGTGGTAAGGGATTGAATGTTACACGCGTACTATCAGAAATTGGAGAGGACGTTACAGCAACAGGACTTGTTGGTGGAACGAACGGACAATTTTTAGTAGAACACTTACCAGCACATGTAACACCTTCCTTCTATAAAATTTCAGGAGATACGCGAATTTGTATCGCTATCTTACATGACAATAAACAAACAGAAATTTTAGAAGGCGGCCCAAAAATTTCAGCTAGTGAAAAAGAAGGGTTCCTAGAACTTTTTGACGAATTAGCTAAAAAAACAGATATCGTTTCTATTTCAGGAAGCCTACCTGTTGGATTACCTTCAGACTATTACACTCGATTAATCGAAATTGCAAATAAGTACAACAAAAAAGTTGTACTTGATTGCTCTGGTAATTCACTAGAAGCGGTGCTTAAATCTGAATATAAACCTGCAGTTATTAAGCCAAACTTGGAAGAATTAGCGCAGTTATTAGATTTAGCACGCATCGAAGGAACACATGAATTGAAGTCAATTATTAGTAATCCATTATTTAATGGTATTGAATGGATTATCGTGTCACTTGGTAAAGATGGAGCTTTTGCAAAACATGGCAATCATTTCTACAAAGTAGATATTCCACGAATTGAAATCCAAAATGCTGTTGGATCAGGTGACTCGACGGTTGCAGGAATTACTTCTGCATTAAGAGCACAAAAGAGTGATGAAGATCTATTGAAACATGCGATGGTTCTTGGAATGCTCAATGCTCAAGAAAAAGTGACGGGTCACGTGAATATGGATCATTATGATGACTTATTTAAACAAATTAAAGTGAAAGAGGTATAAACATGGTATTATCAGCTCAAAAAATTAAATCTTTAGAAAAATTATCTGATGAAAATGGAATCATCTCTGCGTTAGCTTTCGACCAACGTGGTGCCTTAAAACGTTTAATGAAACAATATCAAGAAGGCGAACCAACTGTTGCTCAATTAGAAAGATTAAAAGTGTTAGTAGCAGAAGAATTAACTAAATACGCTTCTTCAATGTTATTAGACCCTGAATATGGTCTACCTGCAACAAAAGCTTTAGATAAAAACGCTGGTTTATTATTAGCTTACGAAAAAACAGGTTATGATACTTCAAGCACAAAGAGACTTCCAGACTGCTTAGATGTATGGTCAGCAAAACGTATTAAAGAACAAGGTGCAGATGCTGTTAAATTCTTACTATACTACGATGTAGATAGTGATGATGCATTAAACCAACAAAAACAAGCATACATCGAACGTGTAGGTTCTGAATGTGTTGCTGAAGATATTCCATTCTTCTTAGAAATTTTAGCATATGACGAAAAGAATGCTGATACAGGTTCTGTTGAATTTGCTAAAGAAAAACCAAGAAAAGTAATTGAAGCAATGAAAGTATTCTCAAACCCACGCTTCAATATCGATGTATTAAAATTAGAAGTTCCAGTGAACATGAAATATGTTGAAGGATTTGCTGAAGGTGAAGTTGTTTATACAAAAGCTGAAGCAGCTGCTTACTTCAAAGCACAAGATGAAGCAACAAACTTACCTTACATCTACCTAAGTGCTGGTGTATCTGCTCAATTATTCCAAGAAACATTAGTATTCGCTCACGAATCTGGTGCTAACTTCAATGGAGTTCTTTGCGGACGTGCTACATGGGCTGGATCAGTTAAAGACTACGTTGAAAGCGGAGAAGAAGCAGTAAGACAATGGTTACGTACTGAAGGATTCAGAAACATTGATGAATTAAATAAAGTTCTACAAAAAACTGCAACTTCTTGGAAAACAAGAGTGAAATAATTTTCGCCTAACCATTATCAAAATCAAGTAAAAGCATTATTATCTAAGGAAACTTAGCTTTGGTCACAAATAACTTAAGTGTTAGTCAGCGTCCATTTTAAACTTAAATTATTTGTGGCCTTTTTAAAGAGTTACAATAGAAGAAAAGTGATATCCATTAAGGAGGAATTGATTATGAATAGAGAAGAAGTTACTTTATTAGGCTTTGAAATCGTTGCGTACGCTGGAGATGCTCGTTCTAAATTATTAGGAGCATTAAAAGCAGCTGAAGAAGGCGATTTTGAAAAAGCAGATAGCCTAGTTGAAGAAGCTGGCGCATGCATTGCTCAAGCTCATAAAGCACAAACAAGCTTACTTACTAAAGAAGCTCAAGGTGAAGACTTAGCATACAGTGTTACAATGATGCACGGTCAAGACCACTTGATGACAACAATCTTATTAAAGGATTTAATGCACCACTTGATTGAACTATATAAGAGAGGTACAAAATAATATGCATAAATTAATTGAATTTATTGAGAAAAAGAAACCATTCTTCGAGAAATTGTCTCGTAATATTTATTTAAGAGCAATTCGTGATGGCTTCATCGCAGGTATGCCTGTTATTCTTTTCTCAAGTATTTTTATCCTAATCGCGTTTGTTCCAAATGCATGGGGATTTAAATGGTCACCAGAAATTGAAGGCTTCTTAATGAAACCTTATAGCTACTCAATGGGGATTTTGGCCTTGTTACTAGCAGGTACTACTGCGAAATCTTTAACAGATTCAATGAATAGAACAATGGAAGCAACAAACCAAATTAACTACATTTCAACTTTCTTAGCATCTGTATGTGGTTTGTTAATCTTAGCTGCTGATCCTATTAAAGAAGTAGTAACTGAAACTATGAGTAAAGACGGTGTTGCTACTGGTTTCTTAGGAACAAAAGGATTACTATCAGCCTTTCTTGCTGCATTTATTACTGTTGGAATTTATAAAGTCTGTGTGAAAAATAACGTTACAATTAGAATGCCTGAGGAAGTTCCACCAAATATCTCACAAGTATTTAAAGACGTTATCCCATTCACTTTATCAGTCTGCTCATTATATGCGTTAGACTTATTAGCTCGTCACTTTGTAGGTACAAATGTTGCCGAATCTATCGGTAAATTCTTTGCACCATTATTCTCTGCTGCTGATGGATATTTAGGAATTACTATTATCTTCGGTGCGTATGCCTTCTTCTGGTTTGTAGGGATTCATGGTCCTTCAATCGTTGAACCAGCGATTGCAGCCATTACTTATGCGAATGCAGAAGTAAACTTGAACTTAATGCAACAAGGATTACATGCCGACAAGATTTTAACTTCAGGTACTCAAATGTTCATCGTAACAATGGGTGGTACTGGGGCAACTTTAGTCGTTCCATTCATGTTCATGTGGTTATGTAAATCAAAACGTAATAAAGCAATTGGTCGTGCTTCTGTAGTTCCAACATTCTTTGGTGTAAATGAGCCTATCTTGTTTGGTGCTCCATTGGTATTAAACCCAATCTTCTTTATTCCATTTATTTTGGCACCAATCGTAAACGTTTGGTTATTCAAATTCTTTATTGATTTCTTAGGAATGAACTCATTTACTGCAAACTTACCTTGGGTAACACCAGCACCATTAGGGTTAGTGTTGGGTACAAACTTCCAAGTATTAGCATTTATACTTGCTGCTGTTTTAATTGTAGTAGATATCATCATTTACTATCCATTCCTTAAAGTTTATGATGAACAAATTCTTGAAGAAGAACGTTCAGGTAAAACAAATGATGCATTAAAAGAAAAAGTGGCTTCAAACTTCAATACAGCTAAAGCAGATGCAATCCTTGAAAAAGCTGGTGTTGAAACAGAAGCAAACAACATTACAGAAGAAACAAACGTACTTGTACTTTGTGCAGGTGGTGGAACTAGTGGATTACTTGCAAATGCTTTAAATAAAGCTGCAGCAGAATACAATGTTCCTGTAAAAGCAGCTGCTGGTGGATACGGTGCTCACCGTGAAATGTTACCAGAATTTGATTTAGTAATTCTTGCACCACAAGTAGCATCTAACTATGAAGATATGAAGGCTGAAACAGATAAGCTAGGTATTAAACTTGCGAAGACTGAAGGAGCTCAATATATTCAATTAACACGTGATGGCAAAGGCGCTTTAGCATTTGTTCAAGCACAATTTGAAGAATAATGATTAATAAAAAGGGAGGCGGATTAATGAAATGGTTAATGCCGCCTTCTTTTATAAAAAAGAATTGAAGGTGAAACAAATGACAAAGAAACTACCTAAAGATTTTATTTTTGGTGGAGCAACAGCAGCCTATCAAGCTGAAGGGGCAACTCATACAGATGGAAAAGGTCCAGTTGCGTGGGATAAATATTTAGCAGATAACTATTGGTATACTGCTGAACCAGCGAGTGATTTTTATCATAAATATCCAGTAGACTTAAAATTAGCAGAAGAATACGGCGTAAATGGAATCCGTATTTCTATTGCTTGGTCTCGTATTTTCCCAACTGGTTACGGAAAAGTGAATCCAAAAGGGGTGGAATTCTATCATAAGCTTTTTGCAGAATGTCATAAACGTCATGTAGAACCATTCGTTACACTACATCACTTTGATACACCAGAAGCACTTCATTCAAATGGAGATTTCTTAAATCGTGAAAATATCGAACACTTTGTGGATTATGCTGCATTCTGTTTTGAAGAGTTTCCGGAAGTAAATTACTGGACAACTTTCAATGAAATTGGACCAATTGGTGACGGTCAATATTTAGTTGGTAAATTCCCACCAGGAATTAAATATGACTTAGCAAAAGTATTCCAATCGCACCACAATATGATGGTTTCTCATGCTCGTGCTGTAAAATTGTATAAAGATAAAGGATATAAAGGAGAAATTGGTGTTGTTCATGCGTTACCAACTAAATATCCATTAGATCCTAAGAACCCTGCGGATGTTCGAGCAGCTGAGTTAGAAGATATCATCCACAACAAATTTATTTTGGATGCCACTTACCTTGGACACTATTCAAAAGAAACGATGGATGGAGTTAACCACATCTTATCTGTAAATGGGGGAAGCTTAGACCTTCGTGATGAAGATTTTGCAGCACTTGAAGCCGCAAAAGACTTGAATGACTTCCTTGGAATTAACTACTACATGAGTGACTGGATGGAAGCCTTCGATGGAGAAACTGAAATTATCCATAATGGTAAAGGTGAAAAAGGAAGCTCTAAGTACCAAATTAAAGGTGTTGGACGTCGTGTAGCTCCTGACTATGTACCTCGTACTGACTGGGACTGGATTATCTATCCTCAAGGATTGTATGACCAAATCATGCGTGTGAAGAAAGATTATCCAAACTACAAGAAAATCTATATTACAGAAAACGGTCTTGGATATAAAGATGAGTTCGTTGATAACACTGTGTATGACGATGGCCGTATCGATTATGTAAAACAACATTTAGAAGTATTGTCTGATGCAATTGCTGATGGAGCAGTTGTAAAAGGATACTTCATCTGGTCATTAATGGACGTTTTCTCATGGTCTAATGGTTACGAAAAACGTTACGGACTATTCTATGTGGACTTTGATACACAAGAACGTTATCCAAAGAAATCAGCTCATTGGTATAAAAAATTAGCTGAAACACAAATCATTGAATAAGGCGTTTAGGAGCTCCATTATACTTATCGATGATAGAACAAAAAACAGACAGGTATTGGACCTGTCTGTTTTTTCGTTTACTCACTCATTTCTTCTAGAGCTAGTGAAGCTTCTTCCCAGTCAGATAACACTTGTTCTTGGCGGGACATTAGCTCGCATTCTTTAGCCGAAAGACTGGCTGCTTTTGTAGCGTCTGAATAGTTTTCTTCCAATGTCATTTCGTGGTGAAGTTGTTCTAAACGTTCTTCGAGTTCTTGTAATTCCTGTTCTAGTTGTTCCACGTTTCTCTGAAGAGAACGACGTTTTCGTTGTTCTTCTTTTGAGGCATGATAATGGGCTTTAGTTGCACTTATCTGTACCTCTTCTGTGGAGCTTTCTTTTGTTTCCTCTTGGAGAGTAAGAAGTTCTTCTTGCTCTCTTTTTTTCTCTAGGTAATAATCGTAGTCTCCTAGATAGAGCTTGCTTCCGTTTTCTTCTATTTCAAGAATCATGGTTGCGACCTTGTTAATGAAGAAACGGTCGTGTGAAACAAAGCAAAGGGTACCATCGAATTCAATTAATGCTTGTTCTAGCACTTCTTTACTATCAATATCTAAGTGGTTCGTAGGTTCGTCGAGTAAAAGAAAATTATCGTGTTCAAGAGACAATTTACATAAGGCAAGGCGAGCTTTTTCACCCCCGCTTAGTTGAGCAGTTGTTTTTGTTACGTCACTTCCAGAAAAGAGAAAACTACCAAGAATAGAGCGTATATCTTTTTCAGGCATTGTAGAGTGACGAGACCATAGTTCCTCTAACACCGTTTGGGTGGTAGAGAGACCAGCAAGATTTTGGTCGTAGTAACCGATTTGGACCCCAGCTCCGACATCGATAGTCCCCTGAATGAGAGGGAGTTCTTTTATAATTGACTTCAGTAGTGTGGATTTTCCAATTCCATTGGGCCCCACAATAGCAATTGATTCACGCTTTCGAAGTTGGAAATCAATTGGCCCGCTAAGAGCTTTGTTTTGGTATCCAATATAAGCATCGTTCACCTGGAGAACTTGGTTTCCAGAATCCTTCATCACTGTAAATTCAAACCGGGCAGAACGCGCATCCCCTTTAGGTTTTTCAATACGTTCTAATTTTTCAAGTTGCTTTCTTCGTGACTGGGCACGTTTGGTAGTAGAAGCACGCACGATATTTTTAGCAATGAATTCCTCGAGATTTTGAATCTCTTGTTGTTGCTTTTCATAAGCTTTCTGCTTAAGAAGATAACGTTGTTCGCGCTCCTCTAGATAATGAGAATAATTCCCTTTGTAATATTCACAGGCTTGATGGCTAATCTCGTACACTTCGTTACATACACGGTCAAGAAAATATTGGTCGTGTGAGACGATGACAAGAGCACTGGATGAAGCACGTAAATAGTCCTCTAACCAGGTTAATGTTTCAATATCCAGATGGTTGGTTGGTTCATCTAGAATAAGGAGTTCGTGCTTTTCTAAGAGAATACGTGCTAATGCAAGACGTGTTCTTTGCCCGCCAGATAGTGATTGAATGGGTTGGTCATAGTCATCAGGGTAGAACCTAAACCCGTGAAGTACCGTTCGAATTTCAGATTCGTATCCGTATGCATTCTTTTGTGAAAGCTCTTCTTGTAGTTGGTCATAACGTTTGAGTGCACTCTCATAGGCTGTGGGGTTGGCTAATAGTTCAGTATCACCTAATGATTCAGCCACTTTTTGTGCTTGCTTTTTAAGCACTTCCACATCCTCAAATAAATGTACCATTTCTTCCCATACCGTTCTTGTAGAATCAATGGCTGCGTATTGATCCAAGTAACCAATTGATAAGTCTTTTTTCTTTGAGATATTTCCTGCTGATGGTTCTTCAATACCAGCAAGCATTTTCAGTAATGTTGACTTACCTGTACCATTACGTCCAACAATTGCTATGCGCGAGTTTTCTTGAATATGAATTGTGATATTTTCGAATAGGACTTCATCTGCAAATGTACGAGCGAGTCCTTGTCCTTGTAGTAGAATCATAAGAAATCCTTTCAATCTTTAGTCATCTTATTTTAACATAAACAATAGAAGAACAATATCGAAACAAGTTTATATAGAACGTAAAATTTTAAAACCACTTGTGCACACGTTATTCTAAAATCAAGAAACTAGTGGGTATTTGAACAAAGTATTTGTGAAACAAAACAACGCTGTGATAAAATACGCATGGAGAGAAAAAGAAAAAGGGAGTCTTATAAATGAAAGAACAAAATGAATTGAAAGAGATTGAAGTGCCTCGCGCAACTGCTAAACGCTTGGCTATTTATCATCGTTATTTACGTTTTTTGCATGATGCAGGGAAACGAAGAATTTCATCTACTGAATTAAGTGAAGCTGTGAAAGTCGACAGCGCAACAATCCGTCGAGATTTCTCTTATTTTGGAGCTCTTGGAAAGCGCGGATATGGATATGATGTTGAATATCTATTACAATTCTTTAGCCAAACTTTAAATCAAGATCGCTTAACAAACGTTGCTTTAATTGGAGTTGGTAAATTAGGACAAGCACTCTTAAACTACAACTTCCACCAAAGCAACAACGTGCGTATTAGCGCAGCGTTTGACGTAAACGAAGACATCGTTGGAACTATCCAAACAGGTGTGCCAGTTTACAGCATGGATGAAATGGTAGAACAATTGAAAGTTCAACAAATCCAAGTAGCCATCTTAACAGTACCTCAAGATGTAGCTCAAGAAACAGCAGATCGCTTAGTAGAAGCAAATGTTCGTGGAATCTTGAACTTCACACCAATCCGCTTAGACGTACCAGAAGCCGTTCGAGTTCAAAACGTGGACTTAACAAACGAGTTACAAACTCTCATTTATTTCTTGGACAACCAAAAATAGAAGATAAGGCATAATAGAAAAGCTTTTATATCAAGCTTTCTATTATGCCTATCTTTTTCTTGAGTTTAGATAATCATTTGGATATAGTTTCTAAAAATACATAGTCCACTGGATTAAAATAGCGTATTGATTTTGGATTATATTTAATGAGGTTTAATAATACTATTTAAATTTTATAGTCAAATATTGGAGATTTGCTTTAATGTAGAAAAAGTTACTTATATCTTTTTAATTTTATAAGAAAAGATAGTTTTTCTTAAAAAGCAATTGTAAAAGAATAACCAATACAGTATACTATGTGTGTAAAGTCAAGGGGGAGAAGAATACTATGGCAACTAAAAGTTTTACTACAGATATGACGTTTAATTGTAAAAATGCTGATTCATTGATTGTTGCTTTAAGCAATTCAGAGAAGCCAAAATTAACGACAGCAAAGGCAGATTTATTAAAAGGTAAAGAAGAGGTATCAAAATTCGTAACTCTTCTCAGAAATAAAAAATAGTGAATTTTAAAATAATGACTTTACAACAACTATTAGACAATTTAGAAAGAGACGAAATTAAGAAAATACTTCTTACTTTTAAGAGTATTCCACAGAATGAAGATGGTAATCCGAATGATGTGGAATGCTTTTTGCATGAAAAAGCTATGGAACTAGAGAGTATAGGAGCATCACGAACTTATTTAGTTTTTGATGAACAGGGTAACTTATTAGGTTACTATGCATTAGCAAGTAAGCCTCTCATGATTGCTAAGAAAAATCTCGCAAAATTATCAAACAAGCAACGATCTAAATTACGACGTCATGGGTATGTTACAGATTCTGGAGTATTACATGTGTACAGTTATCTTTTAGGACAGTTAGGGAAGAATTATAGTGGTGTAAATTCTATTGATGGGAAAGACTTATTAACGCTTGCTTATAATTCTATAAAAGCAGCAAGTGAAATTATTGGAGCTAAATACATTTGGTTGGAATGTGAAGATAATGATAAATTGAGAAAATTTTATTCAGATTTTGGATTTCAAGAAGTTGTAGGATATACATCAAAAAATAATCTGAAAGTTATGATTTTGAAAATAGAAGAAAAAAGGAGCGGGCACTAATTGTTTAGTTACTACTCCTTTAATCTTAATGAATATATAAAAACCGTATATGCTTACGTTGTATAAGTGAGATGTATTTTATAATTGTTAGCTATTTTATTACAATAAAATAGCTAACAAATAATTTTTTAGACAACCAAAAATGTTAAATGGCATCCTTACAGGGTGCCTTTTTTGTGTGGAAAAATAAGTTATCAACTTGAATACGTATTTATACGTGCTAAAATAAACGCAGTATAGAACATGTTATTAACGTATCCAGCATTAATTTATTTTACGGTAGAGGAAGAGGATAGCTCCTATTTTGTTCACTTCCCAGACTTTGAGAACTCAGCAACACAAGGGCGTACAATTTCTGAAGCAATGAGCAATGCCAGTGAGTATTTAGGAATGATGTCAGCGAGCCTCATTGAAGAAGGAGAAAAACTACCAAAAGCCTCCGCAATCAATGATTTGACACTTGAAGAAAATTTTCCATTTAAAGACGATGAAGATGTAGCCTCAGAATATAATCTGGATCAGTCTTTTAAATCAATGGTGATGGTTGATGTTGAGAATTATTTAGATGCCACAAAACTCGTCAAAAAAACATTGACGATACCAAAATGGGCCAATGACTTGGCGGTTAAACGTAACATTAACTTCTCTCAATTGCTGACAACAGCGATTGTGAATGAAGTGCGAATGTAAAAACGCTTCTGTGAGGGCGTTTTAAAATATATTATCTGTTAAATCTTCACAAAATCTCCGAAAAAATGATATACTTATAAAAAGGTTTTGTGTAATTTATAGTAGAGGAGAACTAGTAATGAAAAAAACAATAATACTCTTACTTAGTTTATTAATGATCATCGGATTAGTTTTAGGAGGATATAAAATAATGACGCAATTTGAAAACAATCAAATAGAAGAAATCGTTAAGAGTGAAGAAGTTGAACAGATATATTTGAAACGATTGACGTCGATTGACCCTGATGCTTTTACCGAAAAAGGAAAAATACAAAAATATACAATTGACTCATTTAAGAAAATACCAACAGGCGGAATCTTTGTTTATCTTTATGTTAATGACAATAAAGATTATACAGTCTCCGTACACCTTTATATGGATTATAATACTGGTAAGATTAAAAATGGTGGAGGAAGTTGGTCACCGGAGTTGGATAAATTTGTAAAAGGAAAAAAAGATGAATAGAATTTATACTGATTTACAAAACAAAATAATTTCTAAAGCAGAGTATGATGAATCATTAAACGTAGGTTCTCCACTAAATATCCCAGATGGTAATGGTGATAACGAACTTACTGTCGGCATAGTTAAAGAAAAATTTCATTATATTATTAGTGGCCTTGATGGTTATGTCGTTGAGAATGCTGAAACTAAAGAAGTAATAGTGTTATTTCAAGGCTCAGAACAACCTTTTTCTTTAGGAGGTTTAATAGATTGGGGATTAAATGATATTCCAATGGTATGGAACATATTTCAGCAATTCCAAGCAGTAACTCCTCAACTACATGCTGCGGCAAATAAATTAAATCAAATACTAAGAGACTATCCAGAGGCTCAAATTAGTTTATACACTCATTCTTTGGGGACGATGGATGCGCAGTATGCATTAGCAAATGTTAGTGACCCTTCTCGTATTAAAGAGGCCCATATTTATCAAGGTCCTAATATATACATGCAATTAACAGATGCACAAAAGAAAACAGTAGATTTATTGAAATATAGAATCCATAATTATGTCGATGATATGGATATAGTGGCTCTTGGGTATCCAAAAAGTGGAAGTGAAAATTCTGTAGGAATTGTACATCATGTCGATGCAAAACCAGTAAATAATCCTATCTCACAACATTTGTGGGGAGGTTACATTTTTGATAATGACGGGAAATTAAGAGAAAAAGAAGGTACAACAGATATTGAAAGAAGATATGCAAAATCAAGAGATTTGATGAGAATGGGTATGTACCGCATTTCGTTACTTAAGAGAAAATTAGCGTTTAATGGTTTGACAGGAAGCGAAAAAATATTTTTAGATTCTGAACACGCACAGGTGCTGTTATCCTCTTTGATGAAAGCATCACAAGTGGCGGCTGAAGAATTAAAGAAAATTTACATGCAATCAATTAATGAAGCTGAAGAAATAATGACAAGCACATATATTGTACCTTTTGGATATTCCTTATCCCCTGAAGAAGTTGCAGAAGCCTATCGTCAAGGTGGTGTGAATAGACAGAATATTGTTAATGATATTGTTGAAACTATAAAACCATATGTGGACACTGGCGATATGTTATCTGCAGAGTTTAATGCGTTAGCATCGGAAATTAATTGGGGAATTCAGGAATTATTAAATCATGATGCGCAGTTAGCGGGAGAGTTTAATCAATGGAAAAAAATGAATCGATAAGTGATGCTATAATGGTGCAACAATTGAAATTAGAGCAACTTGAAAATCAATATCGGTCTAATAGTAGAGAATTAGAAAACCAACAAAATGAACTGTTATTAAAAAAGAATAGATTAATTAGATATCTAGAAGAAATTGACCAAATGACTCATCAATATATACTACAATCGGATATTGACGTAACAGAAGATTTATCTCGGTTGAGATACTTTTCAAATGCATTGTTCGACGATATAATGGCTGCTTATACAGAAAATCGGATAAAATTAGATGAAAATAAAGTTACTCTAGATAACAATTATAAAAAGGAAAAAAAGAATATTAATACTGAGATTGAACTAATTTATTCTAAAAGACGGGATTATAGTTAAATGATGAGGGAGTTTTTTTATGCTGAGACAAAATATAAATAATTATTTTTTAGGATTGATGGAAAATGAAAAGCTAATTAAAAAGGATATGGAGAAATCAATGATTACAAATTTTCTTGCGCCATTAAAAATCAGGGAAAAAGAAGATTTGAAAAATAGACAAGTAAAAAAAATGGAAAAAGAATCAAGGTCTGCAAAAAACAACATGAAAGAAATAGTATCTGAGATAGATTCTTCCATTGAGGGGGCTTTTTCAAAAAAAGTTGTAGAAACACTTAACAATAAAATTGAAGCATATAAAACAGGCTCTTCTGCAAGATCTACAAATTTTAAAGGACTACAAGTTTCAAAGGACTATTAATATAGTAAAAGAGCGGGAAAATAACAGCAGATATTAGAAAGTATTAAAGCACTAATCCAATCCGATTTGCGGAGCGATTAGTGCTTTTTTACGAATCGAGCGAGTATTTATAACGAGTGTAGTTCGTGATATACTATGAAAAAATAGATTGTATACAGTTTTAAAAGGATGGGAATTGAAATTGAAAAAGATGATAAGAGTACTTTTAGGACTCTTTGTAGTTGTGGGCCTAGTAGTTGGAGGATATACAATAATGGGAATAGTTCGCAATCATGAGATGAATCAAATCGTTAAGAGTGATGAAGTAAAAGAAATAGTAGAAAACTATCTCCGATATTTGGATAATGATGCTTTAACAGATAAAGGTAAAATTGTTTCCTATCAGATTGATGAACAGTCAATCGAGCATAATCCTATGGGAGGAATTATGTTTACGGTGTTTCTGAATGATGATAGTGAACTGTATGTCCGAATGACTCTAGAAAAATACCATGAAACGGGGAAAATACAACAGTCTGGTGGAGGATATGCTAAAAAGGTCAAAGATTTAGTAGGTAAAAAGGATTAAAACGTGTATCATTATAATGTTGTATAGGGATTTAGAAAAAAAGACAGTCAATAGAGAAAAGGGAGATAACAATAGATGGAATTGTTGAAAATTTTAGCTACTGAAGGGAATCCATTTTGGCCCGAAGGTGGTTTTTATCTAATGATGATGTATATACTATTCGTTATATTTTTATGCCTTATTGGGGTTGTAGCAATATTTTGGATGATTAGTAACGGGGTAGATTGCGTGTTTAAGGGGTGTGAAACAAAAGACGAGGACACGGTAGAGCAAAATGAATCAATAGAAGCAACACCCAATAATGAAGAATAAAAATAAGCACTAATCCAATCCGATTTGCGGAGCGATTAGTGCTTTTTTACGAATCGAGCGAGTATTTATAACGAGTGTAGTTCGTGATATACTATGAAAAAATAGTTTCGTATAGAATTTTAAAAGAGAGGGGTGTTTTTGGATTTGGTAAAGAAAAAACAATTTCTATTGGGAGTTCTAGCAGTTCTGATTTTAATAGTTGGTGGGTACAAGACGATTGAATTTATTCAAAATAATGAGATGAGTCAAATCGTTAAGAGTGAAGAAGTTGAACAGATATATTTGAAAGTATTAACATCGATTGACCCTGATGCTTTTACCGAAAAAGGGAAAATACAAAAATATACAATTGACTCTTTCGAGAAAAAACCAACAGGCGGTATAATTGTTTATCTATATGTTAATGACAATAAAGATTATAAAACCTCCGTATACCTTTATAAGGACTATAATACTGGGAAGATAAAAGATGGTGGTGGCAGTTGGTCACCGGAGTTGGTTAGATTTTTAAAAAGTAAAAAAGCTGAGTAAAGTTTATATAGAGAAAACTAGACTATGCAAAAAAAGGGAAAGTTAACAATTAAAAGGGAGAGTTCATAGATGGAACTATTAAGAATTTTTGGCGATCAATTTATTAAGGACCTTAGCATTAATTTTGGCATTGCGACTTTATTATGTTTAGCGTTCTTTTTAGCAGTTGTTTACACGGTTGTAAAGGTCATTATGACGCAAGAATCGAATCGTACAACGAACAGTAATCAATCATTGAATGAGGATGAATCAAAAAAAGATAATAAAAAATAGAGCTAGTGAAAAGCTCTATTAGTCCACGATTGAAATGATAATAGGATATGAATCTATAGAATTGTAAAAAAAGGATGTTTAAAATTTGGAAAACAAGAAGATTTTTACTCAGAAAAATTGGTTGATTTTATGTAAGAGACCATTTGACTTTATTTCAACACGAATGATAATCAATATTACAGCATCATAGAAACTAAAACTTTAAAAATACCGCCATTCTTTTATTCAATGGTTGCCACTGCGGGGATACTTTTAAAAGCCTTGTTACCACTATTTGATTGGAACGTTACGTTTGAATTTAGAGTTGTTTCACTGTTTTTTATACTCATTAGTATATTCGCGTTAACAAGATTCCAGCTGAGGAAAGTAGAACAATGGGGAGTAGGGGAACCTATTATTTTATCTTCAGAAACGGAACGAGAAGTTTTAGAAGAAGCCTCTAAAACTTATAAAACGAATGTTAAATTCTTTTCAATTATCGTCGTTGCATTCCTGATATTTGTACTATTATTCTTATGGACTTTTCATATTTTAGTAATCATTGCGACCGTTGTATTAGCTTATTCCATAGGATTACTGATTCCTGGGCTTAGATTCTTTTCAAGATATCGATTTTTGAAAAAGATGGCTAAGCTATAAAAAAATAAGCACTAATCCAATCCGATTTGCGGAGCGATTAGTGCTTTTCTTTTGGTTCTTTATCGTCTAGTGAGGACTCATTGTCGGGAAGGTTGTTGATAATGTTCGCTAGTTTTTTTAACTCGTTGTAGGTACGTAACATGTTGATGCTTGTGACAATACTGGTAGTTGCGAATAAACAGCAGAAAATTGTGATAAAGTCAAATCCGTTCCCGGGATAATGCGTTGTGGCTAGGAAGATAAAGAAAGTGGCTAGTACGATTTCAAAGTAGAGTTTTCTAAAGAAAATTTTTCTTGGCATAGCAGTCATCCTTTCTTTTCAAAATCTTACAAAATTCTAGAGAAATAAGCAAGTATTTATCCTTGATTTTTCCTGACCAAATGAGTATTATAAAAATATAAGTTAGCACTCTTAAGTTTTGAGTGCTAAAAATGAAGGAGGATTTTATATGTTAAAGCCTTTAAAAGATAGAGTTGTTATTCAAATGGTAGAGCAAGAAGAAAAAACTGCTGGGGGATTATTCCTACCAACAACTGCTCAAGAAAAATTACAATTTGCAAAAGTCATTGCAACAAGTGAATTCACTGCTGCAGAAGACCGTCAAGTGGCGGTTGGCGATAAAGTCGTATTCGAAAAATATTCAGGAACAGAAGTTAAATTAGATGGTCAAGAATATATCATTGTGAAAGAAAAAGACATTATCGCAATTGTTGAATAAAGGGGGATACAACTATGGTGAAAGATATTAAATTTGCAGAAGATGCAAGAAGCGCCATGCTACGTGGTGTAGATGTTTTAGCGAACACAGTAAAAGTAACATTAGGACCAAAAGGACGTAATGTTGTATTAGAAAAAGCATTCGGTTCTCCACTGATTACAAACGATGGGGTAACGATTGCTAAAGAAATCGAATTAGAAGATCATTTTGAAAGTATGGGAGCAAAACTCGTTGCGGAAGTAGCTTCTAAGACAAACGATATTGCCGGTGACGGTACAACAACAGCGACTGTTTTAACGCAAGCTATCGTTCGTGAAGGGTTGAAAAACGTCACTGCTGGAGCAAATCCAGTAGGCATCCGTCGCGGTATTGAAATTGCTACAAAAGCGGCAGTAGAAGAACTTCATAATATTTCTCGTCCAGTAGAATCAAAAGAAGCGATTGCGCAAGTGGCTGCCATTTCTTCAGGTTCAGCAGAAGTTGGTGAATTAATCGCTGAAGCAATGGAAAAAGTGGGTAACGACGGCGTTATCACAATCGAAGAATCTAAAGGGATTGAAACAGAATTAGATGTTGTGGAAGGAATGCAATTTGATCGTGGATACTTATCACAATACATGGTTACTGATAACGATAAGATGATTGCGACCTTAGACAATCCATTTATCTTAATTACAGATAAGAAAGTGTCAAACATCCAAGAAATTATTCCATTATTAGAACAAATTGTTCAACAAGGACGTGCGTTATTAATCATCGCGGATGACGTGGATGGCGAAGCTTTACCAACATTAGTATTAAACAAATTACGTGGAACATTTAATGTGGTCGCTGTAAAAGCTCCAGGATTCGGTGACCGTCGTAAAGCGATGTTAGAAGATATCGCGGTCTTAACTGGTGCTCAAGTCATTACGGAAGATCTTGGCTTAGAATTAAAAGAAGCAACAATGGAACAACTAGGAACTGCGGGTAAAGTGGTAGTATCTAAAGATAGCACTACTATTGTCGAAGGTGCAGGATCTAAAGAATCAATTGCGAACCGCGTTGCTTTAATTCGTGCGCAAGCACAAGATACAACAAGTGATTTTGATCGTGAAAAATTACATGAACGTCTTGCAAAATTATCAGGTGGGGTTGCCGTTGTGAAAGTCGGTGCTGCAACTGAAACTGAATTGAAAGAGAAAAAACTTCGCATTGAAGATGCCTTAAACGCAACTCGCGCAGCGGTTGAAGAAGGAATCGTTTCAGGTGGTGGAACAGCTCTTGTGAACGTTCAAAAAGTAGTGGATGCTCTTGAATTAGAAGGCGACTTAGCTACAGGTGCTAAAATCGTATCTCGTTCATTAGAAGAACCATTACGTCAAATTGCAGAAAATGCTGGTCTTGAAGGTTCAGTCATTGTTGCTCGTTTGAAATCTGAAGAAAAAGGAATTGGCTACAACGCCGCTACAGATGAATGGGTAAACATGATTGAAGCTGGTATCGTGGACCCAACAAAAGTAACACGTTCTGCATTACAAAATGCTGCATCTGTTTCAGCATTATTATTAACAACGGAAGCTGTTGTTGCGGATAAACCAGCACCAGTAGCACCACCAATGCCAGGAATGGACCCAGGCATGGGTATGATGTAATCAAAGACAGAGGGGTGAAAGTTTTTCACCCCTCTTTTTCTTTTAGTTACAATGAAACACCGCAAGGTGCTTACTAAAAAATGAACTTCGTTCAAAACTTCGAATACTGAAGGATTTGTTTATAATAGCTGTAATGGGACAACGGTTCGAGCCTGTCGTCTCTCACCTCAAAAGCCTCAAAGGAGCCGTACGGAATGACTTCCTACGGCTCTTAATTCGCATTTTGTGTTATTCCCCATTACTGCTACTATAAAATCCTTCGTATTCTCCGTTTTGAACTTTTTTTGGTAATACTTAAAAAAGAGGATGGATAGAGGAAGAAAATAAGACCAACAGAAATGTTGGTCTTATTGTTGTGCTTATGATAATAAAGTGCGGCAGTGATGGTATTCTGGATAAGAAGAGAATTCTGTACTGAGGAAATCCTCGATAAAGGCGAAGCGCTCTTTATAAATAGAACGAATGGCTTTAGATTCTGTATGCACTAATGCATAGGCGGTTTGCTGCAAAAAGAGCTGTGGATGGGTATCTTGCAAGATTTCAAGTAATCCCTCCAGCGTATCGGGATTCTCCTGTCCAATTTGTTGCAGCAAGGTATGGATAGAAATCCAGTCTTTCATATCATAGGTAATAGCTTCGGTTGTGGCTTCTAGTTTTGTTAGGAACTCATCAAAGGAGTTTGCCACTTTGAGCCACTGATCCATTTCAACATCTATCAGGCGGATGCTTGGTTCCTTGGCAGCGCCGTTTTGATAATCAAAAGCATAGTAGACAGGTCCATCTTGGAAGAAGACTACGAAATATTCAGGAAGTCCTGTCACTTCTGGAGACCATGTAGTATCCAGAATACTTGGGAAATACGGGCCTTCTGAGTAGCCACTCAGTCCATTACAGAGGGCGTAGTCGAGGCCAAAGCGCGTTGGTTCCACCGTTGTGATTTTAGTGTTCGTGAAGAATCCGGCGCCATTTTGCACAAGAAAATCCACATAACTTTGTGGCAAGGGAAAAAGAGGAAAATGCTCCATCCTCTGTGGAATGGGCGAGAATAACTGTTGCTGAATCATGGGGCTCCTTTCTACTGCAAAATCCGTCTTAGGATGGATGCAGAAAATCTTAGGTTTTACTACTCTATCTTTACGTACTATTTTACACACTATTTGTAAAATATGGTACAATGAGGATATTAAAACTAAAGGAGAGTGTCACAAAATGACAGTAGTATGGATTATTTTAGGAGTTTTAGCTGTAATTGTTCTATGGGCAATGTTTGCATACAACGGACTCGTACAACAAAAAAACTGGGTTCAAGAAGCTTGGGCACAAATTGATGTGCAATTACAACGTCGTAACGACTTAGTTCCAAACCTTGTTGAAACAGTAAAAGGTTACGCAAAACACGAACAAGAAACATTAACTCAAGTAATTGCGATGAGAAACCAAATCGCAAACATGGGTAGCGATGTTTCACCACAAGAAAAAATGGAAGCTTCAAATCAACTAACAGGTGCTTTAAAGACAATTTTTGCATTGGCTGAAAGTTATCCAGATTTAAAAGCAAACCAAAGCTTCTTAAACTTGCAAGAAGAATTAACAAATACTGAAAATAAAATTTCGTATGCTCGTCAATTATATAATTCAAGCGTAGCGAAATACAATATCTCTATTCAATCAATTCCTACAAACATTATTGCAGGAATGGGTGGATTCACAAAAGAAGAATTGCTCGAAACTCCAGTGGAAGCTCGTAAAGTTCCAGAAGTTAAATTCTAATGAATTGTTCAATAAAAGAAAGGAGTGCTTAAATGTTATACGAACAGATTGCTGCGAATAAGCGGCGAACCATTGTTGTTATTGTATTGTATATGGCGCTCTTTGTTGCAGTGGGAATTGGAATTGGTTATTACGCTTTAAGAAGTGCAATGGCCGGAGTAGTTATCGCTCTAGTTGCGGGTGGTATCTACTCTACAATGATGATTTCAAATGCCACGAATATTGTCATGCAGTTGAATCACGCCCGTGAGATTACGGATAAGAGTCAAGCACCAATGATTTGGAATATTGTCAGTGATATTTCGATGGTAGCGCAAGTACCGATGCCCCGAATCTTTATCATTGAGGATGAATCTCCAAACGCTTTTGCGACGGGGAGTTCTCCGGAAAAAGCAGCGGTTGCGGTGACAACAGGTCTCCTCGAACGATTAAATCGTGAAGAACTCGAAGGTGTAATTGCCCATGAATTTGGACATATCAGAAATTATGATGTGCGGTTGCAGACCATCGCGATTGCACTTGGGGCGGTTATTGCAATACTCGTTCAATTTGGTTCGCGAATCATGTTCTGGGGTGGAGGAAGTCGTAGTGACGATGACGATAATGATAGTGGTAGTGGGGCAAATGCGATTTTTATGGTTATCGGTTTAATTGCTATGATTTTTGGGCCGTTCATGTCGACAATTTTACAATTGGCCTTATCTCGGAATCGAGAATATTTAGCAGATGCCACAGCTGTTGAATTCACGCGGAATCCTTATGGATTGATTTCAGCACTGAAGAAAATTTCTGAGGCTCCTCCAATGACGGAAGCGGATAAGCAAAGTGCTACTTTGTATATTGCAAATCCGTTTGGAGAACAAGGAGATTCGTTATTTGCTACACATCCTTCGACAGAAAACCGGATTAAACGTTTAGAAAAAATGTAGATTAAGACTGAGGGTTTCCTCGGTCTTTTTGTTTTTATGCAATCATGAGGAAAACGAATGGAGGAGTAACGACTTTCTTTTTATTTTGGAATCGGTAAGCTTGAATGTTGCTAAAATGTTACAAAAAAAACCGTTTCATCCGAAAAATGTAATCAAAAATATATGTATTCGTCTCCTAAAATCATTTATAATGGAACAGGATAACATTAGGAGGTGGGAGACTGTGGCAAAACAATTATATATTCATTATGATAGCGTATCGAATCACGTATTAACGAAGTCGATTCCGTTTTATCTTCCTGCGTTACCACAGTCGGAGATTCCACAAAACATCCTACTATTGAATGGGAAGTCAAGTTTTGCAACGCATGATTCATATACTGGTTTTATGTGGATTAAAGGCCGAAAAAATGTCTTAGAATATTTACAAGCGGTGCAAGAGAAAAGAGAAGCACCATCTAATTGGATTGATTTTGATTCTATTGAGTTTGTGCATCAGTTGACTCCACAAGAGATTGCAGATTTACTGTATATTTCTCACGCGAAAACACATTTACATTCTCCATTCTTCTATAAATTGCAAAATGATTTTATCTATCTTTGTTTAGAGAATGGTTATTCAAAAGTGTATTACCGTAAAATCGAAGAATTCTTACCGATTCTCTCAAGACAAGTTCAAAAAGAGATGACAGACATTTTAAATGAGTCTTCGAATTTCTTGTTCTTTGGTGGAAAAAAGACTGCAGAAGCGATTTCTATTGAGGCGTTAAAAGAGATGATGCCACTTTATGCAGAGGGAATTAGTTTAGCGTTTGACCAAGCTCAAAAGAAGGAACAAGTGATAGAGGTCCCTATCTTTCTAACCGAAGACCGTTATCATTATACGGATAGAGCAGTCACAAATAATGTACGAATTGGGCAATTAACCTATAATGAGGTTTATAAGAACTGGACAGTAACGGCGAAGATGCCATTAAATGATGCTATATAGAAGAGTACTTTTCATTGAATGTAATGAAAGGTACTTTTTTTATGGACTTCCTGAACTTGTAACGCTACTCCCGTTTTGTTATACTGAAAGGTGCAGGGTTATTTGTAAAAATAACGTTCACGAGTCTCATCAGGGGCAGTTCGCAATGTGCGAATAGTTTGGAGGATTTAAATGAAAATTGTAGTAATTTACGGTGGAAAGAGTGCAGAACATGATATTTCCATTCTGACAGCCGGTTCAATCATTAAAGAAATTTATTTTGAATATTATGATGTACAACCTGTATATATTACAAAAGAAGGAACTTGGTTAAAAGGAGAAGCCTTAAAGGCACCTGTAGCTTTTGACCAAGCGCTTCGTTTAACAGAAGGACCTGTTGCACATTTTGCAACAACGGAAGGTGAAACATCAACAGGAGTTCGCATCCAACCAAGCGATATCGCTGGACCAGATACAGTGGTATTTCCAATCTTACACGGACCAAACGGGGAAGACGGAACCATTCAAGGATTGTTCGAAATCTTAGACTTACCATATGTTGGTTGTGGCGTATTAGCCAGTGCAAATGGAATGGATAAAATTGCCAGCAAGCATTTATTCCAACAAGCGGGCATTCCACAAGTGCCATTTGTTCCATTTGTAAAAGCTGAGTTTGAAAAATCTCCTGAAACTATTTATACACGAGTAGAAGGGACATTGCGCTATCCTGTATTTGTAAAACCAGCGAATATGGGGTCAAGTGTAGGAATTTCAAAAGCAGAAAATCGTGAAGAGTTAACAGAAGCGATTCAAGAGGCATTGAAATTTGACCGTCGTATCGTCGTAGAACAAGGAATTATTGCTCGCGAAGTCGAAGTTGCAGTTCTTGGAAATGATGAAGTGAATGCTTCCGTTGTGGGAGAAGTTGTGAAACAAGCAGGTTTCTATGACTACAATGAAAAGTATATTAATAACACTACTACTTTACAAATCCCAGCTTATATTCCTGAAGAAGTCTCTAACAAGATTCGTGAATATGCGATTACTGCTTTTCGTGTGATTGACGGCAGTGGGCTCACTCGTTGTGATTTCTTCTTGACAGAAGCTAATGAAGTCTTCATTAATGAAGTGAATACAATGCCTGGGTTTACACAATTTAGTATGTATCCAAAGCTTTGGGAAGCGATGGGGATTTCATACAAGGACTTAGTAGAAGAACTCATCCGATTAGCGTTGAAACGCTATGAAGATCGTCATGCGAGATAAGGGGTAGAAAAATGAGTATTGGAACTGTTGCAGAAATAACAAAAGCCGTCGAAGCTATTGACTATCAATCAGCACATCGATTTGAAGTCATTGATTCAGTGGCTTTTGATACACGAAGATTAGGACCAAATAGTCTATTCGTTCCGCTTCAAGGGCAAACAGATGGACATGATTATATTGAGCAAGCCATTCAATCAGGAGCAACAGCCGTGTTGTGGGGAAGAAAAGACCTTACTCCGCCAGGTGGTATCTGTGCAATATGGGTAGATGACCCACTTCAAGCTTTCCAAAAACTAGCAAAATGGTATCTTCAAAAAGTTTCACCACTTGTTGTTGGAATTACAGGAAGTTCTGGAAAAACAACGACAAAAGATATGACCGCAGCTGCTCTTGGAGCACGTTATCGTGTCTATAAAACACAAGGGAACTTCAATAACGATATCGGCTTACCACAAACGATTTTAGACATGCCAGAGAATACAGAAGCTCTCGTTTTAGAAATGGGCATGAGTGAATTTCATGAAATTGAGTTCTTATCGACACTTGCCAAACCAAATGTAGTAGCGATTACACTTATTGGTGAATCCCATATGGAACAACTGGGCAGTAAAGAAGGAATTGCTAAAGCAAAACTAGAGATTCTATCTGGATTGCGAGAAAATGGTACCTTTATCTATCCAGTACATGAATCATTGATTACAGCGGGAATTCCTAATGCAGTACAACCTTCTCATTATCAAACGATTACGGTAGGGGAAGGAAGCACGGAACTATCTGCTCGTAATATCCAACTCTACCCAGACCATACTTCGTTTGAATTAGTGACACCAACAGGAGCTCTACCAGTAACATTGCCAGTACTTGGAGCTTATAATGTCTCGAATGCACTAATTGCGATTGAAATTGCATTAACATTAGACGTATCCCTTTCAGATATTATTGATGCTTTAGCGCACTTTGAATTGACGAAGAACCGTACGCAATGGGTTAAAGGACAACATGGAGTTTCTATCTTGAATGATGCCTATAATGCTAGCCCAATTGCAATGAAATCCGTGATTAAATCATTTGTTTCTGTTGACACCAATGGCCGCCGGATTCTCGTACTTGGAGACATTCGTGAACTAGGAGAGCGTTCGAAAGAATTACATGCAAGTGTAGCAGAAGTCATTTCTCCAAATGAGGTGGCACTTGTATATCTATACGGAGAAGATATGACCGCACTCTATGATGCGTTGAAGGGACAATTTGAAGAAGCTGCTCTTCACCATTATATGGATAAAGAAGCTTTGATTGCGGACTTAAAAGCCGAACTCAAAGAAGGCGACCAAGTCCTCATTAAATCAAGCAACGGCACAGGCTTACTCGCCGTCGTCGATGCCTTAAAAGCAGAATAATCACTACCGAACCTGTAGCGAGAGACGTATCAACGTCCCTCGCTTTTTTCATTCCCTCATGGAGAACGATCCATTCTAAAGTGTCCCCATTTCTCAACCGCACCACAAGAAGCAAACTCACCCGCCTCCTCCCGCTTTTTATTTTGAAACTGCTATTTCATTTGATTGACGCTGATTCCGAAGAATCTAGCGGATTTTATAATGATAGTAATGGGGGATAGCATTCAAAGTGAATTACGTGCTCTTGAAAATTTATTTTCTAGAGTACATTTGAATCTTGAAAGAGCTTGAGACCGTGGCTCAAGCCGTTGCCCCATTACAGCCATTATAAAAAAATCCGCAAGGATTTGGAGGAATCAGCACTCAGTCAAAAACTTGTCATAAAAGCCTTTTTAAAGAATAAAAAGCACAAGTCGGCGGTCTGTATTCTTTGCATTCTCGCTGGATGCGTGCTATAGTATTCGTTGAGTTGAGAAATGTACATATAATTATAATGATAGTTTTAATGAACAATTGTAGAAGTCTGGGGCTCTTACTAAAAGCTCCAGACTTTTGTTTTGAAGGGAATTCCCTCGTGTGCTTCTCACCGGAGTATCCAAGGAGGAAAATATGAAATTTAATGAATTAGGATTGGATTCTGCCTTACTAGAATCTATCGAAAAAATGGGGTTTGAAGAAGCGACTCCAATTCAAGCACAAACCATTCCAAAAGCGCTAGCAGGCTTAGATGTGATTGGACAAGCGCAAACAGGGACTGGTAAAACAGCTTCATTTGGTTTGCCAATGCTTCAAAAAATCGACCCAAGTAGAAAAGGCGTACAAGGACTTGTCATCGCACCAACTCGTGAACTTGCGATTCAAACACAAGAAGAATTGTTCCGTCTCGGACGCGACAAGAAAGTTCGTGTACAAGCCGTTTACGGTGGAGCGGACATTAACCGTCAAATCCGCCAATTAAAAGAAAATCCACAAATCGTTGTGGGAACTCCAGGTCGTTTATTAGACCACATTTCACGCCGTACATTGAAGCTTGCGACAGTGGAAACACTTGTCTTAGACGAAGCGGATGAAATGTTAAACATGGGATTCTTGGAAGATATCGAATCGATTATCAAACAAGTTCCAGAAAATCGCCAAACGCTTTTATTCTCTGCGACAATGCCAGACGATATTAAACGTATCGGTGTTCAATTTATGAAAAATCCAGAACATGTTCGTATCAAATCCAATGAGATGACTGCGACATTAATCGATCAATATTTCGTAAAATGTAAAGACTACGAGAAATTCGACATTATGACACGTTTATTAGACGTTCAAACGCCTGAATTAACCATCGTATTTGGACGTACAAAACGCCGTGTAGACGAATTAGCACGCGGACTTGAAATGCGTGGCTACCGTGCAGAAGGAATCCACGGGGACTTAAGCCAACAAAAACGTATGAGCGTTCTTCGTGACTTCAAGAACAACCATTTAGACATCTTAGTCGCTACAGACGTGGCGGCACGTGGACTAGATATCTCAGGCGTTACACACGTCTATAACTACGATATCCCACAAGATCCAGAAAGCTATGTACATCGTATCGGACGTACAGGCCGTGCGGGTCAAGAAGGAATGTCTGTAACATTCGTGACACCAAACGAAATGGATTACCTACGTGTGATTGAAGAATTAACACGCAAACGTATGACAAGCCTTCGTCCACCAACGCAAACAGAAGCCTTGGAAGGACAAACAAAAACAGCCATCGAGTCTATTGACGAAATGATGAAAACTGTGGAACCAAGACGTTTCAAAGAAGCGGTATCTTACTTATTAGAAGAGTACGAACCAGAAGAATTGGCAGCTCTATTACTCAAGAGCATGATTAAAGACCCAACTGAAATTCCAGTTAAAATCACGCCAGAACGTCCATTGCCTAGCCGCAAACGTGGCAACAGCCGTGGAAACTACAACCGTAGCGACCGTAAAGACAACCGCGGACGTAACGGAAAAGGAAGCTTCAAGCGTAAAGAAGACCGTCGTGGCCGTGGCTTAGAAGACGAATATACACGCGGATATAAAGGGAAAGATTCTCGCCGCCGTAACAACAAAAAGAAATCTGACAAAGGATTTACAATCCGTCAGAAATAATGAATGAAGCAGACTGGTGAAACGCTAGTCTGCTTTTTTTAGAATTTCATATTGACAGTGCCTGCTATAAAACGGTAATATAAGGAAAAATCATGTGAGGTAGAAGTAAATGGGTGCTCGAATGAAAAAACCGCTTTGGGTTCTATTCTTTTTTGTAGCGAATATTGTTATATTAGGTGGAATTAAATTTGTGTTCCGCAAGAATTTGTTGAATCTAGATCGGCAAGCGAATATGTGGAAGTTCATAGTTACGATTGTTTGCGTTGGTATTTTGTTCATTTTTATGTACCATGTACACACAAAATTGTTTAAGCCAAAAGTAAAAAGAAAAATTCAACTGAAGGATTTAATTTTTGTTTTTTTAACGTATATTGCTCTTAGATTTTCAGATTATTTGATTTATAGTTTGTGGAGTTCAATGGCGTATGGGACAGATCGAACAAAACTAGTTGATTTTTTCTTTAAGGCAACTCGAACAATAACGGCAGACAAATTTGTTTTTGCTTTAGAAGCACTAAATCTCGTTTGTATTGCACCTTTGACTGAAGAACTTTTTTTTAGAGGTTTTCTGAATAATTTGCTCCGAGGAAAAGTGAATGCTTTTGTTAGAATGTCTATCGTTTCAATTTTATTTACAGTTATTCATATGCCGTATATTCATAATTGGATACAGTTTTTAGCTTATCTTATTGGCTCTATTGTTCTTTTTCTTATATATGAACGAAGAAGAAGTTTGTTTGACGCAATCTTATTACATAGCCTTCTTAATGGGCTTCTTGTAATCTTGTTCATCGAAATACCGAAACGCTTCTTTTAGAAAATTAGTCAGTGACTTCTGTTAAAGGAGTCACTTTTTTGTAGAAACTTTTTGATTTTAGGTTCATTTTAGTTTTAAGGAGTACTCTCTTATTAAGGAAGACGTCCAAAGAAAGAAGCGATTTTCTTTCAATAGAACAGTGTTTTGATACAATAAGGAAAAGAGGGATACAATCATGACTTTTTTAACTAAAATCAGACCTAAAGAACTATTAAAAAATTTAAAGTGGTTTGACATTCTCATCGTGACAATCATCATGTTCGGTGAATTTATCATCCGATCCACACAACAATTTCTACAGAGTTTACAACCGGTAACGCAAGTGGCCCAGCAGTATACGGAAACGACAACGTCCTATAGCGACGGGGCAGCGTATTCGAGTAATTTTACGTTACAGTTGCTATTACTAGCGATTGCACTCTTGTACTTAGTCATCCGTCATTACGACTTCAAGCAGTTGAAGATTCGTTTTCACTGGTCTGTACTTATCTGGGTATCGGTATTATTCACGATGGTCGGCTTGTTCGGCGACGTCGTAACCACACTGAGCGGCGAATACAATTACTTCGACCCAGCGCTTGTTCCGTTTATGAACCCGCAGGAAATCATCAATAAGTTCATAGCGTTATCTCCAATGGCCATCGCTTATGGTCTGTTAAATGGATTTTACGAAGAGTTCTTCTTCCTTGGATTAATGACATCGGTGAAGGAAGAGCATCAGTGGAAGGCTTTGTCGTTTTCAACACTTGTTCGTTTCTCATTCCATACGTACCAAGGTATGCTTTGGGCACTCATTATCGGTGTAGTGTATGGATTGTTCTACTACTTCATGTACAAGAAAGTGGTCAAAAACTTATTACCTTTCTTCCTTATGCACGCATTGGCAGATATGTTTGGTTCAACCTTCATTTACTTGCTAATTGCATGGGCATACTAATATTTTACAAAGCGCATCCTGGAATGGGTGCGTTTTTCTTATTGAAAGGCTGCAATTACCATATATGGTAATTGCGTTTTGAAGAGGAGTAAAAACAATGTAAAATCGAGCTCTTTCTTATGTGTGAAAGTAGAGGTTATGATATGATGACGCTAGAGAGATTAGTAGAAGAGAGGAGACTTTCGGATGTATTATGTAAAAAATCAACGGAATGGACAAGAAATCTACGATGCTACGACCAACTTAGCCATCGAATATTTCTTATTAAACGAAAAGAAACTGGATGAACCAATTTTGTTATTTTATGTTAACGAGAATGCGATTATCATCGGGAAAAACCAAAATACCATCGAAGAAATCAATCAAGATGGTGTCGATAAACTTGGCGTACAAGTTGTTCGTCGTTTCTCAGGTGGGGGAGCCGTGTATCACGATATGGGAAATATTTGCTTCTGCTTCATTACAGAAGATGATGGCGATAGCTTCCGTGATTTTGGGAAATTCACAGAACCCGTGATTGAAGCCCTTCATAAAATGGGAGCAACAGGGGCAGAGTTACAAGGACGTAACGACCTTCTCATCGACGGCAAGAAATTCTCTGGAAATGCGATGTACTCAAACAATGGCCGTTTAACAGCGCATGGAACATTAATGCTGGATCTAGATGTGAGCATTTTGCCACAAATTTTACGTCCAAAACAAGAGAAAATCGCGTCAAAAGGCATCAAGTCGGTTCGTTCACGCGTGACAAATATCAAACCATACTTAGCGCCTGAATATCAAGACTTAGACATCTTACAATTTCGCGAAGTACTCTTGAAAAACATCTTCAATGTGGAAGATACATCAACGATTAAAGAGTATGTTTTAACGGATGAAGACTGGGTGCGTGTAGAAGAATTACGCAGCAAGTACTTCAACAACCCAGATTGGAACTACGGAAAGAATCCAAAATTCGAATTCAAACAATCTAAACGTACTCCAGCAGGACAAATCGAGTTCAGCTTGAACGTTGAAAAGAATACCATCAAAGACATTAAGATTAACGGAGACTTCTTCGGTCTTGGAGAAATCAGCGATGTAGAAAAAGCGCTAGTGGGAGTCGGATATAACCGTGAAGACTTAACAAAAGCCTTCGAAGCCATCGACATCCGCCGTTACTTCGGTAATGTTACAGTGGATATCCTAGTGAACCTATTACTAGGGGTAGAAGAATAAAATAGAAAACTCGGCTATAGAGGCCGAAGAAGTAGAACCTAGCAGTAATGCTGGGTTCTTTTTTTGCTTGCGCGTATAGTAAAAACGCTGGGGGAGCAGTATAATAGAGATAAGTTTAGGAATCCGTTTTTAGGGAGAGGGGCTGTTGGAAATGAGTCAAAAAGTTAGAGAAATTGGTACTATAGCAATTGGGGTCATCAATGGCGTGAATGCCATCTATCAGCTACTATTTCGTCAAGATATCGTGCTATTTATTGTGAGTGCGATAGTTGTTGGGATTGCCTTTTATACTTGGGTGAATCGGGATAATCCAGAACAGCTCAAGAAGATGAATCGCGGAGGAGCTGCCATCTTTATGGGCATGGTAGCCACTATTGCTTTTATTCTCATCATGAATCATTTCTTCGGGTTTGAGCAATGGGAGTCGTGGCAAAAATCCGTCGTTAGATTCACGTTTATCTTTGGGTTAGTGGCAATTGTAAATCGCTATTCCTTAAAACAATCAAAGGAGAGTTAGATTTTCTATTACAGCGCGATATTGTTGCAAGCACATCGCCATAATGGTAGAATATTTTGTATATTAGAGCGATGAACAAGAGGAGTAAAATGACTTTGTTTACGAGAGAGGGAAGACTTGGTGCAACTTCCTAGCAGATTCATTTGAAGGTAGCTTGTGAGCTTACTCTACGAAATGCAGTAATAGAGTACGGAGACGACACTTCGTTACCAACATCGAGGCGTAATGAATTTTTACGCGAATATTAGGTGGTACCACGAATTTAATCGTCCTATGGAGAGTGTCTTCATAGGATTTTTTTATTGGACACAAACAAGATACAAGGAGGAAAATCAATGACTAAAGAAATGTCATCTAAGTTTCAACCACAAGAAGTTGAAGCTGGTAAATATCAATGGTGGGTTGATTCAGGCGTCTTCCATCCAAACGAAGATCCAAACGCTGAACCTTATTCAATCGTTATCCCGCCACCAAACGTAACAGGGAAATTACACTTGGGGCATGCTTGGGACGTAACGTTACAAGACATGATTATCCGTCAAAAACGCATGCAAGGGTTCGACACTTTATGGTTACCAGGGATGGACCATGCGGGTATCGCAACGCAAGCAAAAGTAGAAGAAAAATTACGCGGAGAAGGCTTATCTCGTTATGACCTTGGCCGTGAGAAGTTCCTAGAACAAACATGGGAATGGAAGGAAGAATATGCCAGCCATATCCGTGAACAATGGGCAAAAATGGGGATTTCTGTAGACTACCGCAGAGAACGTTTCACATTAGATAAAGGGTTATCTGACGCCGTGAAGAAAGTCTTCGTTACTTTATACGAAAAAGGCTTAATCTACCGTGGTGAATACATCATCAACTGGGACCCTAAAGCAAAAACGTCATTATCCGATATCGAAGTAATCCATAAAGACGTAGAAGGCGCGTTCTATCATATGAACTACCCTCTAGCAGACGGAAGTGGATTCCTAGAAATCGCAACGACTCGTCCAGAAACACTTCTTGGAGATACAGCAGTTGCGGTTCACCCAGACGATGGACGTTATCAAGCGCTTATCGGGAAAACAGTGATCTTGCCGCTTGTTGGTCGTGAGATTCCAATTATCGCTGACGAATACGTTGAGCAAGATTTCGGAACAGGGGTTGTAAAAATCACTCCAGCGCATGACCCAAACGACTTTGAAGTAGGGAACCGTCATAACTTACCTCGTATTAACGTGATGAACGATGATGCAACAATGAACGAATTAGCAGGTAAATACGAAGGTATGGACCGTTTTACTGCGCGTAAAGCCATCGTGAAAGATTTAGAAGAAGCTGGTCTTCTTGTGAAAATTGAAAAGCACGTACATAGTGTGGGTCACTCAGAACGTACAGATGTCATCGTTGAACCACGTCTTTCAAAACAATGGTTCGTGAAGATGGGACCTTTAGCAGAGCAAGCCATCAATGCGCAACGTGCAGAAGGTGACAACACTGTAAACTTCTACCCACCACGTTTCAACGATGCTTACCTACGTTGGATGGAAAACATTCACGACTGGGTCATTTCACGTCAATTATGGTGGGGACATCAAATTCCAGCTTGGTATCATAAAGAAACAGGCGAAGTGTACGTAGGTATGGAAGCACCAAGTGACACTGAAAACTGGACACAAGATCCAGACGTATTAGATACGTGGTTCTCATCTGCATTATGGCCATTTTCAACAATGGGTTGGCCAAATGAAGAGACAGCTGACTATAAACGGTACTATCCAACAGATACTCTTGTTACAGGGTATGACATCCTTACTTTCTGGGTAAGTCGAATGATGTTCCAAGGGTTAGAATTTACAGGCAAACGTCCATTTAAGAATGTTCTAATTCACGGATTGATTCGTGATAGCCAAGGACGCAAGATGAGTAAGTCCCTTGGGAATGGGGTTGACCCAATGGAAGTCATCGAGCAATATGGTGCCGATGCGCTTCGTTGGTTCTTAGCAAACGGTTCTGCTCCAGGGCAAGACGTTCGTTACTCAACAGACAAGATGGACGCTGCATGGAACTTCATCAACAAGATTTGGAACGCAAGCCGTTACGCGTTAATGAACGTGGGCGATTTAACAGTAGACCAAGTCGATATCACTGGTGAGAAGACTCTTGCGGATAAATGGATTTTGACGCGCTTGAATCAAACGATTGGAAAAGTGACAGAACTCTTCGAGAAATTTGAATTCGGTGAAGCAGGACGTTTATTGTATCGCTTCATCTGGGATGATTTCTGTGACTGGTATATCGAAATGTCGAAAGAAACATTAGCAGGGGACGACGAAGCTGCGAAATTAACAACCCGTGGCATTCTTGTATATGTACTAGACAACACATTACGTCTATTACACCCAATCATGCCTTTCGTGACAGAAGAAATCTGGCAATCTGTTCCTCACGTTGGGGAATCATTAGTAGTGGCCGCTTACCCAACCGTTCACCCAGAACAAATGGATGAAAAAGCAGCTGAAGAAATGGAATTCTTAATGGACTTCATCCGTTCCGTACGTACGGTTCGTAACGAAATGAATACGCCATTATCAAAACCAATTAATATTCTTGCGAAAGTGAGTGACGCAGCGCACTACGCTATCTTGAAAGAAAACGAATCTTACATTGCACGCTTCTCAAATCCAGAAGAATTCGTGTATGGTGAAGACGTTGAGGCACCATCTGATGCAGTTACTTCAGTGATTGCAGGTGCGGAAATTTACCTACCATTAGCAGGATTAATTAACATCGAAGACGAAATTGCTCGTCTTGAAAAAGAAGCAGAGAAATTGCAACAAGAAGTGGATCGCGTCGAGAAGAAGTTGTCGAACGAGAAATTTGTGGCAAAAGCTCCTGCAGCGGTTGTTGAAGCTGAACGTGCAAAAGGTGCGGACTATCAAGCACAACGTGAAGCCGTGTTAGAACGTATCGCAACATTGAAAAAAATCTAATCCGTTTTAACGGTGAGGAGAGCGTATGAAGTGTCATGCGCTCTCTTTTGTATGTTCCAAAGAGTCATTTTCTGTTATGATAAATGAGGAAAATAGGAGGTGAGTGAATGATTCAAGAGTGGTTAAAAAAGAGCGAGAGTATTCCGCGTAAACATGGATTGTACCGCATGGAGGCTATTCTAGAAGCACTTGGAAATCCAGAACGTGGGTTGAAGAGTATTCATATTGCGGGAACGAATGGAAAAGGGTCTACTGCAGCGATGGTGACAGCCTTTGCAAAGGCGCATGGATTGCGAGTAGGGACATTCACTTCACCACATATGGACAGTATTAGGGAACGCATTCAGCTAGACGGAGTGCCTCTTGAAGAAGAGCCGTTCTGGCAAGCCGCATCAGTCATGAAAGAAGTGGAGAGCCGCTTATTCGAAGAGTGGGGCCCCTTTAACTATTTTGAGATTTTAACGGCAATGATGTTTGTCGTCTTTCAACAAGAAGTCGTCGACCTTGGGATTATTGAGGTTGGGATTGGGGGTCTTCTCGATAATACGAACGTCGGACATCCTCTTGTGAGCGTGATTACGACGATTGGATTAGACCATCAAGACTTACTCGGAAGTACGTTGGAAGAAATTACGGCGCAAAAAGCAGGGATTATTAAATCTGGACAACAAGTGGTTGTCGGACCAGTCACGCGTGAATGTATGGATGTGATTCGTGAGATTGCTAGTGAGAAAGGCGCAACTGTTCAGGCGTTTGACGAAGACTTCTTTCTAATTGAAGATTCGTATCAAGATGCCGAGTTAACGATTCCGCTGAAGCAGTTAGCCCTTAAAGGAGCCTTTCAAAAGGAGAATGCGACCGTTGCGATTCGAGCATTTCGCGCGTGGATGGAAGCTACTGGAAGAAGTGTGCAACCCGAATGCATCGAGGCAGACCTACGAGTGGTTTCCTGGCCAGGACGTATGGAAGTGTTGCAAGACACACCACTTGTGATGATTGATGGAGCTCATAATTTGCCTGCTATCGAGCGACTTGTACAAAACATGATGGTGCATAAAGGCAAGAGACAAACGCTGTTATTTAGCGCACTCACTCGAAAAGATAGTAAACAGATGCTTCTAAGATTGCAAGAAGCTCTTCTTGATGTGAATATTGTCTTGACAAGTTTCCATCCTTCAAAGGGACAGTCGATTGCTAGAAGTGATGTGGAAGCGTACTTGAATTCTCCTCAGGTTTCCTATGAAGAAAGCTTTGAAGACGTCATCGATCGTTTCGCAAGTTCAACAGACGACAAGAGCGAATTATGGGTAACAGGATCGTTGTATTTTATCGCCGAAGTTCGTCATTGGTGGAAGAACCGTAAGCCCAAAGAAGAATAGACATCGTAACTCTTTGTAGAGAAAACAAAGAGGAAGTGTCACAATGATTGAATCAAAATTATTAGAAGTGCCTTTGAGCGCCATGCCACGAGAACGCCTCGAGCGATATGGCGCTAAAGTGCTTGAAACACATGAATTGCTCGCGATATTACTGCGAACAGGTTCCAAGGATTTAAACGTCCTGCAGCTGGCGGTCGTTGTCTTAAACACCTTCGAGGATTTGCATTCGCTGAAGATGGCGAGTCTGGACGAACTCATGCACATTAATGGAATCGGCAGAACCAAGGCAATTGAACTTAAGGCAGCCATGGAATTGGGTGTGCGATTAAGCAATGCCGCGCAAATGAAACTCGGTAAGATTACGTCCTCCAAAATGGCGGGCCAGTGGATTGTGCAAGAGTTGAAGGATGCCTATCAGGAACATCTCGTCGCCTTGTATTTAAACACGAAAAACGAGATTATTAAGAAGAAAATGATCTTCATCGGTGGGTTGAACAGTGCAGTGGCGCATCCTAGAGAAATCTTCCGGGAGGCAGTACGGTTTTCGGCGGCACGCGTCATTATTGGCCATAATCACCCAAGTGGAAACCCCGAACCCTCACAAGCGGATATCGATTTTACACGTCGCTTGATGGAATGTGGTGAACTCATGGGAATCGAATTATTAGATCATTTTATTGTTGGAGGAGAGGATTGCCTCTCACTGAAAGAGTATGGCATCATTTAAACACATGTGAAATAACGAATTTTTAATCAATAGAGTAAAACTTGATTTTCGGATTTTACGAAAAATATTAATGCTATTGAAGGAGACCATTCGGAAAAAATGCATTAATCGAGAGTGGTGCATAATAATTCTATGGACATTCGGAAATACTCTTGAAAAATTACCTGTGAGATGTTATACTTATCTTGTGTTTTTGTTAGGTATAGGAAATGAATAAAGTATTCTTCTTTCGGACCATTAGCAAGAATATGAATAAAACGTGCTACTGGCACAAGGAGGAAATGTTCATGGAACAAGGTACAGTAAAATGGTTTAACTCAGAAAAAGGTTTTGGGTTTATCGAACGTGAAGGTGGAAACGATGTATTCGTACACTTCTCAGCAATCCAATCAGAAGGATTCAAAACATTAGAAGAAGGACAAGCAGTTCAATTCGATGTTGAAGAAGGCGCTCGTGGACCACAAGCAGCTAACGTAGTTAAACTATAATTTAACTTAAACTTTGATACCACCGGTTTTCCGGTGGTTTTTTTGTGCACAAAAATAAAAAGTGGATGAATCTTTACTAAAGCATAAGTTACCAAATATGGTAACTTGTGCTATTCATCTATAGCTATTGTTGTCCCATGAAGATATTCGAATGAGCTCGTAGTTTTTCAAGATTGCACCCACTCCTTAATTGTTTCTCCCATTCCATCCAGAGGGTTCTTTTGAAGGGAATTTACTTTTAGAGGATTGGATTTTTATGAAATGAAACACAGTGATTTTTCAAGAAAATCTTTCTGGTTAAAAAGCCAACATTAGAAAGTACTTCGGAAAACGAAGAGTCTTCGGATTCTATAGGAATAACAATAGCGGTCATGATCGATGTGAATTACTGACTCTGGAAATTAATTTCCTAGAGTCAGTTTGAAGCTCGATAGGAAACGAGACGAAGGCTCGTTCCGGTATAGCAATTGTTGTTTCTATGAAGATATCCGAAGACTCTTCGTTTTCCAAAATAATAATTTACGAAGCACATTCTCGTTCGTTTTCTGCTTTTTAATCGAAAGGTTTTCTCCACTGAAAAATCACTAAAGTGTTACAGAAACCGTTTTAATATTACGAAATAAAAAAGTTTCCTAAAAATCTATAAAATACAAGAATAAAAACCCAAATTCTGATATACTAGAATAGAATTCTTACAGCAGAGTCTGTAGAAGAATTATCGAAGGAGGAAAAAGCGTGGTTGCATTTAATTTAAAAGCACAAAATATTGGAATTGACCTAGGAACAGCTAACACGATTGTCTATCTTGAAGACGAAGGCATCGTTACACGTGAACCTTCCGTTGTCGCAAAAAATATCGTAACAGAAGAAATTATCGCAGTAGGAAAATCAGCATTTGAAATGATTGGAAGAACTCCGGAAAACATCGTGGCTTTACGCCCAATGAAGGATGGCGTGATTGCAGACTATAATACTACAACAGCAATGTTAAAATACTTTATTCAATCGATTGTGGGACGTTCTTTCTTTAAGCCGGTTGTTATTATTTGTGTGCCAAGTGGCATTACAGATGTTGAAAAAAGAGCAGTATTAGACGCTACAAAATACGCAGGAGCGAAAGAAGCCTATGTTGTGGAGGAACCATTCGCAGCAGCGGTCGGAGCTGGCTTACCCGTGACAGATCCTACAGGAAGTATGATTGTTGATATTGGCGGAGGAACAACGGACGTAGCAACAATTTCTCTAGGAGGAATTGTTAATAGCCGTTCTATCCGAGTAGGTGGAGATGAGCTGAATGAATCGATTGTTCAGCATGTTCGTAAGACCTATAACTTACTAATTGGCGAACGTACAGCAGAAGAACTAAAAATTAATTTAGGATCGGCTTCTGTAGAAAAAGCGGAAGGAAGTATGCAAGTACGTGGCCGTGATATGGTAACGGGATTACCAAGAGTTGTTGAAGTACCAGCAACAGAAATTGCAGTAGCGATGAGTGAGATTATTCATCAAATTTTAGATGCCGTGAAAGATGTGTTAGAACAAACACCACCAGAAATTTCAGCGGACGTTATTGACCATGGTATTGTCTTGACAGGTGGAGGAGCTATGCTTCGAAACTTAGCCGAGATGATTTCAAAAGAAACACAAGTACCAGCATTTGTGGCAAATGATCCACTAGATTGCGTAGCTTTGGGAACAGGTACTATTTTGAAGAATCCATCGTTAATGAAAAAATAGAGTCTAATGAAAAATAATAAAGAGGAGTGATGATGTGAATCCAATTTTTTCAAATAAGAAACTAATTGGTTGGGTACTTGGAATTATCGTCGCATTAGCATTGATGATGTATTCCTTTACTTATGGCAATAATATCGTGACTCAAGGTGTTAATGATGTAACCAATATTCTCGGAAGAGTAGTCTCTTATCCAGCAAATAGTATTAATGATTTTATCGATAGCGTGAATGATTTATCAAATACCTATCAAGAAAATCAATCATTAAAACAAAAAATTGATACCATTCATGAATTAGAAGTTCAATTGAGTGAGTTAAAACGAGATAACCAAAAAATGAAAGAAACGCTTAAGTTGCAGGATACACTGAATGATTATACGTTGGTGAATGCAACGGTAATTGCTCGAAATCCGGATACATGGCGTGATGTCATTACGATTAATAAAGGATCAAATGACGGTATTCAACCACAAATGTCTGTAATGAGTGATAATGGACTTGTTGGTAAAGTCATGGACGTAAATCCAACGAGTGCTCGTGTAGCGTTATTATCAAATGCCGATAATACGTTGATTCGTGTTGCTGCTATGATTCAGAATGAAAAAGAACCAATTTATGGAACCATTACGGGTTATGATGACAAGACAAATACACTAGTTATGAGTCAAATTCAAGCGACACAAGACATTAAGGTCGGAGATAAAGTTGTAACAAGTGGGCTAGGAGGCATTTCTCCAAATTCCTTATACATTGGAACAGTTGAAGAGGTCGCAATGGATCGCTTTGGTCTCTACAAAGAAGTGAAAATCCATCCAGCAGCAGATACTAACGATGTTCGTTATGTGACAGTAGTTATTCGTTCCAGCGAAAGCGAGGGACAATAATGCGTGTCTCGAAAAGAGTTTACTGGGTGTTAATTATCTTTATTATTTCTTTCCTAGTAGATGGTGTTTTGACAAACCATTTTTCTACCTTATTTCTTCGTTCAGGATATAGTTTAACTCCTCGTATTGTTGTAATTGCAGTCGTCATGTTGAATTTTATGATTGATAACAAGTCAATGTTTTGGTTTTCAATTATAGCAGGGTTTTTCGTAGATAGTTATTACTCGGGGATTCTTGGGGTTTATATGGGATTGTTCGCCATTATTGTCCGAATCATCCGATTAGTCCGTTCGAATATCTTACAAAATCCGTTTACACTAGGATTAGCGATTGTTTGCTTTTTAAGTTTTACAGAAATTGGCGTCTACTTTGTCTATGCACTTCACGGAGTAGCAGGAATGAATTGGAATGAGTTCTTGGTACAACGATTGAGTGCAACATTAATTTTAAATATTGTGATTTACTACATTCTGTATATTCCTTTTAGGAATTTTGCTCGTTGGGTCGTATCAACACCGGTTGTGAGCCCGCATGATCTTTCGCATCACCGTAGAAGTAGTTTGTAAGGATCCTTAAGTGATGTTCATGACAAAGAATGGTTGATGATCACAACTATAGAAATCCAAACGGGGATAAGGTTTAAGGCCTTTCCCCGTTTTGTATATACGATGCCAGATATAAAGGAATGAGAGAATTTTACTATCAAGTAATTAATATCGATTCAGAGAATAGATATGGTATAATAAGGAGAATGAGTATTGAAAGGAAGAAAAATGACATGCAAAGAGTAACTTTTTTAAGGTGGAGCTTAGTTTCCAAAGGTGTCATTACGGCTTCGGCACTCATTGGGTTTTTAATGCAGATGACTTTACACGGATGGCATGGTATTCGTTACTATACGAACCAATCGAATCTTCTTGTTGGAGTGTTTTTTGCTTATCTATTGGTAAAGTATCTAAAGAAAGGCCACTGGAATCAGATGGATATGCGATTGAAGGGAGGAGTCACGGTAGCTATTTTGCTAACGGGTCTTGTCTATCATTTTATGTTAGCACCCTTGAAAACTGCGCAGGAATTTTGGACTATTGAGAACTTCTTGTCTCACTATATTGTCCCTTTTGGAGCGTTATTGGATTGTATCATTTTTGATAAAGGTAAATGCTATCGTTGGTATGATCCATTTATCTGGACAATTCTACCACTGCTATATGCGATTGTTTCAGTAGCGATTGCATTAACTACGCGTATTCCTATTGGCAATAATCCAGATGGGCCATTCCCATATTTCTTTTTAAATGTTGATAAATACGGCTTTTTTGGAGTGTTGCAATATAGCTTAGGATTAGCAGTTGCGTTCTTAATAGGTTCGTATCTATTATGGATATTCAAAAACGGGTTTAAGACGAAGGAACGGTTATAAGAGAGGAGACTTTCATGGTTCGAGATATCGGAATTGATTTAGGAACAGCGAATATTTTAGTATTCCTAAAAGATCGTGGCATTATTTTAAATGAACCTTCTCTAGTGGCACTAGATGAACGGAATGGAGATGTTATCGCAGTTGGAGAACGCGCTTATCAAATGGTGGGACGTACGCCAAAAGAAATCAATGTACATCATCCATTAAAGGGAGGAGTCATTGCAGATATTGCAGTGACGGAACAACTACTTGAATTATTTATGCAAAAATTAAACTTAAATAGTTGGTTCTCAAAACCAGACATTTTAATTTGTACACCAACAAATATCACCACGGTAGAACAAAAGGCGATTATTCAAGCGGCAATTAAATGTGGTGGACGGAATATTTATTTAGAAGAAGAACCGAAAGTAGCTGCGGTTGGAGTGGGCTTAGATATCTTTTCTCCAATTGGGAACATGGTGATTGATATTGGTGGCGGAACGAGTGATATTGCTGTTTTATCAATGGGCGCTACTGTAACGAGTCGTTCTATTAAATTAGCCGGCGACAATATGGATTTTGCTATCTCTGAATATATCAAGGATCAATACCAATTGATTATTGGGGAACGTACAGCTGAAGCAATTAAGATGAATCTTGGAAGTGCAATCGAAGTTGAAAATGAGTCAGACATGATTGTAAAAGGTCGAGATATGACGACAGGATTACCAAAAACAGTGACGATTTATACGAATGAGATTTATCATTGCTTGAAAGAAATGTTTGATACGATTGGCGAAGAGGCTAGACTTGTTTTAGAAGCTACTCCGCCTGAATTAGCCGGGGATATTATTGAACGTGGTGTGATGGTCACAGGTGGTGGCGCACTTATTCATGGAATTGACCGCATGCTGTCAGAAAAATTACAAGTTCCTGTGATGGTGGCAGAAAATCCACTACAAAGTGTAGCGTTGGGTACAGGCATCTTGTTAAACCGAATTAAGTCTGAAAGAGGGCTTTTCTCGAGCATTCGTAGATTATTTAGTGCTAAAAAAGTTGTCATGAATCCAACAGCACATATTGTTGATGAGGAAAGGAAAGAAGAAGAGTGAAAGAAGAATTAAAGAATAGTAGACATTTATTATTCACTGCGTTATTTCGTATTGTGATTTTTGTAGTGATTGCACTCATCTTATTTGCTCTCGGATTGATGATTGGTTATGCCGTTCTTGGTGAGGGATCGAATCCATTTGGGGTCTTCTCTAAAGAAGTTTGGGATAAGATTTTTAACTTTATTAACTAGAAAGCAAATAGATTGACCTTTATTGACTAAAAGAGTAGACTGAAACAAAATCAACTTATGGAGGATACTGAAATGAATTTAATTCCAACAGTTATCGAGCAATCTTCACGTGGAGAACGTGCTTACGATATATACTCACGTTTATTAAAAGACCGTATTATCATGGTGAGCGGGCCTGTCCATGATGAAATGGCGAATGCGATTATCGCTCAATTACTTTTCTTAGATGCACAAGATCCTGAGAAAGATATTTACATGTATATTAACTCTCCAGGAGGAAGTGTAACAGCTGGTTTAGCCATTTACGATACTATGAACTTCATCAAAGCGGACGTTCAAACAATCGCAATGGGTCTAGCAGCTTCAATGGGTTCATTCTTATTAACAGCTGGGGCAAAGGGGAAACGTTTTGCATTACCAAACGCTGAAATCTTAATCCACCAACCTTTAGGCGGAGCACAGGGACAAGCAACTGAAATCGAAATTGCTGCACGTCAAATCTTAAAAACACGTGAACGTTTAAATAAAATTTTGGCAAAACAAACAGGACAAAAATTATCACGTATCGAAAAAGATACAGACCGTGATAACTACATGACAGCGCAAGAAGCATTAGAATATGGCTTGATTGATGCGATTATGGAAAATCGTTAATCGGAAGTACGAATATTGACCAATGAGAGTGGGGGGCGAAAGAGCTCCTCACTTTTTTTAGGATTATATCTTTCTTTTTAGAAGTGATAGCGGTACAATAAATGCAACGACTGTTTAAAGGTAAAGGGGAAAAGGAATATGATAGAAGACAAGTCAATAGAACGTGCAAAGAAAGCTTACGCATGTTATGATTTGCCAGGAGAATTAGTGGAAATAACACCACTTGGGAATGGATTAATCAATAAAACCTACCAAATCACCAAACGTGAAGGAATAACCCTTCGACGTTTTGTTCTACAAGAAATCAATCATCAGATTTTTCCAAATGTATTTGGCTTAATGGACAATATTGAGAAGGTGACAACTTTTCTGAAAGAAAAGTACGAACAAGAAGGTAGAGATTCTAAAAGAGAAACCTTGCATGTGATTCCAACCAAACAAGGGGTGCTTGTCGCTTCCCTAGAAGATGGGTCATTTTGGCGAATCTATGATGCTATTGAAGATAGTTATTCTATTGAAAATGTGGAGAATGAGGAACAGTTCTACATCACAGCCAAAGCATTTGGAAGATTTACGTATGATTTAGATGGATTTGATGCAAGCCAGTTAGTTGAGGTTATTCCAAAGTTTCATGATACAAGAGATCGGTATCGCCAATTTGAAGAAGCAATTCGTGAAAATCGAAGTGGAAGAGTACAGGATGTCCAAGAAGAAATTGAATTTATTCGTAAACGAAAACAGGATTGTTATCTTCTCTATGATTTGTTAGATGAAGGGAAACTACCTCTTAGAGTGACCCATAA
The DNA here is from genome assembly GCA_963523415.1 of uncultured Streptococcus sp. Lineage (GTDB taxonomy): Bacteria > Bacillota > Bacilli > Lactobacillales > Aerococcaceae > Granulicatella. The sequence goes on along the minus strand of CAURBR010000006.1, from coordinate 6,585 downwards.
TGATACGAAATTAAATAATATCTTATTTGATTCCCATACAAAGAATCCTTTATGTATTGTTGACCTTGATACCGTGATGCCTGGATTAGCATTATTCGATTTTGGAGATGCTATTCGCTTTGGTGCCAATCACTGCGATGAAGATGAAGTTGATTTATCTAAAGTACAGCTAGACACACGTTTATTCGAAATGTATGCCAAGGGGTTCGTTGAAGGAGCAAATGGAATTCTAACAGATACAGAATTAGCTTACCTTCCGTGGGGAGCAAGAGTCATTACTCTAGAACAAGGGATTCGTTTCTTAACTGATTATTTGAATGGGGATCTTTATTATGCAACGAATCGACCAAATCAAAATTTAGATCGAACTCGTACACAATTAAAATTAGTCAGTGATATGGAGCGTGAATGGGAATCCCTATTAGCTGCAATACCAAAATCGTAAATGAAAATCCTTTCTTTAGTGTGAGTACTAGAGAAAGGATTTTTTGTTTCAGTACAAAAACGCAATATATGCTATTTAGAATAAATCTAAACACAATATATAGTGTTTTTAGGGTTGATTTTTCTTTTTTGAGTGATACAATAGATACTAGATTTTGAAGGAGGAATGAACATGAAGGAGGAAGATTGTGAAAAAACCGTTGTTATCAAAAGAGATGGACGTACGGTAGCTTTTCAAAGAGAAAAAATAGAGCAAGCGATTTTGAAAGCTGAAGAAAGTTTGAATGAGACGGTTTCGGAAGCAAGGAAGAAAAAATTAGCTGCACTGACACAAGATGTGCTAAAGGAAATTTCAAATCGATTTACAGAAACGGTTCAAATTTATGAAATCCAGAATATTATTGAACATTCATTGATAGAAAGCGGAGAATCTCAACTGGCTCAGTCTTATATTACGTATCGAGTGGATAGGGACTTACGGCGGAAAAATCAGCTGGACTTTCAATGGGCCTTATCTCGTCTGACGAATAAAGATGCCAGTGTTGTGAATGAAAATGCGAATAAAGATAGTAAGGTTTTCAATACGCAAAGAGATTTAACGGCTGGAACAGTAGCTAAGATTATCGGATTAAAAATGTTACCTCCACATGTTGCGAATGCTCATTTAAAAGGGGATATTCATTATCATGATTTGGATTACCATCCTTACATGCCGTTGACCAATTGCTGTCTGATTGATTTTGAAAATATGCTGCATAATGGATTTAAAGTCGGAAATGCAGAAGTAGAATCGCCAAAATCAATTCAAACGGCGACTGCTCAGATGGCACAAATAATCGCGAATGTGGCAAGTAGTCAATATGGTGGATGTTCTGCAAACCGGGTGGATGAATTACTATCTCCTTTTGCTGAATTGAATTATCAAAAGCATCTGAAAGACGCAAAAGAATGGATTGACGGTAAAGAAAAGCAAAAGGCGTTTGCCATGAAGAAGACGGAGAAAGATATATACGATGCTATGCAGTCTTTAGAGTATGAAATTAACACACTTTATAGTTCACAAGGACAAACGCCGTTTACGACGCTAGGTTTTGGACTTGGAATGAATCACTTTGAACGGTGTATTCAAAAAGCCATTCTGCAAGTACGGATGAAGGGAATCGGTGTAGAACATAGGACAGCCATTTTTCCAAAATTAGTATTTACTCTAAAGCGTGGAGTGAATCTTCAACCAGAAGATCCCAACTACGATGTTAAACAGTTAGCCATTGAATGTGCAACCAAACGAATGTATCCTGATGTATTGAATTACGACCAAATTGTTCGCTTGACAGGAAGTTTCAAAGTGCCGATGGGATGTCGGTCATTCCTACAAGGATGGAAAGATGAAACTGGACAGGAAGTTAATGACGGACGAATGAATCTAGGAGTAGTGACCTTGAATATCCCAAGGATTGCTCTAGAAGCGAAGGGAAACTTGGAACAATTCTGGAAAATCTTTGAAGAAAGACTTATGATTTGTAAGGATGCACTCGTCTATCGGGTAACACGTTGTAAACAAGCTACAAGAGAAAATGCTCCTATATTGTATCAATATGGAGCTTTTGGAAAACGATTGACGAAGGGCGAACCCGTAGATGAATTATTTCGGAATAAAAGAGCCACTGTATCTCTTGGCTATATTGGCCTCTACGAAGCTGCAACGGCTTTCTATGGCCCTGCTTGGGAAACAAATCCTGAAGCCAAAGCCTTTACACTAGAAATTGTAAAATTATTGAAGACCCATACGGATGCGTGGGGGGACGAATATGGTTATCATTTCAGTGTCTATGCGACTCCGAGTGAAAGTTTGACAGACCGTTTCTGTAAGCTCGACACAGAAAAATTTGGTCTCGTACCAGATATTACGGAGAAAGAATACTACACGAATAGTTTCCACTATGATGTGCGTAAAAATCCAACGCCATTTGAAAAGATTGAGTTCGAGAAAGATTATCCAGTGTATTCTTCGGGCGGATTCATCCATTACTGCGAATATCCAGTGCTTCGTCAAAATCCGAAGGCACTGGAAGCCGTGTGGGATTTTGCATATGACAAAGTCGGATACCTTGGAACGAACACACCAATCGATCACTGTTATAAGTGTGGCTTTGATGGCGAATTTACTCCGACGGCTAAAGGGTTCGAATGTCCTAAATGTAAGAACCACGATCCGCAAACATGTGATGTAGTCAAACGGACTTGTGGCTATCTAGGAAATCCGCAAGCACGTCCGATGGTGCATGGTCGTCACGTGGAGATTTCTTCGCGTGTGAAACATATGCCAAAAATAAAGGAACGCTATGCGCTTGGGGTGACGGAGGATGAATAACCCGAAGCCAAAAGAATGGACTGCTCAGCAGTATTCCAGGGGGAAGATTGCGAGCTATAAACCGTATAATTTTGTCGATGGAGAAGGGGTACGCTGCTCGTTGTATGTGAGTGGCTGCCTCTTTGCCTGTGAAGGGTGTTATAACGTCATTGCACAAAATTTTAACTATGGTATTCCGTATACTAAAGAACTCGAAGCACAAATCGTTGAGGATGTCGGTGCATCGTATTGCCAGGGCTTAACGCTTCTTGGAGGCGAGCCATTTTTAAATACGTGCGTGTGCCTTTCACTAGTAAAAGCTCTTCGTCAAGCATACGGGCACACTAAAGATGTGTGGTCGTGGACCGGTTATACATGGGAAGAATTGATGCAAGAAACAGAGGATAAGCTGGAATTGCTCAGCTTGATTGATATTTTAATTGATGGACGATTTGAACTTGCGAAGAAGGATTTAACTTTGCAGTTTCGCGGTTCTAGCAACCAGCGCATTATCGATGTGCAGGCGTCTCTTGAAAGCGGGGAAGTCGTTTTATGGAAAGGCCTCTTTGAATCATAAGAAACGATAAAATTTCTGACAAATGGTCATTATTTTGATAAAATGAAGGAATGAAATACGTTAAAGGAGACGACAATGGCGATTACAGGACTTGGAATGGATGCAGTAGAACTTTCACGCATTAAAAAAATCGTGGCAGAACCGAAGACTTTTTTACAAAAAGTGCTGACTCCAGCAGAGCTAGAGAAATATAATAGTCTTCCAACGAAGCGAAAAGTGGAGTTTCTCGCAGGACGTTTTGCGGCTAAGGAAGCCTGCGCAAAAGCATTGGGAACGGGAATTGGACAACACGTGTCTTTTCAAGATGTCGAAGTCTTAAATGATGCGTCTGGGAAACCGGTCCTTGTGTGCAAACGGTACGCCCACAAAACATGGGTCACTATTACGCATACAAATCATGATGCGTATGCCGTCGTCGTATTAGAATCCAACGAATAAAAAGGAATGAACCAATGATGTTAGAAGCCATCCATCGAAATACACGAGTTGTAGTGGATTTATCGATTATAAAACAAAATATTAAAAAACAACTGGCGAAGTTGAGCCCTACTCAAGAATTGTATGCTGTTGTAAAAGCCAACGCATACGGACATGGGATGATTCCGGTAGCAAAAGCAGCGGTTGAAGCTGGGGCTACAGGATTCTGTGTGGCGAATTTGGACGAGGGACTAGGATTACGTGAGGCTGGATTGGCACAACCGATTTTAATTTTAGGGCTAAGCCGCGTTGAAGATGCCGCACTCCTAGCTGAAAATAACATTACTGCGAGTGTCGATTCAGTAGCATGGTTAAAAGAAGCAGCGCAGTATTTAAACGATACGCCATTAAAAGTCCATATTGCCGTGGACTCCGGGATGGGACGTATCGGTGTGGTGAACGAGGAAGAATTAGCAGCGGTTGAAGACGTACTACAAGATGGCCCGTTTGAATTCGAAGGCATTTTCACGCATTTTGCGACCGCCGACGAAGCCGACACGACACAGTTAACCAAACAAATCGAGAAGTTTCGCCGTCTCGTAGATGAATTAAGTGTCAAACCAGCACACGTGCATTACTCGAACTCAGCCTATGCGCTTTGGCATGGGGCAGGAGATAGTGCCATTGTTCGATACGGAATTGGAATCTACGGGATTAATCCTTCCAATGGAGATTTAGCGCTGAAAGACGAAGCTGCCTTAACACCGGCACTTCGCTGGGAAACAGAAATGGTGAAAGTGAAGAAGCTGGAAGCAGGAGACACAGTGAGCTACGGTGCAACCTATACAGCAGATGAACCACAATGGGTAGCGACACTTCCAGTTGGCTATGCGGATGGATTTATCCGTGCCTACAATAAAGGGGAAGTCTTAGTGGACGGCGTTCGTTGTCCGATTGTTGGACGCATCTGCATGGATCAGTGCATGATTCGCTTGCCGCATGAATTTCCAGTAGGAACAACTGTAACGCTCCTTGGAAAAAATGGGGACGAAGAAATTACCGCGATTGAACTTTCGAAGCGGGCCGATACGATTGCGTATGAGGTTACTTGCATCATTTCAGATCGTGTTAAACGGGAGTATGTGAATGGTTGATAAGATTTTAAGAGGCGATGTCTATTTAGCGGATTTGTCTCCTGTAGTTGGAAGTGAACAAGGGGGAAGACGCCCAGTATTAATCGTACAAAATGATGTTGGAAATCACTTTAGTACCACTGTGATTGTGGCTGCTATTACCGCTAAACATACAAAGGCCAATATTCCAACGCATATCGAAATAAAAAAAGACCAATTTGGATTTGAACGTGACTCGATGGTATTGTTGGAACAGTTACGTACAATTGATAAAGTACGAATTCTTGAAAAAATCACGCAAGTAGATGCTGATTTTATGAAAATCATTGATGAGGGGCTCAAAGTGAGTCTGGGCTTAGAATAAAAACAGTCCTCTAAAGAAAACTTTAGAGGACTGTTTTTTGATGTCATGTACTAATTTCTCGAGAAAATTTCCTTGATTTACCAAGTGGATGGTAGTATACTAATTGAGTACCTCAAGTACAAATGCCTCCTTAGCTCAGTTGGTAGAGCAGTAGACTCTTAATCTATGGGTCACAGGTTCGAGCCCTGTAGGGGGCATCTAAATCAACAGGAAAAAGCCTTGAAATCAAGGCTTTTTTGTTTGTCTATAACTAATTTGCCCCATCATTTGCCCCACATTTTTAATGAATACAAATAAGCGCGCTTCATTGTAACTTTTAACTCTTGCCATGTTTCTATTTTGTATTTTCCTCATTCTTCTTAAATTCTTCAATCACATCTGTATAGTGTTCTTTCATTGCGCTATGAATCTGCTGTTTAAAAATACCAAACGTAAGATAATAAACAAATAGAAGAATTCCTGCAAGCAGTAGCAGTAATAAAAAATTAATTGAAAGGAGCAGTACGAGATCTCCACCTCTCATTACGGTTAAAACAAGCATTAATCCCCAAGTAACAGCCATAGAGATCCCAGCTAGTTTCATACCACTTTCTCTCTGCTTCTTTAACTTTAAATATTCCATATAAATAAATGCAGCTTCTTCCCTAGAGTATTGTCCATTTTTTAGTTTGCGTTTAACTTCCTTGTTTAACGTCGTTGTTGCAATTGTAAAAATCATTTTACTTCCTCCAAATAACCCCTCAATCTCCACTGGAGCTGAGGCACAGCTTGTTTAGACTTTAAAAATTCCTCAATAGACATCAGTTTATAAGCCTGTCCTTCATTCCCAAAGGTGATACTGTCAAACTGATCCTGACTTAACTGACCAACCATAAATACTGACTGTCTACCTTCATAGAGCATGCTAAAATAGATACTACCATCTTACCACATTCGTATCAGAAAATCCATGTTAGGAAGGACTGCTATGCCAGACAATCTCGCGCTTCGTATGCTCCCCAAAACCATCGACCAGGTCATCGGTCAGGAGCATCTAGTTGGACCAGGCAAGATTATCCGCCGTATGGTGGAAGCCAATCGCCTATCCTTTATGATACTCTACGGACCTCCAGGCATCGGAAAAACCAGTATCGCTTCAGCCATCGCTGGAACGACCAAGTATGCCTTTCGAACCTTTAATGCGACAGTTGATAGCAAAAAACGTCTCCAAGAAATTGCAATTCACTCTTGATTTTTTTGAAAAAGGGTATCATATAATCATAGAAACGCTGTGGTGTACGAACTCACACATAAGTGTTGA
>CAURBR010000005.1:0-79448 GCA_963523415.1 uncultured Streptococcus sp. | reverse complement strand
TACAATAAAATAGGGTTGGTGGGAAATTTCCATCAACCCTAAAAATTATAGAACCGTATATTTTAACCATTAGCTATTACTATAAGAAGAAAGAATTATGAAACTTAAATGCAAAAATACCCTGTAGAAAACCTACAGGGTATTCATGATTCACAAATTATTCATTTGTATCTTCTTCAGAAGAAATCGTTTCTCCAACTAAACCTTCTGTTTGTTCCACTGGTAATACTGGTTCTGAAGTACTTGTTTCCATATTGCGGTAACGGGCCATACCTGTACCAGCAGGGATGATCTTACCGATGATAACATTTTCTTTCAATCCGAGTAAGTGGTCTTTCTTGCCGCGGATAGAAGCATCTGTCAAGACACGAGTTGTTTCTTGGAATGATGCAGCCGACAAGAAGCTGTTTGTTTCTAATGAAGCTTTTGTGATACCTAATAATACAGGACGAGCTGTCGCAGGTACTTCACCGTTCATGATGGCAGAGCGGTTACGTTCTGTAAAGTCTGCAATATCAAGTAATGTTCCTGGAAGAATTTCTGTTGAACCTGGATCCATTACGCGAACTTTACGTAACATTTGACGAACCATTACTTCAACGTGTTTATCGCCGATTTCTACCCCTTGCATACGGTATACTTTTTGTACTTCACGTAATAAGTAGTTTTCAACAGATAATACATCACGAACACGTAATAATTCTTTAGGATCGATTGACCCTTCTGTTAATGGAGCTCCACGATGAATCATTTGTCCTTCTTCCACTTTTAGACGAGCCGTAAATGGAACAGTATAAGAACGAGTATCTGTAGAACCTTTAATCGTAATTTCTTTTGTACGACTTCCAGCGTTTTCTTCGATTGAAACGACTTCACCCGTTACTTCACTGATTGTCGCAACCCCTTTAGGATTACGAGCTTCAAAGATTTCTTGGATACGAGGTAACCCTTGAGTAATATCATCTCCAGCAACCCCACCGGTATGGAACGTACGCATTGTTAATTGTGTACCAGGTTCCCCGATTGATTGAGCGGCAATTGTACCAACAGCTTCCCCAACTTCAACCTCTGAGCCTGTAGCTAAGTTACGTCCATAACAGTATTTACATACCCCATGTTTTGTATCACATGTGAACGCTGAACGAATTGTAATTTCTTCGATTCCAGCTTCTACAATCTTACGAGCGATATCTTCAGTAATGATTTCATTGCGTGCTACTAGCACTTCACCTGTTTCAGGATGTTTTACAGAACGTTGAGCATAACGTCCTAACATACGTTCTTCAAGTGTTTCAATAACTTCATTTCCTTCTTTAATTGCAGTAATTGTTAAACCACGATCGCTTCCGCAGTCTGTTTCACGAATGATGACATCTTGCGCAACGTCTACTAAACGACGAGTTAAATAACCTGAATCGGCTGTCTTCAAGGCCGTATCGGTCATCCCTTTACGAGCACCGTGAGTAGACAAGAACATTTCCATAACGGTTAACCCTTCACGGAAGTTTGATGTTACTGGTAATTCCATGATTTTACCGTTAGGAGCAGCCATAAGTCCACGCATACCAGCAAGCTGAGTAAAGTTAGAGATGTTACCACGGGCTCCTGAATCACTCATCATGAAAATTGGGTTACGAGAACCTAATGTGCGAATTAATGCTTTTTGGATATCATCTTTCGCTTTGTTCCATGTTTCGATAACACGTTCATAACGTTCATCATCTGTAATTAAACCACGACGGAATAATTTCGAGATGTTGTCAACTTGTTTATGTGCATCTTCAAGAATTTCTTTCTTGTTGTCTGCAACAGAAATATCTGCAATCCCTACTGTTAAACCAGCACGAGTTGAGAATTTATATCCTAAGTCTTTCATACGGTCTAACATCATTGATGTTTCAGTGATATGGAATCGTTTGAACACTTCTGCAATGATTTGACCTAAGTTTTTCTTCTTAAATGGAGATACGATTGGACGACTTGCGATTTCTTCTTTAATATTCGCACCTGCTTCTAGGAAGTACTTATCTGGTGTAGCTACTTCTAGATTTTCCATCGTTGGTTCATTTAAGTAAGGGAATTCATCAGGCATAATTTCGTTGAATAATAATTTACCAACCGTTGTGACCATCATTCTTTCTTTTTGCCATTTAGTAAATGGTTTATGCGCAAGCGAACTTGCTGGAATAGCCACACGACTGTGTAAATGAACGTATCCATTGTTGTAAGCTAAAATAGCTTCATCCATATCTTTGAAGTACATTCCTTCTCCAACACGGCCTTCTTGTTCCATTGTCAAGTAATAGTTCCCTAAAACCATGTCTTGAGATGGTGTAACAACTGGTTTACCATCTTTAGGGTTTAGGATGTTTTGAGCTGCTAACATTAATAAGCGCGCTTCAGCTTGAGCTTCTTGAGATAGTGGCACGTGAACCGCCATTTGGTCTCCGTCGAAGTCGGCATTGTAGGCTTCACACACTAATGGGTGAAGACGGATGGCACGACCTTCTACTAGAGTTGGTTCAAACGCTTGAATCCCTAGTCTGTGAAGTGTAGGTGCACGGTTCAATAGAACTGGGTGTTCACGGATTACTTCTTCAAGGATTCCCCAAATATCATCATCTAAACGTTCAATTTTACGTTTAGCACTCTTGATATTCCCAGCGATTTCACGTTCAACTAATTCTTTCATTACGAAAGGTTTGAATAATTCAATCGCCATTTCTTTTGGAAGACCGCATTGATACATCTTCAAGTTTGGTCCTACTACGATTACTGAACGTCCAGAGTAGTCTACACGTTTACCAAGTAGGTTTTGACGGAAACGACCTTGTTTCCCTTTAAGCATGTGGCTTAATGATTTCAATGGACGGTTACCTGGTCCAGTTACTGGACGGCCACGACGACCATTATCAATTAAAGCATCCACCGCTTCTTGTAACATACGTTTTTCGTTTTGAACGATGATACGTGGTGCATTTAATTCTAATAATCGTTTTAGACGGTTATTACGGTTAATCACACGACGGTATAAATCGTTTAAGTCGCTTGTTGCAAAACGTCCACCTTCTAATTGAACCATTGGACGTAAATCTGGTGGGATAACTGGAATAACATCCATTACCATCCAAGCAGGTTTGTTTCCTGATTCTTTGAAGGCATCTAGAATATCTAAACGACGGATTGCGCGAGTACGTTTTTGACCTTGTGCTGTTTTCAACTCTTCTTTTAATTCGGCGATTTCAGCATCTAAATCAACGTTATTTAATAACTCTTGAACGGCTTCTGCACCCATCGCAGCATGGAAACGAGTTCCGTATTCTGCACGTTTTTCACGATATTCACGTTCCGTTAATAATTGTTTGTTCATTAATTTTGTGTCGCCGGCATCGATAACAACGTAGCTTGCAAAATAAATGACTTCTTCCAACGCACGTGGACTCATGTCTAACACAAGTCCCATACGGCTTGGAATTCCTTTGAAGTACCACACGTGTGATACTGGAGCTGCTAATTCGATGTGTCCCATACGTTCACGACGAACTTTTGAGCGTGTTACCTCAACACCACAACGATCGCAGACTTTCCCTTTGTTGTTGATTTTCTTTAATTTACCGCAAGAACATTCTAGATCTTTTGTTGGACCAAAGATTTTCTCACAGAATAAACCATCGCGTTCTGGTTTTAAAGTACGGTAGTTGATTGTTTCTGGTTTTGTAACTTCACCATGTGACCACTCACGGATTTTTTCCGGAGAAGCCAAACCAATCTGCATACTTTCAAAATTGTTTACATCTATCAAGGGGCTTACCTCCCTTTCTTTTGGAATTGCCCTACGATTCCAATAGTTCTATTACTCTTCATCAGTATCGAAATTTTCGTCAACGTCTTCTAAATCATCAGCATCTTCTTCAACTTCGTTAGCTGCTTCTTCTGCTGCCGATAATTCAGCTGCACGGTCTGAAAGTTCATCCATTTGCGCGCGTCTTTCGTTAGTTCTTTCTACGTCACTGAAACGAATTCCTTCGTCTTCATCCATATCTTCAAGTTTAATTTCTTCATCTTGTGCATCCAGTACTTTCATGTCAAGACCTAAAGCTTGTAATTCTTTTACTAATACACGGAAGGATTCTGGAACTCCTGGACGTGAAATTTGTTGTCCCTTAACGATTGATTCGTAAGTCTTCACACGACCAACAACATCATCTGATTTATACGTTAAGATTTCTTGCAATGTATAAGCAGCACCATATGCTTCTAATGCCCATACTTCCATTTCCCCGAAACGTTGTCCACCAAATTGTGCTTTACCACCAAGAGGTTGTTGTGTCACTAATGAGTATGGTCCAATTGAACGAGCATGAAGTTTGTCATCAACCATGTGAGCAAGTTTGATCATATACATAACCCCAACTGACACACGGTTATCAAATGGTTCCCCTGTACGTCCATCATATAGAACTGTTTTCGCGTCACGAGCTAATCCTGCTTCTGCAACAGTTCCCCATACGTCTTCATCTTGTGCACCATCGAATACTGGTGTTGCAATGTAGATACCTAATTCACGAGCTGCCATCCCTAAGTGTAACTCTAACACTTGTCCGATGTTCATACGTGAAGGTACCCCTAATGGGTTTAACATGATGTCAACTGGTGTTCCATCTGGTAAGAATGGCATATCTTCTTCCGGCATAATACGGGAAACAACCCCTTTATTACCGTGACGTCCGGCCATCTTATCCCCTTCATTGATTTTACGTTTTTGTACAATATATACACGAACTAATTTGTTTACGCCAGGTGCTAATTCATCACCTGCTGCACGTGTGAACACACGTACATCACGAACAATACCGCCTCCGCCATGAGGTACACGTAGAGATGTATCACGAACTTCACGAGCTTTTTCACCGAAGATAGCATGTAGTAAACGTTCTTCTGGAGATTGTTCTGTTAATCCTTTAGGGGTTACTTTACCGACTAAGATGTCACCATCTTTAACTTCGGCACCGATACGGATGATTCCGTCTGCGTCAAGGTTCTTCAATGCATCTTCCCCAACGTTTGGAATCTCACGAGTAATTTCTTCAGGTCCAAGTTTTGTATCACGAGCTTCTGAATCGTAGTCGTCGATGTGGATAGAAGTATACACGTCATCTTTAACAAGACGTTCACTCATGATAACCGCATCTTCGTAGTTGTATCCTTCCCAAGTCATGAAAGCAACTAATACGTTTTGTCCTAAAGCTAATTCACCTTTTTCCATCGAAGGCCCGTCTGCTAAGATTTCGCCTTTAACAACTTTATCTCCTTTAGCCACGATTGGGCGTTGGTTATAACACATACCTGCATTTGAACCATGGAATTTTGTAATTTGGTATACATCTTCTTCGCCTTCAGCTGTACGTACACGTACTTCTTTAGCATCAACAAATTCAACGACACCATCGCGTTTACATAACAAGGCAACCCCTGAGTCATGTGCTGATACGTATTCCATACCTGTACCGATAAATGGTGCTTTTGGATTTAACAATGGAACAGCTTGACGTTGCATGTTCGCACCCATCAACGCACGGTTTGAGTCGTCGTTTTCTAAGAACGGAATACATGCTGTCGCAACTGCAACTACTTGTTTTGGAGAAACGTCCATGTAGTCAACGCGGTCAACTGGTACTTCTAAGTTTTCAGACACGTAACGTGCCATAACAACATCGTTCACGAAGCTTCCGTCTTCATTTAATGGAGAGTTCGCTTGCGCTACTACGAAGCTATCTTCTTCATCTGCTGTTAAGTAGTCGATTTTATCTGTAACTTTATGAGTGTTCCAGTCTACACGACGGTATGGAGTTTCGATGAAACCATATTTATTGATTTTCGCATATGTTGATAAGCTGTTAATCAACCCGATGTTTGGTCCTTCAGGTGTTTCGATTGGACACATACGGCCATAGTGAGAATAGTGAACGTCACGAACTTCATATCCGGCACGGTCACGAGTCAAACCACCAGGTCCTAACGCTGATAGACGGCGTTTGTGTGTTAACTCTCCTAATGGGTTTGTTTGGTCCATGAATTGTGATAATTGAGAAGATCCGAAGAACTCTTTAATTGCCGCAACTACTGGACGAATGTTTACTAATTGTTGTGGTGTCACTGTCGCAGTGTCTTGGATAGACATACGTTCGCGAACCACACGTTCCATACGAGATAACCCTATACGGAATTGGTTTTGTAATAATTCCCCTACTGAACGGATACGACGATTCCCTAAGTGGTCGATGTCGTCTGTTGTTCCGATTCCTTCGTAAAGGTTTAAGAAGTAGCTGATTGTTGCGATAATGTCGCTTGCAGTCACGTGTTTCACGTCTTCAGCAACGTTTCCGTTACCGATGATTTTAATCACGCGTTCTGAGTCAGCTGGTGAATAAACTTCTACTGTTTGAATTGTTACAGGGTCTTTAATCACACCGTCTTCTGATGGATGTAAAGTGAATAGGTTTGCACCTTTTTCAAGTACTTCTACTACTTTTTCCATTACATCGCGTTCAAGAACAGTTCCTTTTTCAACAACGATTTCTCCTGTTTCAGGATCCACTAAGTTCTCAGCGATTGTTTGGTGTAACAAACGGTTTTTAAGATTTAATTTTTTGTTTACTTTGTAGCGTCCTACTGCTGCTAAGTCATAGCGGCGTGGGTCGAAGAAACGAGCTGTTAATAAGTTACGTGAACTTTCAGCTGTTTTTGGTTCACCAGGACGTAGACGGTCATAAATATCTTTTAATGCTTCTTCAGTACGAGATTCATCCATACGTTTATGAACATCTTTATCTAATGTTAAACGTAATGTTTCACTATCTCCAAAGATTTCTTGGATGATTTCGTCTGACCCAAATCCTAATGCACGAACCAATACCGTTAAAGGAATTTTACGAGTACGGTCAATACGTACATATGAAATATCTTTTGAGTCTGTTTCGTATTCTAACCATGCACCACGGTTTGGAATTAATGTTGAACCATATAATTGTTTACCGTTTTTGTCTGGTCTGTCATGGAAATATGCACCAGGAGAACGAACTAATTGAGAGACAATTACACGTTCAGCACCATTAATGATAAATGTACCCATTTCAGTCATTAATGGGAAGTCACCGAAGAATACTTCTTGATCCTTCACTTCACCAGTTTCTTTGTTCACTAAACGCATTTTCACGTAAATCGGAGCTGCGTAATTTGCGTCGTGATTTCTAGCTTCTTGTAAGTTATATTTTGGAGCATGTAATTCATAATCTAAGAATTCCAATGACAAGTTCCCTGTATGGTCTTCGATTGGAGAAATATCCTTGAACATTTCGCGGATACCTTCATCTAAAAACCAGCGGTAAGAATCTGTTTGGATTTCAATCAGATTAGGTAATTCTAATACTTCACTGATTCGTGCATAACTTCTACGCACACGGTGTCTACCGTATTTCACATCATGATGTGCCAACTCTTCCACCCCTAAAAATTAGTATGTATAAACATTACATTTTTGTAACATTTATTAAATATTCGTAACAAATGAAGATTTCTATCATTTTTTAAGCAAAAAAAAACCAAAAGAATCACACACTGCTACTGTTGATATAGCAAAATTCTTTTGTTTTTAGCTTTAAATCATGTTTTTTTGGACAATATTTCAAAAAACCACAGACTTCAATCTACATTTATTTCGTTATATGATTATACACAAAAAACCACCTGCCGTCAAGACTGAATGCACGTGGTTCCTTGGTTTTTCGTTCTTTTTCATAAAACGAAATAGATTTAATAATCTCCTTCATTGGATGATTGATTTTTAATAATTTTTACGATGCGACTAGTTCCAAGACGACTTGCTCCAAGTTCAATAAACTTTTCAGCATCATCAAGGCTTGAAATTCCTCCGGCGGCTTTAACAAGGACACCGTTCCCAACATGTTTCTTCATTAACGCTACATGTTCAAACGTTGCTCCCGCAGTTGAAAATCCAGTAGATGTCTTAATAAATTCAGCTCCAGCTTTCGTCACTACTTCACACATCTTAATGATTTCTTCTTCTGTAAGAAGTGCTGTTTCGATAATCACTTTCAAGAGATGACCGCCACATGCTTCATGAATTTGACGAATTTCATCTTCCACAACATCATAACGTCCGTCTTTCACATCACCGATATTAATGACCATATCGATTTCACTTGCTCCGTTTTGAATCGCATCTTTTGTCTCAAAGACTTTAGTCGCTGTTGTACTATAGCCATTCGGAAAACCGATAACGGTACAGATTGGTAGTCGTCCATTCACGTATTCACTGGCACGTTTTACAAAAGAAGCTGGAATACATGCAGAAGCTGTTTCATACTTCATCGCATCATCCAAAATCTCTTTTATTTCACTCCAAGTAGATGCTGGTAATAGTAAAGTATGGTCTACTGTTTTCAATATTTCTTTGATTTCCATATAATCCCTCTTTCTTATTTAGTGCGGTCTTCTCTAATTAAGTTGCGAAGTGCTTCAACTGCTACTTTAATGGCTGCTTCTGTGTCGTGAACGATTGGGTTTGATAAACCAGCTGCTTCACGTTCTTGGTTCCCTACTACTAGGAAAGTAGATCCAACGCGAACTCCTAAGTGGCTTGCCACAACAAACAATGCTGCAGATTCCATTTCAGAAGCCTTCACCCCAAGACGTTTCCACGCTTCCCATTTATTTTGCAAGTCATAGCTAACTGGCATCACTTGTGGTTCGTGTTGTCCGTAGAATGAATCTTTACATTGAACAACCCCCGCATGTGTTGCGTAGCCTAAGCTTTTACCAGCATTAATCAACGCTGTTACTACATCGTAGTTTGCAATCGCTGGGAATTCGATTGGTGCATACTCACGTGTTGTTCCTTCTGTACGAATCGCACCTGTCGCAATCACGATATCTCCACCTTTTACATCGATATCAATCCCACCGCACGTTCCTACACGAACAAAAGTATCTGCGCCACTACGTACCAGTTCTTCCAAGGCAATAGAAGCAGACGGCCCACCAATTCCAGTAGATGTTACACTCACTTTTTCTCCATCTAAATAACCGGTATATGTCACGTACTCGCGATTATCTGCCACCAATTTTGCATCTTCGAAATGCTCTGCAATTTTCGCACAGCGTTTTGGGTCTCCAGGTAAAATTACGTAACGACCTACATCCCCTTTACGAATATTTAAATGATATTGAACACCTTCTTCAGAATAATGCATCTTTTAAATCCCTCTCCTTCTCAATTATGTTCTAGTCTTTCCTAGCACAACTAGGAAGGGGCCATGGTTTATCCACGGCCCCAGTATAGAAGGGATAATAGCACTTCATTGAACAATTACGTCAAAGTTTAAAAGGAATTACTAATAGTTGTATACGAAACGTAATTATTATTTCTATTCTCTCGCCCTTCTATTTGCAATACTATTTTACCAAATGAGCAATCTTTTTGCAAACGGTTCATTTTTTTAGGATGAACATTCATCCGAATATTTTTTGTGGAAACTAACTCCTCCATCAATTCCCACAAACTTGATTCCATTTGTCTTTCTGGATTAGAAACAGGTCTCATCAACGGTCGCCACACTTCTCCAACCTTCTTAACAAATGATAGAAAATCTATTTCTCCATTTTCATCCATTTGTTGGAGCAACATCCAAGCATATCCCTTCCAAACTAAATTAGGAACCTTAAAAATCTCATTATACATAGGAAAAGTACGAAACGTAGATGGAAGATCATCAATTGTTTGTCTGCAACGATATAATTGAATTAAAAAAGCTCTAGTTAAAGGAGAGGCTAATTTTTTAAAAAGTATTGTATCCCTCGGTGTCCACTCTGCAGGCAAATCGGGTTTTAAGTGAGCTCTGACTGAAATGGATTCTTCCACTATTTTTTGCCATTTCTTCCAAGAAAACTGTTCTAATTTCACATGAATTGTTTGAAACGACATTTGCTGAGATCTGGATTTCAAACGAATTCTCGTATGGAATATGATTTCTCCATTTACAAAGAACAGTAAATAATTTCCTAATTGTGGATGATAGCGCATCAAATAACAGAATGTATCGCTCAATTTATTTTGAATTTCATATTTTTCACCAAGAATCCACGCAACTCGAATTCCCTCTTCTTCTAAACGAATCGTTCTTCTTACAATATTCTCCGTAGGAATAACACTACATTGATATTCAATACACCATTGCTTATTATTTTCTGTAATGAACAAATCTGGAATCTGTTCAATAGAAGCTATATAGGGCTCTAGTTCAACTGAGTACTCCCACTTTTTCAAGCTCTCTAATAATAAACGCTTCCCTTCTTGATGCGCCAATGTCTCCTCTTGATGATGATTAGATGGAATGTGTGCAAAAAAGACGACTCCATTTCTCGAAACCTTCCTCATCACTTCTTCTCCACACTCTGGGCAAAAGTACGTTTTATTTTCTTCCACTTGAGAAGCGTGAATAAGCTCTCCTTCTCTAGTTCTGACAATATTCATCTTTTTTCACCTCAAAAGTAAATACGAAAAAACCTCTCTAATCAGACTAGAGAGGTTTCATTGAACTAGATTAAATGTGCATCTTTTAATAATTCTTCAATCATGGTTCCTTTCATTTTCTTGAGTGCGCGTTTTTCAAAAAGTCGAACTAAGAATGGAACTTTCACATCTATTAACTTTTTACCATCCATCAAGCGGTTTGTTGATTTTGTAAGAACACGTAAATCATAAGCTGAAGCAAATACTTCTGGGACACCACGATCAACGTCTAGCAATGTGTAGACGGCTTCCATCGCTGTACGCACAGAATACTCTGTTGTGAACACTGTATCGCGAGGAGTTTCTGCAAAGTTACCGATGAAGGCAATGTTCTTAGAGCCACTTGGAACAACGTTTGGACGGTCTCCGTCTTTACGAGCCATAAAGTAGCTAGTGACATAAGGCATGTAGCAAGGAACAGTGTTGCATCCTTGGCTAGCAAATTCATGAATCAATTCTTCTGAAACACCCATGTGATATAACCATTCTTCAGCAATTTCAATCCCAGTACATTCTTCGATTGGTTTTTTCACGTAGTTTCCTTCAATTCCTGAATATAATCCGTAAATCCATACAACTAATTCATCTTTACTTTGAGCTTTGAAGTGTGGTTGACGGTTTAATGTGTAGCTCATCATCCAGTTTGAGTCGCGAACTGTTACGATTCCTCCTGTCACTACTTTTCCAGCATAAGGGTCCCGTTTAGAGATTTTTTGAATGTACTCAGCGATACGTTTGTCTTTCACAGTTGTAGTAGCTGAAACGAACCAGCTTTGGTCTGGCAAGTTTTCACAGAATACTTCAGGATGTCCAAAACGTTCATCTTGTTTTGCTAAGTTTTTCCATAGACTCCATGAACCACCTAGTTCTTTTGAAATAGGCGCTGGTGTATTGTTATCTCCGTATGTTGTTGCAGCAGTAATACTTCCGTTTGTCACGAATACTAAATCATTTTCTGTTAAATTGCGTGTTTCTTGGACTCCATTAACTTCTAAAATTAATTCTTTAGCAATCATATCGCTTCCAACATGTTCTACAATCACATTTTTAACGACCGTATCGTATTCGAATTGAACATTATGTTTTTTCAAGTAGTTCACGAGTGGTAAAACGAGTGATTCATATTGATTGTATTTAGTAAATTTCAATGCAGATAAATCAGGTAAACCATCAATATGGTGAATGAAACGTAAGATGTAACGGCGCATTTCAATCGCTGAATGCCATTTTTCAAACGCAAACATACTAGCCCAATAAGTCCAGAAGTTTGATTCAAAGAACTCTTCACTGAATACATCGGTAATTTTTAATCCTTGTAATTCAGATTCAGATGTCATATATAATTTCACCATTTCTTCGCTTGATTTGTCGCTTAAAGTGAATTGGCCATCGTCTGGAATGCGTTGCCCTTTGTTTTCAATCACACGGCAATGTGAGAAATTAGGGTCTTCTTTATTTAGCCAGTAGAACTCATCTAACACAGATGCATCTTCGACTTCTAGTGAAGGAATTGATCTGAATAAATCCCATAAACACTCGAAGTGGTTTTCCATTTCACGTCCCCCACGAATAATGAATCCGCGTGTTGGATTTAAGATTCCATCTAAACTACCACCTGCAAGTGGAAGTTCTTCTAAAATATGGATGTTTTCTCCTTTCATTTGGCCATCTCTGATTAAGAAAGCTGCTGCTGATAAAGATGCAAGCCCTGAACCAACTAAATAAGCTGATTTTTGATCAACGCCTTGTGGTTTTTTAGGGCGAGCAAACGCTTCGTAATTTCCATTTGAATGATACATCATAATTCCTCCTAGTCCCTGAAAATCAGGTTTTGTTCTTTACATGTATTATTCTACTTCCGTTTTAAGAAAATCACCATAGACAAAAAAATCCCAATGTCCAAACACTGGACAATAGGATTCATTTGTAAAATTTTTGACTAAGATACGCGAGCTACAATCGTTCCAATCATGACCTGTTCAATTCTTTGAACAAGTTCCTTAGCAGTTCCAGGCATTTGACGGCTAATCCAATCAAGGCCCACCCCCACAAGCGCATACGTATAAAAAGCAATTGAAAATTCTACCTGTTCTGCTTCTTCTCCACTGACATGAATTTCATTAAAAATCAAATCCGTCAAAAATCGTTCTACTTCTCGTTGTAAAAATCGCTCTACATTTTCTTTACTAACAGAACGATACGTATTCAAGACGAAAGTACGATTATCATCCATATATTGAAATAATGTTTCCAATGCTTCTTGCCAATTCTCATAAGAAACATTCTCTCCAAGACTGACATGCGCTTCATTCAAATAAATCCATTCGACTAACTCGTAGATATCATGGAAATGATTATAAAAGGTTTGTCGGCTTATTCCACATTTTTTTGTTAAATCCTGAATAGTAATTTTTGATAATGATTTTTCTTCCATCAATTCTTTTAATGTATTAGCTAACATCTTTTTCACAACAAGTGTCATTCATATCCCTCAATTTCATAAAGAAAAAGAGCGAGTTGCCCCACTCTTTACTTTTCTAAATTCTTTTCTTGTACAATATCCCATGAGAACCCTAAGGCACCTTCACCAAGGTGAGTTCCTACAACAGGTCCAAAATACGATAATGAAGTACGTAATTTAGGATATTGTTCTTGCATTCTTTGTCTCCAAGCTTCTCCAGCTTCTGGAGCATTTGCATGGATAATGACTAATTCATAGCCATCTCCATCTGCTGTTCCTGTTGCTTCAGCAAATAACTGTTCGATTCTCTTCATTGCTTTTTGTTGTGTACGAATTTTTTCAAAAGGTACAATCTTCTTGTCAACGAAGGTTAGAATTGGTTTAATTTTCAGCATAGAGCCCACTAATGCTGCTCCTGCTGACAAACGCCCACCACGTTGTAAGTTAGTTAAATCATCAACGATAAAGTAAGCTGTTGTGCGGTCTACTAGACGTTGTACAGTTTCAACGATTTCTTCTGGTGAATATTCTCCAGATTTCGCCATAATAGCGGCAAGTTTTACCGCACGTGCTTGTGGAGCACAACTAATCCCTGAATCGATTGGATAAATGGCTATTTCGTCTTTCATATCTTCGGCAACAGCCACACATGTCTGATAAGTTCCACTAATTCCGCTTGAAATAATAATAGGAATAATAGCATCATAATCTTTTGCAAGTTCGCGGAATAATTCGTATGTTTCCCCTACAGCTGGCTGTGTACTTGTTGGAAAGACTGGAGAGCTTTTTACTTTTGCATAAAATTCTTCAGCAGTAATATCAATCTCTTCACGGTATGTTTCTTGTCCAAAAATAACAGACATCGGTAATACATAAACACCGTACTCGGCATATTCTTCTTTCGTTAAGTAAGCCGTGCTATCTGTAACTACAGCAATTTTCATCCATTCAACTCCTTTCAACTTGAATTTATTTAGAACGTCAAAGTCATAAAAACTTTAAAACTTTCAACCTAAAGTATAACAAAAATGGAATAGGTTCGCAATGAATGGAAAGTTTTTATTAAGACATCTAACATTACTTGCTCATCTACCATTTTACAGTATAATAGAAGACAGAATTATTTTATTGGAGGTACTATGGAACAACGATCATCACAACATCAACTTGATAAACAAAAGAAAAATGACTGGCTATTACGATTTGTTAAAGGAATGTTCATCGGTTCAGGATTTATCCTACCAGGCGTTAGCGGTGGAGCCTTAGCTGCGATTTTCGGATTATACGAACGCATGATTTCTTTCCTTGCTAATGTGACAAAAGACTTTAAGAAGAATATTCTATTCTTCCTTCCAGTAGGAATTGGTGCACTCGCAGGAATTGTTATTCTATCTTTCGGTGTCAGTTACCTACTCGGAAACTTCGAAACAATCATCCTTTGGTTCTTTATCGGATGTATTGTTGGTACAATTCCCGCGCTTTGGAAAGAAGCCGGAAAAGAAGGCAGATCTACACGGGATATAATGATTCTTATCGCTTCATTTATAGGTGGATGCTTACTACTTTACTTAGGTGAAAATGCGATTGGTGGAAGTGTTGAAGCAAACTTCTTCACTTGGATGATTGCCGGTGGATTAATCTCTTTAGGAATTATCGTCCCTGGACTCAGCCCATCAAACTTTATCGTATATATGGGAATGTACAAACAAATGTCTGATGGTTTCAAAACATTAGACATGAGCGTTATCCTTCCTATTGCTTTAGGAGGACTTGTAACATTAGCTCTTTTCTCTAAACTCGTTCATTACATTTTCAGAAAAGCATATCCTCAACTATTCCACTTTATTTTCGGAATCGTGCTTGCTTCAACTGTAATGATTATCCCAACAAACTACACTGGATTTGATATTGTCCAATACTTAGCCTGTGTTGCTATGTTAGGTTTTGGTACTTGGTTAGGTGCATTCATGGCAAAACTTGAAGATACTTATAAATAACAATTTAAACAGCTTTGCTTCGCGCAAAGCTGTTTTTTATATCCAAAATTAATATAACTGTTCATTCTTCTTCATCTCAAAAATCAAAATGTAACATATAAGTTACGTAACTTATATGTTACATTTTGATTCTATTTTATTTAGATAAACACTGACTTAAAAAAATTCTCTTTTCTCATGAATCGCACACACTCTATCTCTTCTCCCTTGCCCTTTGTCGAGAATAGAACTCTACAATCTCCCTCTTCGAGTATAGTTTTTAACCCAAAAAGGCGATTATGGTATTCCACCAAAAAGCTAAAAAAGAGAATTCGCTTATCAGACATTTATTGAAACCATAGCGGGGAATCATAGCGAATGCGAATTAAAAGCCGTTATGGATTTTATCCATTACGGCTTGTTTGAGGCTTCGAAGGAGAAAGACTATTAGGCTTTCTCCGGTATCCCGCTATTTTGTTTCAATAAACAATGGCTGATAATAAGAATTCTCTTTCCTCATGAAACGCACACACTCTATCCCTTCTCCCTTGCCCTTTGTCGAGAATAGAACTCTACAATCTCCCTCTTCGAGTATAGTTTTTAACCCAAAAAGGCGATTATGGTATTCCACCAAAAAGCTAAAAAAGAGAATTCGCTTATCAGACATTTATTGAAACCATAGCGGGGAATCATAGCGAATGCGAATTAAAAGCCGTTATGGATTTTATCCATTACGGCTTGTTTGAGGCTTCGAAGGAGAAAGACTATTAGGCTTTCTCCGGTATCCCGCTATTTTGTTTCAATAAACAATGGCTGATAATAAGAATTCTCTTTTTCAAACTTCTTCTGTTTATACCATAATCGCCGCCCTTGGCGGAACTTTTGAACACACAAAAAAACTCTCTCGAAGTGAGAGAGTTTGTAAAGTTCTTATTTGAGACCGTATTTTTTGTTGAAACGATCCACACGTCCGTCTGCTTGAGTGAATTTTTGACGACCAGTGTAGAATGGGTGAGAATCTGAAGTGATTTCCACACGTAGTAATGGGTATTCGTTTCCGTCTTCCCATACAACTGTTTCACTTGAAGTCTTTGTTGAACCTGATAAGAATTTGAATCCTGTAGTTGTATCCATGAACACTACTGGATGATATTCTGGATGAATTCCTTGTTTCATTTCTATTCCTCCTGCCCTGAATTATTTGCTAATCCAGAGTTATTTATTTTCGCATGCATAATGCAACACGAATATAATACCATGCTCAAATTGAATTTGCAATAGTTTTATTCATCCCCTAATTCAAGCCCAGGAACTGCATTTAAATCCATTTTTGCAAAGTCTTTTTGCATATA
Organism: uncultured Streptococcus sp.; assembly: GCA_963523415.1. GTDB lineage: Bacteria > Bacillota > Bacilli > Lactobacillales > Aerococcaceae > Granulicatella. The sequence goes on along the minus strand of CAURBR010000005.1, from coordinate 63,068 downwards.
TTTTGTATAGGCTGCAGCACCAATCATTGCGGCATTGTCTCCGCAAAGTGATAATGGCGGAATGGAGAATGTGACTGATGGATAGTGTTCTTCCATCATTTGTGCCATCGCTGTACGAAGACCACGATTAGCTGCCACGCCTCCTGCTAGTACAAATTGATTTACAGGATATGCTTCAAGTGCACGTCTTGTTTTTTCAACAAGAACGTCTACGACACTCGCTTGGAAACTTGCAGCTAAATCTTCGGGTATTATCTCTTCGCCTTTTTGTTTTGCATTATGGACACGATTGATAACCGCTGATTTCAATCCACTAAAACTAAAATCAAAATGGTCTTCATGAATCATCGCACGTGGGAAATCATACGTATCACTTCCAATATTAGCTAGTTCGTCCATTTTCTTTCCACCAGGATATGGCAAGTTCAAAATACGACCAATCTTGTCATAGGCTTCCCCTGCGGCATCATCTCTTGTTTCACCGATAATCTGGAACTCGCCGTCAGTTGGCATATACACGAGTTCTGTGTGTCCTCCACTCACGACAAGCGCCATTAGTGGAAGTTGCAAAGGTTCCAAAAGTTGGTTCGCATAAATATGTCCTGCCATGTGGTTCACGGCAATCAGTGGTTTCCCGCTAGCAAGTGCCAAGGCTTTCGCTGCAGAAATCCCAATCAGAAGAGCTCCTACAAGCCCCGGACCATATGTCACTGCGATAGCATCCATGTCCTCTAATGTTTTATTAGCTTTTACTAATGCTTCATCGATCACTTGGGTAATTTGTTCGACGTGATGGCGGCTGGCAATTTCAGGTACAACTCCACCAAAACGCATATGACTCTTAATCTGAGAGGCTACAATATTGGAAAGGATGGTGTTGCCGTTTAGAATCACGGCTGCACTTGTCTCATCACAACTACTTTCAATTGCTAGAATCAATGTTTCTTTCATATTGCTCCTCCTATCTTTGTTCAATTTCTAAGCGATATTCAATCGCATCTTCAATTGGGTTACTGTAATAATCGCTTCTCGTATGGTAGGCTTTAAACCCAAGAATTTCATATAAATATTGAGCACGTTTGTTGCTATCACGTACCTCTAGGAACACAACTTTGACGTCTCTTTGCTTCAAATCATATAAGGCCATTTGCCACAAGCGTTGCGCGAGGCCTTTACCTTGATAGTCTTTTGCAATCACAATATTGGTAATCGTTGCTTCGTCCAACACCATTTGAATCCCTAGAAATCCAACTAACTGACGTTGCATCCATACTCCATAATACGTATTTATTGGATTTTCTAAATCGGCAAGAAAGCTCTCGGGACTCCAATTATTTGGATGCTCGTAATTTTCTTGCACTAATGCGACTAATGCCTCTGCCATCGCTAAGTCCGCTGGATGTAGTCTTGTAAATGAATACTCTGACGAATGGAATGAAGACGGTGTTTTTGGTGGTAGTTTATAAAGCATTTCCACGGCATCTTCATTTTCAGGAGTATAATAATTTTCCTTTGTACCAACGACTTCATAGCCATTCTTACGATAGAGTTTAAGTGCCCTTGTATTCGATACGCGTGCCTCTAGTGTAATTTCTTTTTTATCAAGCACTCTTGCAATTTTTTCTAAGGTCTGCAGCAATAAGGTCGCCACATTCAAGAATCGATATTCGTGCAGTACTGCCACATTAGTAATATGTAAATCAGCACTTTCTGTTGTTCTCGCTCCGATAAAACCAACGATTTCTTCTTCCACTTCCAGCACAATATAAATAGCATCTGGATTATGAGCGACATCTTTTTCAAGAACATCTTTTGCCCATGGAGATTCACCATCATAGGCAGATTTTTCAACTTCGAAGATACTGGATGCATCCTCTGGTAAACCAACACGAATGACAGCTGGATGTCCATCCCCTAGTACAACATTCTTTCTAAGCGTCACAAATTGATTACGAATTGGTTCTATCTCTTTCAGTCTTCCAAAAAAGAAATCTTTTAAAGATTCAAACCAATTCAAGAGAACTTCTTTAAACTCGTTCCACATACACTGACCCCTTTTCTAAAGGATGCTCAGCTTTCCAATTTTCTTCTGCTTCTGCCAGTTTCAAGTACATTGGGACAAACACGTCCGCGTCAACAGCTTCCTTATTTCTTCCTAATTCAATGAGCGATGTTGCGTGAGGAATCGCGTCAGACCCTTCAAGCCACTTCGCCTCACTCGCTCCTTTTTCTACGATTGCTTCTTTTGTAATTGACTGTAATTGCCCTACAAAAGTCACTCCCGCAGCAAATTTCGGCAACACTTTCAAGAAATCAATCCATGAACTATGTTGTTCCGCAATCACCTTTTCAAAGCCTTCGTCAGTCTTTCGATAGCCTACCGCAAAAATATTTCCACGTCTAGCATCAAAAAACGGCACAACGACTTCTCCCACTTCCACTTTTAAAGCAAGGGGTGGCAAAAAGACGTCGAGACTGGAGACTCCAACAAGTGGAATCCCCAGACTCTTCGCTAGTGTTTTTGCAACGGTTACGCCAATTCGGAGACCCGTGTAAGATCCAGGACCTTCAGCAACAACGACCTTTGTTAAGTCTTTTGCTGTAATGCCTGCTTCTTTAAATACAGCTTCAATGGTTGGCATGAGTAGAACACTATGTTGCAACGTGTTCTCAATCGTCTGTTCAATAATGGTACCGTCTGTCAGTTCTACAGCGACCGATAATGTCTTATTCGATGTATCTAGTGCGAGGATTGTCATACGGCACTTCCTTTCTAACTATTTCGTAAATTCATGCATGAAGGCGCTGAATGCTTCTTGGCCTTCTTTTGTTTGTTTAAAGACGCCTGCATATTCTAACACACGGCAGAATTTTGCACTAACCGCTTTTTGCAAAAATGCGTCTACAGTTTCTTTTGTTGGTGCTTGTGCTTTTAATTCTTTCGCCCATCCTTGGTGAATTTCTGCGACAGCTTCGAGCGGTCCTTCTCCAACAAGATAGTCTCTCACTTCCCGAATTTCACGTTCAAGACGTGGTGGTAAAATCGCAAGCCCCATTACTTCAATTAAACCGATATTTTCTTTCTTAATATGTTGGACATCCGCATGTGGGTGGAAGATTCCGTCAGGAAACTCCGGTGTTGTACGGTTGTTACGTAACACTAAATCAAATTCATACGCATCTCCTTGACGGCGCACGATTGGTGTAATCGCATTGTGTGGTTCGCCGTTTGACTCACGTAAGATTTCAAGATCTTTGTTTTCGTAGTCTTCCCAAGCTTTCAAGATATCAACCGCTACTTCCAATACTTCCTCACGGTTATTTCCACGAAGACGAAGCGCAGAAAGTGGCCAGTAAAGACGTTCGATTTCAACGGTATCAAACTTCTTAGAAATTCCAGTTTCCAAAACTTTAGCACGGTTCATCGGGAATTCGTAACGTCCTCCTTGATAGTGGTTATGACTTAAAATGGATCCACCAACAATTGGAAGTCCTGCATTTGACCCTACAAAATAATGAGGGAATTGTGTCACGATTTCAAGAAGGCGGCTAAAAGCACCCTCATCCACTTTCATTGGTTCTAAGTTTTCAGACAAGAAGATGGCATGCTCTGAATAATAAGCATATGGAGAATAGTGATAACCCCAACTCTCTCCACCAAGTTCCATTCCTACAATACGATGGTTGGCACGACCTGGCCAGTTAATACGTCCATGGTAGCCTACGTTTTCAAAGCATAGGCGGTTGGCAGGATAATTGAAATCCTTACTCTGCGCTGCTTTAATAATTTCATCTTTTGTTTTTTCAGGTTTGGATAAGTTAATCGTGATTTCTAAATCGCCATACTTTGTTTCTCCATTAAAGGAAATATTTTTAGCGATATCCTTCACCTTAATTAAATTTAAATCGAGTGCCATTTTATAAAACGTATCGGTCGCTACTTTAGGCCCTTCTTCGTATTTCTCCCAGAATAAGCGGTTCAAATCTGAAGGCTTTAGAATCACGAGGTTCATTAATTCTTGTTCAAGCCAATCGCGTTCTTCAGAGTCATTTTCAATCTTACCAGCTTCAACGGCAGCTTCTACTAAGTTTTCCATTGCATCTAATAAGGAAAGATGTTCCACCTCTTTAGAACTTTCAAAAGATTCTTCTCCCACTAAATAAAGCACGCGATTTAATAAATAGTAACGGTCTTCTTTTGAAACATACCCTGAAGCAATCGCACTATCTACAAATTCTTGAATGACCTTATTTATTTTCATAATCTTGTCCTCCTACCAACTAATTCCTAATCGATTAATATGCACGCGCAATCCAAACAGTGTGTGTTGCAGGTTTACCAGTTACAATACATTTTTCCTTTTTCACTGGAGGATTGAATGGAATATTCCGAGTAGTAAATCCGGTTTCTTCTTTAATTTTCGCTTCACTTTCTTCTGTTCCATCCCAACCAACAAGAACCCAACCAGGTACTTCACCAGCTTCACGTTTTGCTTCGATATGAGCTTTCAACTCATCTAACGTATCAATGTTTGTATATTCATTAGATGCACGCATCGCACGAGCTGTTTCTAAGAGACGGACTTGCATTTTATCCAATTCTGCTAAGATAGTGTCAACTAACGCATCAAAACCTACGGCTACTTTTTCATCTAAGTCACGCATTTTTGTCATCACTTGATTATTTTCTAAGTCACGAGGTCCGCACTCAATACGCATTGGCACACCACGTAATTCCCATTCATTGAATTTGAATCCTGGAGAGTTGTCAGTGTCATCAATTTTCACGCGTAATCCAGCAGCTTTCAATTCTTTTTGAAGCTCTTCTAATTTTTCTAAGATGGCTGGATTTTTCTTCCATGGTCCAACTGGAATTAAGACTACTTGTGTTGGAGCTACTTTTGGAGGTAATACTAATCCTTGTTCGTCACCGTGCGTCATGATTAATGAACCAATTAAACGAGTAGATACTCCCCAAGAAGTTGTATGAGCGTATACGTGCTCATTTTCTTTTGTTAAATATTTAATGTCGAAAGCTTCTGCGAATTTTGTTCCCATGTAGTGAGAAGTCCCCGCTTGAACGGCCTTCCCGTCTTTCATCATCGCTTCGATTGAGTAAGTATCTACTGCACCTGCAAAACGTTCTGAAGGAGTTTTTTGTCCTTCATAAACCGGCACTGCTAGTACACCTTCTACCACTTCTTTGTAGATATCTAACATTCTCATTGTACGGCGACGTGCATCTTCTTCATCTGCATGTGCTGTATGTCCTTCTTGCCATAAGAACTCTGAAGTACGTAAGAACGGTAAAGTTTTCTTTTCCCAACGGAATACGTTTGCCCATTGGTTGATTTCATATGGAAGGTCACGGTATGAATTAATCCAATTTGAAAAAGCTGTTCCAATCATTGTTTCACTTGTTGGACGAAGCGCTAAACGTTCTTCTAATTTTTCGCCAGCTGCTTCTGTCACCCATGGTAATTCGGGAGCGAATCCTTCAATGTGGTCTGCTTCTTTAGTGAAGAAACTTTCTGGAATTAACATTGGGAAGTAAGCATTACGAATACCTTCTTCTTTGAAACGACGATTGAACTCTTCTTGAATATGTTCCCAGATTTCATATCCATCTGGTTTGAAAATCATACACCCACGTACTGGTGAATAATCCATTAAATCTGCTTTTTGAATGGTTTGAATATACCATTTAGAGAAATCTTCTCTTTGTAAATTTGTTTTTTCTGCCATTTACTTTACTCCTTTTTCGTTTTTTGTGAAATAAAAAAAGCCACTCCCCTAAAAAGGACGAATGACTCGCGGTACCACCTTAATTACACTTACATTGTAAATGTCTCTTTAACATTGATAACGATGATTTCACCGGATTATTTTCATAATCACCTATTTGGTAGGTTCAGTTAAAGAGCGGGGGTTCTTTCTCAGCAATCAGAACTTTCTGTACCCATCATTTCACTTACTTTTCCATGTCCTATCGTACTCTAAACAAAGTTCGAAAGCAAGTGTTTTCTTGCTGTAAACTAGTCGTATTTTGCTGTCTTTTGAAGAAATTCCGTTAGGTTCGTTGTATGGTTATATTTAATCGCAGCACTAAGGTCTTTTTCCAAGATGACTTTTTCTAAATCAATGCCGTTTACAGCGACGATTGCAATCGTATAATGGATGACATCTGCTAGTTCTTTTCCAAGTTCAGCATGTACTTCTTCAGTCGCCCCTTCTTTTCGACCATCACGAATACTAATTTGCTCTGCAACTTCTCCAATTTCTTCGACTAATTTAATAAAGAGCCCTTGATCGGCTTTACGATTTTTATAAACATCTGCTAAATACTCTTCATATAGTCTTACGGTTAATCCTGACATCTAATCACACTCCAATAAAATAAGCAATAGACCATGAAGTCTATTGCTTATTTTACATAATTTAATATGGAAGGTAAAGGGAGAATGATGTTGTTTTCTAATTGCAGAGGTTAGAGTTAAAACTGCAGATAATTTGTACTGTATTGTCTTATTAACTTATATTCCAACACAATTTGCAATGCCCACACCCAAATCCTTCGCACTGTGAAGGATTTTGCACGACTGTAAACAGTCCCTTGCGGCTAACCTGCGAACCGTCATCGCCTATGACCGCCTTTTCTCACATCCTTGTAGTTGAGTTCGAAAAGGCATAGGCTCAAGCCTTTCGAGGTTAGTCCGCAAGACTGTAAACAGTCCCTTGCGGCTAACCTGCGAACCGTCATCGCCTATGACCGCCTTTTCTCACATCCTATCGCTTGTCAATAGCTTTAGTCGCACGGTCTCCAATAATTTGGATAATAAATACCAAAATAAGGATGGCTACTGTAGCGACAAAGATGATATCCACTTTATTTCGTGTATAACCAATGAGATACGCTAAGTTTCCTAACCCACCCGCACCGATAACACCGGCTACTGCTGTAGAACCGATTAACGCAATGGCTGTAACCGTAATTCCTGATACTAACGCAGGAAGCGATTCTGGAATAAGCACTTTTGTAATAATTTGACGAGTGTTTGCCCCCATTGATTCTGCCGCCTCGATGACTCCTGAAGGGATTTCATTTAACGCGATATCCACCAGACGCGCGTAAAATGGTGCAGCACTGATGATCAATGTTGGAATTGCCCCTTTAGGCCCCACAATCGTTGACATGATTGCTTTTGTAAAAGGCATCAATAGTGTCAGTAAAATGATAAATGGAATCGCACGGAAAATATTAATGATTCCACCTAAAATCAGATGAACCCATTTATTTTCAAGGCTGCGTCCCTTTCCTGTTAAGAAAAGAAGGAGCCCTAAAATTAATCCAATGACAAATACATAGAACGTTGGAATGAAGGTCATATAGAGAGTTTCATTAATAGCTTTAATGACATCAGGCCATACAACGTTCTCAAACGAAAACATTTCTTTGAAAAGTTCATCTAAGGTTGCTGCTAAAAATAGATTAAACATGCTCTAACACCTCCACGATAATTTCTGCTTGTTTAAGATATTTGATGACTTCTTCTGCTTTTGAAGATTCTTCCTCAATCAAAATAATCATGCTTCCTAATATCCCTTTTTGCGTAATGTTTACCTTCGCTTGTAGAATCGATACCGTTGCATCCAATTTTCGAATCGCTTCAGATAATACAGCGTCTCCTGTACGGTCGCCTAAATACTGAATACGAACTGCTACCCCAGGGCGAAGAGATGTTGAAAGGTGATGGAATACCTCATCGATTTCATCATCCACACGTTCTTCTCCCACGAATTGTTTTGTAATTGGTTGTTGTGGATTTTTGAAGACTTCAATCACTTCTCCGCTTTCCACTACTCGTCCTTCTTCCATCACGGCAACACGGTGGCAAATTTGACGAACGACATGCATTTCATGCGTAATTAACACAATCGTTAACCCTAGTTCTTGGTTAATTTCTACTAATAGCTTCAAAATATCTTTTGTCGTCTTAGGGTCAAGTGCACTCGTCGCTTCGTCGCATAAAAGGACTTCTGGATCGTTAGCTAACGCACGCGCAATCCCAACTCTTTGCTTTTGTCCCCCAGAAAGTTGTGATGGATAAGATTTTTCACGTCCGGTTAGTCCAACTAAATCGATTAATTCGGCTACCTTAGCTTTACGCTCGGCTTTTGGAACGCCTGCAATTTCAAGTGAAAAAGCAATGTTTTCTTCGACTGTTCTCGACCATAAAAGATTGAAATGTTGGAAAATCATCGCAATTTTTTGACGCTCTTTTAACAACTCTTTGCGTTTTAAGGTTGTAATGTCTTTTTCATTAATATAAATATGGCCACTTGTAACCGTCTCAAGTCCATTTAACAAACGGATTAATGTACTTTTACCCGCACCTGAAAAACCAATCACTCCAAAAATTTCGCCTCTACTAATCTCTAACGAGACATCTTTTACAGCTTCAACCGTGCCTTGTTTCCCAGTATATGTTTTGGACACGTTCTCTACTCGAATCATTGTTTCACTCCTTAATGGTCAAAAGGGAGCGAAAAGTACAAGGCTTTTGGCTTTGTATCTTTCCACTCCTCTTGTTCTCTGATTATTTTTATTATTTCGCAGGAATTACAGAACCATCTGTATATTTTTCGTTGATGAATTTACGGATTTCATCACTTTGTAACGCTTTGATTAATGCTTGAATTTTTGCTTTATCTTTATCAGCAGGTTTTACAGCGATTAAGTTAGCGTATGGTGAGCTTTCGTCTTCTAAAGCAATTGAATCTTTCACTGGTGAAAGTTTAGCATCGATTGCGAAGTTTGAGTTGATGATCACTGCATCCCCTTCATTGTTTTCGTATGTTGATACTAATAATTCAGGTGCGATTTCTGTTTTGATTTGGATATTCTTTGGATTTTCAGCAATGTCGCTTAATCCAGCAGTGATTGGGTTCACGCCATCTTTTAATTTAATTAATCCCGCTTTTGTGAAGAAGCTTAAGAAACGTCCTACTTCAGCAGGGTTTGTTGATGCATATACCACTGCGTTATCTGGTAATTCTTTTAATGATTTATATTTCTTAGAGTAAATTGCCATCGGCTCAATATGAACGTTCCCTACAGAAACTAAATCTTGATTATGTTCTTTGTTGAATTTATCAAGATATGGAGTGTGTTGGAAGTAGTTTGCATCTGCATCTCCACCGTAAACAATGTTGTTCGGTGTTACGTAGTCATTTACGATGTTGATTTCTAATTTGTACCCTTCTTTTTCTAAGATTGGTTTAGCTGCTTCTAAGATTTCAGCGTGAGGTGCTGGTGAAGCGACTACTTTAATTGTTTTGTCTTCTGCTTTTGCAGCTTCTGTTGTGCTTTCTGATTTTGCTGAGTTGTTTCCGCAAGCTACTAATGCTGTTGCTAAAAGTCCGAATGTTGTTGCTTTGAATAATTTATTAAATTTCATGTTATAAGTCCCCTTCTTGGTTAAATGATTGTTCTTTGTTTGGAAACCACATGCGCGCTTCGTGATTTCCAACAGATGTTGCTCTGTCCATGTTGGTTTGGGCCATAAAAAAAGCTTCCCCTCTACACACTAGAGGCGAAGTTTTCGCGTTACCACTCTAATTCCGATAAACCTCACAGTTTACCGCTCCAAAAGTACGTTGCATGGTGCAAGATACCCTTGTACGTTATCGAGTACAAATCGCAAAAGCTTCCTCACCTTTGTTGCTCCCAGACCATTTTCAATAAATTGCCCCGTATCCTTTCCCACCAACCGGATTCTCTTTAACGTTCTTCTTTATTTACTTATCTGTTCATTGCATTGTTTTATCTGATGAAATTACTATAAACGATGGTGGTATTCTGAGTCAATACGAAACTCGTTATTTGATTATACCTGTTTTTCAGAACTCGTTATAACTTTTTTGCATATGGCCTTCAATAAAAAAGAAGGAGCACACAACTGCACTCCTTCTACTATTTTAACTATTTTTTCAAGAATCTTCTCATTGAAAGAATAGATCCAAACGCACCAATAACAACCCCGATAGCTACCATTGCTAAGGATACATAAATCAAGAATGGATTTGGATCTAACAGACTGAAGTTTGATCCTGCGAAGAAATCTGATCCACCTTTATAGAACCATAGATAAATCGACCATACTAAACCAATAGGAATAATAGAACCAATTAATCCAATCATTCCACCTTCTATGAAGAATGGCCAGCGAATATAGGCTTTAGTAGCTCCTACAAGTCTCATGATTTCAATTTCAGTTCTACGTGAGTAAATCGCTGCACGAATCGTATTCGAAATCAAGAACATTGCTAATGCTAATAGTCCTAAAATAACAACTCCTCCGATATTACGAACAGTTTCGACAATTTTAAATAGATTATCTGCACGAGCTTCCCCGTAACGAACAACTGCTACATAATCCATTGATTTGATTTCTTGAGCAATTTTACTTGTCTTCTTAGGTTCCTTTGCTTTTACATCAAATGCATTACGAAGTGGATTCCCATCATTCTTAAATAATGATAATTCTTCAGCAAAGTTTTTTGTAACATCATCCAATTCTTCATCTTTCGAACGGAAAGTTACAGATTCCACATCATCTAATGCTTTAATTTTTGCTTCTAGTTCGTCTGTTTTTTCTTGGTCGGCCGCTAAATCAATCAGTACACGAACGTTAACATCGTTTTCGATATCTGATCCAATTTTATTAACATTAAATAGAAGTGAAACAAACACTCCGACAATTAATAAAATCATTGATACAGCAGAAACAGCACCAAATGTCATTAGACCATTTCTGAAAAGACCCTTAAAGGCGTCACGTATATGACGACCCATCGTTCTAATCTTCATATCCGTATTCCCCCTGTTCTTGGTCACGAACAATTTGACCACGCTCAATCGCTAATACACGATGTTTTTTCTCATTAACGATTTGACTATTATGGGTAGCCATCACAATTGTTGTCCCTTGTTCATTAATTCGTTCTAAGATATCCATAATTTCCATAGAAGTATCCGGATCAAGGTTTCCTGTTGGTTCATCTGCAATCAGAATACCAGGAGTATTCACAATCGCGCGCGCTATCGCTACACGTTGTTGTTCCCCACCTGATAATTCATTTGGGAAATTATTCATTCGATGTTTTAAATTGACTAAATCTAGAACTTCTTCCACACGACGTTTAATTTCACGTGGAGACTTTTCAATAACTTCCATAGCATAGGCTACATTTTCGTACACCGTTTTATGCTCTAATAATTTGAAATCTTGGAAGACTACCCCGACATAACGACGTAAATATGCAATTTGTCGATCACGAATTTTCATCAAATCGTATTTACCAATACGAATTCTACCTTTCGTTGCCTTTTCTTCACGATACATCATTTTAATGAAAGTTGATTTACCTGCACCAGAAGGACCAACTACATAAACAAACTCTCCATCATGAATTTGAATAGATAAGTTATTAATAGCTGTAATTCCTTTATTATATTTCTTAGTTACATTCATCATTTCAATCATAAACTCACCAGCTTTCTAATCCTGCGATTTTTAATCCTTCTTATTATACCATTCCAATATTACAACCCCTTCACATAAGATTACAGAAATATTAAAATCAGGATACGAGGGCGAACGATCAGGACTGAAACACTGGACCGAAACGACGGAAGGAACGGAAAACGTTCTGCGGACGTTTTGGGAAGTGGATGTCAGTCCTGTGAGCCCGAGTTCAACTTCAGGATACGAGGGCGAACGCTCAGGGACGAATCATTGGAAACAAACACCGAAAGGGACTTGGAACAAGTCGTGCGGATGTTTGTTGAAATGGACGTCGGCCCTGTGAGCCCGAGTTCAACTAATCAGGATACGAGCCATCGCGTTCAGAAATGGAACGTTGGACCGGAATACCGTAAGCGGCTGGAACAGCCGTGCGGATATTTCGGGAAACGCACGCCATTTCTGCGATGGCGAGTTCAACTTCAGGATACAAGGAAAAGCGGTTAGAGGCGAAGACGGTTCGCGGTTTTGACGTAAACGGTCAGAATGACCGTGCGGACAAAACACGAAAGGCTTGAGCCTCTGCTTTTCCGAGTTCAACTTCAGGATACGAGGGCGAACGCCCAGGGACGAATCATTGGAAACAAACACCGCAAGGGACTTGGAACAAGTCGTGCGGATGTTTGTTGAAATGACGTCGGCCCTGTGAGCCCGAGTTCAACTAATCAGGATACGAGCCATCGCGTTCAGAAATGGAACGTTGGACCGGAATACCGTAAGCGGCTGGAACAGCCGTGCGGATATTTCGGGAAACGCACGCCATTTCTGCGATAGCGAGTTCAACTCCAAGGATACGAGGGGGAGAGACAGAAGCCAGGAATAACCTCACAGTGTGAGGTTATTCCTGGCTTCTGTCTCCAAATCGTTCTGAATTGAACGATTTCCACACAGTTTATTAGACTTTCTTAAATCACGAGTGATGAAAAGAAAGTCAATAAACTACTGTGCCTTACTCAATGCACATATAGGGTTGAATTTCTTGATAGGCACTGGAGCCCGTTAAACTATCTAGAAAGTTTCATCCCATAATAATACAGATAATTAAAATGAACTTTAAACAATTTACCTCATAAAAGTAAAACATCTAGCTTTCGCTAGATGTTCTCTCACTCTTACTCTTCTCCTGCTTTTGTTCCTTCAAGGGTCCATTTCAAGTACGCATCCATAAATGGATCCAAATCACCATCCATGACCGCACTTATATTTCCAGTCTCATAACCTGAACGTAAATCCTTGACCATTGAATAGGGATGGAACACATAATTTCGAATCTGAGAACCCCAAGCAATATCCTTTTGTTCTCCACGAATAGCCGCAAGTTCTGCTGCCTTTTTCTCTTCTTCTAGCTGGAACAATTTAGCTTTCAACATTACCATTGCTTGATCTCTGTTTTTAAACTGCGACCGTTGTGCCTGACTCTGAGTTACTATCCCAGTTGGAATATGCGTTAATCTAACCGCAGATGATGTTTTATTAATATGTTGTCCCCCAGCACCACTCGCACGATAAACATCCATCTTAATATCATCTGGATTGATTTCAATATCAATTTCCCCATCCATCTGAGGAACAACATCTACAGAGCAGAATGAAGTATGTCTCTTTCCCGCTGCATCAAATGGGGAAATACGAACTAGTCGATGTACTCCCTTTTCAGAGCGTAGATATCCGTAAGCATTCAACCCTTCGATTGAAAGAGTTACGGATTTAATTCCTGCTTCATCTCCATCTTGATAATCCACAGTTCCCACACGATATCCATGCTTTTCGGCCCATCGCATATACATTCGAAGTAACATACTGCCCCAATCTTGAGATTCGGTACCACCCGCCCCAGGATGAATTTCTAAAATCGCACTGTTTTTATCATGAGGCCCATTTAACAACATTGTTAATTCATATTGTTGCAACTCTTGTTCCAAGGATGAAATAGCTGCTACGATTTCATCATGAACGTCATCATCTGGTTCTTCTTTATACATTTCAAATAAGAGTTCTGTTTCTTCATGAGATAATTCCATTTTATGAAAAGTATCATAAACAGCTTTTAGCTCATTATTTTTTTGAATGACTTGGTTCGCCTTTTCACTATCATCCCAGAATGTCGGCTCTGACATTTCTTGCTCAAAAGCTGCAATATCTTCTTCTAAGCGGTCTAAGTCAAAGAGACCTCCTATAACTAATGATTTGTTCATTCATAGCTTCAAGAGCATTTCTCATTTCACTAATTTCCATATTATCCTCTTCTCTAAAAGAAAACGGCGAATTCCTTCGCCGCTTCTTATTTATTAAGCTTTTTCTGAATCGTCGTCAGAAGTTCTGTCATGACCTGTAGCCACTACACTACGAACCCCTTGAACTTGTTCACGTTGTAGGTTTTGACGAATTTGAGATTTCATTAAGATACGTGTTACATCATAGTCGATTGCCGCAATCATTTGTTGGAATCGTTCGTAACCTTCTGTTTGGTACTCTGTTAGTGGATCAATTTGAGCATATCCACGTAAGCCTACGCTTTGACGTAATTGGTCCATATCATCAATGTGATCTGTCCACTTACGGTCAACCACACGTAAGATAACTACTTTTTCAAAATCAAGCATTTGATTTTCGCCATTCAATTGTTCTTGTTTTTCTTTATAGATTTCAAGAGCTTTTTCATTTAAAATCCCTTCAATTTCAAGGGCTGTTTTCCCTTCGAAATCGCTAACTGAAATATCATCAGGAGCACAGATTGAATTATGCGCGAAATCAACCAAGCCTGTTAAATCCCATTCTTTTTGATCCGTCAAAGTATGGCTCTCAACTACACGATGAATGGTACGACGAACCATCGCTTTGGTCACTTTTTCTAATGACTTATCTTCGTTAATAATTTGTAAGCGTTGTTTATAAATAATTTCACGTTGCTCACGCATTACTTCATCATATTCTAGAACGTTCTTACGAGTATCGTAGTTATTTCCTTCAACACGTTTTTGAGAAGACTCTACTTGTCTTGATAACATTTTACTTTGAATAAAGTTGTCGTCATCTTCACCTGTCATGTTAAGACGTTCCCACATGGCTTGCATTTTTTCTCCACCGAAGCGTTTCATCAAATCATCTTCTAATGAAAGATAGAATTGCGTAGCACCTGGATCCCCTTGACGTCCACTACGTCCACGTAATTGGTTATCAATACGACGACTTTCGTGACGCTCTGTACCAAGAACACATAGCCCTCCAAGTTCTTTAACACCTTTACCAAGCTTGATGTCAGTACCACGTCCGGCCATGTTTGTCGCGATTGTTACAGCGCCACGTTGACCTGCTGACATAATAATTTCTGCTTCTTTAAAGTGGTTTTTCGCATTTAATACTTCGTGAGGAATTCCTTCTGCACGTAACATGTTCGATAGCAATTCACTTGTTTCTACGGCTACTGTACCCACAAGAATTGGTTGCCCTGCTTCATGACGATTTTTAATATCCTTTACAACTGCACGGAATTTACTCTTCAAAGATGGATAAATTAAATCCGGAGCATCCACACGTTGAATAGGTCGGTTCGTAGGAATCGCGATTACATTCATATTGTAGATTTCTCTGAATTCTTCTTCTTCTGTCTTCGCAGTCCCTGTCATTCCTGAAAGTTTACGATACATACGGAAGTAATTTTGGAAGGTAATGGTAGCCATTGTTTTCGATTCATTTTCAACTTCAACGCCTTCTTTAGCTTCGATTGCTTGGTGAAGACCATCTGAGTAACGACGTCCTTCCATAATACGCCCTGTAAATCCATCAACAATTTTTACTTGACCTTCATCGACCACATAGTCTATATCACGAATCATAATGTAATTTGCACGTAATGCTTGGTCAATATGGTGAACAAGAGCTGAATTATCAATATCATATAGATTTGGTAGACGGAATGTTTGTTCTGCTTTATTAATTCCTTCATCCGTTAAAGAAATTGTCTTAGAAGTGAGATCAATCGTATAATCTTCTTCCTCTTTTAAAGCTTTTGCGAACATATCCGCACGTTGGTACAAGACTGTAGATTTTTCAGCTTGTCCCGAAATAATTAACGGTGTACGAGCTTCATCGATTAAGATAGAATCCGTTTCATCAACAACTGCAAAGTTCAATGGACGTTGAACCATTTGAGATTTATATACAACCATGTTATCTCTTAAATAGTCAAATCCAAGTTCATTGTTCGTACTATAAGTGATATCTGCAGCATAGGCAGCACGTTTTTCATCAGCTTGTAAGTCTGTCAAGTTTAGTCCAACGGTTAGTCCCAAGAATTTATATAACTCACCCATTTCGCGAGCGTCACGAGTTGCTAAGTATTCGTTAACTGTAACTACGTGAACTCCGTCTCCTGATAATGCGTTTAAGTATACAGGCATTGTCGCTGTTAAAGTTTTACCTTCACCAGTACGCATTTCCGCAATGTTCCCATCATGAAGTGTAATCCCACCCATGATTTGAACTTTATATGGGAATAAGCCTAATACACGTTTAGCTCCTTCACGTACTAATGCGAATGCTTCCGGAAGTAATGAGTCAAGAGACTCTCCTTCCGCATATCTCACTTTAAACTCTTCTGTTTTTACTGGAAAATCAGCATCTTCTAATGCAGCCATTTGAGATTCTAACGCAATTACTTTATCCGCTAGTTTTCCTAAACGACGTAATTCACGCTTATCATTTTCAACTAACTGTCTCAAAAAATTTGCCATTTAATTAACTCCTTTTTTATTTTCACCACTGTTTTAAAATCGGTGAACATTTTAAATCTCATAAAAGTACTACAAATAGGTGGCTACACCTATTGCATCTTATTCATTTTACCATTGTTTTTCTAATTTAGAAAGCAAAAAAAGGTGACTTTTTCAAAGTCACCCGATTTTTTTATTAATTTGTTTCAATCAAACCATATTTTCCATCTTTACGACGATAAACAATGTTTGTTTCGTTCGTTTCAGCATCTTGGTAGATAAAGAAGTTATGTCCTAACATGTTCATTTGAAGAACAGCTTCTTCGCTATCCATTGGTTTTAAATTAATCCGTTTTGTACGAACAATTTCTAGACCTGCTTCTTCCTCTTCAGGAACTTCTGGAAGAGATGGTAATACTACATCAAATCCTTTTTCACGAGATCTACGGTTAATTTTTGTTTTATGCTTGCGAACTTGTCTTTCAAGTTTGTCCACTACTAAGTCAATACTTCCATACAAATCTACTGAAGTTTCTTCAGCACGGAGTACTAAGTATGGTAATGGAATCGTTACTTCAACTTTTGCAGTTTTTTCTGTATATACTTTTAAGTTAACGTAAGCTGTCGCATTAGCTACATCAGTAAAATATTTTTCAAGCTTACTGATTTTCTTTTCAGCATATTGACGAATTGCTTCTGTGACCTCAATATTTTCTCCACGGATATTATATTTGAACATAATACTCTCCCCTTTCATCTGGTTTCCCAGATTTGAAGAAATACCCTAAGGACCACTCTTAGGAATTGCTTCGTTTACTTTTGTATACACTAATTATAAAGCAAGTTCACTATTTTTACAAGCGTTTCCAAATAAACTTTCATTAAGAATTGTTAAGGAAAAACGGTATTTTTGAGGACTTTTCTTTGGCGATATTTTGTTTTCATGAGATGAAACATCATACAGCAATGAAGATTAGAATCATTCCCAACAAGAATCAACCCCTTCTCCTCAGTAAACATCTTCCCCTTTTAGGAAATCTTCGATTCCTAGTTAAAATAACACAGAATCTCTATTGACAGAAAATCGCTTTCAACGACATAGTGGAGTTATAAACAAACTATAAATGAGTTATGATTATAGAAAAAGTATTTGCTAGTCCGTCTCGTTATGTTCAGGGGAAAGATGTTTTTAAAACTGGTCTTTCTCACGTGTTGGCTCTTGGGAATCGACATCTCCTTCTTTGCGACCCTATCGTTTATGATTTAGTCGGTAAAGAACTAGAAGAAAATCTCGTAAAAGAAGGCGCATTTGTCCATCGTGAAATCTTCCATGGTGAAGCAACCAATGACGAAGTCGTCGCGTTGCTGAAGTTGTGAAGGAACATCAACTAAACGTAGTCATCGGCTTAGGTGGTGGTAAATCGATCGATACAGCCAAAGCCATTGCGGACAATTCTAATTGTCCGGTAGCGATTTTACCAACAAATGCTTCAACGGATGCTTCAACTTCTGCCCTCTCTGTTATTTATTCAGCAGAAGGCTTGTTTGAACGCTATCATTTCTACAAGAAAAATCCAGAATTAGTATTAGTCGATACTAAAGTCATTGTCAATGGTCCATTTCGTTTATTAATCTCAGGAATTGCCGATGCGCTTGCTACTTGGGTGGAAGCTCGTGCAGTCATTGAAGCACAAGGAGGCACAATGGTGGGTCAAGTGTCAACGATTGCAGCAGAAGCCATCGCTCGTGTCTGCGAAAGTACTTTATTCGAAAATGGTCTACAAGCCGTTGCAGCA
Source organism: uncultured Streptococcus sp. (assembly GCA_963523415.1). Lineage (GTDB taxonomy): Bacteria > Bacillota > Bacilli > Lactobacillales > Aerococcaceae > Granulicatella. The sequence continues at coordinate 44,975 of CAURBR010000005.1, read as the reverse complement.
GCATACGCCAAAGTGGTTACTCCAGCTTTAGAAGCTGTGGTAGAAGTAAACACCCTACTAATTGGTATCGGTTTTGAATCAGCTGGTTTAGCAGCAGCGCATTCCATTCATAACAGATTCACTGCCATCCACGGAGACATCCATACTCTTACTCACGGTGAAAAAGTAGCTTATGGTACATTGACACAACTATTATTAGAAAATTGTCCAAAAGAAGAACTCGATAAATACATTACTTTCTATAAAGCACTTGGATTACCAACAACGCTAAAAGAACTGAAATTGGATTCTGTGTCCTATGAAGACTTACTCAAGATTGGATTTCTTGCTACACAAGAAGGTGAAACTATCCACCAAATGGTTGTTGACTATACTGCCGAAGATGTCGCAAATGCTCTCCTTGCTCTTGACCAATATGTCACTACAAGATTCTAAATATGACTAAATCCACTCAAATAGCCCAAGCAGAAATCTGCTTGGGCTGTTTTTTCGATTTATTTTGTATCATAAATGATACGTATCATTTATGATACACTTTTTATCTAAATAATGTCAGAAACTCCACTTCTTCAACACCTGTTTCCGTTAATACTTTTGCGGCAAGGTGGATTGTTACGCCGGTTGTATAAACATCATCGATTAATCCGACTATTTTGATACAATGACACTCTTCATTTGAACTCTGATACTTCTTAAGAGATTTCTTTAATGTATGAATTAACGTTAAAACTCCTTTACTATTTTTCTGTAGTGAGCTTTACTATTATCTAAGGTTAAAATATTAATTTTTCTATAAAACCTTACTAACTAATTGTATAAAAATTACCATTCTGCAATTGTACCATCATAATGCTTCCATTTTGGATTTGTCCAAATTAAGCCTTCTTGAGAGATTTCTTTTATAAATTCAACATTTAAATCAATACCTAATCCTGGGCCCGTTGGGATATCTACGAACCCGTCGGTATACTCAAATATTTCTTTATTATTGACAAAATCTAGTAAATCAAAGCCTTTATTGTAATGAATACCTAAACTTTGTTCTTGAATAAATACATTTGGTGTACAAACATCGACTTGTAAAGTTGCTGCTAATGCAATTGGCCCGTATGGGGCATGAGGGGCCACTGCCATATCATACATTTCAGCCATCGCTGCGATTTTTCTCATTTCCCCAATCCCGCCGACTAGGGCAACATCAGGTTGGATAATGTCAATAGTTCCTTTATTAAAAATATTTTTAAATTCCCATCGCGTAACTAATCTTTCTCCAGTCGCTAATGGAGTACTAGTATGTTGAGCAACTTGTTCAAACGCTTCTTCATTCTCAGGAAGTACAACTTCTTCTAAAAACATTAGTTTATAAGGTTCTAATTCTTTTGCAAGAACTTTAGCCATAGGTTTGTGGACTCTTCCATGGAAATCAATACCTATATTTAAATTATATCCAAATTTTTCTCTTAATGCAGAAACTCTATCTACAACTTGTTGAACTTTTTTGAAACTGTCTATATAATGTAACTCTTCAGTTGCATTCATTTTTACTGAATCAAAACCTCTATCCACTCTATCCTGAGCTTCCGCAACAATATCAGAAGGCCTATCCCCTCCAATCCAAGAATAAACTTTTATATTGTCTCTAGCTTTACCACCTAGCAGTTCATAAACAGGTACATTATAATACTTTCCTTTGATATCCCACAATGCCATCTCGATACCCGATACTATTGTGCCATTAATAGGTCCGCCTCTAAAAAATGATCGATGTAATTCTTGCCAAATTCTTTCAATTTCTAAAGGATCTCGACCGATAATTCTCTTTCCAGCTTCATACGCACCTGCAACTACAGTTTCCGTCTTTGTCCCTGAAATCATTTCTCCCCAGCCATCAACACCCTCATCAGTTAAAATTTGAACAAAAATCCAGCGTGGTTTTACTTTATACACTTTAATATCTGTAATTTTCATAAAAGTTACTCCTCTAAACCATTCATGTTGTTGTTTTTTGCTAATTCTTTTTTAGGTTTTACAAATTCAAAATAATAATAGTAGCAACCAAATCCAAATGCTAATAATGGTAAGGTGATAACTATATTACCTGTAAAAGCCATAAACACTAGGAAACTTTGTACCATACTCGTTGAAGCAAAAGAAGAAATTAAGATTGCTCCACCAGCAATTGCTAAATCAATACCTACATTTTGTGCAACACTAGTAAGTATAGGGGCAGTAATTGTTCCAAAATAGAGTAATGAAGCAGTTGTAACTAAACCAATTACTAGATTTTTAAATAAATTTCCCCTTGTCAATGCGACAATCATCGCAACTCGAAATGGAATTACGGCTAGGTCAGCAAAAGGTAGCACTCTATTTCCTGGTAGAATGACAGACATGAAAATTGTTAATGGAATTAAAATTAAAGCAGTTGTGATAACATCTGAATTTCCAACAACCACAGCTGCGTCCAATCCGATTAATAATTCTCTGTTTTTAAAATATTTTTGAGTAAATTTCTTTGCACCCTCAGAAATCGGCATTAAACCTTCCATAAACAACGATGTCATTTTAGGAATTAAAATTAAAACTGCTGACATAGAAACGCCTAAATTAAAGCTATTAACCGGAGTATAACCAGCCAATAATCCAATTACTATCCCCATAATCAAGCCTAAAATCATCTGATCTCCAAAAAATCCAAGATATTTACTGGCATCTTTAATGGAAAAATTAAGCTTATTAACTCCTGGGATTTTATCTAAAATGAAATTTAAAGGCCAAGCGATAACTAGCGATGAAAGTGCAGAAACAGTCGGTAATGTAATTCCAGGAATCCCAAAGAATTTTTCGACCATAGGGGCAGACCAATCGGCTATTTTTAAAGTTGTAAATGCCATAGTCACTGAAGCTCCTACTGCTAATATGAAATTATTTGTGACGAAGTAGGTCATTACCCCTACAATAGCCATATGATGATAATTCCAAATATCAACATCAAGGGTTTTTGTCATTTTAAAAACTAACATAATTAAATTAGTAGCAAGTATTGCAAAAATTAATACTGCAATGATTGGAGACGACCATGTAATTGCTGCAATAGCTCCCCATCCAACATCAAGTGCATCTAATTGAATTCCTAAATTCTGAACCATAGCTTTTGCAGCAGGTCCCAAATTAGTTGACATAAAACCAATAACTAATTTAATCCCAACAAAACCAATGGCTAGTGTTAATCCAGATTTAAACGCTTTCGCAAAATTCAAACCAAATATTAATCCGATTATTGTAATGATTACTGGAAGCATAACAGAAGGACCAGCATCTAATAAAAATTTAAATATATCCATAGTCTTCAATTCTCCTTATAATAATTTTTTTAAAATTTCATCTAATACTTTCTCTTCACCTATACCCGTTAATAGCGCCATAGCACCAATTACTGGTATATCAACACTGCCACCAGTGAATTTTCCAGTAGTTACCAATAGATCATAATCAGAGGCTTTTGACTCCACTTCCAATAATTTACACTGGCTTAGTTCAAATTTTACTCCTTGATTATTTAAAAATTCTCTTATTTTTGAAGCTACAACTGTAGAAGTCGCAATACCATTTCCACAAGCTACCAAAATTCTTTTCATCCTACTCTTTCCCTTCTAATATATTTACTAAATCATTAAAATCTTCATCATTTCCTTGATGCACTAATCTATACCTCAATTTCTCGTTTTGAATAACGGTTACTACTCTTTGCAACATTTCGATTTGACCGTGTGGTTTTGACATTGCAAGCATGATAATCAAACGAACTGATAATTTTTCTTTTGGATTATCCATGCAATTAAAAGTAATTGGTTTTTTTAATGTAGCAATAGCAATAGCATCTTTTTTTACGAAACAAGTATCTGCATGAGGTATTGCTATTGATTCTCCCCTGCTACTCAGACCCGTTGGATATTCTTTTTCTCTCTCTTTAAGAGCATTAGCATAATCCGATTCTACATAATTGGAAGCAGTCAATTTTTCAGCTAGAAAATCAAGTATTTCATCTTTAGTCTCATAGGATAAATTCTTAAATATTAAGTCTTTATTTATATTCATTTCTAACACCTCCTTATTAATCAATAATTTTTATCCAATTTTTAACCAACTTCTCAATATCTTTTTCCGACAAATCATCTATATGTTTTCCATTAAAAATTGCGCTTCCAACTCCAAAATAGTTTATTCCTGCCTCTTTGAATTTAGAAACATTTTCTATATTAATTCCTCCAACTGCCATAATAGGAAGTGTATTCAATGGTCCACTTACATGTTTTATATAATCTAAATCTAAAGATGCTGCTGGGAAAAGCTTTATATAATCTGCTCCTTCTATATACATTTTATATATTTCTGTTGGTGAAAAAGCTGCTGGGACAACAATAACCCCTCTTCTTTTACATAGACTAATTATTTCAGTTGATAAACAGATTGGTGATAGAATAAATGAAGCACCCATTGCTATTGCTTTCTCTGCATCCTCATACGTTAGTACAGTTCCCGCGCCAATCTTTAAATCACTTGAGAATTCTTCAGTTAATTTTTTTATACATGTAAAAGCTTCTGGAGTATTCAGTGTTACTTCTACATTGCATGAAGTATTTCTAAGTGCATTACAGATTTTCACACATTGATCTAATCTATAATTTCTCAGAATAACTGTTAATTTATTTAAACGCATGAATATAACCTTCTTTCATATAATTAAAAATCTCATAAGAGTTACTCACTAAAATATTTTTTAAGTTAATTTCATTTGATAAAAACTTATTTAAGAATACTAGCCATTTAACATGTTCATTGTTAAATCCTGGGGCTAGTCCTATTATAATATTAATTTTTTTCCCATCAGGTGCAGCTACACCTGACGGTATTATTAAAATTTGACAGTCCGGAGTAATAACCCCATTATTAGGATCTGAATGTGGCAATAAAACTTTCTCTGCAATAATTTGAACTTCATAATTTTTTTTGATGTCTTCATCAACTTTTTCGATATAAATTCTCTCTATTGTTCCTCTATTTAACATTGGTAAAAAACTTTTTTCTACGATATCTGACCAATTCATATTTTCAATAATTTCAATTTGCTGTGGGCTTCTTAAAATTTGATATTCTTCAATTCCAGTATTTATTATGTTTCTTTCAAAATATTTTTCTAACTCACGTTCTATATCATTTTTATATTCTACCGGAAGAACATTAACAATCGATTTGATAATAGATTTAGCTTGTTTCTTTGGGCATAGCTTTATATCATTATCCACTTGAAAAATTAAATCTTTTTTTTCTTCCTCTGTCATCATTGTTTTAACAATATATACGGAATCCATCTCAATTAGTGGAACGGTGGAAAAAATAATATCAGCTGTAACTTTCTTATCATTAAAATCTCTAGAGGATGCTACACCTAAAAAATTAATATTGGGAAATAATTCTTTAAGTTCAGATTCAATTAAGTGTGAAATTGCTTGCCCATTTTGGCAAACTACAATTGCTTCTAAACCCTTGTTCTTATATGATGTACTTTGATTTAAATTCGCCTGAATTATCATTGAAATTAATGCCAATTCGTCATCTGAAAGTTCATTATAGAGAATATTTTTAAAAGTAAATGCAGCTTTCTTAACTTTTAAAAATAAAAAATTATACTTTTCTATAAAGTCCGAAGAAATTGGATTTATGATATGCAAACCTAGTCGATTTCTATACAATAAAGGTTTCAAATGTATATATAAATTATTAAACAGTTTTGTTTTATCATTAAAATTTAATAATTTATCTGATTCCAAGTTTTCTATAAATTTTATAATATAGGTATCTATGTTATTTTCTTCTAATTTAGGATTATAAAAATTCACACTTTCTGACAATATAAAAAGGGCCAAATATGATGCATCGTAAACTGTTAAAGTATTATATTCTGATTTCAACAACTGACATATAATTTCAAATTCATATGTCCCTTGCAAGTCATTAAAAACCTGCATTCTTATTGGGAAAGATTTATCAAATTTATATCTTTTTAATAATGACGCGATAATATAGCATAGCCTTTCTTTACTATTATCTGTATACAAATTACTAAGTTTAGATTCAACTTTATAAACTATCCTGCTAACCTTTTGATATTCCGATATATTCAATAATTTATTGTAAAAAATAAAGTATTTTCCAATTGACGAAGTTAACAATTCCGAAATTACCCTCGGAATCATTTCCCAAACTTTCTCTCCATTTCCCTCCATAAAATAACCATTTTGTCGATTGTATTTAAGAAAAACACCTTGCGAACTAAAATAATTTTTCAATTCTTTTAATATTTTTATACCCGTGTTCTTACTAACTTGTAATAATTCTGCTACTTCATCAAGAGGTAAATAGTTTTTATCTATGAGTAATCTCAGAATCAATATCTTTTCTGTTATTTTTCTTGGTGCTTGAATATATATTTTTTCGTACAATTTTTTTTCGAAAATATTTTCAATAGCGTTTGGAGCAAGATATAAAGAAGAATTAGAAAAAAATATAAGCGGAGAATATTCTTTGTTTAGAGCGTTTACATAATCTTTAATTTCATTCTTATTTAAACTGCTGGAAACACGGATTTTATCAAAAGATATCTTTTCTTCAACTATTAAATCACTTAATAAATTTATCCCTTCCATCTTTTTCTCCCCCTACTTATAGGATAATATGAGAATGAAGCACTTTCAATGTGAATTTATCACAATATTTAAAAACTATAATTTTACTTTGTGATGAACATTTATTTTTTTAAGCCTACTACAGATTTCTCTGAGGTAGGCTCATACATTATCCTAGTAATTCATTCACTCGGTCTTGAACAGCTTGATAGTCATATCCCGCTTTTTCCAATCTATATCTGCGCTTATCACCATTCCCCATTCACCTTGTAATACTTCATTGGCAACTTTTTATCCATCAACTGAATAGTCAAGAGATCCATTAAATTTTCTTAAATACAGTGGATAATCAGTGATGATAGCGGTATAGTTACTTTGAAAATTCTATAGGAGAACAATATCTATGAAAAAAATACACTCTATAAAAGAATTTGTTAGTTATTGTGTTGCATATCATTTTTTTTGGATAATATTATCGTTTATAGCTTTAGTAGTGGATACCCCTAAACCTGATAATTATAATATTATGACTTCAGAATCGAACTTCATAATTCTTTTTTTCATTTTCAGTGGAATATACTTACTACCACTATTCCCACTAATTTCCATTAATAAACAAATTTCCACCGTAAAAATTTTACTCTCGTTCATGTTTATTTCTACAATCACATTTATGATGCTATACTTTCAGCAACATTACTTTGGTTCTTTTGAATCATATAGTATATTCTTAGAATATCTATTAATCCCAGCTTGGCAAACTCTAATTTTCTCTCTCGGTTTATATTTTATAAAAAATTAATCGAAGCTAATTTTCTTTCAATTAGCTTCGATTATTTTCAGTTATTACTTAATGCAGTGTAACAGATAGTTAGCAAATGATAGACATGCTTGCCATTGTTCTGCTTCATTCGCTCCTCCTGTCAAATTAAGTACTCCAAAAGAAATACGTTCAAATGCTCCTGTCATTTTTTATAAATTGAATTTGAAAGAGTATTTAAATCAGAGTAATCCAATCCATCATTTTGATACTGCATGTAACGTTCTTTTTTAGTGAGATTACTATAATATTTAATCATTGTCTCACTTAGAATATGTGTACTATGCATCTTAGTACGCAATAATCGTGTAATGCCAATGGCATCAGCATCGTCACACAAATCTGTTATATAACTACAAGATTCTAAAATAAACTAAATCAACTCAAATAGCCCAAACAGAAATCTGCTTGGGCTGTTTTGTCGATTCCTTTTGTATCATACAGGATACACTCTTTATCTAAATAATGTCAGAGACTCCACTTCTTCAACACCCATTTCGGTTAATGCTTTTGCGGCAAGGTGGATTGTTGAGCCGGTTGTATAAACATCATCCACCAATAAGACTTTTTTGGGAATCACGACTCCCTCTTTGATCCTAAACGGTTGTTTTAGTTGCAAACGTTCCTGTCTTGTCTTCTCGGATTGCTTCTTCCCACTGCCAATGTGTTCTAATAGTGAAACGGTAGATACATAGCACTGTTTCAGTAAAGTTGGAATCGTCTCAAATTCTCTTTTTCTTAGACTCGCGTTGGATGAAGGTAATGGACAAAGAACGAAGCCCCTCTTTTGATACTTTAGTAACTCTTGTCTTAATTCTTTTATCACCAAGGTCATCACTCTTGTATCTCCTACAAATTTAAACAGCTCCATAAACTTTCTCCCCGCCTCGTCATAAGCATATAAGGCCGTATTCTTTAACAACACCGCGTCTTTTACTTGATACCATTTTTGGCAATCCGGACAAACTTCCACTTTTGTCATCAGCCGTCCACACTCTAGGCACGTTGGATGCTGTTTTAATTCCATAAACGGATGCTCACAATTGACGCAAATGTACTTTCTATTTGCTCCTAGTAAAAACGAGAGTATTGGTTGAGCTCGTTCGACTTCTTCCCCGCACCATAAACATTTCATTCGTGTTCCCTCCCAAGAAGTGCTTGCTGATTTAAGCCCTCGATTTCCCTGACCGCCTGAACCATCGCTTTTGTTTTGCCATTATGAAAATACACAACTTCTCCTGTTGGACATTCTACTGTCCGTCCAACGCGTCCTGCGATTTGCACGAGTACTTCTCTTGAGAATTCCTCTTCGTGCGCATTGATGACACAAACATCGACTCCTGAAAAAGTCACTCCGCGTTCAAGAATCGTTGTCGTCACTAGAAAATCGAGCTCTCCTGCTCTCATTTTTGCGATTCTATCTTGCCGATACACTTCTTTGGAACTAACCGTCTCGAATTTTGCATTTGAAAACTGTCGTCTAAGTGCTACTTCTATCGGATTAAGAAGTGTAATTCTCGGTACAAACAGCAAAAATCGTTCCCCCTCTTTTAAATGTTCCTCTATAAACTGACACACAGGTTTTGGCACTTTTTTCTTTTTCAATCTTTTGTCTAAATCTCCGATAAAACTCATCGTCGGTACTACTAGTGGCTTCTTATGATATCGTTCCGGTAGCAAGGATACCGAAAGCTCTTTTCGTTCGATTCTTTTCTCTAGCGTCTGAGACGGAGTCGCCGTTAAATACAGCAAACAGCCGTCCTCTTTCACCGCACGATGAACTGCCCGAATCAATAACTCATTATCCCGGTATGGGAATGAATCTGTCTCATCAATCACGACCAAATCAAATGCGTGGTAGAATCTTAGCATCTGGTGCGTCGTCGCAATCGTCAGTGGTACTCTCTTGTACCCTTCTTTCGACTGCGAGTGAAGGACGTTTTGCTCGACTGTCGGGAAAGCTTCCTTCAAGCGCGGTGCTAGTTCCACACAGACATCGATTCTAGGGGCTGCAATAGCGACTCGTTTTCCTTGTTGCAACATCCATTCGATGCTTGCAAAAATCATCTCCGTTTTCCCTGAACCAGTCACGGCCCAGAGAAGGTGCTCACGGAATCCGGTTTGCTTTACAACATTCAAACACTCTAAAGATAGCTGTTCTTGTTTACCGCTCAATGTATGTTTATAGTGTGCTAATCCTTCTTCTCTTTTTGGAAAAGGCTGCTCTTCTTCAGGAGTCGCAATCAACACACTACACGCTTTCACTTTTCCCATTCCAAGGCATTTCAAACAATACCAACATTCCCCTCCTTTACAATTCACGCAAGGCCCTTTAGCAAATTCCATTTCATTTTTGTTTCCACAAAATTGACATTGCTTTTTCCCTTTAGTTATTGTGATTCCCATCGTTAATTCAGCATTTTGAGGAAGTTCTGTTTTATGTATCATCGACTGAAATACAGAATATATACGACCTATAACTTCTTCCAAACCTCTCACCTCACTCCTAAATACGAAAAAACAGAAGAAGATTTCTCTTCTTCTGTTTGAAAGGAGCATTGTAATTATGAAAAGAATGCGAGTAATACCCCTGCTGCAATCGCACTACCAATTACACCAGCCACATTCGGCCCCATTGCGTGCATTAATAAGTAGTTACTTGGGTCTTCTCTTTGTCCTTCTTTCTGTACAACACGGGCAGCCATCGGTACTGCAGATACTCCAGCAGCCCCAATCATTGGATTAATTTTTCCACCTGATAACTTGTACATTAGTTTTCCCATTAAAACTCCGGCTGCTGTACCTCCAGCAAACGCAATTAAACCTAACAACGTAATTTTTAAAGTTGATACGGACAAGAATAATTCCCCTGTTGCTTTCGCTCCAACGGTTAATCCTAAAATAATGGTCACTCCGTACATCATCGCATTTTGTAGAACTTTTGTAATGTTTGGCACTACCTTAATTTCTTTAATCAAGTTTCCAAGCATTAAGCATCCTACTAATGGAGTTGCACTTGGTACTAATAAGCTGACAAAAATCGTAACGATGATTGGGAAAAGAATTTTTTCCGTTTCACTCACTTTACGGTTTTCTGTCATCTTCACTAGACGTTCTTTCTTCGTTGTGAGCGCACGAATGATTGGCGGTTGAATAATTGGCACAAGCGCCATATATGAGTACGCTGCTAGCGCGATTGCTGGTAATAAGTGCGGTGCAAGTCTTGTCGTTAAGAACAAGGCAGTTGGCCCATCCGCACCGCCGATAATCCCTACTGAAGCGGCTTCTTGCGGTGTCATTCCCCACATTACTGAAAGGAAGAATGCGACGAAAATACCGAATTGAGCTGCCCCACCAAGCAAGATGGTCTTTGGATTTGCAAGTAGCGGTCCAAAGTCTGTTGAGGCCCCTAAGCAAAGGAAAATCAATGGTGGATAAATACCAAGGTTTGTTCCTTGATATAAGTAATACAAAAGTCCACCAGGTCCATTTTCAGTAGGAGCATCCATTAAACCTGCTAACGGTAGGTTGACTAAGAGCATCCCGAATGCAATTGGAACCATTAAGTAGGGTTCATATCCACGCTTAATTCCTAAATAGAGAAACACGCAAGCAATAATAAGCATCACTACATTCTGAAACGTCAAATTATAAAGTCCACTTGTTTCAATCAATTGTTGAATGACTTCCATAAACCTTCGCCTCCTAAATCGTTAAGAGTGGTTGGTTTGATTCGACTGATTCATTACTCGATACATGAATGGCTTTCACAACACCATCACAAGGAGCAAGGATTTCATTTTCCATCTTCATGGCTTCTAAAATCACAAGTACATCTCCTTTTTTTACTGCATCACCAACATTTTTGTTAACCGATAATACAATCCCTGCCATTGGAGCAGGCACCACTTCACCGTCTCCTGTTGGAGCTGGAGACGAAGCAGCTTTCTTATCTTCCACTGGCGCACTAGGTGCTGGAGTTGGAGCAACCGCTAATTTTTGTGAAGCTTCTTCATTTGATATTTCTTTTAGTGAGACGATAAATGTTTCGCCATTCACTTCTACTTCATATTTTTTCATTTAGTCCACCTTCTTTTCAATCGATACAATTTCAAAGCGCTTGTCCGGAATAGCCGCACTCGCTTTTGTTAAAGCGACCAGTGCGGCAACTCGAGCAAGTTTATTCGTTTCAAATAGTGTTCCATCACTTGTTGGAGCTTCAGGCTTCACCTCAACGGATTTCCCCGCAGCCCCTGCAGTGGGATGACTCTTTGCTTCCAACATTTGGATAACTTTAGAGCTTCCTTGCATGAGGAACATTAGAATCGTCAATATCACAAAAACAATTCCCATTGAAACGATTGTAATCCATAGGATTTCTAATAAACTAAGTTGCATAACTCTCTCCTCACTTTACAGTCGCAAAAATCTTCACGATTTCAGATGGTTTTTGCCATTGTCCATTCTTCTTGAGCAAGAATTCTTTTCCGACTTTAGGGAAGAGTGCATATGTTAAGACATCTTCGTCACTTCTTGCTAAATCTCCAAGTTCTGCTTTGAGTGTTTCGAATTCAGGTGGCAAGTGGTTTGCTGGTCGGTCGTTGATGACTTCTTGGTCACCAATGATGCTTCTTCTGAAGCTTTCTTGAATTGGTACTGGTGATTGTCCATAAGAACCAAGTAAGTAAGCTTTCACTTCGTTAGAAACCACTTTGTAACGTTGGCCTGTAAGAACGTTCATCGTTGCTTGTGTTCCCACCATTTGACTCATTGGAGTTACGAGCGGTGGATATCCAAGGTCTGCTCTTACTTTAGGCACTTCTTTTAATACCTCTTCGTATTTATCAGTTGCACCCGCTTGCGTTAATTGAGAATACATATTTGATAACATTCCACCAGGCACTTGATATAAAAGTGCACGTGGATCTGGTGTTAACATTTTTGGATTGAGTGTACCATCTTTAATGTATTTGTCTTTAATCACTCGGAAGTGGTCTGCAATCGGTTCTAATTTTACCAAATCAACCGAAATATCATAGCCTAATTCGCGAAGAGCGATAACTAATGATTCCGTAGGTGGTTGGCTTGTACCTTCACTAAGTGGTGAAAGTGCTGTGTCGATGCGGTCTGCACCTGCTTCAATGACTGCTTGATAAGTGAGTTGTGCAATACCGCTTGTGCAGTGTGTATGCACGACGATTGGAACTGTAATCACTTCTTTTAATGCACGAACAAGCTCAATACCACGAGCTGGCGTCAAAATTCCGGCCATGTCTTTCACGCAGATAGAATCGGCACCCATTTCTTGCATTTTAGCTGCTAGTTCTTTGTAATAGTTGATGGTATGCGCATCACTAATCGTATAGCAGATGGTCATTTGCGCTTCTTTACCTGTCTTTTTCACGGCATTTAGTGAAGCTTCCAAGTTACGAACATCATTCAATGCATCAAAAATTCTGAAAATATCGATTCCGTTTTCTGCTGATTTTTCGACAAATTTTTCTACAACATCATCAGCATAGTGACGATATCCTAAAATATTTTGTCCGCGTAATAACATTTGAAGCGGTGTTTTCTTTAAATGTTTTTTCAAGGTGCGAAGTCTGTCCCATGGATCTTCGTCTAAGAAACGAATACAGGCGTCAAACGTCGCTCCTCCCCAACACTCAAGAGAAGTAAATCCTGCTTCGTCTAATTGGTCTAAAACAGGGAGCATATCTTCAATTCGCATACGGGTGGCCATCAAAGACTGATGGGCATCCCGTAAGATTGTATCTGTAATTCCTATTTTTCGAGTCATCACCGAACACTCCTTCCATTATAAGACGTCGATAAAGCGTTCAATTGTCTTGATGCTTTCAAGGGCATCTTGTGGAATTTGGTGTTCAGGATTTGCATCATTAAATGCTTTCAAGTAGTCAAGTCGGAATTGCATACGATCACGAATTAACTCAGCATATTCTCCATTTAATTCAGGAACTTCATACCCTGCTACTGGTAAGAATTCCATTCCTGGAAGGCCACCGAATAATTCGAAGTTTGCTTTGCCATCGACTACTGTTTCAATGACCCCCAGAGAAACTTCTTTTGTCACTTTCTTACCTAAGTAGTCTCCAGTATTGATAATGTAGCAATCTACATTCTTATCAAATAACGCCTTAAATTTTTCGTAATCCTCTACTAATGGATATACACGGAATGGGTTTGCGTATGGTTCGATAACGAGCGCATCTAAGTTTGCCCCAGCTCCTGTATTTTCAGCGTTAGAACGTTTTGTCATTAATGTACATCCTAAAATGGATGCCAATCGTGGATCGGTTATCTTCACTAATGGTGGAAGTGCATCATCTTTCATAATCCAGAAAATAGATTGAATTGGTTCTTTAATTTTATCGACACGGTTTGGTGTAGAATAACGAGATTTAACTGTACGTCCGTTCCCGTTACGAATATCTTCTGTCACTAATACTTTACGGCCGTTTTCATCCAGAGTCACACCACAGTTTTGAACCGTTACGAAGTAATCTTGTTCTCTGTGACCTGCTGGATAGTCATTTGTTTTGTCGAAGTAAGAAGGTTCCAAAGCTACAGATGAACCATCTTCTACCGAAATCACAAATGCATCGTCGTGTAATACTTCAATGTCATATTTATCGTCATGTTTAGCGTGTGTTAATGTAGACTTCCCTGAACCAGATAATCCGAAGAAGCTTGCAACGTAAGAAGCACCTTCTTTACGGAAAATCTTCAAACCACCATGGCAAGAAACGTAGTTGTTACGAGCGGCAGTTGCCCATGCTAATGTTAACGTTCCTTTTTTGATTTCCCCAAAATAACTCATTCCTAAAATTGCAGCACAGTTATGTTTTGTATCAAAGAATGCTAGTCCGTCTGGATAATCAGGATGTCTCCAGGTTGGATCAAAGAAAATATAAATATCATTTTCGTCATATTGTTTAGACGCATCATACCGTCTCTTATATTGATCATTAAAAATTTGGAAGTTTAATAGCCATGAGTACAAGTTGTTAATATGTTCTTTAGGCATGGTGATATGCGCCTTCACCATAAAGTCTTCATCAAGGCCTACGACGGCTGTCCCCTTAATAAACGATTTGAACGCACTATTAAAAATCTCTTCGCGAATGATTGGAATAATCTTTGCATCTTCTGCAGGATTATTTCCTAAGATGCGGCGAGCTTTTGCAGTACGTCCGACAACACTCCCATCAACCACCGAAAGAATATGCGCGTCTTCCGGTAACCCTAAGTCCTTTGCGTTTGCGACGAACGCATCTAACACCGTAGTATTAGGTGCTTGTGATGCTAATTCATACGCCTCTGCGAGAGTCGGAATTTCAATCGCATTGTTCGAATAAAAAGCGGATTCTATTGTTGCCTTCAATTGCGAAAGATGCGGATTGCTCTTACGAATAGTGTCTGTAGCGAAACGATCAATTGTTGCCATAATATCAACCTTCCTATCTTTTTATTGATACCTTTATTATACACGAAAACGCTTTAATTGTAAGCGTTTTTTGTGATTTTTTTAGCTAATTTCTTAAATTTTATAACTTTTATCTCCCTTTTTTAGCGAAAGATTTCATTTTGGCAGAAATATTTACTTGAACTCTAACTTTCATTTTCATTCATATCTGAGAATGAAAAGAATAGGATTTAATACGACTTGACCATTGTATTGTCTCTAAGAAAGTACTATACTCTTTATATAGATTAGAAAACTAATCAAATAAAACAATGGAGGAAAAGAATATGCTAAAAGAAATGGTAGAATTAGGCAAAATTGCTAAAAAATCTAGTCTGTTTGTTGGAGGTGTATTATTTGGCTCACTTGGGCTAAAAGTATTGGCTAGCAAAGAAGCTAAACACGTATATGCAAAAGCTGTTGCTACTTCTTATAAATTAAAAGACGGAGTTGATGCAGCTGTGTCTCAAGTAAAACAACATGCTGACGATGTTTTAGAAGAAGCTAATGACTTATATGTAGAAGACAAAGTCAATCGTCAATCATCTATCGAAACAAGTGAAAATTAATGAGATTCGAAATTAAGTACCAAACAAAGCAACGCATTCGGATTGAAGTGCCGTTTATCTGCTCTAATGCAGTTCAATTATATCTCGAAGAATTGAGACGGAACATTCCAGATATAGAGAAAATTGTTTTTTATCACGACCAAAAACATATCGCTATTCATTATTCCAAAAATGCAAAACAAAGTGTTTTAAGCTTCTTAAAGAATATTGATGAAGCAGTCATTATAGAAAAGCAGAGGGAAATCCAATTACGGGAAATGTACACTCCTTATGATATTGTTTCCTCACATATCTATAGAAAACTACTCATTAATACCCTTATCCCACAACCATTTAGAACGTGCTGGTTATTGTGGAGAATGTCTAAATTTGGAAAAGCTGCTCTTCGTTCAATCATAGAAAGAAAACTTTCAATGAGCATACTAGATTTCATCGCCATTGTGACTTCGGTTGCGATGAATGACCACAAGACAGCAGATACCATCATGTTCCTCTTAAATCTTGGGGACGACTTAGACGACTGGTCTCAAAAGAAATCGATTGAAGATCTTGAACAAAACTTAACTAACCATATTTATGAATTGTGGATTGAAAAGAATGGCGAACGATTCAAAAAACTTAGTCACCAAGTAGAAGTTGGAGATGTCTTTGTAGCAACTGAAGGACAAGAAATCTACTTTGATGGTGAAGTGGTAAACGGTCGTGGATTCCTTAATGAAAGTTCACTAACTGGTGAATCCTTCCCTGTTTCTAAGAAAGTTGGGGATATTGTTTACGCAAACACAATTGTCGAACAAGGGGAATTACTCATCAAGGTAACCAATGCACAACAAAATCTACGCCTTCAACAAATTGTTCAATTAATGAAATCTAGCGAATTTCATCAATCAAAACAACAAAAATTATTGATGGAAAAAGCAGATGGACTTGTGAAATACAATTTTATCGGAATGGGATTAACGTATCTTCTTACTCGTTCTATTCCAAAAGCACTTACTTTCTTGTTGGTCGATTACTCTTGTGCTTTGAAACTATCTTCTCCAGTAACATACTTAACGGCGATAAAAGCTGCGTCTACACAAGGAGTAGTAGTAAAAGGCTCTAGCTCACTAGATGACTATACAAAAATTGACACATTCGTATTTGATAAGACAGGAACACTAACAACCGGGATTCCAAAAATACAAAAGATTATTCCTTATCATGGCTACTCTCAAGAAGAAGTACTTCGAGTGGCTGCATGTTTAGAAGAACATATCTATCACCCAATCGCTTCAGCAGTAGTTAAAAAAGCCGAAGATGATGGTATCATTCATGAAGAAATGCATGGACAACTAACCCATGTTGCTTCTAAAGGAATTTTATCAGAAATCGATGGTAATCAAGTCGTCATTGGTAGTCTTGAGTTACTCAAAGACCAGTCTATCCATATTGCTCCTGAACAAAAAGAAGCCATTGAAGAATTCGGACAAGCGTATAATCTCTTATATTTAGGATACAAAAAAGAATTGATTGCAATCTTCTTAATTGATACTCCACTACGTCCTGAAACAATCGATGTTCTTCAGTCATTAAAAGACAAAGGTAAAAAAATCATCCTTCTAACAGGGGATACGAAAAAAAGGACAGAAGCCATTTGCTCTCTCATTGATTTCGATGAAGTATATACCGAAGTGAAACCAGAAGATAAGCACCAAGTCGTGCAACAACTAAAAGATACCAATCATCATGTCTTAATGATTGGTGATGGCATCAATGATTCTGCGGCTTTATCTCTAGCCAATGTAGGTGTTGTAATGGCAAATTCATCAGACATTGCTCGTCAAGCGAGCGATGTAATCTTCTTAAATGATGAATTAACAGGACTGAATATCCTAGACGATATTACAGACCAGCTCCATCAACAATTAGATAAAAACTTAAAGATGACCATTTCTATTAACTCAACACTAATGGGACTAGGTTTGTTCAATGTGATGTCTCCTAGCATGCTAGCAGTATTCCATAATTTAACGACAACCTTTATCATCGGAAAAAGTTTTACCTATATTAAAGACTAAAAATCAAGAGGAAGGATTACTCCTTCCTCTTTTTATGTATATCGAAAATTACCATATATGGTAACTTCTAACTTTCTTGCATGCAAAAAAGGCTGGACAAGCATCCAGCCTTTCCTCTTTAATATCTCTCTTTCATTGCACGATCGATTTCGCGTTTCATATCCTTTTGCTTTAAGGCATCACGTTTATCGTAATTTTTCTTCCCTTTCGCAACTCCGATTAATAACTTCGCAACGCCATTTTTAATGTAAACCTTAAGTGGCACTACTGTATTTCCGGCCTGCTTTACTTGCTCTAGTAAATAGTTGATTTGCTTTTTATGAAGCAATAATTTTCTCGTTCTTAATGGGTCATGATTGAATAGTGTCCCTTGTTCAAACGGACTAATATGGACACCTACAAGAAAAGCTTCTCCTTGCTTCAAGCTCACATATCCATCTTTTAAATTCATACGTGCTTGACGAACTGATTTGATTTCTGTTCCAGTTAAAACCATCCCAGCTTCAATCGTTTCAATAATCGTATAGTCATGATTCGCTTTTCGATTTTGTGCGAGCACTTTATCGTTTGTTCCTTTAGGCATTCACGAACCTCCTAGCGTCTTTTCTTTTTCGTTTTAATTGCTTTTTTAAAGCGTTGGCGTCCTTTCGATTTTTTGCCCTTTTTAGAAGACTTTTCTTCAAAGCGTTCGCCTTTTCTTGGACGTTCTGTTTTAGCTAAATTTGCATCTTCTACAAGTAGAAAATCGACTTCTCTAGCTTCCACATCTACTTTCACACATTTCACACGAACACGGTCACCGATACGGTAATTAATCCCCGTACGTTCACCAAGTAATATCATGTGACTTTCAATAAAGTTAAAGTAGTCTTGCTTCAAATGAGAAATATGAATTAACCCTTCTACGGTATTGGCTAACTCAACAAACATCCCAAATTTTGTGACAGAGCTTACGATACCATCGAATTCCTCGCCAACCTTATCTTGCATGTATTCTGCTTTTTTCAGTGCATTCACATCGCGTTCTGCTTGTACTGCAAGTCGTTCCATATGAGACGATTGGTCTGCAATTTGCTGCAACTTATCTTCTAGAAGCGTTTCTTCTTTCTTTGATAAATGACCTGGACGTTTTCCGTAATGACGAATCATACGATGGACAATTAAGTCAGGATAACGACGAATTGGCGAAGTGAAGTGCGTATAGTCTTCCGCTGCCAGTCCATAGTGTCCTGTTGGTGTAATATCGTACTTCGCTTGTTTCATAGAACGAAGCATCATCGTCGATACAACCGCTTCATACGGTTCACCACGTACCTCATTCAACGCCTTTTGTAACTTCTTCGGTGTAATGGAATCATTCTTTCCTTTAATCGTAATTCCAAATGCAGTAATAAACTCTAAGAAACGTTGGAGTTTTTCGCTGTCTGGATTTTCGTGAATACGATAGATAAATGGTACTTTCAATTGTTCATAGTGATGAGCCACTGTTTCATTCGCTGCAAGCATAAAGGACTCAATGAGTCGCTCTGCTACGCCACGTTCACGTAGTACGATTTCTGTTGGTGCTCCTTTTTCATCCACGAGAATTTTTGCTTCTTGTGTATCAAAGTCAATCGCTCCACGTTCCGTACGTCTACGTTCAAGAATCGTATGTAATTCCTTCATGTTCCAAAGCATTTCAGCAATCTCTGGAGTAATTTTTTCAGAAGCTTCATTCGTATTGAATAATACGTTCACTTCATCATACGTTAATCGCTCGTTCGATTGAATCACACTTGGGAAAATCTCGTGTTGGTAAATCGTTCCGCTACGGTCGATTTCCATGCGTGCTGTTAACGTTAATCGCTCTTCATATGGATGAAGCGAGCAGATTCCATTGGATAATCGTTGAGGTAACATTGGAACAACACGGTCCGTTAAATACACACTCGTTCCGCGTTCAAATGCTTCCTTATCCATCTCTGAATTTTCCGTTACATAATAAGAAACGTCGGCAATGGATACCGTTAGTACAAACGTTCCATCCTCGCGCTTGACAAGAGCCACCGCATCATCTAAGTCTTTAGCGTCTGCTCCGTCAATCGTCACGGTTAATTCTTGGCGTAAATCCACACGCCCTTCTAGTTCTTCCGGTGAGATGGTTTCACTCACACGGTTTGCTTCCTCTAATACTGAGTCTGGGAATACTGTTGGGATTTTTAATTGATGTAAAATCATTAAAATGTCCATACCGACAGCGTCTTTATAGCCGATTTCTTTGACGATATGCGACTTCAAGACAAGTTCGTGACGCTCTGTTTCATAATGATCCACTTCGGCAATCACGACGGTTCCGTCAACTGGGTTTAATCCCTTCGGTGTAACATAACATTTCGTTTTCTTTAATTTAGAATCTTTTATTGCAATTTCACCACAATAGCCAGTTTGCATCATAATCTTCGATGGATAACGTGTATAAATCCCCACCACTTGCTTCACAGCGCGTTCTAAGATTTTTACAATCGTTCCGCTTGCAGCCTTATCGTTATAAGGATTTTCTTCTTGAACGATACGAATAGCAACCGTATCTCCATCCATTGCGCCATGGACATCCGTTCTTGGAATAAAAATATCTGGTTTGCCTTCTTCAACTGTGACAAAACCAAACCCTTTATCGTTTAATCGGAATGTTCCTTCTAACGTGCGATTTTTTTGATTGAATCCAAATTTACCTTGTCGTGTTAATACAATTTTTCCAGAATCTTCGAGGTCAGCTAATTGTTTCACTAAAATCTTAAAGTCCTTTGAAGCAGTAAATCCGAAATGCTCACTAATTTCTTGAACGAAAAAACTTTCAGATTCATGTTCCATAAAGAAAGCCATTAAGATTTCTTCTAATGATTGTCTCATTTCTTTACCTCCATTCTTGTTGATTTAGGAAAGAGAGAACAGTCTCCTGGAATTCCTTTCTAACAGGACTAACCGTAATCACATGTCCTGCTTCTTCATACCAATGTAACTCCACTTGCGCGTTAATGAGTCCCTCTTTTAATTCTAAGGATGACTCTGGATCTACAAGTGTATCTTGTTCCCCTTGTGCAATATAAAAACTTCCTGTCACTTCGTCTAATTTCGAAGCGACTTCTCCTGAAAATGATTGAATGTGTGCTAATTGTTTTTGTGCTTTTTCCTTCATTTCCATTTCATTAAAAGGTCTGTTCATCTTTTGATACGATGCCTTCGCATACATTACAAAGCTTTGAAGTAGGCCTGGTAACTGAGGATTTCCAGTAGACACAGGCGAGCAAAATGTTCCTGCATATTCAACGAGATGTTCAGTTGCTAACTTTGTTGCCATGATTCCACCCATCGACAGCCCAAAAACAGCTACTGTATGAAATCCTTCTCCTCGAACAAAGTCGACAGCTCGTTTGGCATCTTCATACCAAGCTTCAGGAGAACTTGCCAAGATATCTTCCACATCTGGAGTTCCATGGCCAGAAAATACTGGAACATAGACCGCGTAGTCGTTACGATGTAAAAACTGCGCCAGCATTCTCACATCGGCAGGTGTCCCTGTATAAGCATGAAATAAAATCACTGCTCTTGTATTGCTTTCTTTTCTTAACCATAGTGCATTCATAAATAAACTCCTCTACTCTAACAAATAAAAAAGTACAATTGGTTTGCATTGAAAACCATTGTACTCTTAACGATTATTTTGATGAAATGTAGGCTAATGCGAAAGCCAATAACATGAAGATTGTTCCTAAAACAACTGTTACACGAATTAAGAAAGCCTCAAACCCACGAGCCTTTTGCTTCCCAAACAATTGTTCAGCGCCCCCTGTTAATGAACTAGCAGCATTTGTCTTTGAAGGTTGCATCGCAACAACAATAATTAATAATACGCACACTACAACCATCAGTGTTAAAATCAAATTGTACAAAGGATTCCCTCCTCAACTAAAATTCTTTTCAATTTTACCATAAAACCTACAATAATTCTACTCTTTCACGCGAAATGCTTTTAATTCGAACTACAATTAAAATCCTTCAAAACATGGTATACTAAAATAAGACTAAACGAATGGAGTGACAGAATGAAAGGTTTTGTATTTTTTGATTTGGATGGTACTTTATTAAATAATCATTCAAGTGTGGATGCCACTACAATTGAAGCCATTCATAAGTTAAAAGAAAACGGCTATGAACCATTTCTGGCTACTGGTCGCTCTCCAGCCGAAGTAAGGGACATCATGCACATGACGGATATTCATTCTGGTATCTTTATGAATGGACAGATAGTTGTTTATCAAGATGAACTTATTTTCACATCAGAAATCCCGACAGAAGTAGTCACAAAAATCCATGAAATGGCAAAAAAAGACGGATATGGATTAACGACTTATAATGATCAACAGTTCTTCCTTATACAAGAGTCTAACGGGGTTAAAGATGCATACGGAGTTATCCATTCTACACCTCCTGCTTTAAATGCTGATTTTTATAAAGAGAACCCTGTATATATGATGTTATTCATCTCACTTCCTCCTGCTGAGGAAGCCTATCGCAAAGAATTCCCAATGCTAGACTTTATACGAAATACTCCATACTCTGTAGATGTAGTTTCCAAAGGAAATTCTAAAGCAGAAGGCATCAAACAGTTCTTAACACATCTCAATCAAGAGCACGTTGAAACTTATGCATTTGGAGATGGACATAATGATGTCGAAATGTTACAAGCTGTTCAACATCCGATTGCAATGGGAAATGCCATCCCTAAACTCAAAGAAATCGCAGAATACATTACAACAGAGAATACGAATAAAGGAATCATCAATGGATTAAAACATTACGGACTTATTTAAGAAAGAAGGGAAAATATGTCAATCTATGAAATTGAAATCCCCACTGCAACAGGAGAAGCCACTACTCTGGAGGCCTATAAGGGGCAACTCCTTCTAATTGTCAATACAGCCAGCGGATGCGGGCTGGCTCCGCAATTTGAAGGGTTAGAACAGCTCTATCAAGAGTTTAAAAATCAAGGATTTAGTGTTCTCGGATTCCCATGTAATCAATTTGCAGGACAAGAACCTCTCACTGCAGAGCAAGCCATCACACATTGCCAATTAACTTACCACACTACTTTTCCAATGTTTGGAAAAGTAAAAGTCAATGGAACCGAAACACATCCTCTCTTTGCAATATTGAAGAAAGAAACTGCGGGACTTTTTGGTGAAAAAGTTAAATGGAACTTTACTAAATTTCTAGTCGCTCAAGATGGAACCATTTTAAAACGATTTGCCCCTACAACGACCCCAGAACAAATTCATGATGAAATCGCGAGCCTTCTCGCTTAACGCATTCTATGATAAAATAAAAGAAAACGATAAGGAGAATTAACCATGGAAGTCAATGAAATTTTAAGTATTTTAGAAGAAATGAAAGTTGCTGTAATTGCTACTGCAGATGAGAACAACCAACCTCATGCACGTCATATTCATATCGGTGTTGCTAATGAAAAAGGCATATTCTTTATGACAAACCCTAAAACAAATTTCTATAAACAATTGCAACATAACAAAAAAGTTGCTATTACTGCCATGAAGAGCGAAGATTACCTTATTCAAGTCATTCGAATCGAAGGTGTCGTTAAAGAGATTGGCCGCGAACGTCTTGAAGAAGTTCTAAAGGATAATCCATTTGTAAAAGATGTTTATCCAAATGAAGAAGACATTGCAGCTGTCCAAGTTTTCCACCTTTATGATGGAAAAGGATTTTACAATAGTCTTACTCAAGGACATAAATATATATTTGATATTCACGAATAATCATTAAAGGAGAATTGAATGAAGAAAATTTTAGCTATATTAACCGGTATTTTAGTGGCAGCGTTGGCAGTATTTTATTTCATGCCTAAAGACAACTCTACCGCAAATGCTCAAATCGTTATCCAAGACGAAAGTGGAAAAAAATTAACTGAGAAAGATTTTAACGGAAAACCCACTGTTTATTATGCTTGGGCAAGTTGGTGCCCAGATTGCCAACAGGAATTACCTATTCTAAATAAACTCAAAGAAAAATATGAAAATAAAGTTGAATTTGTTGGCGTTGCAATGATTAGTAAAAAAGAAACTACTGAAAATGGGAAGAAGTTTCTCAAGGATCATTCATTATCTTTGAATTACTACTCTGATGTCAATGCAAGTTTTCAAAAATACCATGATATCCGTGAAATTCCAACACTAATTTTTACTGATAAAGATGGAAAAATCATTAAAAAAGTGAGTGGTGTGAAAACAGAAGCAGAACTTGAATCTCTCATTCAAGAAATTCTATAACGTAAGGCATTGCTTTACATGTACTTAAATAGACATTATTGCAATTAAAAGGGATTGGATACAAAGATTTTGTATCCAATCCCTTTTTTGACCATACACATAGACAACAAAAGAGAGGATAGTTTTCCTCTCTTTTTATTTTCTACTATGTTTAGAAACCCCGATACGATTAATCGCCTTGCTTAAAGCAATCTTAGCACGATCCATATCACTCTTCGAGCGACTAGTATCACTCAATACTTTTTCAGCTTTATCTTTAGCTTGTTCGGCACGTGTCACGTCAATATCTCTTGCTCGTTCAGCAACGTTAGCAATGACCGTTACGACATTATCCCGCACTTCCATGACTCCTCCACCGATAGCGATATAATCCGTAGGAGAATCTTCCAAGAAACGTTTTACTCGCAATGCCCCGATTTTTAAAGGCAACATAATTGGAGCGTGATGCGGCAATATGGTAATTCCACCATCAACTGCATCTGCACTTACAGAATAGGAGCGATGGTTATACACTTTCCCTTCTGGTGTTGTCACAACAACCAGCAATTCATGTTCAGCCATCTTAGTTTCCTCCAGCGTAACCAGCAGCCTTCGCTTTCTTGATTACATCTTCAATTGGTCCTACATTACGGAACATATCTTCTGGAATATCATCATAAAGTCCATCAATGATTCCTTTAAATCCACGAACTGTATCTTTAATTGGAACATATGAACCTGGTTGACCTGTAAATGCTTCAGCAACGTGGAAGTTTTGTGATAGGAAGAACTGAATTCTTCTTGCACGATTTACAATAATCTTTTCGCTATCAGATAATTCATCAATCCCTAGGATGGCAATGATATCTTGCAATTCACGATAACGTTGTAACATTTGTTGTACTTTCATCGCTACTTCATAGTGTTCTTCCCCAACAATTTCGGGAGTTAATGCACTTGAAGTTGAAGCAAGTGGGTCCACCGCTGGATAAATCCCTTGTTCTGTTAAACGACGTTCAAGGTTAGTTGTCGCATCTAAGTGGGCGAATGTTGTTGCTGGAGCCGGGTCAGTATAGTCGTCGGCTGGCACATAAATCGCTTGAATAGATGTGATAGATCCATCTTTTGTAGAACTAATTCGTTCTTGTAATTGCCCCATTTCTGTTGCTAATGTTGGTTGATACCCAACGGCAGAAGGCATCCGTCCAAGTAAAGCGGATACTTCCGAACCAGCTTGAGTGAAACGATAAATATTATCGATGAATAAAAGCACGTCTTGTTTTTCCATATCACGGAAGTATTCTGCAATTGTTAAACCAGTTAGTGCTACACGCATACGGGCTCCTGGTGGTTCGTTCATTTGTCCAAACACCATCGCTGTTTTAGCGGAAACTCCAGATTCTTGCATTTCATGATAAAGGTCGTTCCCTTCACGAGTACGTTCCCCTACCCCAGTAAATACTGAAATACCACCAAGTTCTTCAGCAATATTGTGAATTAATTCTTGGATTAATACGGTTTTCCCTACTCCGGCACCACCGAACAATCCAATTTTACCACCTTTAAGATATGGTGCTAAAAGGTCAATAACTTTAATTCCTGTTTGTAGGATTTCATATTGGCTATTTAATTGTTCAAACTTAGGTGCTGGTTTATGAATTTCATGTCTTGTAAAATCTTCTGGAAATGGTTCCTTCAAATCGATTGTATCGCCAAGTACGTTAAATACGCGGCCTAATGTTTCTGGCCCAACTGGAACACTAATCGATTTTCCTAAGTCAACTACTTCCATTCCACGTTGTAATCCATCAGTAGATTCCATAGCAATAGTACGGACTGCACCGTCCCCAAGTTCTACTGCTGTTTCTAATGTAACTGTTTTATGAGTCCCATCTTGCACCGTTTTAACAACTTGTAATGCATTATGGATATCTGGAACGCCTTCTTCTAAAGGAAATACCACGTCTACAACTGGCCCAACTACTTGTAAAATTTTTCCAGTTCTCAATCCATTTTCCTCCTTCATTTATTCTAATGTTCTTCCAGAGCGGCGGCTCCACCGACAATTTCTGTAATTTCTTGTGTAATTTGCGCTTGTCGTCTCTGGTTCAAATCTTGTGTCAAATGACCGATTAAGTCTTTAGCATTATCGGTTGCACTTCTCATCGCTGTCATGCGGGAAGCATGTTCCGCAGCTTTTGCATCTATAATAGCTCCGTATATCAATGATTCTGCATATTGTGGAAGAAGAATATCCATGATATCTTCTTTGTTTGGTTCGAAAATATAATCCAACTCATACTCTTTTGCTTCTTCCGCATCCAAGTCGATAATTGGTAACATTTTTTCAACACGATAATTAGAAAGTAAGGCATTAACATGGTGATTATAACAAACATAAAATTCATCAAATTCACCATTACGGAACATCTGAACGGCACTAGTTACGATTTTACGCACTTCTTCGAATGTTGGAATATCAGATACATCATTAATTTCAAGGCGAACATCCACACCCATCTTTTTAAAGAATCGGCTAGCTGCTCCACCAATCGTTAAGATAACATACTCATCTTTGGATTGATGATCCAGTTCCAACATCTCTCTAGTCGCTTGGAAAATCGAAGAATTATAACTTCCTGCTAGTCCTTGGTCAGATGAAATCACTAAATATCCTGTCTTATGAACAGGTCTTTCAATCAATAGATCATGATAATCAATAAATGAAGTTACTTTTTCCTCTTCTTCTACTGACTCATCAGTCTTTTCTTCTTTATTGTGATTCGCATAAAGTAGATGTGTAACGACTTCACGTATTTTTTCAGCGTAGTCTTGATAGTGACGCACTGCTTGCTCTGATTTGGCTAGTTTTGACGCAGATACCATCTGCATGGCACTTGTGATTTGACTTGTTTTCTTAGTCGAAACAATTCTCTTCTTTAAATCATTTAAGGAAGCTGTCATTCATGTCACCTCTTCTTTCTACGCTTATTGAGCACGTTCAAATAAATGGATTTGTTTAAATTTATCAATAACTTGATAGAACTTTTCTTCATCAACAATGATATGTTGTTCTCTAATTTCAGCTAACAAATCAGCATGCTCATTTTCAAGATGTTGATACAAAGCTTTTTCGAAAGCTTTGATTTTGTCAATTGGAATTGAATCTAGTAATCCATGCGTTAATGCAAATAAGATGGCTACTTGATTTTCAATTGGTAATGGTTCATGAATTCCTTGCTTCAATACTTCAACCGTACGTTTACCACGATTTAATTTTTGTTGTGTTGCAGCATCAAGGTCAGAACCAAATTGTGTGAAAGCTTCAAGTTCACGGTAACTTGCTAAATCAATACGCAAAGTTCCAGATACTTTCTTCATAGCTTTTACTTGTGCAGAACCCCCTACACGTGATACAGATAATCCGGCAGATAATCCTGGGCGAATTCCTGAATAGAACAAATCACTTTCTAAGAAAATTTGTCCATCCGTAATAGAGATTACGTTTGTTGGAATATAGGCTGAAATATCTCCTGCTTGTGTTTCAATGATTGGTAAAGCTGTTAGAGAACCAGCTCCTAATTCATCATTTAACTTGGCTGCACGTTCTAGTAAACGTGAGTGCAAGTAGAATACATCCCCTGGATAAGCTTCACGACCTGGTGGACGACGAAGTAGTAAGGAAATTTCACGATAAGCTGCTGCTTGTTTTGATAAGTCATCATAAACAATCAGAACGTCTTTTCCTTGATACATCCATTCTTCACCCATTGCAGTACCTGCATATGGTGCGATATACAACATTGGCGCAGGTTGTGATGCACTGGCAGATACTACAGTTGTATAATCCATTGCTCCATAGCGCTTAAGTGTGTCTACAAGAGCTTTAACAGTAGATTCTTTTTGACCAATCGCTACGTAAATACATAATGTATTTTTTCCTTTTTGATTCAAAATCGTATCAACAGCGATACTCGTCTTTCCAGTCTTACGGTCTCCAATAATTAATTCACGTTGACCTTTACCGATAGGAACTAAGGCATCTACTACCTTTAATCCTGTAGGTAATGACTGCTTAACGCTTTGACGTTGCATAACTCCAGGAGCTTCATTTTCAACTGGACGTTTTTTCGTTGTTTCAATCGCACCTAATCCATCAATAGGACGGCCAAGAGCATCTACTACACGGCCAATCAATGCATCTCCAACTGGAACATCTAGAATGCGTCCCGTTCTTTTTACAGATTCACCTTCATGAATATTTTCATAAGATCCAAAAATAATAACCCCAACGTCTTGTTTTTCGAGGTTTTGCGCCATACCATATGCGCCATTTTCAAATTCTACTAATTCACCGGCCATTACATTCGTTAGACCGATAACACGAGCAATTCCGTCACCAATAAACGAAACTTCACCGATTTCTTCAATCTGTTCTTTTGTTTCAAAAGAAGCGATTTGGTCACGAAGTCTCTCTGTAATCTTACTCATTTCCATTTATACCATCTCACCTCTTCAATCCTGTTTGACTGATATTTTCTTTAAACTGTTTTAACTTACTTAACAGTGTCCCGTCTAATAAGTATTCTTTTGTTCTTAATTGAACACCACCGATAACAGAAGCATCTACTGTGTTCACCCAAGAATCAAATTCCTTACCAGTTTTGTTTTGGAATGCTTTTGCAATTCGTTCGACTTGATTTTCCGTTAGAGGAATAGCTGTCACTATTTCCAATTTATTTGCGTTATAAATATCTAGAAAAGCTTCCAGCGCTTCAACGATATCGATTGATTTGCCTTCCGTTAAATATAAATCTAAGTAATCTTGGGTCTCCTTCGACAATTCACCCACCGTCGATTGCAACAGAACTAACTTTTCTTCATAAGGAACATGTTCCAAATGCATCATTTGTCGAAATGTAGCTGTATTTTGGATTCCTGAGAGAATAGCTTCAATCTCTTTTGTTACCTGATTCAAATTTCCATCAAATTTAGCATTCGCATAGAAATGACTGGCTTCTTTTACGATGTCTTTACGATACTTCACCATTAGCCTTCCAACCCCTTAATAAAGGACTCAATGACTTCTTGATGTCTTTCTGGTGTCACTTCTTTTTCCAGAATCTGACTTGCAAGTTGAATTGATAAATCAACAATATCTTCTTGCACTTGTGCAATTGCACGTTGCTTCATAGAATCTACTTCGCGTTGCCCTTCAGCTTTCATTCGAGAAACTAATTCTTTACCTTCTTTAATCATTTCATCTTGAGTTTTTGAAGCTGCTTCTCGTGCATTATCAAGAATTTCGCCACCTTTTGTTTGCGCATTATGAATAATTTCATTAGCATTGGCTTGAATTTCTTCAGCGGCTTTTCTCTTTTCTTCGGCTTCATCAAGATCCTTTGATATTTTTGCGCGGCGGGCTTCTAATATGGCATTTACTTTATCCCAAGCAAAGTATTTTACAAGGAACAGTAGCAATGTCATTGAAATTAGAACGACTAAAGTATCTCCTAAAACGGTACTTGTATTTCCTTCTAGCATAATTTCAAACATCTCTCACCCCTCCTTCTCGTCAAATAAATGATTAACTATTTGACGAAAACAAGGATAAGCGCAATCAGTACGGCGAAGATTGGCATTGCTTCAATCAAGGCAACCCCGATGAACATTGTTGAACGTAATTCATTGCTCATTTCTGGTTGACGAGTCATTGATTCAATTGTTTTAACGATTACTGCTTGGTTACCAAAGGCTGCTGCTAAAGCTGCTCCGGCTACTGCAATTGCTGCTGCTAATTCTGTCATTATAAATTCCTCATTTCTTAAATTTAATGTTTCATTACTTTATGTGAGATATATACCATTGTTAACGTACAAAATACATACGCTTGAATGGCACCAATTACTACTGAAAATCCTTGCCATACGATTCCAAGAGGAATTGCAAGAATATAAGTTATTATTCCGGCTGCCGATGAGAACATGACAATCAGACCTAATAACACTTCGCCAGCATAAATATTTCCGTACAAACGGAATGCCAACGTAATTGTGTTTGTAAATTCCTCAATCAATTTGATTGGGAGCATTATCGACATTGGACTTAAATATGAATGTTGAATATATCCCTTAAGTCCCATCTTCTGTACTCCAGAATAATGTGCGATTAATGTGGTCATAAGCGCTAATGCCAAACAAACGATTGGACTCGCTGTAGGACTGGCGAAATAGCTATGGTCTTCATAATGAATAAAGATAATTAAACCAACCATATTGGCAATCAATACAAATGAGAACAGTGAGAATATATATAAGTAATATGTAGGCCCGCTCTCTTTGTCGACTGCACTATCCACTATTCCTTTAGTAAAGTCCATTAGTGCTTCTAAAGCATTTTGCAACTTTCCAGGTTTCATGGAAACCTTCTTCGCTGCAAGAATTGTAAATAGCGCGATTAGCAAAACACTAACCCCACACGAAATCAAAATCGGAACTGAAAACGACAATCCAAAAATTTCAATCACTTTTGGTGTTGCTTCCATGTGTCTTCTTTCCCTCCTTTGTACCAAATAAAAAAATCTAACAATTTCTTTTTACTGTGGCAGTCGCTCAGTACGGTGATTATTGTCAGATTTTATGGCAATAGTCAATCGCATCAGCGTGACTACAGTAATAGATTATTTGGTTCCGAATAAACGATCTCCAGCGTCTCCTAATCCTGGAAGAATATATCCATTTTCATTTAGCCGTTCATCAAGTGCTGCGGCATAAATGTCAATGTCAGGATGAGCTTTTCTAAGTGTCTCAACCCCTTCAGGTGCTGCTACTAAACAACAGAACTTAATCGAAGAAGGTTGTGCACCTCTCTTAAGTAATGCATCAATAGCTGCCACTGCAGAGCCACCTGTAGCTAACATTGGATCAACAACAAATAATTGTCGTTCTGAAATGTCTGAAGGCAACTTAACAAAGTACTCAACTGGTTGCAACGTATCATGATCTCTGTACATTCCAACATGGCCAACTTTGGCTGCAGGAATTAATTCGAGAATACCATCTACCATTCCTAATCCAGCACGTAGAATAGGAATAATTGCAACTTTTTTACCAGCTAGCGTTTTGAGAGTGGTTTTCACTAAAGGTGTTTCAATCTCAACATCTTCTAACGGTAAATCACGAGAAACTTCATAAGCCATTAACATTGAAATCTCATTAACGACTTCACGGAAAACTTTAGTTCCGCAATCTTTTTGACGAATCATTGTTAATTTATGTTGAATTAACGGATGATCTAAAACGTGAAATTTACCCATTTGTCATTCTCCTTCCAGATGATTAGTACTACCCTAGTTATTTTACCTAAATTCTAACAAAATTTCTAGTATACGCTGAAAACTTTTTTTGATTTTCATAAATTTAATGAAAGCTTAAAAGTTTCATTAGGCATATAATTTAAACTGTTCTGTTAAATGCTTTACTTCTTCACGAACAGACTCTAATACTTCTTCATTCTCGGAATTGGTTAATGTTGTTAAGATGAGTTTTGCCACTGTTGTAGCGGCAGCTTCATCAAATCCACGTGTTGTAATTGCAGCAGTTCCTACTCGAATACCACTCGTCTTCACTGGAGGCAGTGTATCGAATGGAATAGCATTTTTATTAACGGTAATCCCTACCGAATCTAACAACTCTTGAGCTTCTTTCCCATTTAATCCAGTTTCTTTAATGTCTAACAGCAACAAGTGGTTATCCGTTCCGCCAGAGATAGCTCTAATCGCTGTTCCTTTAAACACCTCAGCCATCGCTTTGGCATTCTTTACAACT
Organism: uncultured Streptococcus sp.; assembly: GCA_963523415.1. Lineage (GTDB taxonomy): Bacteria > Bacillota > Bacilli > Lactobacillales > Aerococcaceae > Granulicatella. The sequence continues at coordinate 13,226 of CAURBR010000005.1, read as the reverse complement.
TGCTCTATATATTCCCCAAAGGCAGGTTGTAGTGCTTCATAAAACGCAACGGCTTTCCCTGCAATCACATGTTCTAGCGGTCCGCCTTGTATACCCGGGAAGATAGCACTGTTTAATTTCTTACCGAACTCTTCTTTTGCTAAGATTAAACCACCACGAGGCCCACGTAATGTTTTATGGGTCGTAGAAGTCACAACATCTGCATATGGGATTGGACTTTGGTGCGCTCCTTTTGCAACTAAACCGGCAATGTGTGCCATATCCACCATAAAGTACGCTCCGACTTCTTTAGCAATTTCACTAATGCGTTTGAAGTCAATCTCACGTGGGTACGCTGAAGCTCCAGCCACGATTAATTGCGGTTTTTCTTCTTTGGCAATACGTTCTAATTCATCATAATCGATTGTTTCAGTTTCAGGATTTACTCCATAAGAAACGAAGTGATAATCTTGTCCAGAGAAGTTTACTCCCATCCCGTGAGTCAAGTGCCCACCATGGTTTAAGTCCATCCCTAGAATTTTATCTCCTTTCTTTACTAGCGCACGATATGCAGCCATATTAGCTTGAGAACCTGAGTGTGGTTGAACATTGGCATATTCTGCTCCAAACAATTCTTTTACACGATCAATCGCTAATTGTTCAATTACATCGACATATTCACATCCACCATAATAACGACGGCCTGGATATCCTTCTGCATATTTATTCGTAAGGATACTTCCTTGCGCACGTAGAACTCCTTTTGACACGAAGTTTTCAGATGCAATTAATTCGATTCCGTTTTGCTGACGATGTAATTCCTTTTCAATCGTCTCAAAAATAATAGTATCTTCTTTATATTGACTCATTCAACTACCCCTTTCTTTTCTTACCCTTTTATTTTATCACATTATAGACTGTATTAGAAAATCTATGAGTTCTACTAAGCAACAGTTGATGCTGCTTTTTTCAAGCGGTTCATATACGCGATTCCAACACCTATCTCCGGTGCCTCCTGCGCTAAAATGATATCTAAACCTAAATGGTCTAATGTTCGAAGTGCATCAAACAACGTACGATTCATATCGTCCACGCTATCTCCCATCTTATACATACCTTTCACTCGACTTTCAAAAGTATCTACAATAGTATTTTGAGCCATAATACCCACTGTTTTTCCTTTAGTATGGTACTCTTGTACAATTGATTCAAACGCTTCTATCGTATTCTTGACGATTAAAACAGGTGTTGAAGGTGCATAGTGCCGATACTTCATTCCTGGAGCTTTTGGCACTTCACGTTCTCCAGTTTTGGTGGTTACAGAAGATTGAATTGGTCCAATTACGGATTCAATTTTTTCCTTTGTAATCACACCTGGTCTTAAAATCACCGGGCCTATTTCATTTGTTAAATCAATAACTGTCGATTCAACACCGACAATAGCGGACCCACCATCCACAATCCCAAAAATACGCCCATTCATATCTTCAAAAACATGCTCTACTTTAGTGGGGCTTGGTTTCGTAGAAAGGTTCGCACTTGGCCCTACCAGAGGAATTCCGACTTTTGTGATTAACTCTAATGTCAACGGATGATTTGGCATCCGGAATGATACCGTTGGAAGGCCAGCGGATAATGCCGGAGCGTAAATTCCGGGTTTTGCCTTCAAAATCATTGTGAGTGGACCTGGCCAAAAAGCCTCTGCTAATTGCAGTGCAACCTCAGGGACTTCTTCGACAGTAGATGTCATCTGATGGATATCACTAATATGAACAATCAGCGGATTATCACTTGGTCTGCCTTTTGCTTTAAACACTTTTAATACCGCTTCTTGACTGGTTGCGATAGCTCCGAGTCCATAAACTGTCTCTGTTGGAAACGATACGATTTCACCTTTTTGTAAAGCTTTTGCTGCAACATCTAAGTTTTCTTTTGTAAAAATTTGTGTTTCCATTAGTATACCTCCTTTCCACTAACAATAATCATCCGATCTAATCCGGCAATATCTTTATGGATGGTTACTTTTCGATTCGGACAAGCTTCCTTAAAGATTCGTTGCACGCTTGTTCCTTGGTTAAATCCAATTTCAAAGAATGCTTCTCCACTATCCGTTAAAAAATCTTCTAGACTTGTAGCAATCTTCTCGTATATCGCAAGGCCCTCCTGCTCTGCAAATAGCGCTTGTTTTGGTTCATAGCGTCGAACAGATTCATCCATTAACACTTCTTCTGAAAAAGCAATATACGGTGGATTACTGATAATACAATCGAACTTTTCATGGGGGACGTTGCTATATACATCGCTGTAAATCAATTCGGTTTGAAGATTGAACTTCTCTCGATTCTTCTTAGCAACAACGAGTGCTCCCTCTGAAATATCGCATCCAATATAACGATGTCGACCAACGAGTCTTTCAAGGCTCAAAATAATGCATCCTGTTCCGACTCCAATTTCTAGTACCTTCCCAACAGGGCACTGTTCTAGAAAGGACTGTGCTTTTAAAACAAGTTCTTCTGTTTCGGGGCGCGGAATTAAGGTATCCTTTGTGACCATAAATTCTTCCCCTAGAAATTCAGCCACCCCTGTAATTTGCTGCAAGGGTTCAAACTTACTTAAGCGTAGTAACTCAGGTTCTAAGTCTTCAAAAGTCACCGTAGCCTCTTGTCGTAAATTCAACAGAAATTGCGATAACGTCCATTGATTCTTGAATAGCATTAATTCTCTAACAAGATGCTGACATTCTTCATGACCTATCTTTGGTTGTTTTTCTTCTAAAAAACAAGAAGTCCTGACGAGGACTTCTAGGTTCGTTGGATTAGTTGTTTCCATTATTTAATTGCTCCAATTTTTCTGTGTGATCATAAAGAATTAAAGCATCGATAATTTCATCAATTTTTCCAGCTAACACTTGATCTAACTTTTGAAGTGTTAAACCAATACGGTGGTCTGTAACACGGTTTTGAGGGAAGTTATACGTACGAATACGTTCTGAACGGTCCCCAGTACCAACCGCCGACTTACGGTTTGCATCATATTCAGATTGCGCTTCTTGAGAGATTTTGTCGTATACACGCGCACGTAATACTTTCATCGCTTTCTCACGATTCTTCAATTGAGAACGTTCATCTTGCATCGCTACAACAATTCCTGTTGGTAAGTGCGTTAAACGTACAGCAGAGGCAGTCTTGTTAACGTGCTGTCCACCGGCACCTGATGCATGGTAAATATCCACACGAATATCTTTATCTTCTAATTCAATTTCTACTTCTTCTGCTTCAGGCATTACGACGACTGTTGCTGTTGAAGTATGCACACGTCCTTGAGATTCAGTTGATGGAACACGTTGGACACGGTGAGCTCCAGATTCATATTTTAATTTAGAGAATACATTATCCCCTGTAATCATTAAAATAACTTCTTTATAGCCTCCGATACCTGTGACATTGGCATCCATCACTTCTACGCGCCAACCTTGAGCTTCAGCGTATTTTTGATACATATTCAAAAGGTCTCCCGCAAAGAGTGCAGCTTCATCTCCACCAGCAGCTCCTCGGATTTCCATAATGATGTTTTTTCCATCGTTTGGATCTTCTGGTAATAGTAAGAATTTGATTTTATCCTCTAATTCTACTTTTTCTTTCTTGAGAGAGTTTAATTCTTCTTTCGCCATTTCTGCCATTTCAGCATCTAGGCTCTCCCCAAGCATTTCCTCTGTGTCATTAATTTCTTCAACCACTTGTTGATAACGTTTGAATGTTTCTACTTTTGGTCGTAAATTGGCTTCTTCTTTTGTTAATTCCATAAAGCGCTTTGTATCGCCAATAACTTCCGGATCACTTAATAACTCTGAAAGTTCATCATAGCGAATAATAAAACTATCTAATTGATCGAACATACTATTCTCCTTCAAAAATCCTTAAATGCGTTCTTCTCCTGGATGGTAATAATGATAACGACATACTGGATAGTATGCATCATTCCCTCCAATTTGAATTTGTTCTCCTGTATAAACAGGGACTCCATCAACAACACGCATATTCATACTTGCTTTCTTATGACAATACCAGCAAATGGTTTTAATTTCCTCAATTTTATCCGCATAAAGTAATAAATACTTAGAGCCTTCAAACAATTCATTTTGGAAATCATTTTTCAAACCAAATGCCATTACTGGAATATTCAACAGGTCAACAATGCGAGCCAATTGCAAAATATGGTGCTTCGACAAAAACTGAGACTCATCGATTAAAATACAATAAGGCTTTACTTCTTGATTTTGAACAATATCAAAAATGGATGTATCTTCGAAAATTGGGATTGCTTCTCGTCTAACTCCAATTCGGCTCGACACATATCCAACTTGATCACGATCGTCTATTGCACTCGTAAATAATAATACGGGTTTATTCTGTTCTTCGTAATTATGCGCAACCTTTAATATTTCAATGGATTTCCCACTATTCATGGCTCCATATTTAAAAAACAATTGTGCCACAATCTATTCCTCCAATTGTCAATCTATACCTTTAATATCTTACGATAAATATAGGGTATTGTGCAAAGAAAAACCGTTTAAAGTCAAGAATCTCCCTTTATAACTTTAATCTATTCGTAGAAAAGTTTTTTTAAACCTATTTCTACAAAAATATGCTACAATAATGAAGAATCTATAGGAAAGGACCATTCAAATTGAATCTAAGAACACAAGTAGCTCTCGGAGCCGGAAAGTTTACACAATGGGCTCTTAGAACTTTTACCAAAGGCGGAAGTAGTATGCCAGGAAAAATTGCACATGCAATTGATCCAAACATATTAAAATCTTTAGCCGAAAATTACGAAGTTATTATTGTTAGTGGTACAAACGGAAAAACATTAACCACATCATTAATTGTTCAATTATTAAAACAAAAATATCCGAACATCCTAACAAACCCTACTGGAGCGAACTTAACGCAAGGGATTGTATCTACCTTTTTAAATCACTCTCCTAAAAGCGGTGAAAAGAACATTGCCGTTCTTGAAGTGGATGAAGCAACCATTAAACATATCACTCCATTTATTGAGCCAAAATTATTTGTTTTCACGAATATTTTTAGAGATCAAATGGATCGATTCGGTGAAATTTATACCACCTATCAATATATGTTAGACGGGGCTGCTTTTGCTCCTTCAGCAACGATTTTAGCAAATGGCGATGCTCCAATCTTTAACAGTGTTGAAACACCAAATCCTCGTGAGTATTTTGGATTTAACAATACTGAAGATAGTGAAATGATGGCGCATTATAATACTGATGGTGTTCTTTGTCCACATTGTCAATCGATTTTACATTATAAGAGTATAACTTATAGTAATCTTGGAAAATACTATTGTCCAAAATGTGACTTTAAACGTCCGGAATTAAATTATGCTGTAACTGCTCTTCATGATTTAACATTGAAACAATCTTCATTTGATATTGATGGAATTACATTTACGATACCAATCGCTGGTCTTTACAATATTTATAATGCTCTTGCTGCTTATTCTGCTGCTAAATTCTTCGGCCTTACAACAGAAGAAATTCAAGCAGGATTTAAAACAGCAAAACGCGTATTTGGTCGTCAAGAAACTTTCGAAGTTGAAGATAAAGAAGTCATGCTAAACTTGATTAAGAATCCTGTCGGCTTTAATCAAATCGTCCAATTATTAAGTTATGAAAAAGAACCATTTTCTCTTGGTGTTTTACTGAACGACAATTACGCTGACGGTCAAGACGTAAGTTGGATTTGGGATGGCGATTTTGAAACTTTGGCTACCTTAAAATCCGTAGATACTGCTATCAGTGGTCTACGTGTGGAAGACCTCGGCATCCGCATGGAAGTAGCAGGATTCGAGTCATTCAAGACATTTAAAACAAATGAAGAACTCATTAACTGGATTAAACAAGCCCCAACTAAAAAAGTAAATGTACTTGCAACCTATACTGCTCTTCTTGAGTTACGAAAGGACTTTGCAAAAGAAGGGTATCTTAAGGAAGGGATGAACGGATGAAATTAAAAATCTGTCATTTATATGGAAACTTAATGAACACGTACGGCGATAATGGGAACTTACTTATGCTACAACACCGTGCAAAAAAATTGGGATATGAAGTTGAAACAACGCTTGTTAGCTTAGAAGAACCATTTGACCCTGAAGCATTTGATATTGTAATGTTCGGTGGTGGTCAAGATTACGAACAAACAGTTGTTGCTAAAGATCTTCAACAAAAGAAAGACCAATTGATTCAATATATTGAAGATAATGGTGTTGTTGTGGCAATCTGTGGAGGGTTTCAACTACTCGGTCGTTATTACGTCAATGCAAATGGAGACCATTTAGATGGTATTAGCGCGATAGACGTATGTACTAATGGGCAATTCCCTTCACGATTGATTGGAGATATTGAAATATATAACGATGAATTCCAAGAAACTTATTATGGTTATGAAAATCATATTGGCCGTACCTATCTTGGGAAGAATATGAATCCCCTTGGAAAAGTAGTTAAAGGATACGGAAATAATGAAGAAGACCACGTAGAAGGCTGTCATTATAAAAATGTATTTTGTTCGTACTTTCATGGCCCTATTCTCGTTAGAAATCAGCATTTAACAGATCGAATTATCGAAACAGCAGCTGCACGTAGAAAAGAAAAAAATGCATAACCAAATCCTCCTCTCTCTTCTTAAAAGAGAGAGGATTTTTTTGTCTGAATCTATTTCTCTAAAAATGAACTAAATAATATCTATAAAATTATAACCACTGTATCGAAAAAAGATAGACCAAGATTACACTGATACTCATAAATGGTGTAAATGGAATCATTTTTCCTCTGACAGATTCTTTGTTCAATAAGAAAATCACGATTCCTACCGCTCCTCCAATTACAAAAGACAACAATCCAATAAATAAAATCTGCTCCCAATTAAAATAGACTCCAAACGTGGCTAGGTAATAAATATCCCCTATTCCAAAAGCCTCTTGCTTCCAAATCCACTTTCCCACAATATAGACGATTCCATAGAAAAGACAGGCCGTAAAAATAGCAATCACTATGCTTTCAGGTGAACTTGTGCTGAGCCCTAATAGACACGCACTAAAAATTAAAAGAATTTGAAGATCAACCTCATACGAATCAAAATCCACTAATGCTATAAGAAGTGCAAAAGAACAAATGACATACCCAGAAAAATCACTTGGCGATTTTAATATAGCAACCAATAAAAAAGACAAAGCTGTAAGTAACTCAATAAAACAATATCGAAAAGCAATAGCTCTTTTACAATAACGGCACCGCCCTCTCAAAAAAAGATAAGAGAATACAGGAACGAGATCCACGCCTCCTAAATGATGTAAGCAATGAGGGCAACAAGATCTTCCAAAGATAAAGTCTTCTCTTTTTTGTAGACGAAGGCTGACCACATTGATAAAGCTACCGATTACAGCTCCAACTATCACACTGAATATTAACTCCATAAAAAAAACCTCCCTTACTAAACATTACGTTTTGTAAGAGAGATTTCGACTTTATTTTTCTTCTGTTGTTTCTTCCTGAAGTTGTTCTTCCGGTTGCTTCGTTTCTGTATCATAATACAAACCAGAATAATCTTTATACCAAGCAAAGAAATGTGTCATAAACACTTTGATAACAGCATATAACGGAACACCAATCAATAGTCCCATTAATCCAAACATTTTCCCTGCTGCCAATAAAATAATAAGAATTGTAACTGGGTGCATTTTTAATGAAGAACCTAAAATCAATGGTTGTAAAACACGACTTTCAATCAATTGTTCAATAACAAAGACCAATAAGACCTGAAGTGCTAATGAAGGGTTCGTCACAAATGCGATAATTAACGCTGGAGTCAATCCGATGATAGAACCAATGTAAGGAATAATTGTTAATAAACCAGCAATCATTCCAATAGTCACGCCATAAGGTAATCCAATGACTGAGTAACCGATTGTATACGTAATTCCCACACAAACGGCTACAGAAATTTGTCCACGGATATATGAGCTGACTTGTTGATTCATTTCAGTAAGCATGATACTAATTTTATTTTGAGATCTCGTTGGGAAGAATTTAGTAACGAATGGCAATAATTTATCCCCATCTTTTAGAAGATAATACAAAATGACTGGCATTGTCATGATGGTAATAATGAAATCCCCAATAATTCCAACGACGCTTCCAATTCCACTAAAGGTGAAATTCAAAATTCCATTTAGTCTTTCAGTTAAAGACTGGATGAAATCCATATTAATATTATTAAATTGCTCCTGCAATGTAGCAAAAAGCCCTGTTTGCATAAACTCTTCTACTTGTTCTCGGATAATTTGATAGTAATATGGTAATTGTCCCACAAAATCAAGTAATTGCTTTTGAATAATCGGAATGAGACTTGTAATCACCATAATGAAAATCAGAATGACACCAAGCATTACGATTAAGATGGCAATCCCTTTAGGGACCTTCTTGGATAGTAGAAAATCAAAGATAGGTTTTACGAGATAATAAATAACTCCCCCACAAGCTACTGGGACTCCGATGGCATATATAAAGTCACGAAGCGGTATGAATAAATAAGAAGTTTGCGAGAATAAAATCAAATTCACTAAGAATAGTAATACGATTAAGAGAGCGGTCACCAACTGATTATCTAAAAACCATTTCCAAAACCAAGTTGCTTTTCTATTGTTTCCTGGTTCAGTATTCATAAAAATCCTCCCATACACAGTTTCTTATAGTGTATCATATTTTTAGGCACTATGATTAACATTTGATTAGATTTCAGAAAAAATTGTATAATTATTTTATATTGACCTAGGAGGGCACACTCATGAATGAAAAATTCTACTTAGGTACCTATACCAAGAGAGAAAGCCAAGGCGTCTACTCAGTCGTCTTAAATAAAGAAAAGCAACAATTAGAAGAACTAAAATTAGAATTAAAACTTGAGAATCCAACATATCTGTCTTTTTCAAAGAAAAACAACTTATTATTCGCAGTCGGAAAAGATTCAGAAAGTGCTGGTTTTACCGTTAATACTACCCTATCTTCCCCAGCTGAAAGAGTCGCGAATTACTTCGACCAAGATGCCGTTCCTTGTTATATTCGATATAACGAAGAAACAGGCGATATCTTAACTGCCAACTATCATGGTGGATTTATTGAATTATACCACTACGATTCATCTTCACATGCTATTGAAAAAGTTGATAAAAAAGTACATTCTGGTTCAAGTATTCATAAAAACCAAGCTGGTCCTCACGTCCATTTTACCGACTATACTCCCGATGGCAAATGGATTGTGGTTTGTGATTTAGGAATGGATACTGTATTTACCTATCAACGAAGCAAAAATAGCCTCAAAGAAGTGGCACAATACAAAACAAAAGCAGGAAGCGGTCCTAGACATATCGCGTTCCATAAAACACTTCCTGTGGCATATCTTATTTGTGAGTTAGATGCTACTGTCGAAATACTTTCTTACGACAAAGAAAAGGGAACTTTTTCGAGCTTAGATAAAATTGCATTAACAACAGAGAACCAACAAGCATGGGGTGGTGCCATTCATCTATCCAAGGATGGAAAATTCCTCTATGTTTCTAACCGTGGTTATGATGCTTTATATACTTTTTCAATTAATACCACAAATGGACTGCTAACACTCGTGCAAACAGTAGATAGCTACGGGTCTGTTCCTCGGGATTTCCATTTGAGTGGAGACGAAGAATATTTAATCGTGGGACACCAAGAGTCCGACAACTTAACATTATTCAAACGAAATGCAGAAAATGGAAAACTCCGTCTGCTTCAGAAAGATTTTTATGCGCCGGAAGTCGTCTGTGTCATTCCTCAATAATCATCATCGCTAAGCCTCTTCTTTTTTGAAGAGGTTTTTTTGGTAAATTGTGGTAATCCACCCCAGAAAGAAGTATAATCTTTGTTGTTAGACTTTAATTTAAGGAGTGAAAAGATGCTTAATCTTATAGAGATTATCAAAACTATTATTTTAGGAATTATTGAAGGAGTAACAGAATGGTTACCAATCAGTAGTACCGGCCATTTAATTTTGGTCAATGAAATCATCCAATTAGACGTTTCTGCTAAGTTCCAAGAAATGTTTAACGTAGTCATTCAATTAGGAGCTATCATGGCAGTAGTTCTTGTCTACTTCAATAAATTAAATCCTTTTGCAAAAAATAAAAAGAGAAAAGAATTTATTGAAACCATTGATTTATGGAAAAAAGTGATTATCGGATGTATTCCTGCTATCATTTTAGGTTTCGTTTTAGATGACTTTATGGACGACTACTTTAACAAACCAATTGTCATCGCATTAGCACTTATTGGTTATGGGATTGCCTTTATATATATTGAGCGTAAACATAAAAATGTTCAACCTAAAATTAACAATTTTAAAGATATGAGCTTTATGACAGCCGTTAAAATCGGTCTTTTCCAATGTTTAGCTTTAGTACCTGGTACAAGTCGTTCTGGATCAACCATTCTAGGTGGTCTATTAGTAGGTACCAGTCGTTCCATTGCAACAGAATTTTCTTTCTTTATGGGGATTCCAATCATGTTTGGAGCTAGTGGTTTAAAATTATTGAAATTTGGATTCCACTATACAGTTGCTGAATTCATCATCTTATTAGTTGGTTCTTTGATTTCATTCATAGTTTCCCTATTCGTCATTAAATTCTTACTCAAATATATCAAACAACATGATTTCCAAGCTTTTGGTTGGTATCGAATCGCTCTTGGTATTATTGTTATCGGAAGCTTACTTTTTAAATAAGAAATTAGCTGGATCTTTATCCAGCTTTTTCTTTTAAACCGAATTCAGTTATAATAGAAAAAAAGAAGAAAGAAGGATTCGATGTCATTATTATTTGTTGGTATCGGTGGCGCTATTGGTGCAATTCTACGATACTTAATCTCACAATTTCCTATTCAACATGCCTTTCCAATAAAGACGATGGTCATTAACTTAATAGGTTCTTTTGTCATTGGTTATTTAAGCGCAAAATTCCAACAAGCACATTGGTTCCAAGGAGATCAACTACTTCTAGTTACCGGTGTTTGTGGTGGATTTACTACCTTCTCAACTTTTAGCTTGGAGTCCTTACAACTCGTTCAAAATGGGAACACACTTCTTGCTGTAATGTATATGCTAATTAGTCTAATTGGCGGACTTATTTTTGTTGCTCTCGGATATTTATTAGGTCAACTATAAATATTTATATGGAATTTTTATTCTAAAAGGGTTACAATTAAACTAATCACAAGAACGGAGGTCAACATATGACAAAAAAAGGAGTAACTATCTACTTTATGAGACATGGAGAAACAGTCTTTAACCGATATAACCGTATGCAAGGCTGGTCAGATACTCCACTAACAAAAGAAGGTCGTCTAGATGCCATTCGTTCTGGATTAGGTGCAGCTGATATTCATTTTGATGCTGTTTACACGAGCGATTTACGACGAACTGTTGAAACTGCACAACTATTTTTAAGAAACCATCCTGACAGAGATAAACTCACTATTGAAATGATGCCAGAATTTAGAGAAGTCTATTTTGGTAGTCTCGAAGGATTAGATTCTGCAGAACTTTGGGGAGAACTCTATAAGAAACTGCAACGTAATTTCAGCGATTTAGGTGGAAGAAATATTCATGAAGAATTAAACGGTCTTAAAGAATTAGATCCAGACCATCTTGGAGAAAACTTTACAGAATTTTGGTCCCGTGTGGAAAAAGGACTTCTAAAAGTTTTAAGTAAGCATCGCGAAACAAACCACAACGTGCTCGTTGTTAGCCATGGAATGGCAATTCGTAATATGCTACATGAATTAATTCCAGATTTCCAATTATCAGAATTAATTGGTAATGCTTCTTTAAATATCGTTGAATATTCAGATGGTCATTTTACATTAAAGGCACTCAATCAAACTCATCACTTCGCCCTTCGTAAAGATGCTCAGGAGGAAGAATTTGATTTATTACCAATGAAAATGTATGAATGATAAACCGTTGAAACTGATATAAAACTTTGATACAATGAAAGCCTAGACAATTAACTGTCTAGGCTTTTATTTATCTGGGGTCGTTACGGATTCGACAGGTATAGGTTGAGCTTTCAATGCATTTCGTAGGTTACGGCTACGTAAAAACGTTACAGTTAAATACAACTGACAAACAACAAACAAACACTTTAGCTTTCGCAGCTTAATAACTGCTAGCTAAGATCTGTCCGGCATCGCCCATGTGCTCGGGTCCAGGTCCTATAACCAGTGGGATACGATTCACTTTTCCGTCTGTCTAAGTGAATAAGAGATTATCAGGCTAGCTTAAGATGATGCTTGTTTATCAGCTAATCAGTAGCGAATTTTAAATAGATAAACTATGAATGTAGATTTGATTGTGTCAATATATTTGGACAGGGGTTCGACTCCCCTCGGCTCCATTACTTAACGTTTCATAACGTTGCAAAACGCTATAGAATCAACATTTATGTTTCACGGCGAAACATACAATATCGAAAAATTGAGTACAAAAAGAGTACAAAAAATCGAGCTAGTGATAGCTCGATTTTTCCGTCTTTAATTTTCATGTTTTTGTAATTTTTCGGCATAACCAGTTAACTTTGCCCCTACCTCAATAGTTAAATTTTTTAATGCTCTTTTCCCGTTTATAATGTTAGATATTGTGGCTTGTGCAACTCCTGTATTTTTTGAAATATTATATTGTGTTGCATTTTTTAATAGCCATTCTATTTTCTCTGTATCTACTTTCATATAGTCACCTACTTAAATATAAACCATACTATTAATCCTATAAAGATAAGCCATGCAACAAATGCTTTACAGTCAAAAGCGTGTTTAGTTATTTTGAAATTCACTTTCATTTTCTATTACTATATGATACAACTTGGTAAAGGAGTGAGGCTATTCGTCCCATTCGATTTCCACTCGATTGTGAAGAATACTAAGTTGATTTTAAAGGTTACTTTCGTTTTCTTCTTTTTGAGTGTTTTTTTCTTTACCTTTTTTGTCTCATATTTTACTCCTTTCTTTATTGTTAAGGGTATCTCCCTTACATTTATTTATTATATATCATATGCTATACGTTACCAACACTTTTCTTAAAAATAATGGTTCTATAATTTTTAGGGTTGATGGAAATTTTCCACCAACTCTATTTTAGTGT